>CAZMRW010000060.1:0-28122 GCA_964568805.1 uncultured Methylococcaceae bacterium | reverse complement strand
GGCTCAGTTGATTTTGATTCATGCTCTTGCCTCCATGCTCGCCGCATCCCGCCAAGTATTAATGGCGTCGTTAAAATCAGTTCCCACTATTGGCGGTATGATGTACTTTCCGCCAATAGCCAAAGCCGCTTCCCGCGCTGCTTTCTGGCCGGTGCCGGATTCGTCATTGTCCCCGCATATAATCAACTCATGGCTCGGGTATAACGCCCTGATCCGTTTGGCGACTAATTCAAGATTTCCAGCGTTGAACGCCACAATAACAGGCTGCTGGAACCACTCATGCAGGCTTGCGCCAGTAGCGAAACCTTCGCAAATCAAAATCCGGCCCGGCTCAGCCGCTTCACTGGCAGACATGCCGATCCCCACGAAACAGCCTTTAATCTTTCCGCCAGATAGAAACCTTTTGCCGCCTGTTTCACTAATGAATTGCAGGTTTACCAGTTCACGGCTTGCGTTAAATAAAGGTAAAACCAGTGTATTGTCACGGCCTAGACACGCGCCATGTGTGCCGATACGCTTCTTTAACAGATAAGGATGGTTTGCCGGTGCTGGCTTGGCGTTATTCCAGATATAAGCGGCCTTGCTTGCTGCTGCTTTATGCTTGGCGGCTTCCTCGGCTTTGCGTTCAGCCTGTTCGCGTTGGCGTTGTTCGGCTAATGCTTGCCGTTGAAACTCGGATAATGGGATGAATTTCCCAGACTGCTTCCAGGTTAGTTTGATTCCTTGTTTAAAGTCCTGAAAGTAGCCTGCCGGCCTGCCGTCCAGGTGCAGAACATAAGCTCCGTTAAGCTTGCCGTCTATCTTAAAACGATGTAATCGCCCATCGCCGATAATGTTATCAGGTGGCGCAATGCCAGCATCCATCATGGCGTTTTTGAATTGATCTACAACATTGGTATAATGTCCTTGCTGTATTTCGTATTTGCTGCCCCGGTTGACGGCCGGGGTGGTGCTTGTTCTTTCCATGATTACGCCCCCAGATTTTCAATCAATGCGCGTATGTCCTCAACCCGCCAAGCGACCGATCTAACGCCAAGCTTTACAGGCTTGGGGTATCTACCGGACTTAACGCCATTAAGGAATGTTGTTCTGCCAATCGGCAATAGTGCTGGGGTGTGGGTTTTGCTGTTACCAATGATTTGCGGTAAGCGTAAGAATCCAGTTTCTGGTATTTGATGAATTTGTGTAACCATGCTTTGCACTCCTATAGTGCTTAATGAACATAGTTAACTATTATTCACATATTTTTCTGTGCTCCATGGAAAATGCCAGGGTAGTATTTTCCATAAAGTTCTAACTAATCGTCTGCATCATCTTTTATCTCTTTATCGACTCTCTGATAAGCCTTAATAATCGCTTCATCTTCAAGTCCAAACTCTTCCGCTGCAATCGACGCTGCACAAGGATTGCTGGTGCTGCTTGTTAAGTTATATTCATCCCGCAAGTCCTTTATTCTGCAATAAATTTCAAAGTCACGCGATAAAGTTGATGGCTTCTTTCGCTTAACTTTTCCTGTTAGTACGTCAGCAATAAAGTTTCGCATTGTTGGCGATAGCGAGTCTTTGCTTCTCAACAAAGATTCGATTTCGGCTGGATCATGGTCTGCAAGGTATTTGTTAATGATCGATCGATCAAGAAAATCATTAATAGTATCGCTTTCCTTTGTTTTTTTTATACTGTATAGGTCGCGTAATTTAATCATCTGCAACACTCCATTCAAGTGCAATCATTACGAAAGGAATTAACCGGAAAGCGGGTAATGACTCCGCCTTGTTGCTCCGTCGAGCTATCCGGTTAAAATCAATTATATCAAATCAGAATTAGCAAGGGTGTAACGATCAGATTTAACCAATCTTTCTAATCGGCACAATATCAGCGCCATTCTTTAAGCCGTCCAGATAATCAGCCCATTGCTGCATCATGCGCCGCCGTTCATCCAGGTATTGCGCCCGGTTGTAAGCCGCTCTAACTTGATCCCTGGGCATGTGGCACAATTGCCGCTCTATTGCATCGGGGGACCATCCCTGTTCATTTAATAGTGTTGATGCTGTTGTTCTGAATCCGTGGGGTGTCATCACATCACTGTCATAGCCTAATGCTCTAAGGGCTGTCTTGATCGTACAACTGGACATCGGTTTGCTGTCACTATCTCTACTTGGAAAAACATAACGACCATTGCCTGTAACAGGTTTCAATTCTTCAAGTATGGCAATTGCTTGAGTTGATAAAGGGACAATGTGCATGACTTCGGTTTTAGTAACCAGATACCGCCATTCCTTAGCGCCTAATTCAATATCTTTCCATTCCATAGCGCGTATTTCGCCAGGACGCTGAAATAGTAGCGGGGATAACCTGAAAGCGCACTGTACAACAAACGAACCATGATAGCCGGCAATATCCCTTAATAATTTTCCTACTTCCTTTGGTTCTGTCAGTGCCGCCCTGTGCTTTATTTTCTTTGGTGGCAACTGTTTCGCTACTGTTTGCGCTGGGTCATAGTCAGTGAAGTTGTGAGCTATTGCATAGCTAAATACCGCGCTGATTTCTGCGCGTACCCGGTGCGCAACTTCAAGCTCTTTTTTGGCGATTATTGGCTTAATCAAATCCGTTATGTGGCTAGGCTTAATTTCATTGATAGCCATGCTGCCAATAATAGGAAATACATGCCGTTCAAAACGCCGGGTTTTATTGTGGTGGGTAATCTCTTTTGTGATGTGAACCGTTGATTTTAACCAGTCTCTGCATATCTGCTCGAATCTATTAGATTTGGCTATTTTGGCGGCTTTTCTGGTTTCGCCGGGGTCGATACCGTCAGCTATTTGTTTTCGTGCTGTATCGCGTTTTTCTCTGGCTTGCTTCAAGCTGGTATCAGGATAAACGCCAAGCGCCAAAACTTTTTCCTTCCCATCAAATCGATATTTAAGCCTGAAGTATTTTGAGCCATTGGTGTGGACCAATAAGAACATACCTTTTTCATCGGACACCTTGTAAGGCTTGTCTGTGCGTGGTTTGATGTTCTTAATGGTGGTATCGGATAGTGCCATGGGGGTATCTCCTTTAGAGAATTTGAATGTACCCGTATTTATACCCCCATGAATAGTGGTATGTCAATAAATCTTGCTGTACTTAGTTGAACAATAAAAACCCATGTAATGCTTATTATTTAAGGGTTTGTTGTATTTCATTGAATCCCGTTAAACCCTTATTTCATTTATGCTTAAGGTTTTTAAGTATTTCTCTTAACGGCACAAGGTTCATCGTCATTCTGAATAAAACTTCATTATTCTGCAACAGGCCGTAACATTGATAAGTTCTTAGCATGATATTGGTCCTATTTAACGTGTTTTTTTTCGATTCCGGAAGTTGTTTGACCAGAATATGCAGTGTGTCGTTGCTTCTAAGCCAGTTTAAATAAAGCCGGTCTACCGAAATTTCATGAGAGGTATAAACCATCGGGTTGAGCTTGAAGTCATGATTTTCCAATTGCGCTTTTTCCAGTAAGGCTCCGGAGGTCAGACTGCAGGGAAATATTTCAGGGTAGTGGGCAACGTTGGCCAACTCATCAAAATAATCGGATTGCTCGGCTAAAGACCCGGACAGAAAGTTTTTAGCGGAACCGTTATTCATATATTTGCGTTTTAGAAAATAATCCGTGTCAGGAACAACAGTACGGTCCGGAATTTCGTTAAGGTCGGGAAGACCGCCAAGATCGGTTTCGGCCAAAAAGAGCGGCGATGGGGTTTCCTTTTTATAACCCAGCAATACCGTTTTGCCATCGGACTTCATGGCAATGCGATTGGTAAGCGTCAGGGTGGGAATGGTATTGATCAATGTCTTTTTAATTTCCAGATAGACAGGAATGCGGGGACGAACGGCATTCACAAAGGTGATCTGGTAATTGCTGAAACGCAGATTGTTTTCGGCAATGACCCTCATTTCATGATGAGCCTCTCTGTACAGGCGCATTTGATACTCGATCAGGGTATTGAGTTGATAGCCCAGTACGATAGGGCCTTTAAACGGATTGTGAGTGATCTGCAGCCATTTATGCTTGTCATGAAACAAGTTAAAGTCATCTGAAGCATTACGCGCCACTTCGATATGAATCTGGTCGAATATGAATGGCTGGTTATTCATTATGCTGGCCGGAAAGTGTCCTGAATGAGTGGCAAAAATAGTTGATGGTCCATTATACAGCCCTAATTGATGAACAGGGTATTCTCGTTAGATAGCCGTTTATCCGCCAAACATTCGATCTGTGTCATCGGAAGTTGATGGGGCTTCTCTTATCCACCGATTATGTAATGGATTTTACTTCAGCAGCATGCATGGAGAAGGCGGATAATGGTAACAGCTACTTCTGCCCAGCGTCGGCAAGTTTAAAACAGCCCCGCAAACGGCTGTACCCAAACCCATTCGCCGGACTTAACATCAGCTCTGTCATGTTCCAGTATGATAAATGCATTGGCCTGGCTCATTGAACTCAGAATGCCAGATCCCTGTTTGCCTGTGGTTTTAACGAGCCACTGACGGTTTTCATCCTGTTCGATGATGCCGCGCGGCACTTCGGTTCGGCCCGGTTTTTTACGCAGGTCTTCGGTGGTTCTGGCCTGGAATACCGGCGCGATGGGTTTGTTGGTGATGCCGAGCATTTTTTCGAGCGCGGGCAGAACGAACAGATAGAACGTGACCATCACGGCGACGGGATTGCCCGGCAGTCCGAAGAATACGGCATTGTTGAGGTTGCCGAAAGCCAGCGGTCTTCCGGGTTTGATCGCGACTTTCCAGAAGGCAATATTGCCGGAGGCCTGCAATGCGGTTTTGGTGTAGTCGGCTTCGCCAACTGAAACGCCGCCGGTGGATAGGATGGCATCGGCATAGCCTGAGGCTTGTTCGAAACGGCTTAGTAGCGCCTCGGGATTGTCCCCGATAATACCGAGATTGATGGTTTCGATATCCGGCCGGTCGAGAGCGGCCAACAGGCTGTAACGGTTGCTGTCATAGAGTCCGCTGGCGCTACGGGTCGATCCTAGAGCGAATACTTCGTTACCGGTGGATGCGATCGCTATTCTGAGCTTGCGGCTGACGTTGATTTCGGCAATGCCCAGGGATGCGATCAGGCCGATGTCGGGCGGGGTCAGCAATTTTCCCGGCTGCAGCACGGTTTCACCTTGTTTCAGATCCTCGCCTGCCTTGCGAACGTTCTGGCCTTTTTTATGCCGGCTGTCTATCATGATCGCGTTGCCGTGGCGCTCGGCCTGTTCCTGCATGATGACGGTATCCAGTTCTTCGGGCATGATCGCGCCGGTCATGATGCGCAGGCATTGCCCGTGTTTTACAACGCCAGCATAGGGTTTTCCGGCATAAGCCTCGCCCGCTATATGCAAAGACGCCGTGCCTTGTGCCGGCAAATCGGCGGCATGAATCGCATAGCCGTCGACGGCTGAATTGGTATGCGCCGGCACGTTAAAGTCCGCGGTCACCGCTTCGGCCAGTGTGCGTCCGCGCGCTTTTTCGATGGTGAGGCGTTCGTAGTCGTCTATGACCGGTACGGCGGACAGGATACGCGCCAAGGCATCCTGGACGGGAATCAGGCCGGCTTCGAGGATGTCGTTACAACTGGGTTGGGAAATAATCATTTACGGGTGCTGGGTCCGGTAATCGGGATGCCGTTGCTCATGTAGGTTAAAAAAAATTCCAGGTTACGCAATGCCGGACTTTGAGCGGGCGGCGGCTTGGCCTTGATTTGCACCAGGCATTCCCGAAAGCGCCGATGCAGCGTCCCCATTTCCCCCCATTTTAACCGATAAGTCGGCCAGCCGCTGGTATGTCCGAGCGACGAGCTCAGGATTTCCGAGCGCAACTTTTTACCGGCATTTTGCACATGGCAGGTCGCACAGGCAAAATTCAACTGGCCGCGCCGTCTGTAATAAAAATCCTTGCCCTGCCGATAGGCGTCCTGCGCGCGCGGGTCGTCCTCCGGTATAACGATGTCGATAATCTGGCCGCGCGAGGTGTAAGCCATGTAGGCCAGAAGCTTGGTGATGTCGCCCTTTTCATCGTCCAGAGGCGCTTCGAGGTTGCTCTTACGGCAGTCGTTCAGGGCTTTCGCCAATGTGACGACTTCACCTTTTTCCTTATCCCAAAGCGGATACCTCTGGGCTATGGCGACGCCTTGATTGGCAAAACAGTCGCCATAGCTGCGGCCGGTTTTAGGGAAGGTGGTTTTGAATAACGTTTTGCCTTGCTCAATCGCCGATTCATAAGGCGGGAATTCTTCGATCGCAAGCCAGGATTCCCGGGCAACGGGATCGATCGCGTAGACGCCTTGGGCATAGTCCTGCAATCGCAATTGCGGAAAGAGTTGCCGGTAATGCTCTCTGAATTTCCGTTGGTCTTCAAGCGGATTTGCGTATAAGGGCAGGGCGATTAAAAAAAGAGGCAAAAGGCGCAAGGCAAAAGGCGAAAAGTGCAAACGGTACGCGATGCGTGTCCTACAAGACTTTGACCCTTTTACCTTGTGCCTTTCGCCTTGTGCCTGGCCTTTATTTAACCACATGCTCTTCACTATCCCGGTTACCCAGGTTGTCGGTCCATTGTATCGTGATTGTATCGCCTGCTTCGCCGCCTTTAAGCATGAACGCGAAATAGGGGTCTTTGGAGATGCTCGTACCCATGGCGCTGGTCGCGATGACTTTGCCGTTGCGGCTGATCGTCAGTTCCTGTATGTAATGGGCCGGAATCAACTTATTGGTCTTGGGATCTCGGTTCCGGCCGGTTTCCATCGGATGGCTGATCAGTGTTCTGAGCTGTGTTTTGCCGTCGATGAGTTTACTGCGGATTTTAATGCTCGACATGTCAGCCTCCGCAGCCGCCGATCGTGACTTTGACCAGTTCCCTGGCGCTGTACAAGCCTGCCCCGGTTTCCGCGATCACGATCACCTCGGAGGTTTCGGCCATTTTCAGGCGCGCCGACACAAATGGATCGAGATCAGGCGACAACTCGAATCGGGCCGCCAGCAGGACCGGATTTTTGGCGACCAGGATCGATACGGCCCGCACGTCTGCGAGGCTGCTGCTGACCGTAATCGGCACCACCGCGCCATTCTCGGCGATCTGGGGTATTTTGATTTCGATCTGCCGGGTTTCGGTGATTTTTTGTTCCTTGAACAGGCGTTTCAACGAGTCGTCGAGTTTTCCCGGCGTAAAGTTTTCAGCTTTCCATTCGGTACGGGCCGGCGGTGAAACCAGCCACGCATAGCAGGCAATGCTTAACGACAGTGTTTTTTTAAGGAATTCTCTACGATTGCCGGCCATGTCGAGTGTCCTGTGGTTCGATTAGTTACGGAAGACTCCAGAGATAATCGACGATCTCGTCGATTTCCTCGGGAGTGAGAATGCCGTTTTTGCCGAAAGGCGGCATGCTGGTTTCAGGATTGAAGCGGGTCGCATCGAAGATCTGGTCGTGCAGCTGCCGTTTATCGTGGAAGCGGGGCGATAACCCTGTTAACGGAGGGCCGATATTGCCGGGCGACTCGCCGTCATCGATCGCATGACAGGCCAGGCAGTTGCCTTTGTTCCGGTCAAAAGCGATCTGTTTGCCGGCGCTCAACCGCTGCTCGTAGACCTCCGCGACATTGGCGCAGGCCATCAGTAATCCAAGCAGAAGCACTATGAAAAGTTTCATCGATAGGGTTATCGGTCAAACAGGGCCTGATAGGCCCGGGCCGATGCCTCCGGCTCGTGGTCGAAAATGCCGCCGATGACAGCCAGCAGATCGGCGCCGGCGCCGAGCAATTGAGCACCGTTTTCGGGGAGTATGCCGCCTATCGCGACGATCGGAATGTTGAGTGCTCGCTTCGCCTGCCGCAGGGTTTCTTGTTGCGCAGGGGCGGCCAGGGGTTTCGATGAGGACGGAAAAAAGCGTCCGAACGCGGCATAGGTCGCGCCGTGTGTCTCAGCCTCCAGGGCTCGTTCGAAGGAATTGTAACAGGATATGCCGATGATGGCCGCGGCGCCTAATCGCTGTCTGGCTTCCACGATATGGCCGTCATCCTTGCCGAGGTGGACGCCGTCGGCGCCGGACTGCAACGCCAGTTCGATGTCGTCGTTAACCAGCAGCGGCACTTCATGCCGATGGCAAAGTTTGACCAGCTCGCGGGCCAGATACAGCGCATCGACCGGGTTTTTATCACGGTATTGCACGACGGCAGCGCCGCCGCGAAGGGCCGCTGCAACTTCGGCGACGACCCGGTCCGGCGATTTGTTTTCCGTTTGCGTGATCGCGTATAGGCCGCTCTTGGGAAATTTCATGCTTCGGACTCCATCCAGAACAGCCGATCCGGATTGTACTGGCCCTTACCGGGAAGATAGCCATGATGCAAAGCATTCCAGGTGAATTCCTGGGCTTCGGCGATGGCCTGAAGTGGGGACAAGCCGTGCGCGATCAGGCCGGCGATGCAGGACGCCAAGGTACAGCCGGAACCGTGGTAGCTGTGCGGCAGCCGTTCCCAGGTATAGGTTTCCCAGAGGCGGTTATCATGAAAGAGCTGGTTGCTCACCGACGGCGTGGTTTCATGGGTGCCGGTGATCAGAACATACTTGCAGCCGGACTCGAGCAGGGCCAGTCCGCACTGGCCAAGATCATCGAGGCCGGCTAATCTTCGGGCTTCGTGACTGTTCGGAGTCAACACGGTTGTTAAGGGCAGCAGCCTGTCGTTGATAGCGGCAATCAGCCGGTCGCCGGCCAGTCCGGTTCCGCCGCCGGCCGCCAGCACCGGATCCAGGATGACCGGGATCTCAGGATGCCGGACCAGTATCGAGTGTATCGCATCCACTGTATCGTGGTGTCCGATCAGGCCAATCTTGAAGGCGCTGACGGGCAGATCGTCCAGGACCGTATTCGCCTGGCTGACGATGTCTTCCGGGTTTTGAGGCAACAGTTTCCTGACATTGCGGCTGTCCTGTTCGGTCAGCGCGGTGATGATGCTGGCGGCATGGCAGCGGTGGCTGACCAGGGTTTCAATGTCGGCCTGCACGCCGGCGCCGCCGCTGGGATCATGGCCGGAAAAACAGAGAACGACAGGGCGGTATTGAGGCATCGATAAGCGTGTAAACTAATTTAAAAACATTATTTTAACCTGAAATACGGTTAAAATGCTTTCTGGCTTTTTATGAGGCTGTTTATTTTTTGGAATTAGCCGGGTCAGTTTATCATTCTTAAAATTTCGATTATCCCGTTTAGAAAACCTAGCAATGAGATTGAATTCTTGACATTCAATCGGAAAAACATGTACGTTAGCCCGGTCTGTATGATCACTTGTTAGCACTCATTATGTTCTGGAGTCTTTGCCTTGCGTTGGATTGAGTTAGAACATTCAAAGAAAGTAATCAGACGCGCAGGCGATTACTTAATAAGCGATGAAATTGCTGATGATTTAAATTATGATAAGTATTTTGAATCATTTAATGTTCTCGATAACTGGCGTTCTTCTCATGAATATCCAATTCAATCAATGCTTGGATACTTTCGTAAAAAGGCATTTGAAATAGACAGTTGTGCTATCGTCGTTAGAAGATTGAAGAGGACGCCATCGATTCTTGCAAAACTACGACGCGAAAATGGAATGAAACTTGACCGGATGGAGGATATAGGCGGCTGCAGAATAGTCGTTGAAAATAAGCAAAACGTATATAAAGTTCGAGACGCAATTCGAGACGGTAGAACTAGAAATATCCTTCGACGGGAACGAGACTACATAAAAGAACCTAAGGAATCAGGCTATAGAGGCATTCACCTCATTTATCGTTACAATGGCCAAAAAACTCAGTTTAGATTTCACTCAATAGAACTACAAATCAGGAGCAAAGTTCAGCACGCTTGGGCTACAGCGGTTGAAGTTGTCGGCACTTTCACCGGCCAAGGGTTAAAGGCAAGTCAAGGTCATGAGGCTTGGTTAAGGTTCTTTAAATTGGCAAGCATTGCCTTTGAAGATATCGAAAATAGGAAGCTAGCAAAAAACTCTCAAAGCAAAGAAAGATTGGAACTAATTAAATATATTGAAAGAATCGGTGTCTTGCCAAGGTTACGTGCTTTTGTTGTAACAACTAAACATCTTGGGACAGACAAAAAAAATCAAAGAGGGTACTTTTTGCTGGTTTTGGAGGTCGACAAGTCTAACATTCAAGTGAGAAGGTTTCCTCTTGAGCGACTTGAAGATGCTACCGAAAAATATGCTGAGTTTGAAAAGCGTTTTAAGGATAACCCAAACAAAGATGTTGTTCTCGTGTCTGCAGAATCAATCAATGGCTTGAGAAAAGCCTATCCCAACTATTTTGCTGATACAACTGAGTTTTCGAAAAATATTGAAAAGATTATAGAAGCTAACAAGGCATTGCAGCGGACAAGCCGCTTAATGCGGCGTTAGGCCGACACACCATGTACTTCAGCTGTTCTCGTTCCGCACCTCGAACCACGCAAGCCACTTTGCTATGACCGACCCTTTGCAGCAAGGTAGCCTCGATGAAGCTTTGCGTAATCGAGGATTATCGATGCCGCAAAGCTCTCGATTCCGCTGCGCTGCATCGAGGCTACAGTCGTGACGCAAAAACGACCTGCAGACTACAACGCGATAAGGCGCAATTCATAGGGTGCAATAGGCGATAGCCGTATTGCGCCGCATGGAGAGTAAACCAGCTATATTATTAATATTGATTTTGATAAGAATTCACAATGTCTAATTATCGCCGCTATCGCCTCCCAGGAGGGACTTACTTTTTTACCGTCAATTTGCTGGAACGGTCGCTCAACGATCTCTTGGTGCGGCATATCGACACCTTTCGCCAAGCCGTTAGCAAGGTAGCCTCGATGAAGCTTTGCGTAATCGAGGATTATCGATGCCGAAAAGCTCTCGATTCCGCTGCGCTGCATCGAGGCTACAGTCTACAGTCGTGACGCGAAAACGCCCTGCAGACTATAGGCCGTGCATGGTAAAATAAACGAATATTCGCCAAATGGCCTTATTTAATTTAATTCGTTTATTTTTGCACTCTTTCAAAACCCTATGAAATTAGAAAAATCTTCCCGTTTTTCCGCTTGTCCCGGCCCTGTTGTCACCATCGTATTGGATGGTGTGGGCATTTCTCCGCGCGAGGACGGCGATGCGGTCAAAACCGCGCGCACGCCGATGCTGGATAAGTTGATGGCGAGTTTCCCCAAAACCACTTTGCTGGCGCACGGCACGGCAGTCGGCATGCCCAGCGACGAAGACATGGGCAACAGTGAAGTCGGACACAACGCGATGGGCGCGGGGCGCGTGTTTGCCCAGGGCGCCAAACTGGTCGCCGAATCGATCGCCAGCGGCCACTTGTGGCAGGGCCAGGCTTGGCACGAGGTCGTGGCTGCCGCCAGGCAGGGCGGTACGCTGCATTTCCTCGGGCTGTTCTCCGACGGCAACGTGCATTCCCATATCGATCATTTGCGCGCCATGCTGGAGCAAGCCAGGAAAGAAGGGGTGTCGAAGGTACGGATTCATATTCTGCTGGACGGCCGCGATGTCGGTGAAACCTCGGCGCTCGATTACGTCGATCCGTTCGAAGCCTGGCTGGACCAAGTGCGCAGCCCCGGCTTCGATGTGGCGATCGCTTCCGGCGGCGGCCGCATGACCATCACGATGGACCGTTACGAAGCGCATTGGGCCATGGTGCAGCGCGGCTGGGACATCCATGTGCGCGGCGAGGGCCGGCAGTTCGCTAGCGCGCATGAAGCCATCGTCACCTTTCGCAACGAATCGAAGGTCATCGACCAGGATTTGCCCGGCTTCGTCATCGCCAGAGACGGCAAACCGCTGGGGCCGATTGTCGACGGCGACGCAGTGGTGTTCTTCAATTTCCGCGGCGACCGGGCCATCGAAATTTCCCGCGCCTTTACCGAAGAGCATTTCACTGCATTCCAGCGCGGCCCGCTGCCGAAAGTCACCTATGCCGGCATGATGCAGTACGACGGAGACACCAAACTGCCGCCGCGTTTTCTGGTCCAGCCGCCCGCGATCGACCGGACTATGGGCGAATACCTGGCCAAAACCGGCATTTCGCAATATGCGATCAGCGAAACGCAAAAATACGGCCACGTCACTTATTTCTGGAACGGCAACCGCAGCGGCAAATTCGATGACGCACTCGAAACCTACGTTGAAATCCCGAGCGATGTCGTGCCTTTCGAACAGCGCCCCTGGATGAAATGCGCCGAAATCACCGATGCCCTGATCGACGCGGTTCGCAGCGGCAAGTACCGCTACCTTCGGGTCAATTACGCCAACGGCGACATGGTCGGCCATACCGGCAACTTCGAAGCGGCGGTCACCGCGATGCAGGGCCTGGACCTGCAACTGGCGCGCCTGATTCCGGTGATTCTGGAAGCCAAGGGCACAGCGATTATCACCGCCGATCACGGCAATGCCGACGAAATGTACGAACTGGACAAAAAGGGCAACGTGACCCGGGATGCGGAAGGCCGCACCAAGGCCAAGACCTCGCACACCCTGAATCCGGTGCCGTTCGTGTTGATCTCCGGCGACGTGGTTCTCGCATACAAACTGCGCCAGGACCTGGAGGCAGCCGGCCTGTCTAACATCGCCGCGACCGTGCTGAATCTGCTCGGCTTCGAAGCCCCGGAAGGCTACGACCCGAGCCTGATCGAACCAGCCTGAGGTGTCTGCCCCCGCTCGTTGCGGACTTAAGTGCGTAGCCGAATCAAAGGGTGTCAATCAAATGGGGTCGATTCGATTGATTTTACTCTGGGCCGTTTCCCTGCCTCCGACTCCAGAGTAAGCTTCCACTCTTTCGCGGGACAAAGTTTACAACCTCGTCCCTAACGTTTTGATGATGCGGATAATCGGAAACTCTCTAAAAAGGAATCGTCGGGGCAACATGCGCTGACCGGTACGAGGCGAGGTTGAGAGGTAAGAACCCCGGCATTTCAGGCATAAATAAGCCAGGGTTTTGTGAACCTCTCCTTTTAATATTTCTCACAATATGTAAGATCGATTCAGATTTTTACAGTTTATCTTTTGGCTTGGCGTCCCGTCAGTTCTTCCGGGCCGAAGTCATCGACCGTTATGGCGGCCAGCCGGGCTTTGTCGGCCTGAGCGATCAGGTCGGCCTCCTGCTTTGTAATAATGCCTTTTTCCAAAGCATCGGATGCCAATTGGGATGGGTCGCCTTTGTCCAGTTGTTTTTGTTTTTGCGCGTTCCGGATTTTGGCTTCGACCGGTGCTGCCGAGAGCACGGTTTTAAAGGCGGCTTCAATACGCCCGGTGGCGTCGTCTGGGTTATCATTAATATAAATACCGTGAGTCAGCCGGTCGCGCGCCGGGGAATCGTGAAGCAGAAGCGAAGCCACCTGATGAACCAGCTGATCTCCGGGAGGATAGCAGGGTTTGCCCAGAGGAAACAGAAACCATCTTAGCAGCCAGATAAGGGGAGAGGGCAGCGGTAATTTCCAAAAGATCGCGAGAAGCGATTGTTGCGCCCGGTACAGCGTTTGCTGGCAGGCCCAGTGCAGCAGCGGTTTGTCTTCAGCATGTTTTCCCTGATTTTGATAATGTTTCAGCGCACACGAGCACAGATACAGATTGCTCAAGGCATCGGCGAAGTGACCGGATAGTCTTTCCTTACGTTTGAGCGCGCCACCCAATGTCAGCAGCGCAATATCGGCCAATACCGCGAAACCGGCGCTGAACCGGGCGATCTGCCGATAATAACGCCGGGTTGCGAAGTTACCCGGTGTTTTGGCGTAGCGGGCATTGGTCAAGCCAAGCCAGAAGGCGGCCATGAAGTTATGCAGGAAAAAGCCGATATGTTCAAACAATACGGCTTCGAATTCGTGAAGCCCCCGGTCGGCATCGGTCATGCCCAAAGCAGCCATTTCTTTCTGAATGTAGGGATGGCAGCGGACCGCGCCCTGGCCGAAGATCATCATCGTGCGAGTCAGAATATTCGCGCCTTCAACGGTAATGCTGACCGGGATGACCTGATACAGGCGGCCCAGGTAATTTCTGGGGCCCATGCAGATGCCGGAGCCACCCTGAATGTCCATGCCGTCGTTGATGACCTTGCGCATGCGTTCGGTCAGTTCATATTTCAGGATCGCCGAGATCACCGACGGCTTCTCGCCCTGATCCAGCGCCGCGCAGGTGACCAGGCGGGCGGCGTCAAGAATATAGGTCTGGCCGGCCATGTGCGCGAGCGGTTCTTCGATGCCTTCGAATTCTCCGATCGGGACATTGAACTGCTTGCGAATGCGCGCGTAGGCGCCGGTGTTGCGGCTGGTGAATTTGGCGCCGCCGACACTGAGCGCGGGCAGCGATATGGCGCGACCGGTGGCGAGGCATTGCATCAGCATACGCCAGCCGTTGCCGGCCTGCTCAACGCCGCCGATGATCCAGTCCATCGGGATGAAGACATCCTTGCCCCAGTTTGGGCCGTTTTGAAAAGCCGAATCGAGAGGGAAATGACGCCGGCCGATGGATACTCCTTTAGTGTTCGTCGGTATCAGCGCGACGGTGATGCCTAGGCTGTCCCGGTTGCCGATCAGGTGGTCCGGGTCGTAGAGTTTGAAGGCCAGACCTAATACGGTGGCGACGGGCCCCAGCGTGATATACCTCTTATCCCAGTTGAGCCGGATGCCCAGGGTTTTCTTGCCGTTGACATCGCCATGACAGATGACGCCGGAATCGGGCATTGCGCCGGCATCGCTGCCGGCCAGGGGGCCGGTTAGCGCGAATGCCGGGATTTCCTCGCCGGTAGCCAGCCGCGGCAAATAATGGTTTTTCTGGTCTTCGGTGCCATAGGCCAGGAGCAGTTTGGCCGGTCCCAGCGAGTTGGGAACCATCACGGTCACGGCGGCCGTCGAGCTGCGGCTGGAAATTTTCATGACGACTTCCGAATGGGCGGTCTCGGAAAACTCGAGCCCGCCATACTGTTTGGGAATGATCATGCCACAGAATTTCAGCTTTTTGATATAGTCCCAGACTTCGGCAGGCAGGTCCATGCGGTTGCGGGTGATGTCCCAGTCGTTCAACATCGAGCATAAGGTTTCGACAGGGCCGTCGATAAAGGCTTGTTCTTCGTCCGACAGTTTCGCGGCCGGCAGGTCTTCCAGCATCTTCCAGTTTGGATTGCCGGAGAACAGTTCGGCATCCCACCAGGTTGTGCCTGCTTCAAGCGCTTCCCTCTCGGTTTGCGACATCGTCGGCAGCGCGCCTTTCATCAGTTTGAACATCGGGCGGCTGATCAGCCTTTGCCGCAGGAAGCGCATGTTCAACGGCATGAATACCAGCAAAAAGGCGGCCCATAAGCCCTGGCTGAGCGGCGTCAGGCCTTGTGAGATGATATAGCCGGCCAATAATGCGCCGATGATTGCCGTGATCTTAAGTAATGGAGTACGGCGATAGAACGCTACCGCAACGATGATGATGAGAGCGAGTAACCAGAGCATTGATGTTCTCCTGTTGATAACGAAGGAGCTTTTTTTATCCTTGAGCTCCTGAATAATGTTTATTTCCGGCTAAGCCACCAAGTGAAACTATGGCGTTTGCACATCAAAATTCGGTTTTTCAAATCTCCTCTCCCTAACCCTCTCCAGCAGGAGAGGGAATAAAGGTGCCGAATTTTGAAGCACGATGAGTATATATTTTTCTCCGCCCATTGGATCTGCCTGAGGTGAGGGAAGGAACGTCACGTTGGGTACTATTATTTTCCAAGGCGACTCCACCTGTCCTGATTGCAGGTTTCAATTCCTTAAAGGCTTGCCTGTTTTCAACATGTGGTCCAGCCTCGCCAGCGTGCCCGGTTGTTTGACCAGTTCCACGAAAGCTTCGCATTCCAGCGCCAGTATGTCGTCTTCGGTCAAGGGCTGAGTCATGTCGCAGTCGCCGCCGCTGAGTACGGAGGCCAGTCGTCCCAGCACCTCGACATCGTATTCGGTGGCTTTGCCGAGCAATCGATAGGCTTTGACGCCCATCATTAGCAAAATTTTCGCAGTTTTGCCGGGCAGCGGATAAACAGAAGGCTTGGGTGCGGCGTAATTTTCGGCAAGCGACAAAGCCTTGGCTCTGGCGTCGGCGAGCAGACGGTATTTGTTCATTGTAATGCCGTCGGTCTTGCCTAAAAACAGAAGTTCCTTCGCATCGACCGCCGATTTTGACACCGTGGCCATGCTGATGGTCTGAAAGGCTTTGACGATCGGCGGGATCGGGCCGCCGGGCCGTTTGGGCAGAGCCAGCCAGCGGCCGAGATATTCCTTGCAGCCGCCCCAGCCCGGAATCAAGCCGACGCCGACTTCGACCAGGCCTGTATAAAGTTCGGCATGGGCCTGAATCGCATCGCAGTGCAGCAGGATTTCGCAGCCCCCGCCGAGGGCCAGGCCGGTAGGCGCGGCGACAACCGGAAAGGGAGCATATTTTAATGCCTGGTAGGTTTGCTGTCCGGTCTTGATAAGTTGTTCGACACCGGCCCAGTCGCGGTGATGGATGGCGTGCATCAAAAGTCCGAGATTGGCGCCTGCAGAGAAATTTTCGCCTTCATTATGAATGACGAGTGCGTTAAACTCGCTGCTGACCTTATCGATGCTTTGCCGGATCAGGTCCATGATCTCCATGTCGAGCGTATTCATCTTGCTGTGAAATTCCAGGCAGGCAATACCGTCACCGGTATCCCACAGACTCGCTGAGGCATTGTGCAGCACCGGAGGCCCCTGCAATTTGACATCCGACAGCAACCGGATGCCTTCGGCTCTGGGGACCGGGCGATAGTCGCCAGCCAGATTAAGTGAATTCAATTTCCCGGCAACCGCTTTGTATAATGGCTGTTTCATTACCAGCAAAGGCGGTAAAGGTAATGTCAGATTTTCGGATTGAACTTTATCGACGAACCAGGCGATGCCTATTTGATCGAGCAATTCAAATGGGCCGTATTTCCAGTTATAACCGTCCCGCATTGCCGCATCGATTGCAACGATATCGTCGCTGATTTCAGGCACCAGACCGGCGGCGTAACACAGCGTTTTCGACATTACTCGCCAGGCATAGAAGGCGCCAAGATCAGGGCTTGATAACAACGCCTGGAATCCTTCTTTTTGGGCCGCGAGAAGCACGCTCAGATCCGGCTTTTCGCTCTGTGCATAGTCGCCGGTGCCGAGATTGACGCATTCTTTGACGCGGGCGCCGTCGACCTTGTTAAGGCGATAAAAACCGCCTTTGCCTTTTCTGCCGATATAGCCGTCATCGATCATGTTTTGAACGATTTGAGGCAGTTCGCTGACCTGGTGAAAAGCATCTTTTTTGGGCAGCGCCCGCGTCATGCTGGCCAGAATATGAGGAATCAGATCCAGTCCTACCAGATCGAGCAGTCCGAAGATGCCGGTTTTTGGGATGCCGAAGGGCATCGAAATCGCCGCATCGGCTTGCTCAACGGTCAAGCCTAATTCAATCGCCTCATGCAGGCCGCATAGCAGCCAGTAAATTCCGATACGGTTACCGATAAATCCGGGGGTATCTTTACAGATGACGCCGCTTTTGCCTAACTTGATATCGGCAAAGCGGTTCACCGCCGCGACCAGTTCGGGACGGGTTTCTGCGCCCGAAACCAGTTCCAGGAGACGCATGTAGCGCGGCGGGTTAAAAAAATGGGTAATCATGAAACGCTTTCTGAAACTTTCCGACAGACCCTCTACCAATAAGCCAAGAGGCAAGGTAGAGGTGTTGGATGAAATCAGGCAATCTTCACGACAGACGGTTTCCAGTTTCTGATAAAGCGTTTTTTTTATGTGCGGCTGTTCCAGCACCGCTTCGATCACCCAGTCGACATCAGCAAGCCATGGCAGATGATCTTCGATATTACCCGGAGTGATCAGGCGGGCACTATTTTGATGCATGAAGGGCGCCGGTTCAGCCTTAAGCAGTTTGTCGATCGCAGACTGGGCGATGATGCTGCGGTTGGGGGCATTTTCGGGGACAATATCCAGCAAATACACCGGAATGCCGGCGTTGCTGATATGAGCGGCGATGCTGGCTCCCATTACACCGGCGCCGATGACGGCGACTTTTTCGATATTCATCAGATGGCCTCCAGTATCGTCGCAATTCCCTGGCCGCCGCCAATGCACTGTGTAGCCAGGGCATAGCGTTTACGTTCCCTTCTCAACAGGCTGGCTGCCTTTCCGGTAATTCGCGCGCCGCTTGCGCCCAGTGGATGGCCCAGCGCAATAGCGCCACCGTCCAGGTTTACCTTGTGCAGAGGCACCGGCATCGCTTTCAACACGGCAAGGGACTGAGCTGAAAAGGCTTCGTTGAGTTCGACGATATCGATATCGTCGAGTTCGAGTCCCGCCCGTATTAGGGCTTTGTGAGTTGCCGAGACCGGGCCGATGCCCATGATTTCGGGGGCGCAGGCAGAGACTGCAATCGACCTGATGCGCGCCAGTTTATTGAGATGATTGGCATCCGCGTAGTCTTCGCTGCAAACCAGCACAGCCGCTGCGCCGTCGGTTAAAGGAGATGACGTGCCGGCGGTCACAGTGCCAGTCGCCTGAAATGCGGGGGACAACTGGGCCAGAGTCGCGGCTGTGGAATCGGGTCGCAGGCAGCCGTCCTGATCGATCGGACCCTGGGGCGTTGTTATCGGGATAATTTCATCGACAAAGAGATTTTGCAGCTGAGCGTTATAAGCCTTTTGCTGACTCAACAGCGAGAATTCTTCCTGTTCACTTCGGCTGATATGATATTGACGGGCCAGGTTTTCGGCGGTATCGCCCATGCTGATATAGGCCTGGGGAAAGTTTTGATACAAAACCGGATTCGGCATGTAATTGTAACCGCCCATGGGAATTCGCGTCATCGATTCCACGCCAGCGCAGATAAATACCTCGCCGGCATTCATTTGAATGGCGCCTGCGGCTATGTGTATGGCCTGCATCGATGAGCCGCAGAAACGGTTGACTGTCGTGCCGGCAACGGTAATCGGAAGCCCTGCCAGATTCACAATCAAGCGCGCCACGTTCATGCCCTGCTCGCCTTCGGGAAAGGCGCAGCCCAGGATCAGGTCTTCAATGTCATGAGGATTGACTCCGGTTTTGCTGATCAGGCCTTTGACGACCTGAGCGGCAAAGTCGTCCGGCCTGATTTTGCTGAGCAGGCCTTTATTGGCCGGAGTAAACGGTGATCGGCAAAATCCTGCTATAACAACATTTTTCATAAGCCTTACTCCTGTGTATATTCTTATTATCGATGGGCATAGCTTCGACTGGCATTAACCTTATTCGTTTCATGAACACAGCTTTGAATAAATTCATCATTAATGCTCCAGGTTCCACCGATATTCTCCATCAAGATACCATGACGGTTTGATGCAATAATCCTGAGCTGTTTATTTTGGCTTCCGAGTTTGCTCATGACCTCCGGAGCACTTTTGATGGAAACGACGGGGTCATTATCACCATGCATGATTAGAACGGGAACATCAATTTTTGGCAGGACTTCATCCATATGCTGAATCAGCAATCTTAATTCATACAAGGCTCTAACCGGCACATGCCGATAATTGATGGCGGGATGTTCGGAAATATTTTCAATAAAAGACTTGATGCCCTCATAGGATGAAACCCAATCAACCAGTTTGTTGGTGCCATGCAGCAAAGGGACCAGCATGTATGACGCGTTGATGAATTTTAATGGGACGGCGGTGGCGCTGACGCCGATAATTTCCGGATATTTTTCCGATGCCAGCTTGAGTGCCAGGGCGCCTCCGGTGGAAAATCCGGTAAGAACGATGCGATCGCAATGAGCCTTGAGTATTTTGAAAGCTCTCAGCACCGATGAGTACCAATCCTGCCAGGATTGATCACGCAGTGCGTAAGGAGAAGAACCATGTCCGTTTATTCTGGCTCCCATTACCGTGTATCCCTGCTGGACGAGGTGTTCGCCGTAGTCTTTCAATTCAGCGGGACTAGCGAGCAGACCGTGAATCAGCAATACGCCGATGCCATTATCTTTTTTAGGTTGCAGAAAAAAGGGTGAAGGATCGGCGGTCGCGGTTTCATGTTCATTGATTTCCTCAAACTCTGATTTGGTGTAGGCATGCAGTTCCCAATTCAAATCATGACATTCATCTTCAAACAGCCAGGCAGCCAGTTTTTGCTGGTCGTTCTTTTCACACTCCGCCATGGCTTCGATGATCGTTGTGCGGACGGCAGCGATCGGTTCGGCTTCATTATCATAAACGGCAATCAGGTTTTCCAGCCTGATTTCGTCAAAATCATGCTCTTGCAGCAATTTTGGCAAAAACAGAAAGCAATGTCCCTCCTCTTTAATCAGGCCGGAGTTTTTGGATGCGGTGATAAACTGTTCAAAACGTTTGTTAACGCCTTCATTTAAATCGCAGTAATCTTCCGGATTAAGCAGGCTTCTGTGGAGATTGATTTTGGTATTGTTCTGCAGCAGTTTAACCGCAATATAAAGCGTGGTGTAAAAGCGCTGACGCTCGATCCGGGGCTGGCCATTTTCGATACAGTACATAATCAGTGTTGAAGCCAGATGGCTTAAATTGATTGTGACATTCGCATAGATTTCTTCCATATACCGATTGCGAGTGTCTTTGGCGCTATCTATCAGATAGTGGCCCAGAAGCCTATGTTTCCAGTTTTTGGGCGACTCCTGCATGGAAAAGACGTCATCCAGCGACTTAAGTTCGGTAATAACGTTTGAAATCAGTTTATTGCTTCGCCAATTCCAGGCTTTATGCGGGTCAATAGGGGTGCCCATTCGGATATCCATATCGGTATTTTTAAACAGGATATTGCCTTCGACGAGCAGTTCCTCGGTTTGACGCCGGGTCAAGCCATCGGAAAAAAGCTCAACCCCTGACAATAACAGATTTTCCGAAGTTTGGATCGGATAAAAGGTAATATTGGAGGGTATGATCAAGGTCGGTTTTAGCGCCGACGTCAGCAACTGGTCGAGACTATCGAGTTGCAGTTCCTCTTTCCAGCGTAATAATTGGTCGTGGTCCTTGTTTTGGTAGGCATAACGAGTCATTGCTTTAAAAATTTCAATGCCTTGGGCAAGGACCGAAGCGCCGGTATGATGCTTGCGCCTCTCTCCGGTAATTCGTGAATAAATACTATATTGGCCATGCTTGTCCATGACCCTGTGATCCTTGACCATCCCGCCTTCGGGGAAGATGATGACCTTGCGCCCACGCAAAACTTGTCCGGCAAGCAAGGTAAAAAGCCGGGGATGATCATGCGGAAAAACCCCGACGTTTTTCAAGTATCTGGAGAGTACGTTATCTTCTTTAAAGAATTCGCCAGCGGCGATGGCGCAACTGTAAGCGCCGGTTTGTTCAAAAATTAAAAATTGCGGGATAAAGGTTTCAAAGCGGGAAAAATGATTGAATAAAAATATATCGCCCTGGTTAACCTGGGTATCAGCATGGAGCTTCATTTTAACGCCAAGCAGTTTACGCACCGAAGCGAACACCTTGACCGACCGGTAATATAAAGCAGTATCTATATCATTCCAGTTATCAGGGTAATTGCTTGGGTTCATAGCCGATTTTTACTCTTCGGGGGCGCTTAAATCCAAAAGATGTCTGGAGTTATTGATAACGGGGGCAGGGCCGCCGATGTTCTGCTGAACGCCCAGATTTACGCCTCCCTGAGTGACCGGGACTTCGCCGCTGATTCCGGATTGCGCGCCGGCACTGGCGTTATCGCCCGGATCATCCCTTTCCTGAGAGAGTTCATCCTGAAAAAGATCATCGACGTCTTCTTCCGGCGGGTTGCCATCGTGGATCAGGTATTGACGCCGTTGCTGGTAGGCGTTTTTAATGAAATCATAACGATCGACCGCGGCTTCATCGAGGACTTTCTCGGAGGACAGCATATCGGACCGGGTATCGGTGACGTCCAGAACTTTGGAGCCGGCCGTGGCCGCATTCACGGCAGCGCCGCCGAATACCGAGACATAAGTCAACGGATTCAATAAGGCATCGCCAACCAGGCCGACGGTATCGCGGGGTGAGCTTGGCCCGAAAAAAGGCAGCACCAGATAAGAACCGGACGGCACCCCCCAGAAACCCAGGGTTTGCCCGAAATCTTCATTGTGCTTTGGTAAATTAATTTTTTGAGCAACATCAAAAAAACCGGCCACGCCGACTGTGGTATTGATCAGAAAGCGGCTTAGATCCATGCCGCCTTGCAGCAGTTTGAGCTGGAATAAATCGTTTACCGTGATGCCGATATCGTTAATATTGCTGAAAAAATTGGTTATGCTTTCATCGACCGGTTGAGGAGTAATCTTCTGATAACCTCTCGCTACAGGTTTCAGGATATTATCGTCCAACGTGTCGTTAAATGACTGAGTGCCGCGGTTCCAGCCTTCCAGGGAGTCTGATTCCTTGACTTCCGATGATGGCGCGCTGGCGCATCCGGACAGCAGGGTAAGAATCAGCAGGACGGGTATGGGCAATGTTCTGGTTCCGGTTGATAGCTGGATCATGTTGAGAAATTTAAAATTTGAAATAAATGACAATGCCTTGGATATAGTAACAAGGGATTGCGCGATGCTTTTTTGATGTCTGATCAAGTCAATTGTTCCAAGTATAGCTCCATTAAATCCGTAGGCAATAAAACCTTTATGGCATACACTGGTCGCTTGGGGCAAGGCCCAAAGTCAAAGGCTGCATTATAACCGCATTTGCTTACGCATCAATTCGGGCGAATGTAAATCAATTACCAGAGCCTTGGCGGCATCAGTCTCAGAGCAGGGTTTTTGCAGGAAAAGAAGGCCATTGATGCCCGGTCACCGATTGTTCAGCGCCGCCCGAGGCCAGCACAGCTTTGTGTAAAATTTTTTTTTAATGACGTCCCGGCGCTCCGAGTAATCGCAACATCAGGCGGTAATGTCCATCACGCAGTCAATTCAGCACGAGAACAGTCGCCGAAATAACCGACCCTGTACCGATCATGTTAAAGAAATACGAGTCTCCCGGCACAACAGTGCAGGATCGGTTTGATAGGCGAAGATGATTACAGTTTTGGGAATCGATTCCGCCGTTTGTGGAGCAGGCGCTGTTCCAGTTTATCGATATACCTGTGGATGCCGTAGATAACCGCGGCTGCAAATGGTAGCGAAAAATACCAATGCCCTTTGGCGATGCTTAATAAGGCCAGGATTTCCTCGCCAAAAAAATAGGCCGGCGTGATGGTGATTGCCGCCCAAACCCAAGCGCTCAGAAGGTTGATCAGGGCGAAGCGCTTTGCCGAATATTTGGTGATGCCGATCGATATCGGAATGACCGTACGCAGGCCATACATGTAACGTTGCATAAAAATGATCGGCCAGCCGTATTTTTTTAGCAACAAATGGGCGATAGCAAATTTCCGCCGTTGCTTGTGTAGTTTGCGTTGAATATAGCCTTTATTGAAACGGCCGATATAAAAATAAAGTTGATCGCCGGCAAAGCCGCCTAGCCCCGCCACAAAAACCGACAGCAGGTAGCGCATATCGCCGGTATGAGACAGCACTCCGGCCATGATCAGACCGCTTTCACCTTCTAATATCGACCATGCGAACAGGATGACGTAGCCGTATTCCTTAAGCCAATCGAAAAATAACTCTTCCATCAATAATTTGGTTTTTTTGAGATTCTACTCTTATCGGCTGCGGTTAGATCCCTCCGCAGTCTTTGGTTTATGGGGCCGTTCTCAGCTTGTGATGAATCGGAATAGACCGACTATAGGTTAATAGCGAGCTTAACGCAATCAAAAGCCGCTATTTTATTTTTTTTCAATACCTCAGGCAATGCGCGATCCGGCTCGTAAATTCGCATCAAGACCGGAAAAACAACGAGCCTGTGTTCAGCAGCAGGACACGCATTTATACCCTTGGGTATCGAGTTTCATTTTCAAAAAATACGTATTACACACGCCATTTGCCGTACGGCTTTTTTGTGGGTTTGAATGCCTGGTTTCACGCTGTTCAAACCGGCCTGCCTTGCCAGCGCACAAACACAAATATGTTGCCATTTATTTTTAAATTATGTTATTAGCTTATCAAATTCATCAATTACGAGTTGTGCGGTTAAAGTATTCTGTTGCATTTAACGAGATTATCTTCCGAATATAACCGAATGCAACTTGTGATTTGCTCCATTTATCTGATGTCAGGAGGAAATAGACATGCGCTGGTTATTCATTTTAGCTGCGGCTTCAATCATTACAGGCGGCTGTTCTACGCCGATCGAAAGGGCGAAGAGTTTGTGCAATGAATTCGGAGATCCGAGTCCTGCCTGTATTGAACGGCGTTATGATATCGAACGTAAGGATGAAGAAGCATTTCAAAAAGAATTTCATAAAGCTGACGAAGATTCATCCCCCGCATCGATCCCGCCAACAGAATCCGGGTACGACAGGATGTTGAAACAACAAAAGGAGGACTGCCTTAACAGAGGTGGGACAGTAATAGGCCAGAGTGGTTGCGAAATCCGGTAAAATTTATGATCCTGTCTCTTGGGATAACTGCTTGTTGATGACAGAGGGCAACTGTCTGGGCGATTTAATCCGCAATTGTTTATTGACATTGAACCGTCCAAATACGACTTCAATATCCTTGATGGTGACTCCGAATTCTTTTGCCAGAAAACGGACCATATGATCGGTTGCCCTGCCGTCTTCCGGAGCAGCTGTGACGCTGACTTTGAGCTGAGCGCCTTTAGGCTTGCCGATGACATCCTTCTTGGCACTGGGTGTGCCGAGAATATTCAGTACCAAAATATCGCCATCCCAGGCACAAAACGTATCCATTACCGCTCCTTTGCGCCCGGCGTTGCCTTCGTTTTTCGATTTTATTTTTTTCAATTTTGCCATAGCGTTTGGATCGGGTAGGAATAAATATCCGTAGGGGCCGGTAATCCGCCTGTCATTGCGGGGATCGGCATTGACCTTGTCGTCGCAATAACGAGGCAATTTTTTTGACGTTTAAATGCGGGCTTACCCGGCTCGATAAATGGTTACCGGGAAATGAGCACTTCATTAATTTGGATCAGCGGCTCAATATTGGTGTAATTCGGCATATCGCTTTGAAGCTCGGCGGCATGGGGCGTGAAAGCCGCCATAAAGTTCTCTTGAGAATCGAACAAAAAATGGCACATGGCTATATAGGGAGCTTTGGTGCCTGGAATGACGCCGGCGAGGCCATGTTCTACCGACACGCCCTTGAAGCCCGGATGAGCGCTTAAGAGTTCAATAGACATCGGCATGTGCGTATCGACATAGTAACGCATGTCGAAACGGCTGCCTTGCTGGTTTGGGTAAAGGATGCTTATCTTGATCATTGATTCCTCCACAGGGCTATCAGTGGCCTGGGTATCGCATGAGGTGGTTCTCTATCGGCCTTGACTGTTTAAAACAGCCGAAGGGAGTGCAGCACGTATTAATCGTTTCATAAGTAATCGCATGCCGCGGAGTTTAAAAACATGTTTTTTAACTCCAATGCTGGAATCAGGAAAGTGCAGAAACTTATGGGACGATTAATACTATTTTAATACGTTCCATTCAATCAGGCCCAAAAAGATATACGATGATTGTTCTACGGGCTGTTATGGACTTTATCTTTTATTTCCCCCGTTTCACGAACCTTATTGAGGCAATCACGAACCTCATTGCCCATAACAGCGGCAATTATCAGACAGGGCAAGCTCCGAAAAATGCGTTGCGGTAGTGAGGTATGCCGTGCCCCACATGGCTTACGAATTTATCGTATCACGGGCAGGCGGGTCCTACACCAGGATCGGCGGTATTGGTCAACGTGAAATTCCACTTGCATAGGCCTACTGTTTCCGGAGGCTCAGGTAAGCTATAGATCGATGTACCAGTCAGGGTACCCTTGGCCCTGTTGCGATTGACGCTCGCGTTTAATTTGGCCATCTCGGCAAAATTTGCGGTGAGATCGGAAGTCGTCAAGCAATCGGCAAGGGCTATCTGGCCCCTGGAGTTGGGCTTTCTTAAGTCGTCGACGACGAAGCCGGTGAAATTAGCCACAAGGTCCCAGGCAACAAATACTTTTTTTCCAAACTGGCTGATTTTCAAGACCTGTTGCCTATCCACCGTATTGAACTTAAATCCGTCAAAGTTCGAGCAATTGAATTTTCCAACCCATGTCCCCGTGAGATCAAGCGCGCCTGCGGGCGTTGAAATGAATGTGATAACGAGTGTTATCGATGCGAATCGTGTCAATTTCATAATGACCCTCCTTCGGGTAAAGTTCGCCGGACCGTTAGCAGTTGAAGCATGGGCCAACGCTGTCAATTAGAATGGTGAAAGACAACAGTATGGAGTCTGGTCAATGTTTGGATGTTTTTATCGGGACCAGACACCATGCACGTTTAATTGGACTTTTCGCAGTGATCATAGGTTTCAAAGACACTTTTGTATGTTGATTAACAACTATTCTCTATTATGTGATGTAATTCAGGCTTTAACCAAGAGAGGCGGTTGGTTTTGAGAATAATCGTAATCAATTTTCAAGTCATTAAACCTCATCCTTAATTAACAATGCACTTTAGTTTATTGGTATAGTGAACGCGTTTTTATCGCCCGCATTCAATTTGCGCCGTATTATTATATTACTGGCATATAGATTAATCGCTCATGATTGAACCCGTCGCTTTACAAGACTTCTTTGTCACATTTTTTTCATCCGCGTTAATCATACTGGCCGGTGCAAGTTACGCATTACTGTTTGCCTGGTCTAAAGTGAATCCAAATTTTCGCATCAAAATCGCCGCTTATGTCGCTTATGCCGTTCTGATACTTTCAGTGGCTGAATTAACGCGCGCTGCACACTTTCAAGGTTACTGGCTGATCATTTCCTTTGTGATGGTGATAGGCTATTTTTTTGCACCGATAGGTATCTGGCATCTGTGTGTTAAAACACATGCTGACGCTGATTTAACAATAACAAAAGGAGATAAGCAATGAATGAAACACCCTTATGGGCTTCGGAGTCGTTCTGGAAAAAAACAGCAATCTGGGTAACGGCCGGATCATTTTTGATTCTAGTGGTGTTGACCATGGATTCATTAAGCCAAACAAGCGCTGGCAGTAAACGAGTCCCGGCTTACACCGTCATTAACAAAAAAATCGGTTATCAATATAACAAGGAATTGCGCAAATTTATGCCGGTGATTGGCGAGAACGAGTTTTTGTTCGGTAAAGAATATACTGAAGAAGAAGCCAGGCAACTGGTCGATTTAGGTAAAAAAACCACGCAAGCCAAAAACTGTATGAATTGCCATACCTTATTGGGTAATGGCGCTTATTACGCCCCTGACCTGACCAAAGCCTGGCTGGATCAAGGCTGGATTTCCAAAGAAATGCGCGAAGACATGATGGTGAAATTTTTAATGGACCCTGAAAACAACGCCCGGACTTTCGGCAGCAACCGGAAGATGCCAAACCTCGCTATTACCGAACAGGAAGCCAAAGGCATTATTGCCTTTCTAAAGTGGATGTCGAGTATTGATACCAATGGCTTTCCCTATAACTTTAAAACTATTGAGACGGAGGAATGAGCATGAACACAAGTGGATTAAATGGGGTCATGCAAACTGCGGCTTCTTTATATGAGAAATCGCGCGTCTGTCTTAATAATTTCAAATCATGGGTGCAATTGGACAGCACCCATTTAAGTGATGGGCGGCAACTGGCCGTCAAATACTTTACTGTTGCGGTTATTTTGTTCTTCGCGCAAATCCTGTTTGGCCTATTGGCGGCGACACAATTTATATTCCCCGGCTTTCTTTACGAAATTCTGGATTTTAGTGTCAACCGCATGATACACATCAATGCCATGATTGTGTGGATGTTGTATGGATTTATAGGCTGTGTTTACTGGTTTCTTGAAGAAGAGAGCGGTACCGAAATTATTGGCTTAAAATTGGGCAATATTGCCTTCTGGGTTCTCACCGGGGCGGTCACTTTGGTTGTGCTGGTCTATCTGTTGATACAGATCGGCCCCGGCAAGGATTCCAGTCTTTGGTTTATTAACGAAGGCCGTGAATATATTG
>CAZMRW010000059.1:0-28305 GCA_964568805.1 uncultured Methylococcaceae bacterium | reverse complement strand
CAACAACTTACCGTTAACTTGTTCGAGAGTCGTGTTCTCGGACAGGCTCCTAGTTGCTGAGGTAATTCATCGAACAGCTTTTTGAAAATGGTCAACGCCAGTGTACGGTTATTTTTGGTTTTATCCAGAACCATCCGGATATAGTCCGAAGCGTTTAAAGATTCTGAGTGAGTAGCGATCATCATAAGCTTACTAAAAGGGGCAGGATTGTGTGCTTTTATTCAATACTCGGAAGAGATATTATCACTTCGCATTGATTTTAGTATACTCCTGATAAAGCGTCTGAATTTATGCGGTGCTGGAATCGGCCAGGTCAAAAATCAGTGGCTTTTGCTCGAAGAAGTAATGTCACGGGGCAACGCTTAAGGCAACGGTATCCGGATTATAAACCCAGAAAAACGGCCTTTGAGAACGTTGACATGCCCCAGGCTATTTTTGTTACATTTTGCAGGAAAACGCTGAATAACTCCAACTGATTTTTTCAGTGGCCGCCAATTGCCGACTTAACTTGCCGCCATTAAATTGGCGATGCATCCAGTCATGGCATACGACAAACCTTAAACAGGAGAAACATAATGAAACAATGTCCGTCTTGCGGCCATGAAAGCGAGGGTCCTGAACTGAAATGTCCCGCCTGCGGCAATTATTACTCAAAAGTTATCGAACTGATTGCAGAAGAAGAAGAAAATGAAGAAAAAAATTCATTCAAGGGCCGATGCAAGCGCGTATTTTACTCGGATAACGTCAAACATGAACTGCTAACCGAATTGCGATCCATTCTAACCGGCTTGTCCAGCAAAGCCAAGTTCACCCTATTCGTGGTTTTCGTTTTTGTTTTTGCCCTGGTGGTCTCGGTTTTGTAGCGTTTTGACGCTACAAATATGCGATAGAATTATTGAATCCGGCATATAAATTTCCGTTAAACCCGTGTATTATCTTAATTTTACTTTTGGAGTTTTGAATGCATCACGTGACCTTGATAAAAGGCGATGGTATCGGCCCTTCGATAATGGATGAAGCCGTTAAAGTTATTAACGCATCAGGCGCAAAAATTCAGTGGGAAGAAGCGCATGCCGGATTGGGCGCTTTTGAAAAATTCGGCACGCCACTGCCTGACGAAACGATGGCGTCCTTCGATAAAACCCGCGTAGCATTCAAAGGGCCGTTAACAACTATTGTCGGCGGCACCGGTTTCCGAAGCATCAATGTCGCGCTGCGCCAGAAATACGAACTGTACGCCAATGTCCGCCCGGCGAAAAGCTGGGCAGGCGTAAAAACGCGCTATGACGATGTCGACATCGTCATCGTCAGGGAAAACACCGAAGGCCTCTACGCGGGCCTCGAACATTATTTAACACCGAAGAAAGACATCGCCGAAAGCCTGGCTGTTGTCACCCGCAGCGGCTCGGAGCGAATTATCGAGTACGCCTTTAAATACGCCCGCGAAAATAACCGTAAAAAAGTCACGGTCTGCCATAAAGCCAATATTTTGAAATATACCCAGGGCCTGTTTCTCGATGTTGCCCGTGAAACGGCAAGCCGTTATCCCGATATTGAGTTTGACGAAAAAATCATCGATGCCGCCTGCATGCACATGGTGATGAACCCGAATCAGTTTGACGTCGTCGTCTGCACCAATATGTTCGGCGATATCCTGTCCGACCTGACTGCCGGTCTGGTCGGCGGTCTGGGCCTGATTCCCGGCGCCAATATCGGTAACGATGCGGCGCTGTTTGAAGCTGTACACGGCAGCGCGCCAGACATAGCCGGAAAAAATCTGGCCAATCCAACGGCAGTCATCATGGCGGGATCAATGATGTTAAGCCATCTTGGCGAACAGGAAGCTGCTGACCGCGTCCTGAAAGCCGTTGAAAAAGTGGTCAACGAAGGCAAAATCGTAACGCCGGACCTCAATCCGAACTCCAAAGCGGGAACGATTGAAATGGGCGATGCCATTGTCAATGCGATGGCCTAGATACAAAATTATCAAAAATAATCAGCCAAAATTTCAACACAATTTTATTGGGCAATGCTATGATAAGTTGTCCAATAACTAGTACAAGATGTTATGCGTGTCATCAGTTTCAGTAAAGTAAGAGATAGCCTAAAAAGCGTTTTAGATAGCGTTTCCGAAGACGCTGACTATACGGTGATTACCCGAAGAGACGCCAGCGATGCGGTGGTCATGTCGCTGGATTATTTTAATAGCCTGATGGAAACGGTGCATTTATTAAAATCCCCTGCCAATGTCGCTCATTTGGCGCGTTCGATCGAACAATACAAAAACCAGCAAGTGATCGTAAAAGATCTTATTGATGAGTAAACAGTTGGCATGGACGGATGAGGCATGGAATGATTATCTTTATTGGCAGGATCAAGATAAAAAGACGCTTAAACGGATCAACAAATTGATAGAGGCCGTTAAAAGGACTCCACTCGAAGGTATCGGTAAGCCTGAACCGTTAAGAGAAAATTTATCCGGTTTCTGGTCCAGGCGCATCGATGACACTAATCGGCTGGTCTATGCGGTTGATGAGCGTTATTTGACAATAATTTCCTGCCGTTATCATTATTAAAGATTGCAATCAGCAAACCGCCATGCTGGGAAGTCCAAAAATGTTGCGGCTGAAAAAATGCCTAGTCTTACATCAAATCCTTATGAGCGGCGTGTAGCCCGGATGAAACACAGTGGAATCCGGGATAATCGAAGTCATATTTGCCCAGGATTCTGCGAAGCTCCATCCGGACTACTTGCTGCAACACTTTTTATGCACCTGTTCATACTTTCAACCTACTCAATAGAACTAGTTTTTTCAAATCCTTTATAAGGAAATTTTTTATGGCACGCAGAAAAGAAAGTCTTTTAGATGTTTTATTGGATACTGCAAAGGTTTTGCCCTGGTGGGTAGATGTTGCGATTGCCATAATCGCTTATTTTTGGTTACACGTCGTCGCTTCTAGTGAAGTCACCATGGTGGTACAACCCGGTAAAATAGGTGAATTTCTAGGAACTCAGATACCAAAGACTTTAGCGACAGTAGGCCAGTATTTGTTGCCTTTTATTTTTATCTTGGGAGCGATCATGTCGTTCTTTGGGCGCAAAAAGCGGGAACATTTGCTAAGCGAAACTAAACAGCGAGGCAATCAGAATGCTCTGTTGAATATGGATTGGCGCGAGTTCGAGATGCTGGTGGGCGAGGTGTTTCGACAACGTGGATTTACGGTAGTTGAAATGGGTGGAAATGGTCCGGATGGCGGTGTGGATCTGGTGCTAAAGAAAAGCGGCGAAACCCATCTGGTGCAATGTAAAAAGTGGAAGGCCTTCAAGGTGGGGGTGGAAGTGGTGCGCGAGCTGTTTGGGGTGATGGCTGCCAAGGGCGCGGTGAGTGGCTATGTGGTGACATCTGGCGTGTTTACCAGTGAGGCAAGGTCATTCGCTGATGATCGTAATATCGAGTTAATCGATGGTGCGAAGCTAACGCGAATGATTCAGGAGGTAAAATCATCCATCCATACCCTCCCAAAGGTAGTATACGAGGTAAAAAATGAAGTGACCTGCCCAAAATGTGGTAGTGCCATGGTGCAACGTAGAGCCAACCGAGGATCAAATGCAGGTCAAGCGTTCTTTGGATGTTCGCAATACCCAGCGTGTCGTGGCACTCGACCTATCTGATCGGATTAAATGAAATTAGAAACAATGTGGATAAGAAGCCAGAAGCATTTAGGATGCATAAATGCACTTCTGAAAATTACCGTTTTAAATTATCTCAAAGAGGCTCATCATGCTTGAACAATACCGTAAACATGTCGCCGAACGCGCCGCCGAAGGCGTCGTGCCCAAGCCGCTGGATGCGCAGCAGACCGCCGCCTTGATTGAATTGATCAAACAACCGCCGGCAGGAGAGGAAAGCTTTTTACTGGATTTACTCGCCAATCGCATACCCGCCGGCGTTGATGATGCGGCTTATGTCAAGGCGGGATTTCTAGCGGCCGTCGCCAAAGGTGAAGCCCTCTCGCCCATTTTGTCCGCCGCCGAAGCAACCCGGCTTTTGGGGACCATGCTGGGCGGTTATAACATCGCGCCATTGATCGATCTCCTCGACAATCCGCCGCTGGCGCCGATCGCAGCCAAGGCGCTGTCCCATACGCTGCTGGTATTCGATGCCTTTCACGACGTCCAGGAAAAAGCCAATGCCGGCAATTCACACGCCAGACAGGTGATCCAGTCCTGGGCGGATGCCGAATGGTTTACCAGCAAACCGCCAGTCCCGGAAAAACTGACCGTTACCATCTTTAAAGTTACCGGCGAAACCAATACCGATGATTTGTCGCCGGCGCCCGACGCCTGGTCCAGGCCGGATATCCCCTTGCATGCCAAGGCTATGCTGAAAATGCCCAGGGAAGGCATCATCGATGCCGAACAACAAATCATGGAACTCAAGCAGAAGGGATTTCCTGTCGCCTATGTCGGCGATGTCGTCGGCACCGGCTCGTCCAGGAAGTCGGCGACCAATTCGGTGTTATGGTACATGGGCTACGATATCCCTTATATTCCGAACAAGCGCGAAGGCGGCGTCTGTATCGGCGGTAAAATCGCACCGATCTTCTTCAATACGATGGAGGACTCCGGAGCGCTGCCGTTCGAATGCGATGTTACCGGCATGGCGATGGGCGATGTCATCGACATTTATCCTTATCAGGGCGTGGCTAAACGCCATGACAGCAATGAAGAGCTCTGCCGATTCCAGCTAAAAACCGATGTACTGCTGGACGAAGTACGTGCAGGTGGACGCATTCCGTTAATTATCGGACGCGGCCTGACCGACCGCGCTAGAAAAGCATTGAGTTTGCCCCCATCAACGGTTTTCCGTCGCCCCGGCAGCGTTAAGGACAGCGGCAAAGGCTTTACCCTTGCGCAAAAAATTGTCGGCCGCGCCTGCGGTGTTCAGGGTGTTCGACCCAATACCTACTGCGAACCGCATATGACCACGGTCGGGTCACAGGACACAACAGGGCCGATGACCCGCGACGAATTGAAAGATCTGGCCTGTCTCGGCTTCTCGGCCGATCTGGTAATGCAGTCGTTCTGCCATACCGCCGCCTACCCCAAGCCGGTCGACATCACGATGCAGCATACTCTGCCCGATTTTATCATGAACCGCGGCGGCGTGTCTCTTCGTCCCGGCGACGGCATCATTCATTCCTGGCTGAACCGCATGCTGCTCCCGGATACGGTCGGCACCGGCGGCGATTCTCATACCCGATTCCCGATCGGTATATCCTTTCCGGCAGGTTCCGGCCTAGTCGCCTTTGCTGCCGCAACCGGCGTGATGCCGCTGGATATGCCCGAATCGGTGCTGATTCGTTTCAAGGGCACCATGCAGCCTGGCATCACCTTGCGCGACATGGTCAACGCGATACCCTATGCGGCGATACAGCGCGGTTTGCTCACGGTCGAGAAAAAGGGCAAGCTTAACGTGTTCTCCGGACGGATTCTCGAAATCGAGGGCCTGCCCGATCTGAAAGTCGAACAGGCTTTCGAACTGTCCGACGCCTCGGCCGAACGTTCGGCGGGCGGCTGCACGATACGCCTGAACGAAGCCCCGATCCGCGAATATCTCACGTCCAATATCACCTTGCTGAAATGGATGATTGCCGAAGGCTACGGCGATGCACGCACGCTGGAACGGCGGATTAACAGCATGGAAGATTGGCTGGCCAATCCGGTGCTGCTGGAACCCGATCCGGATGCCGAATATGCCGAAATCATAGAAATCGACATGGATCAGATTAGAGAGCCGTTGCTCGCCTGTCCGAACGATCCCGATGACATCAAACCGCTCTCGGCGGTTGCTGGCACCCCGATCGATGAGGTTTTCCTCGGTTCGTGCATGACCAATATCGGCCATTTCCGCGCCGCCGGCAAATTGCTGGAGCAGCAGAAAGGCGATCTGCCGACCCGGCTGTGGGTAGCCCCGCCGACCAAAATGGATCAGAATCAGTTGACCGAGGAAGGCTATTACGGCATCTTCGGCAAGGCCGGCGCCCGCATGGAAATGCCCGGCTGCTCGTTATGCATGGGCAATCAGGCGCGGGTGAAAGAAAACTCGACCGTCGTATCCACTTCAACACGGAATTTCCCCAACCGTCTCGGCAACGGCGCCAATGTGTTTCTGTCGTCGGCGGAACTTGCGGCGGTCTGTTCGATACTGGGCAAAATTCCAACCTTTGAGGAATATATGCAGTATGCCGAACAAATCGGCAAATCGGCCGACGATACCTACCGTTACCTGAATTTTGATCAGATGGCGCATTACCGGGCAAAAGCGGATAACACGGCGATCGGTGTTTAAGATAATTCTGAACAAATCCTCGCCTGTTGGTTAGAGGGTTGAATGAAACGAATTATTTGGACTCTCATGAAGGAGATATAGCTGAATGGCGGGGTTTATGCTGATAAAAATTATCCGCAGCCTTAAACCGGCGCTATCGGACGCCTTTCCGGATATCAGCGGAATACTGGAACGGCGTTATCATGACGAAGTTGCGCAAAAGTACATCGAGCATGATGACGCGCAACTTCAAGCATTGCAATCTCTGCAAGCGCTGCTGGATAACCTGCTGGCAATACAAGCGTATACCGGCAAATCGGCCGCCCTCAAACTGCTTACCAAGCGCCCCGACAAATGCAAAAGCCTCTACCTTTACGGCGGTGTCGGCCGTGGCAAATCGATGTTGATGGACTGGCTCTTCGAAGCCTGTCCCTTCCCGCAGAAACGGCGCGTGCATTTCGGTACTTTCATGCAGGAGGTCCATGCCTATATCCACCAATGCCGGCAACAAAACAAAACAGGCGTGTTCGATGCATTGGCTAAACAAATCAGAGAGTCCGTGCAATTGCTTTGCTTTGATGAATTTCATGTGACCGATATTGCCGACGCAATGATATTGGGACGCTTGTTCGGCAAACTGTTCGAACTGGGCATCGTTACGGTGATGACATCAAACCGGCACCCCAGTGAGTTATATCAGGGAGGCTTGCAACGGGAGCAATTTCTGTCTTTTATCAAGATTTTGCAGAAAGAATCCGAGATCATTCAACTGACGGCCAAACAAGATTTCCGCCTGAGCCATTTTAAATCGTTAAAAACGACTTATTATTTTCCGCTCGATCACCGGGCGGACGAGTTTATCAAACAAAGCTACATGGAACTGGCCAATCATTCTTCGATGACGCCAGCCGCCTTACCGCTATTGGGCAGAACGCTAAAGCTGACAGCCGCTCATGGCGACGTCGCGCTCAGTTCATTCCATGAACTTTGCGAGCAGCCGTTGGGCTCGGCCGATTATTTATTGCTTGCCGACGAATTCGGCACGTTGATCCTGTCCGGCATACCCAAATTAACGTCCGATAAGCGCAACGAAGCCAAACGCTTTGTCACGTTGATCGACGCCCTCTACGAACATAAGGTCAAACTGATTTGCAGCGCCGAAGTCGACGTGCACGAGCTTTACACCGAAGGAGACGGTTCGTTTGAGTTTAAGCGTACGGTGTCAAGATTGATTGAAATGCAATCGGAAAAGTATCTGAAAGCCGAGCATGTCAGCGAGTAAAATACAAACAACTGGCCAATCACGATTGAAGACAAATCCCGTTTTACGGGGACAAAAGCATAAGCCGGCCTGTACTTTTCTACCCATATATTAATCGTCCCATAAGTTTCTGCACTTTCCCGATTCCAGCATTGGAGTTAAAAAACATGTTTTTAAACTCCGCGGCATGCGATTACTTATGAAACGATTAATATTTATATTCTCGGCTATGACCGCCCACCAACTCCTTGATCAAACGATCAAGTTGCTGTTTTTGAAACGTGCGTAAATCTTCATTGCGTCCCGACAATTGCCGCCAAAACTCCTGAAGCCTGGCAATTTCTTTTGCGGCATCTTTTTCGGCAACATCCCGATAGTAAGAGCGCCTCAAAAAACTGAAATGGCAGTTCAATCGCTGCATTTCAGCCAGCAACAGCTCGCTCGGACAGGGATGGCCGCTGCCCAGCAAGGTGACCCCGCCAAACCCGAAAGCAGTCTGCTCAAACTGTTCTCGAATAGACTCGACGGTGCCATCCAACAAGGCTTCAAAGATCGCCCGGTAGCCCCTTGAAATGGCAAGATCGTTCAATCCGACATAGACGGCATCCAAAGGCAGCGAAGCCAGATCGGAAGCAATCCGAACCGCTTCGTCGGTTTCGATCAGTATCGCAGCGCGTGCACGGCCATTGACCAGCCGCACAAAGCGCTCCGCTTCGCTCACATCACGCACCATGGGCAGGAAAATGCGATGAAAGCCTTTCGCAAGCGCGGCATCAATTTCCCTCTCTGTCCAGTCGCCGAATCCATTGATTCTGCAATTAACCATCGCGCCGGGAACCGCCAGGGATCCGGAAATGTTTTCCAGATCAACCCGGGAGATGTCGGTATCGGCGCCGTTTTGGCGTTCGGATTTCCCCCTCCTTTCACAATCCACCATAAAGTCCCTGATGCCGGCATCCATCGCCGTCCGGATTGCTTGCGGTTCATGGGCAAAAAGCATCATTGTCAATCCGCCGTCTATCATACGGCCTCTGCCCAAACAATGAGGGATGAACCAAAAGGCAATGAAAGATTAGCGCATATTGCAACCTCGGCCGAATTAATTTTCCCAAGCATCGTGTCGACAGGGCGGGAAGGTTCGCGCTCCGCTATGCGTCCGTATTTACCAAGGATACGGCGGCTAAACCAGAGCAACGGAAACAATGCGAACTGATAATGCGTAAAACCGATCAGCCGCCAGTTCTGCTTATGCAACTCGCCGGCAAGCATATTCAAATCATAACGGCAGCGATGCCCGGCCATTTCATCGGCATAACTCCAGAGGCTCTGATACGCCGGTACCGAAATCAGAAATTTCGCTCCGGCGCGAGCGACTCGCCGCGCTTCACTCAACATCTCGTCCGGCACAACATGCTCCAGAACATCGAAGGCCATCAATGCAGTGAACTGTTCGCCTTCAAGCGGCAGGCGGCATACATCTGCCTGTATCAGCGATGCTTGACTGCCGCGCGAGGAGGCGTCTTGCAACGAACGGACGTGAGATTCAACCATGGTTACCGAATCAAATAGACCATCCCATGTTTTCAGCAGACGGCCGCTGCCTCCTCCCAGTTCCAATGCCGTTGCTCCAGACGGAAGTTCGCGCCGCGCCAGCAGCCCTAATAGTTGGTCCCGCGGCCCAAACCAAAAGTGACGTTTTTCGATTGCGCTAAGATGCTGCCTTTGCTGTTGGGAAAAACCATCGGGTTGTGGCAATACGTCATCCCGCCAGATGCCTTGACCCATCCGTAAACCATAACCGCATTGGCCGCATGAAAGTTGATGGGCGCCGTCAAGATGGGTCCTGCAGCGTGGACAGGAAAAACAAGGTATATTCATATTGGGTTGCGGGCTTTAAACATCACAAAGGCATGCGCCCAGTTTAACCAGGCTTGTTGGTTAAGAAAATCTTCCATCCTGCCCCCCCAGGGTAGATTGATCAAAACGGGAGGGGCAAAACCAAAAGTCACGCTTGGCAAAGGTTCAAGGCCCGCCGTACGCATGGCTTGATGGACGACTTGATCGGACATGTTGAGAATGCCTCGTTCAGCCCGCATTGTCATGCCAGGGGTGACGGCAATCTGAAGATAATACAGCGGGTTTCTCCCGACCGGTTCGATGAACGCAATCTCAGCGCCAGGTCGCATCACCTGTTTCATGCCGGAGAACGCCGCCCCCAGATCCAGCATATGATGCAATGTGAAAAAACCGATGACATGATCGAAGGTTTCCTCTGTGTGCCTGCCGATATCAATTATGTCGCATGCAATGATGTTCACTGGACAGAGCGAATTAGCTTGAAGCAAGCCCAACTGGACCGCTGAAAGATCGTTACAGGTAAGACGGTAGCCCTGCCGCAACAAGGGTATGCTGAACTTGCCAAGGCCTGCTCCAACTTCAAGGATGTTTTTTCCAGTCCTCAGGTTGCCATGCTGAATCATTCGTTCAAGGTGCCGCCGCACATAAGGCGTATCTCTCACCTGCATCGCAGGCTTATCGAGAGCGGTCTCATAATAATGCCTTTGGAATGCATTGTGGCCGTTTAGTTTTTCTTTATTCATGCCGGGAAAGATTGTTTCCTAATCATTGACGTTATTTCCTGGTGATCGATGACTCATCTTCACAGGAAGGAATAGTTCTGCCGGTCTCAACTCCATCGGCCTTGCGCAGCAACAGCAAGGAACCTTCAAAGCCCGGAATTCTCCGGTATTCGCTATTGATGAGTTCAGCCGTAATCGGAGCATAGCAGCCCAATTCCGCCCTTTTTGTCGGAGCAAGTTTGAAGGCCGGTTGAAGAACAATATATTGTGCTATCGCAATCTGGGATGCCGCAATAAAATCCTCATCAGCCGTACGAATTGCATTCGGAAAATAATGAACCATCCTCCCCGGCGTATGACGTTTAACAAGAAAATTTATCCCGGGAGCATACGGTATTGCCGCCACAAATTCTGTTTGACGGGTGTTATTCAATATTTCCAGGGCAACTTTACCCAAACTGCTACCAAGCGGTTCGATAAACGCCATGCCATTGGGCAATTGTACCTTTTTTGCGGAATTTGAACGGTATGCAATTGAACCGCCGGATTCACAGTTTAATCCGTAACCGGCATACAGCAGCAACACCAACACAACCGGCATGGTGATGATAGCCGATATCGGACCATTAAAAGTGGCCCGCAGCCCATTTTGTCCGACAAGAAAGCAGCCTCCTATGACGATAACGAATCCTCTTTGAAACAGGTGCCCGGCATCAGGACGCTCAAGAGCATATTGGGGAACACTCATCACCACCCAAACGGCCAACAATAGAGTCAGTCTTAATCTTGAAAAATCATCGGCGCATTTGTGTTTGCGCGCGAAAAGCTTCACCGTCATCACGATCAAACACAGCGGAATGAGCAATGAGCTGTAATAAAGCCAGGCAAAAATTATTTGCGGCCCGCCATCAAACAAACTCATCACAGTTGGCGCAGGAAGACGATACCATGCAGTACTGCGTTCGGCCGCCACATTTGCAAAACCAAGCACTTGTCCCAAATAGTCTTTTAGTATGTCATTGATGCCAAGGTAGATCGCAAGCGGCATCATGGTCAATATCATTGCCAAGGTCAAAAGCGCCAAATGCCTGATCAATAATGATCCTTCTGCACTCTTCCAGATGGCGACAGGAAGCAAGCTTAACGCGCTTATTGCCGTATCGAGGCGAAGTTGCAGGCCGATGCCGATCACACAACCCAACAAAATATAATTCTTGGCTGAATGGTCTGCGTGCAGTCTTACCGCCAGCGCCAATGCTGAAAGGCACAAAGCGCCGATATATGCTTTATGCCACGGCCCTGGAACCAAGCCGATTATCAAAGCTGCAAAAAAGGCAAGCTTGCGACCGGCAAGCTTTCGAGTCAGGGCGTAGCTGATACACGCACTGGCTACCATCCAAAGAATGGACAGGCATCGGCCAGAGTTGATGCCAGCTCCGAAGATTTTGAATGTCAACGCATAGAATGCAAACAATCCCGGTGGATAGGACGATAATTGAAAATCGCGAAAAGGCAGCTTCCCCTCCGCCATTGCCCACCCCAGATAGTACAGATAACCTTCATCGGCAAAATTGAAAGGCGCTGAACGGCCGATGACATAATAATAGAGTCCAAGCCCTGAAATGCAGGTGATTGGCCATTGCCATCGAAAAGCCGACGTCATTGCGCCTTGCATCCGCCGATTACGCTATCCGCTATTTCGATTAAAGCAAGCGAGTCGACGATCGAGGTTCCCCGGACACGATTGGCCAATAGTGCACAACACAGCATATTGATTGCTGAACGGAGACGCTGGTGCGACGTATAGGCCGATTGGCCATAAACACGTTGCGCCCGATCGATTGATATACTGACGCAGTCAAGTCCGGCAGCGGCGATCATACCTATCAGCATCGGTTTCCCTGTCAAATTCAAATTGAACACCCGCTCCAAGGCTGAACGAGTAATGACAAAAAACATGCCGGCTCCGGCCGGAAGCCCGACTATGCCTTTCAGCAGCAGATGTCTATACAGGCGGGAGGTCAGCATGCGTCCCCCAGACTGATACTTTCCGCTGCGCCCTGCAAATACGATGTCCGCATTTGATTCCGAAAGAGCCCTCAGCAACGACGGGATGGCTTCGGGAGGGTCCTGCAGGTCGGCGTCCATCACAATGCTGATGTCATATTGAACAAGGCTCAGTCCAAACAGCACCGAGGCATGCTGACCTTGGTTTTTGGCTAGGCGAAATCCTCGAATCTCCGCATGGGATTGAGCGATTTCCAGAATCCGCAGCCAGGAAGTATCGTCGGATGCATCATCGACAAGCAAAATTTCATAACTTCCGCTTTTTCGATACGCCATTACCGATTCGATCCGCTGGATCAAAACAGGTAAAGAGTCGCTGTTTCGGTAAACCGGAATGACAACGGAAATAGTGATCGGATGAATTGCATCAGTCATGTGCAATGGATTTACCTCCGGCATAACGAAGGACATGCCGGTGCCGATGGATCCAGTCCTGAAAAATTGTAAGACCTTCGGTTAAAGTCGTAGCTGGAGACCATCCCAAAAGCGCCTGGCACTTTCGGATGTCGGCAACCCAATAATCGGCATCCGTTTCATGCCTGGGAAATTCATGGCTGATGACCCGCAATTTATGGCCGCTCAGCTCATTGATTTTAGCGAGCAATCCCTCATTAGTGGTCTGTGCGCCGCTGCCGATATTGATGATTTCTCCATTGGCCGCGTCTCTATCCAAGGCAATCAAACTCGCTTCTACGACATCTTCGACAAAAACGTAATCTCTTCGAATGCCGGGCGGAGTCAGTTGAATGGTTCCCCCGTCGATACCGGTCACTAAGGCTTTAGGCAGTAGCCGGTGTTCTGACTCCCAGGGACCGTAAACAGAAAAAAGCCTCAATATAACCACCGGTAATCGAAAACTGCGATGTGCTTGAAGGAAGAGTCGAGTCGAACAAAGTTTAGTTGTCCCGTGCAAGGTTGAAGGTATATCCGCCATGGTCTCGGATAACGGCTGATTGCGATGCCCGTACTCCAGGGAACTGCCGTAAACCAGAATTTTACTGGGGGGATATTTTTTGCAGGCATCAATCAAGTTTACTGTTGCAACAATATTTCCCTGAAAATAAGCCTCAAAATCGTTTGCATGACCACGGGCTGTGGCCAGGTGAAACAACCATTCTGGCCGAACCTTCAAAAATACGGCATCCACTTCCGTAGTCCGGCTAAGCTCGACGACATGCAATTCCACTTGGCCGTGCAGACCGGCAAGCCGCCAAAGATCGCTGGTGCTTCTGACCATAGCATGCACTTCATGCCCGTCGCGGAGCAATCGGCGTATCAGGTTCACCGCAATAAACCCATTTGCGCCCGTAATCAAAACCTTCATCTGTTATTTCAAGCCCCTGTATTTTTTTTCGATTCCACGAAATGGTTGATATTAATCAATACGGTATTGCCCAATCATCGGGCTTTTGAACACGCTGATGCGGATATTACTTGGGGCGGTGCGGTCTGGGAAAGTTTGTTGCGTTATCCACAAGACTGTTGCCCTACCTTTCTAATACCATACACCGCGTTCATGGAGGATCAAGTCGTTATCGCGAACCTGCGAATTCTGGTAGAAAACGCCCCGGGTATCACTGAATGAACCATCCGGTGGCTTTCAAGCTAGCCGTCATAGGGCAAAAGTGCTTCGAACTGTGGTTTCACCTTCATGACCCATACACGACCTTTGGTTTGCCTTCGGCAACCGTCAACTCGCCTATCGTGAAAACATGTTCCCCTGTTGCGGACAATGCTTCGACAGCCGCTTTTTCATCTTCAGGTGCAACACACACGATCATGCCGATTCCACAGTTGAAAGTCGTCAGCATATCGGCGTCGGTGACATGTCCCTGTTGCTGCAGCCATTGAAAAATGGCGGGAAATGCCCAGGACGACCGTCTGATATGCGCATCGATGCCATCGGGGAGCACGCGCGGCAGGTTTTCGGTTATGCCGCCGCCGGTAATATGGGCCAAGGCATGCACATCGACTTTTTCGATGAGCGACAGCAAGGATTTGACGTAAATCCGGGTCGGTTCCAGCAAGGCCTCGCCCAATGTTTTGCTGTTGAACGGATCGGTTAATGCGGACCCGCTATGCGCCAGGATTTTACGAATTAACGAATAACCGTTGGAATGAGGGCCTGAGGATGCAATACCGATCAGTTTGTCGCCCGCTTTGACTTTGCTGCCGTCAAGCGCCTTGTCTTTTTCCACGATACCGACGCAAAATCCGGCAAGGTCATACTCGCCATCGGCATACATGCCGGGCATTTCGGCGGTTTCACCGCCAACCAGCGCCGCCCCTGCCAGTTCGCAACCTTTGCCGATGCCTTCGATGACCGCAGCGGCGGTATCCACATCGAGCTTGCCGGTGGCAAAATAATCGAGAAAAAACAGCGGTTCGGCTCCCTGCACGATGATGTCGTTCACGCACATGGCAACCAGATCGATGCCGACGGTATCATGGACAGCCATATCCATCGCCAGTTTCAGTTTGGTGCCGACGCCGTCGGTGCCGGATACCAGAACAGGATTCCGGTAACGGTCCAGCGGCAGTTCGAACATCGAACCAAACCCGCCCAACCCTGCCAATACGCCGGCAGTGCGCGTTTTGGCTGCAATCGGCTTGATGCGTTCAACCAGGGCATTGCCGGCGGCAATATCCACTCCGGCGCTTTTATAATTCAGGCTTTCTTGATTTTTCTCGCTCAAGGTGGTGTTCTCAAGTTAAGTAAATAAAGGATATTGTACAAGACATCAAGCGTTTCAGGTGAAAGATATCAGCGGTCGTCCCGGAGGCTTTTCAACAACCCCATTCCAAGCATAAAAAATTTTATTCCTGTCATCATAAGCTTGCGATCTTTATGTCTGGCTGCCCCGGAGCCGCAGGCAACGCTGATATAATCAGCTCATCGCACCTGGAACAACTGCATCGATCGGTTTATTACCCCTTGTTTAGAGCTTATGCAAGCCATATCCGGCGTCATCATAATAACGTCACAATAAATACTGTTGAATTTAACTTAAAAAATATTTAAAGTGGTGGAAGTGACTATTCGATTTGCTTATTGTGTTAAAGTGCCGTTGAATAATTCCGGGCTGTATTTTTCAACGGTCAACAATGGCAAACTGGGTTTGCCATTAATTTTGGCAGTGACGCCATGCACTGCGGAGGCGCTGATTTGATCGGTACTCCTTAAAATAACTTACATCTCATTGGTGGTATGTATATGAAAACAAAAATAATAAAATTTGCATTGCCCATTGCTGCCGTTTTAATGACCGGCACTGCATTTGCCTATGAGGAAGATATAGCCGAGAATCTTTGTAAAAAGCCCAAGTATACCGATTTTTCTCTTCCCGAATACAAAGAGCCCGATAAAATCGAGGTGGCGCCGGAATCCGAATTTGAGTTTAAAATTTCTGTCTGGTCCGATCCTAAAACTCTCAAGCTGACCGGCAAACAAGAAAAGATCAACTTCACCGTCGAAAGCACTACTACTTTTCATCGAATTAAGGCCAAACTGCCCGCCAGTTTAACCGGCAAATTCGTCAGAATCGATAGTATCGTCAAAGCAGAATTAGGGTGTTATGAAAAGGAAGGTTGGCTGATTAAGGTGGCCGATAAAAAACCGGAAACAACTGCTTCCGATGCACAGCCGGACACGGCTGCTCCTCAAGCAGAGCCCCCAATCCCTCAATCGGACAGTTCTCCTCAATCGACTGCTCCGTCTCCGTCATCGGATATGCCGGGCGCTCAATCGGATACGGCGGCACCTCAGTCGGCAACACCGCCTCCTCAATAAGGCACCTTGTCGTCTTTTTCCGCCCAGAGCTGAAAGGGTAGCCGGGAGTCGGGAAGGTTTAGATGCAGCATGGCAATGCTGCGTTCTGAAGGCGAAACGGCTATCTCGTCATAGATAAAACTGTCATCAAAATCAGCCGCGGCTGCATCGTTGCGATTGCAGGCAAAAAAGACTTTTGCCAGTCTGGCCCAATAAATTGCACCCAGGCACATCGGACAGGGCTCGCAGCTCGTATACAGTACGCAGCCATTCAGCTGAAAATCGTTCAGCCTCCGGCAAGCCAGTCTGATCGCCATGATCTCTGCATGCGCGGTGGGATCAAGCGTTTGCGTAACCAGATTGCCGCTGGTTGCTATCACTTGATTATCCTTGACGATTATCGCTCCATAAGGCCCACCCCCTGTGCTGACATTTTCGACAGCGAGATCGATGGCCTGTTGCAGGAATTTTTCGTCCATCTATAACCCCAGGGGATTGTTCGGGTCTATGCCTTCCATAAACGGCAACCGCCGATCCTGGTTGGTCAGCTGATAAATTTTCCCCAGCCAATTGTTGAACACGGCTTTTGCCGTATCCCGCCAAGTGTTATCGATATGTTCCAGCACCTGCTTTTCAGGAAACTCGTCAAGACTCCGCCCGGATTCTCTTGCCGAAATAACGTGCTGCCGATAGTCCGAAAAAATTTGCTGGGCAGCCGCATTAAAATAATTCTCCGGAAAAGGCGGATAGTCGTTAATTTCGCCATGATAATATCGCAGCGCTTCCCTTTTGTATTCTTTGAGCAGACTGACATCATCATACTCGGGATGCCCCTGAAAAAAGACGGTGCGAAAACCGTCAGGACTCACTGCCAGATGCACTCCTGCTTCTTTACTTACCGCCAGCACCTTAAGCCCCCGGCGCTCCATGTCGTCTTGAAAAATTTCATTAAAGCGGGAATGAGGCACATCAAAACGGGTATTGATCTCCGCAACTAGCGGATGGGTGCGATCGGTCAATCTATGTGCGAATACTCCCCAGCGTTTAGCAGGTAAACGAGTCCGTTCAATGCCGTAGCAATACTGGATCAAGGCATGTGTCGCCAGACACGAGCAAAGCACCGAAGTCACATTTTCCTTGGCCCAGGTAAAAACCTCCGTTAACGGCATCCAGAAATCTTCGTCGGGTAATCTGGGGTGAGTGACGTTTGCGCCGCTGATAATCAGAGCATCCAGTCCATCCTGTTTGATTTTTTCAAACGGTTCGTAATACCTGTCTATATGCGCTTGTGCACTCTCACTTCTTGTCAGTCCCTCAATCGTAAAAGGATGCACATGAAATTGAACGATCTGATTACAGGCGCCCACCAGCCGGAAAAACTGCCTTTCAGTCGCTTCCAGAGCGGCGTCGGGCATGATATTCAGCAGGCCGATATGCATTTCCCGGATATCCTGATGGCTGGCGCGGTCAGGCGCCAGTATTTCTTCACCTTCTTCCCGCAACCGCTGAAATGTCGGCAACTCGGTATGAGCAACTAATGGCATAATTTAAACCCGGTTATTATCATGGCTGTTTTGCGATTGCATCGGCGATCAACCGGATGAAGTCATCCTCGGTTTTGACTTTCTCGGCATCATCGGCTTCCACCGTATACCCGTACTGTTTGGCAATCGCTTCATAGCGAGGCACTCTTGATTTAAATAATTCAGGAAAAACCCAGGACACAAACTTATCGGGCGGGATTTCATCGGAACTGGCATAATTTTTCAACCGCATAAACTCAGACAGTTTTTCATCGAGAAATTCTTCCCGATAATAAAGCGGCTTAGGATCGGTCCTGGAACGTTCAATGATGGTCTGTTCCAGCGTCTTGGGTATTTTGATATAAACGATCAACGTGTGCCTTGCCAATGTTTCCAATACTTCCGGGCAATCCAGTTCGCATATGCTGCCGCCGGCATCGTTAATAAAGTGTCTATAACCGTAGATGTCTTCCGCTTTGTGAATAAAATCGGGGACATCGTACATTGCAGCCACTTCGGCCTGATGATGGAGTTTTTGCCTCCGCTTGAATTCCTGCAATGGCAAGCCGCCTAACTCCGGATTACCCAGTTTGCCTAGAAAACTGGAAACCGGGGCAAGATTTTCGACGGTAATCTTGCTCCCGATATAAATAGAATCGGAAAGCAGTAATTCGCGCAAAAACGGGACAGCCATTGCCTGGCGTTTGATATTATCCATTATCGGTTCCTTCAGGTATTTTGTACCAATCCGGTAATCTCCTGAGTAATGAAACCAATTGGCCTTCGGCAATTTATTAGCCAGGGTCGTTTTACCGGCGCCGGACATTGCCAATAAAGTGATGCGTTTCGATTGCCAGTCCAGAAACTCCTGTGGACTCATTTTCATATACGGTTCCAAATTAATCCAGATAATCTTCTATGTCCAGGTCTTCAGGGTTAGGTCTGTGCTCGTCGGGGTCCGAATAGCCCAGATCATCGCTCTCGATATCGTCAAAAGGCGCGCTCCAGTCCTCCGGGTCCTCGATATAATCAAATGTAGAGTTATACCAGCTTTCATGATCATACTCGCCTATGTCGCCGTCAAGATATTGAACCTCGATCGAATCGTCGCTATCCTCGATGTTGATCACTTTAAATTTCAGGTTGTTTTCCACATCCTTGTACCAGCTGCCGACAATGGGATCTGCTACAGTTGCCATGATAGTTACCTCAATAATAAATTTTAAAATTCCGAGCGTAATAAAGGGGATAGAGACACCGCTACAATCTTGCCTTGATAGTCGCCGATGGCCGTATCCGATTACTGTTTGTCATTTAATCAATACTTAGTAAAGTTCGCAATGAACATCCGGCTCCACCAAGCTTTTAGTGCCTATATTTATAGAGGAAGTGCCGCTTTCTTGCAAGACTGCGCTATGCTACGATGCTTGAATTACTCCCATTGAAACAGAGGAATATCTACGATGCAAGAAATAATAATCGGCGGACAAAATGGCGCTAAAGTCCTCATGAATGCGGCCATGGGTAATCGCCACGGCATGATTTCGGGAGCAACCGGAACCGGTAAAACAGTCACCCTGCAGATTCTGGCGGAAGCTTATTCGCGTATCGGCGTCCCCGTTTTTCTTGCCGACATCAAAGGCGATTTGTCCGGCATTGCATTACCCGGCCAGCCTAATGACAAAATCGCCGAACGCATCCAGCAGATCGGCATTGACGGTTTCCAGCATCGCGGCAACCCGGTTGTATTCTGGGATGTTTTCGGAAAAAACGGACATCCGGTGCGAACCACCATATCCGATATGGGACCGTTATTGCTCGGCAATCTTTTGGAACTCAACGACGTCCAATCCGGCGTACTCTACAGCTGCTTCAAAATCGCCGATGACAACGGCCTGTTATTGCTCGATTTAAAAGACCTCCGCGCGATGCTGACCTGGATGGGCGAGCAAGCCAAAGACCTTCAAGCCGAATATGGCACCATTGCCGGCGCCAGCCTGGGCGCCATACAACGGCAATTGCTGGTGCTGGAACAGCAGGGCGCGGAAAATTTCTTCGGCGAACCCGCCCTTAACCTCGATGATTTGTATAAAACCGATTTTTCCGGCAACGGCATCATCAGCATTCTGGATGCGACCGAATTGACCACCAAATCACCCCGTCTGTATGCCACTTTTTTACTCTGGCTGCTGGCCGAACTATTCGAAAACCTGCCGGAAGTCGGCGATTCCGACCGTCCGAAATTGGTCCTGTTTTTCGACGAGGCGCATCTCCTTTTCGATCAGGCGCCCAAGGCATTGACCGACAAAATCGAACAGATCGTCAGACTGATCCGCTCCAAAGGCGTCGGCGTTTATTTTATCAGTCAAAGCCCGCTGGATATTCCCGAAGATGTACTGGGCCAGTTGGGATTGAAAATCCAGCATGCGTTAAGAGCGTTTACTCCGAAAGACCAGGCTGTCGTCAAAAGCGTCGCCGGCACCTTCCGCAGTAACCCGAAGATCGATACGGAAGCCGCGATTCAGGAACTGAAAAAAGGCGAAGCGCTGGTTTCCGTACTGGATCATGACGGCAGTCCGACACCGGTTGAACGCATCCTGATTCGTCCGCCCGAGTCGCAAATAGGACCGGTAACCGACGCCCAGCGCAAAGAGATGATCAGCCGTTCACCCTATTACGGACGCTATGAGCAGGAGCTTGACCGGGAATCCGCGTACGAACTGCTCAAGCAAAAAAGCCAGGAGTTCGCTGCCGATGACCTCGAAGAAATTGAAGCCAAAGTCACAAAAACGCGTCCGGCTGCAGCCAGTCGGCCCCGCACCCGTGAAACCGCCACCGAAGCCCTGTTGAAAAGCGCCGCGCGCAGTATCGGCAGCCAGGTCGGCCGGCAGATTATAAGGGGCGTCTTGGGGTCGCTGCTGGGCGGGCGGCGTTGATTGTATCAACAGGCTTGTTGACGTTTTATGATTCCAAGTTCATACTTTAGAGTTGCAACTTAACTGGCAGAACTATGATGAAAGCGACTGCAAAAGAACTCAGGATTCATTCTAAAGAGCTCCTTGACGCCGTCAGCCGCGGAGAAAATGTGGTAATCACTTTTCGCGGAAAACCCTGCGCGAAACTCGTTCCTTATGAAAACGGCAATGAAGCCGATGGCAATAAAGCTAAAAAAGAGAGCGGCTTGTTTGGTATCTGGGCTGACCGTGATGAGATAGAATCGGTAGAGGATTTTGTGCGGGATTTACGTAAGAACAGGTTTTTTTAATGCTGGTCGATACGGATGTATTGATCTGGTATTTAAGAGGCAACAACCGGGCACGACATGAGATAGAAGCCTTACCCGGCTTTTTTATCTCCGTGGTGACATATATTGAGCTGGTTCAGGGTATGCGAAATAAACAGGAGTTACGACAGCTAAGGCGGGCATTAAAAATTTGGGATGCCAAAATACTTTATATCTCGGAAGACATTTCGGCCAAGGCGATGTTTTACATCGAACAATATTATTTAAGCCACTCGCTTCAACTCGCCGACGCCTTGATTAGCGCTACTGCTGTCGCCAACGGTATCGATATTTTTACAGCTAACGTAAAACACTACCGAATACTGAAGGAAATTACCTTAAAGGAATTTAAACCCGATTAACCAATGAAAACCCTCTACCCTGAAATCAATCCCTACCATACATTTTTCCTTGAGACCGGCAGCATGCATTCGGTTTACGTAGAGGAAAGCGGGCATCCGGAAGGCATTCCGGTCGTTTTCCTGCACGGCGGTCCCTGTTCCGGCATCAAGCCGGATCACCGGCGTTTTTTTAATCCCGCACTTTACCGCATTATTCTGTTCGATCAGCGCGGCTGCGGCTTGTCCAAGCCTTTCGGCGAACTGCGCAGCAACACGACGCAGGACTTGATCGACGACATGGAGCGCATCCGGCAGCGCCTGAAAATAGACCGCTGGCTGGTCTTCGGCGGTTCCTGGGGCGCAACGCTGGGCCTGCTTTATGCCCAGCAACATGCCACTCGGGTGCTGGGCATGATCCTGCGCGGCGTGTTTCTGGCTCGGCAATCGGATATGGACTGGTTTATCAAAGACGGCGCCGGACGCATTTATCCCGAACAATGGCAGCGCCTGCACGAAAGCATACGAGTGCAGGACAGAAAAAATCTCGTACAAGGGCTTTTTCATGCAATCGTTGGCGAAGACGAGATCGCCAAAAGAAGGGTGGCGAGGGAATGGACGGCATGGGGCGGACAAGTGGCTCTAGGCAATGACTTTCAACCAGGACGGGAAGGTGAACACGTCACGGAGAAAATGGTCAGGCAGGCCGCGATGGAACTGCATTTTGCCGCCAATCGTTATTTCATCGAGGAAAACCGGATTCTTGAAAACTGCCAGCGTCTGCGTGATATCCCAACCGTCATCATTCACGGTCGTTACGATCTGGTATGCCCGATGGAATCGGCCATGAAGCTTCATCTGGCCCTGCCCGATGCCGAATACATTGTTTTGCCCAATGCCGGACATATCGCTCAGGGTGAGGACATGATCGATGCACTGGTTTCGGCGACCGACAGGTTTGCCAGTCAGCTTGCAGCTGTCAGACAGGAATAGCCTGGGAAACGAAATGAAATCCGGGACACTCGAAAGCGAATGAATTTGCCCCGAATAACATGAAACATCATCCGGGCTGCATAATTCCATGAATTTTTCGCATAGTAATTTAAAATGACCCCAAAAAAACGATTGATCATTGCTCTGACGGGCGCAACCGGCGCGGTTTATGGCGTAAGGATGCTGCAAGTGCTGCAGCCGCAGGCCGACTGGGAAACACATCTGGTTATCTCCGACGCCGGCGTGGTCAATCTAAAGCACGAAATGGACATGAAGCGGGGCGATTTATACCGCTTAGCCGATGTCACGCACGGCGTCAATGATATCGCCGCATCGATCTCCAGCGGCGGCTTTAAAACCGAAGGCATGATCATTGCGCCGTGTTCGATGAAAACGCTGTCTGCGGTAGCGCACGGTTTCGGTGATAATCTGATCTCGCGTTCGGCGGATGTCGTGCTGAAAGAGCGCCGTCGGCTGATTCTCATGCCCAGGGAAACGCCGCTGAATCTGGCGCACATTAGAAATATGGCGAGCGTCACCGAAATGGGCGGCATCATTTTTCCGCCGATGCCGGCTTTTTACAACAAATCCGATTCGCTGAAAGCGATGGTTGATGAAACCGTCGGGCGGGTTCTGGACATGTTCGGCGTCAATGTCGAGGGCTTGTACACCCCGTGGCAGGGGCTATAGGGCAATGCATCGAGTTATTGCTTAAACAGGGTGACCATTCGGGATTGATTATCGATGACCAGTTTATAACGCCCGAGCGCGCTCATCCCTAACAGACTTTTGTTTGCCAACAGTCGATCGTCAATGAAGGCGACAGTGACGTCATTCAAAACTTCTCCCGGGATGCGGACTTCCTTCAAGGCGCCGATTTTGGCGTCCACCGTTCCATTCGCCGTCTGCATCTTCCGCTCGGTCAATGCGCCGTCGACCAGACCCAGTTTATCGATCATGGATTTCGGCAGCACGATCAAATCCGCACCGGTGTCGATGATCATGTCTAACGTTTCCCAAAATTTGCCATTTCCGGAGACGGAGAGGGACACAACAAAATGCCCGTCTTCATAACGGGCCGGCAAAACAATACGGTCGTTAACGTTTTGTTGCTTTTTATCGATTATGACGACTTTTTCAATCTTCCCTTTTTTAGTTCGGCTGATGATGTAATTATACGACCGCAACATCTGCTGGAGCTGCTGCTCCGGACTGCCTCTGACATGAATTATTTCGTCGATGTCTATTTTCTCCAGCCCGATGATTTGAATATTCATTCGGCTTTGCAGCGACTCGATTTGACTGAGTAAATCATCGCTATTGCCGGCTTCCTGGGCTTGCGCGCAAAAAGCGATTACGACGGAGAAAAAGCTGACGATGGCATGCAGGCGTTTTCCGGCAATAAGTAGGTAAAAAATGCTTTTCATCGGCTCATCTCGGGTCTTGAAAGATAGGAGAACAATGCCAACAGACGTAGGGCATAAATGCGCACCCTACATAACTGACCGTCCTACACTTTACTACCCGGCTCTGGACATCGCCCGAGAATTCTTGCTGTTGCGGAAAATCAGCGGCTTTTCATCGGGAGAGAAGGCGCTGGCTCTGGCCGCCTCTAACGCTTCCTGAATGACATGGTGGTTAGGCGATTTGCTGCACACCGGATCGGCATTGTACATGTCGCCGGTTAGCAAATAGGCCTGGCAATGGCAGCCGCCGTGGTCTTTTTCTTTTTCGTCGCAGCTGCGGCAGGGTTCCTTCATCCAGTCGTCGCCGCGAAAGAAATTGAACGCTTTCGATTCATTCCAGATTTGCTCGATGCTGTAGTCCCTGACATTGGGGCAATCCAGGCCCGGCAGTTCACGCGCCGAATGGCACGGCAAGGCGACGCCGTCCGGCGCTATCGTCAGGAAGGTGGTGCCCCAGCCGTTCATGCAGGCTTTGGGACGGTCTTCGTAATAATCCGGCACCACGTAGTAGATTTTCATCCTGCCGGCGACTTTTTCCTTGAACGCCTGCGCGACGGCTTCGGCCTGTTCAAATTGCTCCTTTGTAGGCATCAATAAGTCGCGGTTGGCATGCGCCCAGCCGTAATACTGGGTGTTGGCCAGTTCCAGATAATCGGCGCCGAGTTCTTCGGCCATCGCCAGTATTTCCGGCATTTGATGGATATTTTCGCGGTGGATAACCACGCACAACACCATCGGATAGCCGTGTTTTTTGACCAGGCGGGCTACTTCCTTTTTATGCAGAAATGATGACGTGCCGGCGATGCGGTCATTGAGTTCCTGCGTGCTGGCCTGGATGCTGACTTGAATATGATCGAGACCTGCTTCCTTGAGCCGGATGATTTTTTCCTCGGTCATGCCGTAGCCAGAGGTGATCAGGTTGGAATAATAGCCGAGGCTTCTGGCGTGTCCGACCAGTTCGACCAGGTCTTTGCGGGCCAGCGGTTCGCCGCCGGAAAACCCGAGCTGTACCGCGCCCATTTTGCGGGCTTCCGTTAAGACGCGCTTCCAGTCATCCGTCGTTAATTCGGACGTGTACTCGCTATAGTCGATAGGGTTGGCGCAGTATGGGCATTGCAGCGGGCAGGAATAGGTGAGTTCCGCCAGCAGCCAGCGCGGCGGCGTTATTTTAATTGTGCCTGATCCAGCCATTTTTTAATGCGACCTCGAGAAAAGCGGTGATATCATTGGTGAGACCCGTGGTTTCGAACTTCCGTTCCAGTTCGCTGACAATTTCAGAAAGCTTGCGTGTGCCGTCGCACAATTTAAGGATTTCCGCAGAACTTTGATTAAGTTCCACCATGCCTTCCGGATACAGGATAACATGCTTTTGCTGGGCTTCTTCCCATTGCAGTCGGTGCAAGGGAGAAAACTGGATGGTTTGGTTGGGGTTTATGGTCATTTAGTCTTTTGTCAGTAAGGGATTGCAGCAATGCTCATTGATGCCAACTCCTATTATCGGTAAACACTTGGCAAACGATAAAGCTGTTTGCCCTCCCTATACGGCTGTTGCATAACCAGTCCATGAAGATCCTTTCTTTCATGGTTTCTCCCCGTTGCCGGCCGATGATGGCAGCCAGTCTTCGGAAAGAATGTTTTCGATTGTCCAAGGGCATGACTCAGGGAAACTTCCTATGCCGGTCTCATTGATCGTTATCGATATTGCATCACCCCAAGCGTCTTCCAGCCATTCCGGATCGCAGGTGGATACCTTAAGGCTGGGTGTGTTTTTTAAGCGGCGGGCAATCGCCTTGCGCTGTTCTTTAATCGTTCTTTTCCAGCTACCGCTTTGACGCTCCTGCTGGTATTGCCATTTAAGCAAATGGGATAAAAGCACCGCCATACGGCTTGCCAGTTCGCGCTGCTCACTTTTGCCCACGTCCTCTATTTCCTCGGCGATGTGTTCTATATCTATGGCTGACAACTTGCCTGATCGTAACAAGTTAGCCTGTTCTTTAGCCCACGCCACAATGTCATTTTCATAAGTTGCTGCCATTTTTTACTCCATCCAAGCTAAAGACTCATTAAGCCGGGTTCGTAAAACTCCTCCAGCCTACAAGCTATCAAGGCTATTTCTCAATATTATAATACGGCGGCATTTTGTTGATATAGGCCATGTACATCGCATCGGCCATCGTCCACAATACATCCAGCTTGAACTGCAGGATTTGAATCATGCGGTCCTGCTGCTGTCGGGTCTTGTACCAGTCCAGCGTAATCGCCAAGCCATGTTCGACGTCGCGCCGCGCTTCGGTCAGGCGTTTGCGAAAATACACATAGCCTTCCTGCTCGACCCAGGGATAATGTTCGGGCCAGTTATCCAGGCGCTGCTGATGAATCTTGGGTGCGAACAATTCGGTTAACGAGGAACTGGCCGCCTCATGCCATTCTGACCGGCGGGCAAAATTGACGTAGGCATCGACGGCGAAACGAACGCCCGGCAATACATATTTCTGGGAGGTGACCTCATCTCGCGTCAGTCCGACCGCCATGCCCAGTTGTATCCAGGCTTCAATGCCGCCCGGATCGCCGGGATGGCCGTCATGATCGAGGATACGCTGAATCCATTTGGCGCGGGTTTCCCGGTCCGGGCAGTTGGCCAGTATATTGGCGTCTTTGAGGGGAATGCAGACCTGATAGTAATAGCGGTTGGCAACCCAGCCCTGCAACTGTTCTTTGGTCAGTTTGCCCTCATTCATCAGAACATGATAGGGATGATGAATGTGATAGTACTTTTCCATGCCGCGCAGCTGGGCTTCGAATTCGTCTCGGCTCCACGCTTTATCATCGCAATGGTTCATGTCGTCTCCGTTATAAATCGATTTCAAGTCCGTCATAGGCGACTTCGACACCGGCGGCATCCAGTATTTTACGCTGCTCGGAATCATCATCTAAAATCGGATTGGTATTATTAATATGGATTAATATCTTGCGGGCTTTCGGCACGCCGTTCAGCACCTCGATCATGCCGCCGGCACCCGATTGCGGCAAATGGCCTATTTCTCGCGCTTTTTTGTGACTGATTTGCTGCGTGCACATCTCATCGTCGGTCCAGAACGTGCCGTCCACCATCAGGCAATCGGCGGCCTGCATCGCCGCCATCACATGGGGCTCAATTTCACCGAGGCCCGGCGAATAAAACAGTTTTTTGCCGGTCGAGATCTGCTCGACAATCACGCCGATGTTGTCGCCTTCATGCGGATCGTGACGATGCGGCGAATAGGGGGGGGCCTTGCTTTTCAGCGCCTGGGTATAAAAACGCAAATCGTCGATACCCGGAATCGTGAAACTGGAACCGTCGGTCGGAATCGGGTGATGATTAACGGTGCAATAATGTTCCAGCATCTTGAAAACAGGAAAGCCCGACGTCAAGTCCTGCCTGACCATTTCCGTACAATAGATATCCAACGGTTTGCCTTCCCTGAGCATCAGCAACCCCGTGCAATGGTCGATCTGGCTGTCGATCAGCAGGATAGCCTTGATGCCGGTATCGCGCACGCCCTGTTTCGGGTGAATGGCCGGAAATGCTTCCAGCTGCGCGCGGATATCCGGGGACGTGTTGAACAGCAGCCAGTTGACATTGTCAGTGCTCACGGCTATCGATGACTGGGTGCGAGGTTTGCCGTTCATTTCGTTACGGCGTATTCGGCGGCAATTATGGCACAAACAATTCCATTGCGGGAAACCGCCGCCCGCGCCCGAACCGAGAACTCTGATTTTCATGATAGTGAAACAAACCTTTGATGCTGGTGATGTCTGAATGATACGTCATTAGAGATCGTCAGGCAAAAAAAAGGGCTCTTTACGAACCCTTTTTTTGAAACAAACCGAATAGCAATTAACGGTTGTAAATATACATTGTTACTTCAAAACCGAAACGCAGGTCCGTATAGCTTGGTGTTTCCCATTTCATAGTAATAACCTCCAGAAGTTTTTATGTTTAAGCCAGCTTGATCAAGTAAGCTAGTTTGAAGTATACGATGAACTATTTGTTTTCGCAACTTTCACGAACTAATATTATTCAATTTTGAATTTCACTCCCTGAGCCCCATTATCGAACTGACGCCAAAGGTACTACAGCATCGTTATACATTGCCCTAAACAGCCCCCGTCAAGGGGATTTGATTCTAGACTTAAATCGTATTCCTTGCCGGAAGAGCTTTGCAATTTTACTGGAATTACAAAGATATATCATCATAATCCTGACATCCATGAAAATGCAGTAAAAAGTAATCTGCAATAAATGATTTGACTTACTGTTTCAGATGTTTTTTATATCGGAAAAGTGTATTATCCAATATCACCAATACAATAATAAATGATAAACATGAGGAGGGGTCATGGGTGACGTTGTTGAGTTATGGTTAGCTATGCTGATTCTTGCAGCAGCAGCATTTGCACCACTAGGCTATTTTATTTACAAATTTACGCAGAAAAACGGCAGGCCGTTCGGCGAGACGGAACCGCATGGCGATAGTCCTTCGCTGATCAATGACTTTGCAGAGAAGGTCATAGCTATCGTTAAGGGGCTCGTCTCACAAAAATAACTAATTGAAGCACTGAACTTCCAGGCGAGTCAATGCGCCTGGAACTTTTCATAATTGAGCCACTTGCAAAATTATCGACCGGCAAGCGGTGTAAGTTAATAAAGACTC
>CAZMRW010000058.1:0-28646 GCA_964568805.1 uncultured Methylococcaceae bacterium | reverse complement strand
TTAAGGATTAATTCTTTTGGGTTCATACTTCTGCTTCCAGTATGTGTAGTTGCAGGCTGGGGACCTTTTATTTTCCCTAAGATTCGCTTTTTCAAATTATTTTAGCTTTTTCTTTTCTTCATGACACGCTAGCCCGAATGAAACGAAGTGTAATCCGTGAACATCAAGCCTTCGATTTCCCGGATTCCTTTCGCCACTACTTTTCATCCGGGAAACATGCTTTTGTCGAGAGGCGAAAATCCGCTTTGGGTTGCTCAGCAAATGGGACACAAAGATTGGGGGCAAATCAGAAAGTTTTATGGACGATGGATTACGCAAGAGAAAAAGAAATAATACTGCATAATGGCACGCAAAACTTTCCAAGGTCTTTAGGAAACTCGCAACAACAAGTGACATAAAAAATGGTGTTGTTAGCGCTTCAATCGGTTAGCTTTGATTCCTGACCGTGACCAATGCTGTTCGATCGACTGGATAAAGGCAGGACGGACCAACTTAGCTCTCTGCTCCAACCAGTCGCTTTGGTCGAATCGTAGATAAATACCCTCTGCTGGGTTGTCGCTTAGTTTTGATTGCGAAAGGAGACTTTTAAGTTCTGAAAGAGTGAAGTGACCACGTTCTATCATCGGCACTTGAGAAATTTCAAGCGCATCAAACATATCATTCCTTCGAGAGCATGAAAAGAATTTGGCGGTATCCTTATCGAAGACGTCGAAACCCAAAAACCAGTCCGGAAGCCTATCATAGACGACCGAATGCTGTGCATAACACCATTCCCCGAACAGTATATATCTGTCAGTCAATTGCTCGAAAAGCACATCAGTTCTAGGGTGCAGCCATTCAGAAAGTTTTTTCCACTGCCCGGAACATGGGAAATTTAGATATGCGCCTCGGTTCTGAGCTCGTATATTTCCTTCATGATCAAAAGAAATACCCAGATTTGCCCCATCCACCTTTTCTTCAACTACAAGTTCATGTTGAAGGAACTCGTTCCGCTCCGATTCCGACATGACTTTATCACCCCTGACTTCGGTATCAACAAAAAGCATTAGGTGCGGAGTAGAAGGGAACTTGAAAAAATCATCCTTCACGCGTCCATTTTCTCCGCGTACTTTGCTTTGATATAGTCTGGACACAGAAAATGCACTGTAACACCAACCTCAGCCAGGGCATCCTTCCATCCCCACCATTTGCTATCCGTTGCTTGTAAGATCGTCGGTTTTGCAGAGTGTGCATTAGATACGGCGACAAACTTTCGATCAGAATCATCAAACTGAATCAAATCATCGTGATCCGGGAATTCATCGTATGATTCGCCATTTTTTGTAATCGTTACTCGGTCGGCGTCTGGAAAGTTCCACCGGTTATCATGAACCCATTTCATGAAATGGTCGCCAACGCCGGGTTGCCCTTTCAGCGATAGCTGTTGAAGGTATTCGTCAAAGATTTCATTTCCAGCATCAATAACCAAGCCACCCTTTTTGACAACATGATTGATCGCTTCAACGCAAGCTAAAACGCAACCAGTCAATTCTTGTGGGATCGTTGCCGGGTCGAGAGCAAGGTTTGCCGTTTTTGGCACATTGGTATCGACCAAGCATTTCTTTGGCAGTCCGGTCATTTTGAAACCTCCGGACTGCTGGTACCTTGACTCATCCGCTTTTTCATCGCTGCCTTTGCTTGCTCGGTAATATCCCCCATCTCATCACCAAAGAAGTTTTCAGGCCAGTTCTGTATATTGCCAAAAATGTCTAGTTGAAGCGGCTCCAAAATAGCAGGTGTCTTGGTGATGTTAGCAAAGTATGCGGACACTTTCTCTTGTGGTACGACATCTTCGGCAATTCGTCTTTGTAACCGCCTCAAAAAATGTTCGGAGTGCGTTTCAATAATCAACTGGATATTTCTGGCCTCTCCGTTTTCTCTGGAATTAATGACATCAATCATCACATCAGCTAAGGCCGATTGCGCATTCGGATGTAAATGAATTTCCGGCTGCTCCATAAGAATAATCGATCCTCGCGGCGCATAAAAACACTGAACCAACACAGGAAGCACTTGAGAGATACCGAAACCAACATCAGGAAGATCAACCCAATCTATCGACCCTTTGGTGCGAACTTTGACTTCATATTCTTGGCGCTGTTCGGAAATTGGATCGACTTTGAACTCCTCAATTAGCCCCATTTCTTTGAGCTTCAGCGCAATAATTTCTTCGAACGGTTTTGCAGAGGATGCACGTTTTGCACCTGGTTTTGAGAGAGAAATTTTTCGGTTACGCGCAGCAAGAATCGCGGCTACAGTATTCTCACCCGCGTAACCCACACTTTCTGGCTCAATGCCTGTCCAGGAATACAATCGCTCAACTTTTGTACGAAGCGGCCCAAGGTAACAAAGTGATCGAAACAGCTTCTCATGACGCAGGTTAAATTCTTGAACGAAATCAGCATTCTGGTAATAGGCAACCACCTCATCCGGAAAGCCATAAAACCGAACCGCCCCTTTCAAGGACCATACTCGCCCTTTTTGCCGTACCAGAGAATACATATTTGCATCGACTTTGTATTCTGCTTTTGTGCCGGACGTTCTCTTCAAACTGACGGATAGTATGTCCTTTTCATTATCTCTCAAATAATATTTGAGGTGATCGAGTACGAGTGAATGCTGATCCTTATCACCAAGACCAACTTCAGCTTCAAACAAAAGTGTATCACCTGAAAATAACTGACCAGAAATAGGGTCTTTGATCTTCAATACGTCCTGAAAATCCCATTGGTAATCGAACGAGATTTTGTTTTCCGGATTACGGTGAAAAACCATTTCCTGATAGGAGCCTAATTGAACTGCCGAGTGTTTTCCGCCGGGATAAAGCACTGCTTTCCGGTCTGGAGATTCAACCGTTTGTTTTAACATCATTAAAAATTGGCCTAGACTAGACTTGCCGGAACTGTTGGCACCAAAGAATAAGGTAAGCGGTGCCATTCGGATAGCCTTTGTATCTTGCCAACCTTTAAAATTCTTTATTTGTAAATGTTTAAGCATTATTCAGTCACCCCTTTCGTGTAATGGCCTAGTCGTACTACATGAGCAGTTTTAGATATTCTTCGAGGACGTTGTTAGGGATATTATCGGCGACCGTTCATGGCCGATTGCCGCTATTTGATTCAAGCATGTTTTGCTAATCATAATGACTCCATAGCCGCAAAACCTTAACTTGTTTATCGCTGCTCAATACCTGATAAATCAAGCGGTGCTGAATGTTGATGCGTCGAGAATAAGCGCCTGCCAAATCGCCCACCAATTTTTCATAGGGCGGCGGTTTTTGAAACGGGTCGTTTTTTAAAATTTCCAGCAGCTGCAATGCCTTGTCCTTTAACCCCGCGGCTGCAAGTTTTTTGGCGTCTTTCTGGGCTTGTTTGGTGTAAATGATCTCCCAACTCACCAATCGAGTTCCTTGCTGCATTCATCGGCGCTTTCCGCCATGCCTTCCAAAATAGACTCCCGCATGCCCGGAACACTCAGCAAATGAAGGGTTTCCTGTATGTCGGACCAGTCTTCGGCAGAGAGTAAAACGGCGTTGGCACGTTTTCCGGTGATGGTAATAGGTTCGTGCGATTCGGCCGCTTGATCGATAAGGCGATAGAGCTTCGCGCGAGCCTCGCTGGCGGTTATAGTATGCATACTGGTGATTTAAAAAAGATCAAAACCGTATCGTACGTTAATGCGTATTATTTGGCAAATGATAGCCGCTCGTTGCTCTGTCTAAATTGAAGCAGGGTCATCTTGAGACCTATCAATGGAATGCGTTTATATTCCAGCAATCACGACGGCATCTCGACTCTAATCGGAGCCTGTACCGCCATGTCTTAATCAGACACCGCAATCAACATCTCAAAGCTTGGGTTGACAAGGGTTGCAAACATAAGCAGCTATTCCGTTTTCTGATCGAGTAGAACCCTGACCCTCAATCCGGACAAAAAAAATTCAAGTACAGGTGTTAGGATCAAAGGTGGCAGGAGTTGAGTAATAACAACATGCAACTCCAGAAAGGCGGGGGCTTATCTCTTTTATACACCGGTTAATCAACGGTCCGGGCTGGAGGCACCGGTGATGCGATGAATGTATGCATCGGCCAAACGCCGCTCATGCCGGGAATATTGTTCAGATTGGATGGCGCTTATTGGTAATCAGGATAACAAACATGGAGAATTTTGATGTAGGATAAATCCACTTCAAGAATTCTCCATCCGGCCATTAACTGATTTTGCCGTGACATTGCTTGTATTTCTTTCCTGATCCGCAAGGGCACGGATCATTGCGGCCAATTTTATTGCCGTAACGGACAAACGGCTGAGCAACCTGCTCTTCTTGTCCGGGTTCGACCTGCGGTTGCTCCTGTTCGTCCAGGGAGGGTGCTGCCGCATGCTCGAAATGCATTTCCTTGGGCGCCTGCCGTTGCTCGTCAATCGCCTTGACATCTTCTTCTTGCCTGACCTGAACCTTAAACAAAATTCCGATCACTTCATATTTGATATGCTCGAGCAAATGAGTAAACATTTCAAATGCTTCGCGCTTGTATTCCTGCTTGGGATCTTTTTGCGCATAGCCGCGAAAGTGGATGCCCTGGCGCAAATAATCCATGGCCGCCAAATGCTCTTTCCAACTGTTATCGAGTACCTGCAACATGACCGATTTCTCGAAATGCTGCAAGACTTCCTTGGTAATCTGCTTTTCTTTATCCTTATGATTTTGTTCCAAGATATCAATGATGCGCGTGCGCAGGGTCTCTTCCTGCAAGGCATGATCTTCATCCAGCATTTTGCGGACCGGAATTTCGACATTGAATTCCTGCTGCAAATGCTCCTCAAGCCCCTTGATATCCCATTGTTCTTCCATGGTTTTGGGAGGAATATATTGGGTGATGACATTATTGACCACGTCTCTTCGGATGGCGGTGATAATATCCGAGATATCCTTGGCCGCCATCAGTTCGTTTCGTTGCGCATAAATGACCTTGCGCTGATCGTTGGCGACATCGTCATAGGCAAGAATTTCCTTACGTATATCGAAATTACGCGCTTCAACCTTGCGTTGGGCATTCTCGATGGCACGAGTCACCCACGGATGCTCAATCGCTTCTCCGTTACCCATACCCAATTTCTGCATCAAGCCGGCGACGCGATCCGATGCGAAAATCCGCATCAAGTCATCTTCCAGCGACAGATAAAAGCGGGAAGAGCCCGGATCGCCCTGCCGTCCCGACCGGCCTCTTAACTGGTTGTCGATACGCCGGGATTCATGGCGCTCCGAACCGATGACGTGCAGGCCGCCGCTGGCGATCACCTGATTGTGTCTATCCAGCCAGGCTCCGCGCACCTTTACTTTTTCACCGTCGTTGGCGTCCGGGCCCAGGACGTTCATTTCCGCTTCCAGATTGCCGCCCAGCACAATATCGGTACCTCGGCCCGCCATATTGGTCGCAATCGTGACCGCACCCGGTTGTCCCGCCTGTTCGATAATATGAGCTTCACGCTCATGCTGTTTGGCGTTCAGCACTTCGTGCTTGATGCCCAGCTTTTTTAACAGCGCGGAAAGCCGTTCGGAGTTTTCAATCGACGTTGTGCCCACCAGCACCGGCTGGCCACGCTGCACGCAATCCTTGATGTCATCGGCAACGGCATTGTATTTCTCATCGGTGGTCAGGAAAACCACGTCGCCCAGATCTCTGCGGACCATCGGGCGATGCGTCGGAATGACGACGACTTCCAGTCCGTAAATTTTGTTCAGTTCGAATGCTTCGGTATCGGCGGTACCGGTCATCCCAGACAGTTTGTGGTACAGGCGGAAATAATTCTGGAAGGTAATCGACGCCAGTGTCTGGTTTTCATTCTGTATGGTGACGTGCTCTTTCGCTTCGATGGCCTGATGCAGGCCTTCGGACCAGCGCCGGCCCGGCATCACGCGGCCGGTAAACTCGTCAACGATAATGACCTGATTATTGGCCACGATATAATCGACGTCACGTTTAAAGAGCGCATGACCTCTTAATGACGCACTCAGGTAATGCATCAGCCTGATGTTGGAGGCATCGTATAAACTGGTGCCTTCAATCATCAAACCATGATCGACCATCAGGCGTTCGACCCGCTCATGCCCTTCTTCGGTCAGATAGACCTGGCGCGTTTTTTCATCAACCGTATAATCGCCGGGCTCGCCTTCTTTTTCCTGTCTGGTCAGAAACGGAATGATGGCATTGGCTTTGACATAAATCTCGGAGTTTTCTTCGGTGGGGCCTGAAATGATCAAAGGCGTTCTTGCTTCGTCGATCAGAATGGAGTCCACCTCGTCGACGATGGCAAAGCTCAATTCCCGCTGAACCTTCTGATCGAGGCTGAACGCCATATTGTCGCGCAGATAATCGAATCCGAATTCGTTATTGGTGCCGTAGGTTATATCGGCCGCATAAGCTAAACGCCTGGGTTCCTGATCCATCTGGCTAATGATAACGCCTGTCGTCAAGCCCAAAAAGGCATACAGCTTGCCCATCCACTCGGAATCGCGTTTGGCCAGATAATCATTGACCGTAACGACATGGACACCTTTTCCCGGCAGGGCATTCAAATAGGCCGCCAGAGTCGCCATCAGGGTTTTACCCTCACCGGTTTTCATTTCGGCGATCTTGCCTTCATGAAGGATCATGCCGCCAATCAGCTGAACATCAAAATGGCGCATGCCGAACACCCGAGTCGATGCTTCTCGTACAGTAGCGAAGGCTTCCGGTAGCAGATTATCCAGTTTTTCACCCTGCGCCAGGCGATCACGAAATTCCCGGGTTTTTGCTTTTAAGGCAACATCGGATAACTTTTCGTATTCAGAAGCCAAGGCATTGATCTTTTTGACCAGCTTCCTTTTCTTCTTTATTAGCCTGTCGTTACGGCTCCCTACAACAAATCTGACCAGCTTACCCAGCATGCTTTTATTCCGGTAATATGTAAAAGTGACAAAAACTACAATTATATACTTTCTGTATCATTTGTTACAGATAAAACACCCTATCGCCAATACCCCAAAGGCTACTGACAAACCGCAAAAATGGACTTTCCGCATTGAGCTGGCTATCATGCAACATGTTAATCATCTAATTCCGACCAATTTAATTTATATCATTTACAAAAGTCATGTCCGAATCACTACTGTCGAATAAACCCATCCCGACCCGTGAAAGATTAATTATGGCGCTGGATGTTCCCAGCATACCCGAAGCGCAGGAACTGGTATTGGAACTGGGCGACTCGGTGATCTTTTATAAAGTGGGCATGGAGCTCTTTATGTCCGGCGATTATTTCAGTTTCATTGAATGGCTCAAAGGGCAGCATAAAAAAATTTTTGTCGACCTGAAGTTTTTTGACGTTCCGGCCACTGTCGGACGCGCCATTAAAGCCTTGAGCAGTAAAGGAGTCGATTTTGCCACGATTCACGGCAACGATGCCATCATGGAGGCCGCCGCTAAAGAAAAAGGCGGCTTAAAAGTTTTGGCGGTAACGGCATTGACCAGTCTGGATCGAGGCGACCTTAACGATCTGGGTTTTCAATGTGATGTGCGGGAACTGGTTTTATCCCGCGCAAAACGGGCATTGCAACTCGGTTGCGACGGCATCGTCTCGTCAGGACTGGAAGCGCCGATGATAAGGACAGAGCTCGGACAGCGACTGCTTGTCATCACGCCCGGCATCCGGCCGGTCGACAACCGGGAGGAAGACGATCAAAAACGCGTCGCCACGGTTGAGTCCGCCTTTCAAAATGGCGCCGATTATATTGTCGTCGGTCGGCCTATCCGCGATGCGGCTAATCGTAAACTGATGGCGGAAACGATTCAGGAACAGATACTTGCGCAATTCGCGACAAAATAAGAGCACTAGGCAAACGCCGCAAGCAACAAACCTTTTCCTGCCTCTATAAAAATCCCTTGCGCCCGCTGTATTTATGCGTTTGTATTTAGCCTTCTCTGTGTTAATGTTTGCGGCCTATGGAATTTGATCCCGCATTTACCACGTCCTATTTGGTCTCATTTCTGATGGGCCTGTTCAGCAGCATGCACTGTATCGGCATGTGCGGTTCGATTATCGGCACACTGACTCTAAGCTTAAGCCAGGACATACGAAACAAAAAAACTTTGCTGCTGCCGTTTGTCTTTAATTACAACTTCGGACGCATCGTCAGTTATACCCTCGCCGGGGCTTTGGCAGGAGTGATCGAATCCGTAGTCTCCAGTGTGCCGATGGGAGAAATCGACGGATACAGGATCATGCAGCTTTTTTCCGCAGCCGTCATGGCCAGCGCAGGACTCTATATTGCAGGCTGGTTCCCCCGCTTTGCCTATATTGAAAAAGCCGGCACCCGTTTCTGGAAAGTCATCGAACCCTATGGACGCAAGCTGATACCGGTCAAAAACCTCACTCAAGCTTTTCTGTTTGGCATGGTTTGGGGCTGGCTCCCCTGCGGATTGGTCTATGCGGCTCTCGCGCTGGCGACAACGACTGGAAATATCAGCAATAGCGCGTTGACCATGCTTTTTTTTGGCTTGGGAACTTTACCGGCCGTGATGGGCGTGGGTATAATGACCGGAATATTAACAAGGTTATCCCGAATGCAGCGGTTTAAACAAGCTGTTGGTCTGTTCATGATCGTTCTCGCTCTGTTTTCAGCGCTGCCTTGGCTTAACCCGATGGCCTTCACAACCCATTCAGCAATTCATTAAGAGAGTCACTATGTATCATTTCAATTCGATCATCGGTCAATCTCCCGCATTGGATTCCTTAATTCGCAGCGCCAAAATCGCAGCCGCTACCGATGTAACCATCCTGTTAAAAGGAGAAACGGGTACTGGCAAGGAAGTGCTTGCGTCGGCCATTCAAAAATCCAGTTCTCGCGCTAATCAGCCCTATATCACGCTCAATTGCGCGGCTTTGCCTGAAAGCCTGATTGAATCGGAATTATTCGGCCACAGGAAAGGCGCCTTCACCGGCGCCAATGCGAACACCCACGGCTTGTTGCAAGCCGCTGATGGCGGCACCCTGTTCCTTGATGAAATCAATTCCCTGCCTGTGTCAATTCAGGCAAAGCTTTTGCGTTTTCTCGATTCCGGGGAATGTCTCGCCGTCGGCGATACCAAACCCTATAAAGTAGATGTCCGCATCATTGCTGCGACCAACGCCGATCTGATGCAGCAGATTGCCGCGGGCGAGTTCAGACAGGATTTGTATTTCCGATTGAATGTCGTACCGCTGGAATTGCCGCCGCTGTCGCAACGCACTGAAGACATCGAGCATCTCATCAAGCACTTTCTGGCCTTGTTCGAAAAAGCCCACGGCATAACGCCGCCACAGTTCAGCAGGCTGGCAATAAAGACCCTGAAATCTTATGCATGGCCCGGCAATGTGCGTGAACTGCGTAACCTGTGCGAAAGACTTTGCATATTGTTGTCCGGCAAAACGATAGAACCGGAGAACCTGCCTTTCGAATTCAGTCAGGTTCGCAGCGCCCCCAAAACCACCGGATTCACATTGCCTGAAACCGGTTTGCAGTTGGATACCCTGGAGGCGGACTTGATCCACCAGGCTTTAAACCGCACCAAAGGAAATCGCAGTAAATCAGCCAGGTTATTGGGCCTTTCCAGAGATACCCTGCTTTACCGCATGCAAAAACACGGCTTTTCAACCCATTAAAGCCGCAGCCCGATAAGGGCTCGACGAGTTGGCCCGACCGGTTTCAAACCGTATCGAGCCTGATCTTCCACTAGCCGTTATCCGGTTGCACCGATAACGCTAGTTCCTGCTCTTGATCAGCGGCCCTGCAGCCGTGCATTTCTCATAATTTGCTTCAAATCCTTTACCGCCTGCGCCAGTCCGGAAAATAGCGCTTGCGCAATGATCGAATGGCCGATATTCAGTTCAACGAGCTCAGGTATCGCACTGATCGCTTCAACATTAAAATAATTGAGGCCGTGCCCCGCATTGACCTGAAGGCCGGCGCGATGGGCCAGTTGCGCAGCGTGCGTAATGCGTCCGAGTTCTTCTGCCTTTAATACCGGATCAATCGCCTCGGCATAACGTCCCGTATGCAGTTCGATAACCGGAGCGCCCGATTTCACAGCCGCCTCAATCTGCTCTTCCTCAGGATCGATAAACAGCGACACCACGACGCCTGCCGCAGCCAATCTTTCGCAAGCCCATTGCAGCCGGGACAAATTACCGGCCACATCTAGCCCGCCTTCGGTGGTTAATTCTTCGCGCTTCTCAGGCACTAAACAACAGGCGTATGGCATTAGCTTCTCGGCTATGCCGACCATTTCATCGGTGACCGCCATTTCCATATTGAGCCGGGTCTGTATCATGTCTTTTAATAAATACAGATCCCGGTCCTGAATATGCCTCCGGTCCTCGCGCAAATGCGCAGTGATGCCGTCGGCGCCCGCCTGTTCCGCAATCAATGCCGCCTGCACCGGTTCCGGATAAAGAGTGCCCCTCGCCTGTCTTAAGGTGGCGATATGATCGATATTCACGCCTAGTAAGATATGAGATGAATTCATGTTTTTGTGTGTTTTATAAGTGTGTTAATAACGGCACGGCTTTTCAACGGTTTTCCCTGCAGATAAACATCAAGAACCGTTCGCATCAGCATTTTGGCTTCGCTCAGGACCCGCGGGTCGGTAAATTCCCTCGACTGCAGAGCCTGTAAGGTTTTGCCCGAATAATGCCCGTCGGCCGCTTCAGTCGGCCCGCGCTCTATATTGAACCGGTAGCGCTTTAAGGGATCAACCGGTCTTTCAAAGACATAATCGTACTCTAACTGCAAGCCATAACCCGCAAGTTCGATCAGGTTCAGCTCAAAATGCCGTAAAGCGGCTTCTATCGCCTCCCCTCCCGATAGACAGTCCAGACAGGCCTGGTAATGCCCGAACACCTCAGGATGGGGATCATATTTATGCAAAAAGCAGGCGACTAACTCATTGACATAAAAACCGCAATAAAGCGCGAGCCCGGTTAATTCGATGCCGGGTTGAATCATCTCGGCATCATTCAATAGTTTTAATTCTGTTTTGCCCGAAAATGAAACGGATAATGGAACAAAAGGCCGCAACAAGCCCAGGGTCCTGGATTTTGCTTTGCGTACGCCTTTTGCCAGCAGCGAGATTCTGCCGAAATCCCGGGTCAACACCTCAATAATCAGGCTGGTTTCCCGAAAGCTACGGCTCTGTAAAATAAATGCGGGTTGAAGAAGAACCGGAGCATCAGTCATTGAAACCCAGGCTTTGCAAAGCCCGTTCATTATCTGACCAGCCCTTTTTAACCTTAACCCAAAGCTGCAGATAAACTTTATGGCCGATCAGTTTTTCAATGTCCTGCCGGGCATCGGTACCGACTTTTTTCAACAACTCTCCCTGCCTGCCGATGACAATATTTTTCTGGGTAAGCCGTTCAACCCAGATGATGGCATAAATTTTAGTAATCCCGGGGTTTTCTTCGTAACGTTCAATCTCGACTGTCAAGGCATAAGGCAGTTCATCGCCCAAGCGACGGGTCAGCTTTTCTCTAATGATTTCAGCGCACAAAAATCGCTCTGGGCGATCGGTAATCTGGTCTTCGGGATAAATCAGGCCGCCTTCCGGCAGCAATTCCATGATGGCATTTTCCATCTGTTCCAGGTTGATGCCTTTCAATGCCGAAATAGGCACCAGGTGCTTGAACGGAAACCGGTGCTGGGCCTCCGCAAAGAATGTCAGGATTGCATCCTTGTCCTTGACCTTATCGACTTTGTTAACCGCCAGAATCACCGGCAAGCCGGCCCGCTCCAGCTTTTTGAAAATAACTTCGTCGTACTCGTGCCAGGATAAGCCGTCGATCAGCCAGACGATGACATCAACGCCCAGCAAGGAGGTATCCGCCGTCCTGTTGAGATAACGGTTGAGGGCTCGTTTGTCGCTATCATGCATACCCGGCGTGTCCATATAGATCACTTGCCCCGCCGCGGTCGTGTTAATCCCCAAAATCCTGTGCCTGGTTGTTTGGGGTTTACGGGAGGTTATGCTGATTTTCTGTTTCAGCAGATGGTTCATCAAGGTCGATTTACCGACATTGGGACGGCCGATCAAAGCTACGAAGCCGCAATTCATTCGTGATCCTTATTCAACAAAAGAAGCATTTGCTCGGCGGCGGCCTGCTCCGCTCTTTTTCTGGTAACGCCGGTACCGGTACAAGAATCCTTTAACAGAGGAATCGTGCATTTGACTTTAAAGGTTTGTTCGTGGGGAAGACCGGACATGGTCAGAAGGGTATATTCAGGCAAGTCGATTTTTTTTGACTGCATCAGTTCCTGCAATTGCGTCTTGGGATCTTTTTGCCATTTATCCAGAGAAACTTTATTCAGTTTATCTGCAAACAATTCCAGGACCCAGCGCTGACAGGCATCGATGCCTTGGTCCTTGAACAAGGCTCCGATAATGGCTTCAAGCGCATCGGACAAGATGGAATCACGGCGAAAGCCGCCGCTCTTCAACTCGCCCGAACCCAGCAGCAAATAATCGCCGAGTTCAAGTTTTCTGGCCAGTTCCGCCAGCGACCCCTGATTGACGAGGCTCGCTCTCAACCGGCTTAAGACGCCTTCACTGGCCTCGGGGAACAACTCAAACAGTTTTTGCGCGATAACGAAGCCGAGAATGGCGTCTCCCAAAAACTCCAACCGTTCATTATTTTTCGCGCCTGTGCTGCGATGGGTCAAGGCCATCGCGAAAAGCCCGGCATCGTTAAACGATAATCCCAGCTTTTTGCACAAAACATCCGGCTTTCTGATCACTCCTCGCCAACCTCGATAACATCATGGAACTCCGCTAGAATGCTAAGATTATAAGCAAGTTTCACGACAGTTTCATATTCGATCTCCACTTTGGTATGAGTACCGCTCTTTGAGACCTTCACATCATCCGGAGTCACATCGTATACGAAATTTAAATTGAAGCGTTTACCCAGACTATTTTTGATGTCATATTCCGACATGGTGGGAAAAGCGGGATCTTTTTCCAGTGCGGCCATCGCATTTTTAACCTTATTATGATCCAGGTAAATCGGGACTATTTTCAAAGTCAGCAACACAAAAAAACCGATAAGAAACAGAATAAAGGCGATAGAGAGTAAGGTCAGTCCCTGCTGTGATTTTGGCGACGATTTCATTTTTTCTCCAAAGATTTGGTTGATTGACGAGTTAAGTGTAGTTTATTTTAGGATGGTGCCAATACGATCCAAACCTACGCCTTTATACTGCCAATCCCAGTTCATCCAGATAAAAAACGCCTTGCCCACCAAATTCTCTTCAGGCACCGTTCCCCAATAGCGGCTGTCATTGCTGTTATCGCGATTATCGCCCATGACAAAATAACTTCCTTTTGGGACGACGAAAGCGCCTTCCACCGAAGGCGATCCATTTCTGATCAAAATACTGTGTTCGACACCGGCCAAATCTTCCAGCAAATGCTCCGAGCCAGTCATATCTTCGCCTTGACCGCGGCCCAGATAATTGCCCAACGTCACCTGATTAACCGGCGCATCGTTGATGTACAGCTTTTTATCGTAGTAAGCCACTTTATCGCCAGGCAAACCGATGACCCGTTTAATATAATCGACCGTCGGCTCTTTAGGAAACCTGAAAACCACGATGTCGCCGCGCTTGGGCTCATCCAGTTCAAGCACCTTTTTATTGATGACCGGTAATCGGATACCGTAAGCAAATTTGTTGACCAGAATAAAATCGCCTATCAGCAAAGTCGGCATCATCGATGCGGAAGGGATTCGAAACGGCTCGGCCAAAAAAGAACGCAGAATAAAAACCAGGAGTACTATCGGAAAAAAAGAATGCGCATACTCTACCAGTACGGGTTCTTTCGATGCGTCGTAAGGGGTGCCTTTTGCTTTAAGCCACAGTATATAGCCACCCCAAATGATACCGGTTACGATCGATGCGGCAAAAAGAAAAAAGGAAAAATCATAGTCCATAGGAAAAGTAATCTTTAAATAAAAATTCGGAAATGTTGAAGGTTATTCTTTATTGAGCTGTAATACGGCCAGAAATGCCTCTTGCGGAATCTCGATATTGCCGACCTGCTTCATCCGTTTCTTACCGGCTTTCTGTTTTTCCAGTAATTTTTTCTTACGGGTAATATCGCCACCATAACATTTGGCGGTCACATTCTTTCTCATCGCCTTGACGGTCGACCGGGCGATGACCTTTGAACCGATCGCCGCCTGTATCGCCACTTCATACATCTGTTTGGGAATCAGATCCTTCATTTTTTCTACGAGATCGCGGCCGCGATTCTGGCTTTGATCGCGGTGCACGATGATCGACAAGGCATCGACTTTATCGCCGTTAATCAGCACATCCAGCTTGACCAGAGGCGCTTCCTGAAAACGCAGGAACTCGTAATCGAACGACGCGAAGCCCCGGCTCACCGACTTCAGACGGTCGAAAAAATCCAGCACCACTTCGCTGAGCGGCATCTCGTAATGGATCGCAACCTGGCGGCCGGCATACTGCATATCCTTCTGGACGCCGCGCTTTTCGATGCAAAGCGTGATGACCGCACCCAGATAATCCTGGGGCACCAGAATGTTGGCGCGAATGATCGGCTCGCGGATTTCCTTGATCGTGCCGATATCCGGCAACTTCGCCGGATTATCGACCATCAGGATCTTATCGTTTTGGGTGACGACTTCATAGACCACGGTCGGCGCGGTCGTAATCAGGTCGACATCGTATTCCCGTTCCAGGCGCTCCTGCACGATCTCCATATGCAACATGCCCAGAAAGCCGCAACGGAAGCCGAAGCCCAAGGCCTGCGAGGTTTCCGGCTCGAATTGCAAGGCGGCATCGTTCAGGTTCAGTTTGTTAAGCGCCTCGCGTAGTTCATCATAGTCGTCGGAACTGACTGGATACAGGCCGGCGAATACGCGCGGCTGCACTCTCTGAAAACCGGTCAGTTGCTCTGCGGCAGGCTTGTCGGTCCAGGTGATCGTGTCGCCGACCGGGGCGCCGAATATGTCCTTGATGCCGGCGACGACATAACCTACCTCGCCGGTATTCAAAATCTCCTTTTCCAGCCGTTTCGGCGTAAATACGCCGACTTTCTCGGCGATGAACGACTTGCCGGTGGACATGATCGTGATTTTCTGTTTTCTGCGAATGCTGCCGTGCACGATCCGGACCAGCGACACTACACCCAGATAGCTGTCGAACCAGGAATCGATGATCAGCGCCTGTAACGGCCCGTCGATATTGCCCTCGGGCGGCGGCACCTTGAGCACCAACTGTTCGAGCACATCCTGAACACCCAGGCCGGTTTTCGCGCTGATCATCAGCGCCTCGTCCGCCGGGATGCCGATCACATCCTCGATTTCAGTCTGCACCCGCTCCGGCTCCGCCGACGGCAGATCGATTTTATTGAGCACCGGCACCACCTCGAGCCCTTGCTCTATCGCCGTATAGCAATTGGCGACGCTTTGCGCCTCGACGCCCTGGGCCGCATCGACAACCAGCAAGGCGCCTTCGCAGGCCGCCAGCGAACGCGACACTTCGTAGGAAAAATCGACATGCCCCGGCGTATCGATAAAATTGAGCTGATAGGTTTCACCGTCCTTCGCCTTAAAATCCAGAGTCACGCTCTGGGCCTTGATCGTAATGCCGCGTTCTTTCTCGATATCCATGGAATCAAGCACTTGCGCAGACATCTCCCGATCGCTCAAACCTCCGCAAATTTGAATGAAACGGTCCGCAAGCGTCGATTTGCCATGATCGATATGCGCGATAATGGAGAAATTTCTGATATGTTTTAAATCCACTGTATTTTCAAGTATGTCAATAAGCTTCAATGAAGGGCGGGACATGCCAAGACATGCCGGCTCGGCGCTTTTAAGCAAGATGCGCCGCTGCGAGTTGTCATGTCTGAATATAAACGGGGCATTATAACAGATTTAGCGTTTCTCAAACCCTACTTTCATTGCGTGGATTCTGCGGTGATGTGGCTCTGGATCGAGAAACGGGAGGAGTGACCGGATTTTCTTGGGCTAAAAATTGTCTCTACGCCGTCATTAACCGATAGGATTGCTGATAATACAGGTAATAACCGATTTCTAACCGGGATATCGCTCGTATCATCAGCGACACCCTGCATCACGGATGCCGCTATTCAATTTTGCCTTTTTCATCAGTTTTTGGGCTCAGCCATGTATACCTTGCCGCGAAAAACCAGATACTGATAGCCGCTATAAATCAGCATGACGGGAATCAAAAGCCCGATAGTAGAGAGCATGAAAATCAATGTCTTGCTCGAGGCTGCCGCATGGGTCAATGATACCGACGCAGGAATCATATAAGGATAATAGCCGATCGTCACGGCGGTAAAAGCCGCCAGGGAAATGACGACGCTCCAAAAAAAGGCTCTTAGTTCGAATCTCCTGCGCAAGGCCTGCATCAACATAATAAAGGCAAAAACAGCCAAAAAAAGAAAGAAATTGAGATAATCGCCGGCGTCATGATCGACCCAGCGAGCCGCAAAATAGGAATCGGTGCGTGATGCCCAGATGACTACCGTAATCAAAATCGCCAGTTCAAGGACGGCAGCCACATAGGATTGGACAATACTTATCCGCTGAATCGCACCTTCGGTCTTTACCATTAAATAGGTGGCGCCCAGCAAAATATACCCGGATGTTACACCCAGGGCGACCAATGCGGCAAAGGGCGAAAACCAGCCCCAGACATTGGCCTGTTGGTCAGATTCATTGAGGCCAAGACCGCTGATCAGCCCGCCAAAGGCAATTCCTTGCGCCAGACTGGCCAACAGGCTGCTATAACCAAACGCCAGATTCCAGGGGGCCGTATTCCGGGCATGATGCCGAAACTCGAAAGCGACGCCGCGGAATATGAGAGCAAATAACATGACCATGACCGGGATGTACAAAGATTGCAACGCAATGGCATAAACCAGTGGAAAGGCGCCGAACAATGCGCCGCCCAGCAATACCAGCCAGGTTTCATTGGCATCCCAGATACTTTCAAGACTCGTCATCATGATCGCGCGATGCGAGTCATCCCGGGTAATTAGCGTCAGGATGCCTACGCCCAGGTCGAAACCATCCAGAACCACATACAAAAAGAGCATCAAGCCTATAATAAAAAACCAGATATTAGCGAGAATGCCATGAATTTCATTTTCCATATCTCATGACCTCCAAATCGATATCAAATAAGCTCACGGAGAACGTCATGACGGCGGCATCAGTGTCAAATCGGGTCCTGTCCGGATGATACGAGCAGCAAAAATCAAAAACAGCACGAACAACAGACTATAAATGACAACGAAGGTAACCAGGCTGACCGCCACCACAGACGCCGGAAGTGCCGATACCGCATCGCGGGTTCGCAATAGGCCGTAGATCACCCAGGGTTGCCGGCCAACCTCTCTGACAATCCAGCCGCATTCCGTTGCAACATAGCCAAGCGGAATTGAAGCTATCCAGGCTCGGAGCAACCAGCGATGATTGCTAATGTCTGTCGATGATAACTGCCCATTCAGCCAAGCAGCCAATGTCCACAACATGAGTCCCAACAAGGCCAACCCGCTTGTCACCATGATCCGGAAACTATAAAAAATCAGAGGAATAGCTGTTGGCTGGTCGTCCACGGGAAATAATTTCAAGCCGTGTACCTGGCCGTCTCGGTCACCGGTCGCCAGAATGCTCAAGATGTTCGGGATAGAAATAGCCCAGTCATTGCTTTGTTTCAGCGGGTTAGGCCATGCCAATAGATTCCAGGCGGCGCCTTTGCCTGGTTGATTCGTCGTCCAATGCGCTTCGATAGCGGCCGCTTTTGCCGGTTGGTTAGCAAACACCTCCCGACCACTGCCGTGCCCCAGCGATAATTGAGCAGGCACTACAAAAATCGCACCTATTAAGGCGAGCTTGAAGGATTTAAGAAAAAAATCGGTGTTTCTTTTTTTTAAGAGATACCACGCGGATAAGCCGCCGATGACGAAGAGACTGGTCACCAGACAGGCAAACCACATGTGCAGGACTCCCCACGGCATGTTTTTGTTAAAGATCGCTTCAAAATAACTGTCCACCACAACCCGGTTGTTTTCCAGATGAATGCCTGCCGGCGTTTGCATCCATGAATTTGCAACCAGAATCCAAAAGGCTGAAAACGAAGCGCCTAACGCCACCATGGAAGTCGCAAGCAAATGGATAACCGGCGGCACCCGCATCCACCCGAACAGCATTATCCCGAGAAAACCGGCTTCCAGCATAAAAGCCATCGCGCCTTCATAGCCCAAAATATTGCCGAAAAATTCCCCCGTCACCATGGAGAAGCGGGACCAGTTGGTGCCAAACTCGAATTCCAGCGGAATACCGCTGATAACACCCACCGAAAAATTGAGCAAAAATAATTTGGCCCAGAAACGTGCATGCCGGTAATTGTCAACATCGCCGGTTTTCAGCCATAGCCCCTCAAATACCACCAGGATAATTGAAATCCCCACGGTCGTGAGCGGCCATAAAATGTGAAACATGGCGGTCACGGCAAATTGCATGCGTGACAAAAACACCGTGTCTTGAAAGAAAACATCCATAAGCAGGCTTCTCCGCTTTACATCTTGATCATCACCGCGGTCCCTCCCTTATTGATTATTGTTATTGTTAAGAAACCAATAATGACGACTCTCCAAAAAAATTAGATTTTATTAGCATTCATATGGTTCAAACTAAAAACTGGAAGCATTTGGTTAAATCAAACATCCCATCCGATTGAAACCACCGGGTTTTCTCAGCAGTCCAGGAATCGCAGTTACAAGTGGGTCGAGATGATGTCTCCAAGGTGTCCAATAGCTGCTGTGAAAGTGATGTAGAAATATGCCTTGAATTGACTAATAAGCTCCGTATTCCACGATATCCTTATCGGCTTTAACCAACCCATAGGCCATTTTCTCTAATCCGTACGTTATTGACTAACGATGTCCTCTCCTGTTCTCCTCCGTCAAAGCGTTCGTTGGTTATGACCCCGAACGGGCACGTATATGCGCCAACGCAGCCATCTCTCCCGGGGTGCCGCATCAGGCTGTAGCCAATTTCCTGGTGCGTTCGGTATAAATGCCTGCGGGTTTCCCAGTACTCAATTGCGAGCTACTTACTTGCTTGATTTAAAAAACAGAAGCCGAAAATGTAAAAATTTGGAAGCTGTTTCACTGGGTACGGGGGAGTAAATCCACGGCTCGTGTCAATCACCATGCAAAAACTGTCAGATATTAGCGTTTTTATTTTCCAGGCAAAAATCCGCATTAGCGTTACGATGAATACCTTACCTTTCATTTGCCTTGGTAAGTATTGTGTTGCTATCTGGGGAGTTCTGCATGTTGATTAATACCATGTAACGGTGCCACGTTTGCAAACAGAAATTGTTATTTCCTGCGAATTCATTAACCACACATAAAATTCATTTTACAAATATCGCTAAGTTACCGGCACGTCAGCCTGATCTTGACGGCATCGGCTTAAAAAATCATCGATCAGGGCCCAATTATTCCCTATATTCTCCATTAGAATGCCATGCCGATTGGATGCTATCGGGCACAACTCCTTGTGCGATGAGCCAAGTTTATTGAAAACAATTTCAGCGCTTTGCGGCGACACCACTGGATCCTGATCGGCATACATCACCAGCGTCGGCGTTTCGACCTTAGGCATTAGCGTTTCTAATTCTTGAATCAGGCGGCGCAGTTCGTACAAAGCCCTTACCGGCGTATTCCAGTAGTTAATGTCAGGATGTTCGGGCGAATTTTCGATAAAAGGCTTGACGCCTTCGAGCGATGAAACCCAGCGCACCAACACATTCGCGTTATACAGCAGCGGCACCAGCATGAAGGCAGGATTGACGAATTTTATTGATACCGATACACAGACCAGCCCGATCATTTCGGCAGGCTTTTCCGCGGCCAGTTTCATCGCCAGTGCGCCGCCGGTCGAAAAGCCGATCACGAACAGCCTGGAACTATAAACCTTTAAAATATTAAAGCCTTTTTGCACGCTTTCGAACCATTGCTCGAAGCTGGCATCGCGCAAAGCATAGGGCGAGGTACCATGGCCTTTAAGCCGAACGCCCAGCACAGTATAGCCGTGACCGGCCAGATAACGGCCGTATTCCAGCAATTCGGCGGGGCTGGCCAAAAGACCGTGTATTAATAACACGCCAAAACCATTTGGCTCTTTCGGCTGGATAAAAAATGGCGACGGATCGGCAGTGGCCGTTTCCTGCTGCTTCATCGCTCCGTTATGCCGGGCGCCATAGGTTTGGCGCTCAAAGGCCAAGCCCATTTGTTCGTCTTCAAAATGCCATGCGGCCAATCGATATGGATTAATGCTTCGGCTTTCTTTGTCGGCCGCAAGTAAAGCATCGCGCACCGTGCGCAGCGGCGCCGCTTCGTTGTTGTAGACAGCAATTGGATTTTCCAGTCGTATCCTGTCAAAATCGTAATCCTCGCAGAGTTTGGGTAAAAAATGATAGCAGCCATCCCGTTCGGCGATCAGTTCCGCTTCCTTCGCAAAGCAGATAAATTGATCGAAACGGGTGCTGACGCCATGCGGCAGACCGCCGTAATCATCCGGATTCAACAGACTGCGGTGCAAATGAATATCGGTGTTTTTTTGTAGATTTTTGATCGCCACATAGAGCACCATGTAAAACCGACATTTATCAATTTGCCGCCGTTTGAAGCCAATCAAACTCATAATCAAAGTAGAGGCCAAATGGCTGATGTTTACCGTGAGGTTAGCATAAATTTCTTTCATGTATTGATCGCGCGCGCATTGCGCGTTTTTGATGAAATAATGCTCCAGCAGTCGCTCCTTCCAGTTTTTGGCATCCGTTCTTAATTTAAATACATGCTCTAATTTTTCAATATCGGGCGCCACTTTGTTCATGATGAAATGGGTGCGCCAGTCCCAGACGCAGCAGGGATTGACCGGTTTTCCCATCCGGATATCCATATCGGTGTCTTTGAGGAGGATATTGCTTTCGATCAACAATTCTTCCGATTGGCGCAAGCTCAAGCCGCCCGAAATCTGTTCGACGCTTTTGAACAACAGGTTTTCCGAAGCACGGATCGGGTAGAACGTAATGTTGGCAGGCACAATCAGCGTCGGTTTGTGCGCAGCAGCCAACAGTTCATTCAGATTGTCGAATTGCAGTTGCTCCTGCCAGCGAAGCAACGGCTCAAGCTTATTTTCGCTAAATGCATGACGAATCGCCGCTCTGATCGCTTCCACTCCCTGCCCCAACACAGCGGCTCCGGTATGCAGTTTGCGCCGGTTTCCAGTCATGCGCGAATAGATGCTGTATTCGCCCGACTTATCGATGACACGGTGGTCTTTGACCATCCCCCCTTCCGGAAAAATAATGACTTTGCGTCCGCGCAATATCTGTCCAGCCAACATCGCGAATAACCGTGGATGATCGTGCGGATAAACGCCGACATGTTGCAGATAGTTCGACAGGATATTCTTTTCCTTGAAAAACTCGCCCGAGGCGACCGCACAACTGAAGGCTCCGGTTTTTTCGTAAATCAGAAACTGTGGAATAAAGGTTTCGAAGCGAGAGAAATGATTGAATAGGAAAATATCGCCCTGCAGCACTTTCGTGTCGGCATACAATTCTAGCTTTACGCTGAGCAAGTTTTTAACGGCGCTGAACAGTTTAACTGAACGGAGGTAAAGCGCCTTGTCGAGATCCGGCCAGTCCTCAGGATAAATTGGAGTGTTCATGACTGTCTCACTTGCTAAGATTGATAAATGCACGAATTAGCTATACAAATTTCGTTATACGGAGCAGATGCTTCCACCACAAGCATAGCCCAGATCGCTTTCGTTAACCTGACATTGACTTCGTAAAGCTCAAGGGAACAAGTCATTATCCTGGTCTAAATCTGCGACCGTGTTTCGTTCTCTTCGAAAGGGAGCCCGCCCATCACGCGCATTATTAACTCATCTGGCTTAGCCTGCGCCGATAGGAAACATCACGTCTTTCGCTGCCAGCAGCCCTTGAGTCATTTCGATCCATAAATTGAACTAACTATTGCATAAATAATTCAATCGACTTTCGCACCTAATGACGATGATCAGCCTCTGAAAGTTCATAAACTTAACAACCACCCGCTTTTAGCGGGTGGTTGTTAAGTTGAATTATACCAACCGCTTCAACGGAACGGATTCGGTTGCATCATAAAGCAAGGGCAAGGCAATGCGGCCTTGCCTTCAACTGACCCAATTCAATCATTGATCCGGCCTTGAGATATACAAACCCGTTTCGCCTGTAGGCGGCCGGATGGAACGGGAGCTTCAACGGACTCTACCCGAAGGATTTCAATATGATCTGACTGGATCAATTCCCCATAATTGTATTCTTACCGCCTCAAAAATATTATGCACGAAGAACGTTACGAACGAAGAAAATTTAGGCGCTTTAAAGATATTTCGATCAGCGAAAGAATTTTAAATACTGTTTTTCTGCTTACCATAGGTGTCGGCTATCTGACAGCTCTGGCTAATTTGTATTACACCCATCAGGGACTGGACGGCAAAGCCGGACTGTCGGTGGAAGATGTCGTCATCAGTTATCATGGAGGAAGCCACCAAACCCGTTTAGGCACAGCCATTAATGGGATTATGAAATCAAATCTGACCTATTTAAGCGATAAGGATGTCATCACGCAATGGATACATCATGGAGCCGACGAACCTGAATATAACGAGAAAATTGCATCGATATTAAACCGTGACTGTGTAAAGTGTCATACCCCAAGCATCAATCCGACTTTGCCTGATTTAACTCATTACACAACGGTATCCGAGGTCGCGCACGCCGGTGGAGCGACCATACCGACATGAAGTGGCTACACTAAGCCGGACACACTCTTTAAAATACTCTCAAAAAAGAGTGAATCCAAATGAAACCAGAAAAACCCAATATTTATACAGCCGAATTTAGAGCTTCAGCCGTCAAGCTGGCGAATGAATCAGATAAACCCATCACTCAGGTCGCCAAAGATCTCGGTATTAACGTCAATACCTTGCACACCTGGATCAGCAAATACAGCCGTCCTAAGGAGAACGATAAAACGGTACGAACCGACGAGCATATTTACGACGAACTCAAACGCCTCAAAAAAGAAGTCGCCCGCCTGACCGAGGAGCGTGATTTGTTACTTGTGCCCTTTAGGGTAAAAAAGGCGGCGGCGTACTTCGCCAAGGACCAACGGTGAAGTACCCAAAGGGCATAAATACGCCTGGATCAAACAGCATGCAACGGAATTTGCGGTGAACCCCATGTGTCGGTTCCTGCAGGTATCCCGAAGCGCCTATTATGATTGGTTGCATCGCGCGCCCACCACGGCTGAAAAAGACGATGCCGATCTTACGGGTATCCTGCAAAGTGAGTTCAATAAAAGTCGAGCAACCTACGGAACTCGCCGCCTTAAGGCTGCCTTATTAGGCCGAGACCGGACGGTCAGTCGCCGGCGAATAGGCCGTCTGATGCGAGAGGCTGGGTTAACCTGCAAAACCAAGCGTAAATTCAAAGCCACAACGAACTCCAAGCATGATCAGCCGATTGCACCTAACCATCTGGATCGTCAGTTTAACGTGGATCGGCCCAATCAGGTCTATGCCGGCGATATCACCTATATCCATACTCAGGAAGGCTGGCTGTATTTGGCCGTGGTGATTGATCTCTATTCCCGGCAAGTGGTTGGCTGGTCAATTACCCAAGGGCATAAAGGCAGAGCACATGCGGGCTAAACTGGTGAACGACGCATTATTGATGGCAGTATGGAAGCGAAAACCTGATAAGGGACTTATGTGGCATACCGATCGAGGCAGCCAATATGCGTCGGAAAGTCATCGGGCGCTGTTAACGCAGCATGGCATACGGCAGAGCATGAGCCGTAAGGGCAATTGCTGGGATAACGCCGTTTCGGAAAGCTTCTTTCACAGCCTAAAAACCGAGCTTATACACCACCAGATATATCAAACCCGAGCGGAGGCTAAACAGGCAGTGTTCGAATATATTGAAGTGTTCTACAACCGCGAGCGACTTCATTCCGCCAACGGTTATCTGTCGCCCGTTGACTATGAATTGCAGCAAACAGCTGCTTAACCATGTGTACGGAAAAGTGTTGACATATCATTTCTAAACGGTGCACTTAAATCGATCACGAAAGATCGATAGTGGTCAGTTTTTGGGGAAATAGCTTACCTTAAACTGAGAAGTATTTTGATTAACGTAACAGAGCACCCATTTCTTAATACGTTAGTTCTGACAAATCCGGAAAACATGGCACTCTAAAAGCCGCTGCTGGTTGGAAGCAACGTTATCATTTGTTATTAGAAAGCGATTATGCCGAGAAAAAGGCATGTTTATTTTAAAATATCTTTAGCCCTCTTTTCTGACAGGATTGATTTTGATGTCAAGTAATCCACATCTTTTTTTATAACGTCACTATCCAAATCCACAACATCCATGCTCGCTAATTTCGATAGTGCGTTTCGTATAAAGGCATCCTCCGCATATGCGGAGGATATGTCGATTAGCTCTCCCATAGTAAACCTATCCTTAAATGTTTGTAGAGGTATAGCTCTGGGATTGCCGTCATACTCTGCAAAAGAGGCAACGGGTAAAGTGAGGAGTAATAACAGAAGGGGGGCTAACTTGACCATATTAATACCTATGGTGAATAATAAAATTCGTGCAAACCGCCGTTAAATTTGGCATTCGGCATTCGTTCTGAAAACATAATCATGAATTGGCCGCTGGCTTCCAATTTTTATATAAGCATAGACCATTATTTAGTTGAAGCATCTAAAGCCAAACGTACGGTTTCATGGTAGCCTTGGATTGTTGAAATATATTCGGTTCTGCCGCGTCAAGTGACTAATAAAACTTTACGTAATCGGCTTAAATCGTGCCTGAACGGGGGTAGTTCTAGCTTGAAGTTCTGTTTATCCAGACCAGACACTGTGTTTAAGCCAGAAATAGATAAATCGCTCGCCGAGCTTTTTTCCTGGCATCTTCATCATTTTCAGCTATGAGTTTGATAACGGATTTTATTTGACTACCCAATAGCAAACGTAAAAAATAGCCGTTTTGTTCATATACCAACTCGGCATCCATCCATTTTTCAACTATTCTTGACATATAAAGTCCTTACTCAGCAAAATATTGATATTACACAGTATACCAGCAACATTTATGCCAATAACTAATTGCAGGCATGGCGCGGTTTTTGGCTCCTTCATAAATAATCAGAGGTTGAAATCAACTGAATCAACGGTGTTTTTAAACAATCAGGAAGCTATGGCTTACTATCGGACGAACATTTCAGTATTGATGGCACCTTGATTAAAGCCTGATCATCCCAGAGGAATTTCCAACCGAAGGACGAGGCTGAAAAAAGGATAATAGACAGAATGGCGGTGGTTGGTATCCTGAAATTGATTTTAAGGGCGAGTTGCGCCGCAACGAGCCTCATGCCTCGACGACCGACCCGGAAGCGAGACTTTACCGTAAAGGCAAAGGCAGGGAAGTCAAACTCGGCTAGATGGCGGATGGCGCATACGCAGATGGAAAATCAACATGGACTTATCGTCGATGTTAAAACGACACAATCCGCCTATCGCCCGGCATATCATCCCGCTGCGCGGCAGTGCCATTGCCGATGAAATCGCCCGAATGGGGATATGAGGTCAGCCTCAGGATTCGTAAGCGGATTGAGCAAGCCTTCGGCTGGAGCAAAACGGTGGGCCACTTGCGCAAAACCCAGCATCGCTGATTATCATATGCTGCTACCCAGTCATTGATGACGTTTGCCGCCTATAACATTGGTGAGTCTGCTAAAAATTCGTCTGCACCCGATTCTCTGGCGCAGGCCTCAAGAAAGTGCGCAGGATAGTCTGGCAATTGCCTGAAAATGTCGACAAAAACCGAATGGTTACAAGATCTTCTCGATTGACCCGATGTATTTACCAAAATACATCGGGTCAATCGAACCGGAATTTGTAATTCGCCGATTTTTTCAACAGCCTGCCAAAGGCTGCTAAATTGCAGGATGGGTCGTTTAAAACGATTTGATATGCTTATCTTCTGTTCTTAATAAGGCGAAGGCTGACACAAACGCATCGCCCCTTTAATCGGTATAACCGCTACTTTTTATTGAAGTAATAATACTCGCCGAATTTTCCTTTCAACGTCATCGTCTTGTCGTCTTTATCCACTAAAGAAAAAATATCAAACCCGGATCTGCCGATATAAGGAATTTTAATTTTACCATTGTCAATTTCATACTCCACAGGCGCTTGGTCATAATGACTGCCCTCGCGAGGAATGTTTAAAATGGTCACTTTGCCATCTTTAAATACCCAGGTATCTTCCCGCTGATTGGTTTCTTTGGCGGATGCAGAGTTTTTGGTGTATTGCAGCTTCCAGGTACCCTGCACTTCGTCTTTGGATTCCAGTTGAATATCAGCAAGCGCGGCGCCTGCAAATACCGATAAAGCCAATAACACCGACGCTAAACTTGTTTTATTCATGCTCATTTTCCCATTTATAATAAAATAATTGCAACGCATTGTACGCTCTCAATCCGGGAACCGTATCATTAATTCGCCGGCGCATTCAAAATCCGAGGCTTTCAAGGCCCACATTAAAGTTAAAGGCTCTATCGTACATTGATAATGAGCTGCCGGTTCATTTGAAAGGGTTTAGCTAATGGAAGTTCAATTTAATATCGATTAGATGACCGTCTTTTCTCTTGCTGATGGCAATAGGGGTTTAAATTGCTGACGGATTAAACCGCAGCCGGATTTAAATAAAATCCTGCCTGCTCTTTCAGCAGTTGAAATTCCGACGGTTCGCGTCGGGTGAGAATGCGACTGAATCCACCATCCGCTTAACCACGTCAAATGATAATGCAGGAGAGTGAAGCCTATTATGTATAAATTGACTTTTACGTTCCGGAGTCTCATCTTGAACCGGTAAAAAACGCCTTGTTCGCAAAAGGAGCGGGGGGTTATAAAGCCTACGATCAATGCTGCTGGCAAGTACGGGGCGAGGGGCAATTCAGGCCGTTGGCGGATAGTCAGTCCTATTTGGGGAAACCTCATCAGCTGGAAAAGGTGGTTGAATACAAGGTGGAAATGATCTGCACCGATGCGGTCATACAGGAAGTCGCGCGCACACTGCTCAGCGTTCATCCCTATCAGGAACCCGCTTACGAAATATACAAAATCCTGACTGTTGAGGATTTTTAATCCCTACAAAAAATCTCAACGCCGGTTTTTTTTAGGCTTCGTAATTTTAGGTGGCAAGACTGATCGCTCGTGCCCATACCATATCAACTGCAATTATGAAGTTAAAATGGAATTTCCACCCTATATTAAAATGATCATCTAAAAAATTGACTGGCTATTGTAAGGTTCTTGAAAGGTTCGGGAATTACAATAACCTCAGGTAGCCGTTCATCCCCCTCAAATTGCCCAGGGGAGAACGGCAGTCCTGTCCCTCCCCGGGCGGTGCTGCTGTGCTTTCATGGGTCGAACGGCTGCCGATCCTCAAAGAGAATATTATTCGAATTTTCCCGTTAGTTTCAAACCAGCACAGACCAGCACTGATCAATAGGCCTGCGACTCATTGACCGTCTGAATGAATAAACTTGGACTCAAGTACGATGCACAATCCAGTCGGGCCAATTGATGGTAGTTCCGTCGCAGTTTGCATCGATCGTCTTTTGTATTAATGCGATGACTTCCTCCCGACTTCCATTGATCCCCCAGGCTCTGACTTCTGGTACAACTGTATGAGCCGCTTGAACAACCTGTTCTGTCACTGAGCCCGCTCTCGGACAGATTTGGAATAATCCAAGCCCTCCTGACTTTGCGACCACTTCCTGATCGATACGGGGTACCAACCAGCCTGATCGAATAGCGAAAGCCATTGATTTCAACTGCTTCAGACGTTCAAATGAATAGCTGGTAATGATGACACTGTCGCGTAAATTGAAACGCGTGATCATTCGACAAACCTGCTCGAGAAGCTTTTCGGCTTTTCCCTTTATCTCTATATGATAGGTAATATCGGAGTCGTATAATTTAAACAAATCCTGAAGCCTTAACAGCTTTTCGTTTGCAAATAAAAATGGCGAGAACCAGGACCCCATATCCAGTGCCGACAATTCTGGCCAGTTCATTTTTTCAACGATTCGGGGGTAGCCATAGCGCTCCAGGGATAAATCATGGCAGATGACAATTTCCCGATCCAATGAAAGCTGAACATCCAGTTCGATTTCTGTTACGCCCATGTCTACCGCTAATTTAAACGAAGCCAGGGTGTTTTCCGGTGCATACGCCGACGCCCCGCGATGGGCAATGATCCTGTATTGCGGCGATACGATAAAAGGTAATTTCATTAGCTTTGCCATTGCTCAGGATTGACATATACAAAACAGCCAGCCGCGGGGAGTAGCTATTTTTGCGAAAGCTTTTTTGGGCATCCCTGCCCAACAAGCG
>CAZMRW010000057.1:13614-28822 GCA_964568805.1 uncultured Methylococcaceae bacterium | reverse complement strand
ATTTGCCCTGAACAATACCAATAAAGCCGGCGCTCTTGCCTATGCCGAACGTATCCGTTCAGAAATCGAGCGCCATGGGGCAATTATAAGCCCAAGATTTAACTATCTTCCCTTGACTGTGAGTATAGGAATTTCAATCTATCATCCCGGTTTTTCGAATTACACCGATATGATCGAAGTTGCCGATCAGGCCATGTACAGAGCGAAAAATGAGGGTCGAAACAGGGTGATTTTGCTGACTGACATCACATCTCCTTCAACCTGTCTATAGTACCAGTCGCTATCTGAAACTTAGCAGGAGGCTGTAAATTACGCCTTCTGATATTTCATAACGTCGCATATTACGAAAGCAAGTTGGAGATTACTGGAGCAGCGTTTTAACTGCAGAAGTATTGAAATCGGCCTCAAGGTGTTCTGCCGAAACCGCACGACTAAATAAATAGCCTTGCAGTGAATCGCAATGGTGAGTTTTAAGAAACGACATTTGCTCTTGGGATTCCACGCCCTCGGCAGTAACGAGAAGTTTAAGCTCATGGGCCAGCGCGATTATCGCTCGCACCAGGGTTATACAACTTTCATCGCCCGGGAGGTCCTGAACAAATGAACGATCTATCTTGACGCTATGAACCGGAAATTGTCTTAGATAGGTCAAACTGGAATAGCCTGTACCGAAATCATCGATGCTGAGCCTTACCCCCAGGTCATTCAATTGTTGGAGAACCTGGAGTGTCCTCACCGGATCTTGCATAACCGCTGACTCGGTGATTTCAAGTTCCAGAGAGCACGGTTTGAGGTGAGTTTCGGCCAGTATCTGTTTAATCATTTGAAACAAATCAGGTTCGAGAAATTGACGAGCCGACAGGTTCACCGCCACATGAGAAAATGGACCATCGTTCTCTTGCCAGGCTTTGGCTTGCAAACAAGCAGTGCGCAATACCCAGGCGCCGATAGGAACGATCAGCCCCGTTTCTTCCGCCACCGCAATAAACCGGTCAGGATAAACCAGACCCCATTCGGGATGCTGCCAACGTACCAGCGCTTCGACACTGACTGCGCGGCCACTGATTGAGTTTATCTGAGGCTCATAGTGCAGCTTTAGTCCGTAATTAGTCAAGGCATGTCGCAAGCCCCTTTCGATGGTCATGCGTTCAATCGATCTTGCCGTCATTTCCATTGTATAAAATTGAAAGTTATTCTTGCCGCGCTCCTTGGCCAGATACATGGCCGTGTCGGCATTCATCAGCAGGCTTTGACTGGTATTTCCGTCGTTTGGGTAAATGCTGATCCCGATACTTGCGGTTACCACAATATCGTTGCCTTCAAGTGTAAACGGTTGCGTGAGCATATCGATGGTCTTTTGCGCGATCCGTGCTACATCATCAATAAGATGAATATCGCTCAGAAGCACAATGAATTCATCACCGCCCAGCCGCGCCAGGATATCATTGCTACGAACCGAACTTCTCAACCGTTCGCTGACTGCCTGTAATAATAAATCTCCGATACGGTGGCCTAAGGTATCATTAATCAGCTTGAAGCGGTCCAGGTCGAGAAACATCAGAGCCAACTTGGCGTCATGGCGCCGAACGGAGGACAAAGTTTGAGTAAGACGGTTATGAAATTCGTCCCGATTCAGAAGCCCGGTTAACGGATCATGGTTAGCCAGATAGATTAATTGCTGCTCAACGTGCTTACGATCGGTAATGTCCTGGATTTGAATAATGAAATACTGCGGCTCGCCTGCTGCATCGCGAACCAAGGATGCGCTTAACAGAGCCCAAACGATCTTGCCGACGGTTTTATGATAACACTCTACCTCTATTTGAAACGACGGCAGTTCGTCGGACAACAATTGGCGCAGATGGTGACAAAGCACTTTGTCGTGATAATCTTCATGCGTGAGCATTTTCAGATTGGACCTCAACAACTCATCCTCGGAGTAACCGAAAATTTTGGAGAGAGAACTGTTAACCTGTAAAAAACGGCCGTCCACGGCGACCAACGCCATACCGATGGCAGCAAGATCGAACGCGCTATGGAAGCGCTCTTCGCTTTCTCGAAGTGAATTTTCCATTTGCCGGCGTACGGTAATGTCACGAAATACAAAAACCGCTCCTAACAACGTTCCATCATCAGCAAGGATTGGAGCCGCCCCATCATCAATGGGGAATTCCATGCCGGATTGGGTAACCAGTAATGTTGGACAACCCATGTCGGTAACAGCGAGGTTCTTTAAGGTATTCAGGACAGGATTTTCTATGATCGTGCGATTTGACTCATTCAATAACGTCATCAGTTCGGTAACAACTTTTCCTTTGCCTTGTTCCAATCGGCATTCAGTCACTGTTTCGGCTACCGGATTCATGAACCGAATTCTACCTTCGACGTCCGTGGCAATGACGGAATCGCTGATACAATGCAAGGTCTTGCCAAACCATTGCTCGCTTTCCTTCAGCTTGCGCTCCAGTTGATGTTTATAAAGCGCGACCTCGATGGAGGCGTGCAGTTCATCCGGGCGAAATGGCTTGATTAAATAACCATAGGCTCCTGTAGCCTTCGCCCGCCGCAGGGTAGCGGGATCGCTGTAGGCCGTCAAAAAAATCACCGGAATATGCAGGGTTTCCGTAATCGTTTGCGCCGCGCTGATACCGTCCATATCCCCTTTTAATACGATGTCCATCATGATGAGATCCGGCCTGTGTTGTGTTGCCAGAGTAATGGCTTGTCCTCCCGAAAAGGCCGTCCCGGCCACTTCATAGCCGAAAGTTTCCAATTGGCTACGGATATCCATCGCAATAATGCCTTCGTCTTCGACAATCAAAATCTTGCTTGCTAACATACTGGCTCCTTTTTAAACGGCTTTAAACGGCGTTGTGAAAGCGGATGGTGAATTTGGTTCCTGCTGTTTGATCCTGTTCTATGCGTCCAATGAGCTGGTTAGTCAGTGTCCCGACCAGTTGCAGACCTAGCGAGGTAGATTTTTTGTAATCCAAACCGGCCGGAAAACCGGCTCCGTTATCCGAAATCACGAGAATACACTCGCCCTGATTTTGACTGAAGCTTATGCCGATTTCGCCTTGACGATTATCAGGAAAGGCATATTTTAGAGCATTGGACAGCAGTTCATTAATAATGAGACCGCAGGGAATCGCGGTATCGACGTCGAGAAAAATTTTATCGATTTTCATTTTGATCGTGATCCTGCCCGACTGGTCTCCATAACCGAACATCAGATGATCAACCAGACTATGAATATACTCATTGAAATCGATTCTCGCCAAGTCCTTCGATTGATAGAGTTTTTCATGCAATAACGCCATGGCTTTGATACGGTCAGCGCTCTGCTTGAGCAGGTCCACGGTCACTTCATTTTTGACATTTCTGGCTTGGAGATTTATCAGGCTAGAAACGACCTGAAGATTGTTCTTTACGCGATGATAAACTTCCTTAAGCAGCATCTCCTTTTCGTTGAGGGCATTTTTCAAATTATCATTGCTGCTCTTGCGCTCGGTGATGTCGACAATGGAACTGAGGACAATAATACCATTTTCGTCATCGATTAGTCCGAGGCCTATTTCGACAGGAAACTCGCTGCCATCCTTGCGCAGGCCGTAGAGATCACGACCCGCTCCCATCGGTCTGGATTGCGGAGCAGCGAAGTAGGTTTGCCGAAAACCGACATGCGCGTTACGAAAACGCTCCGGCACCAACTTCTCCACGGGCTGCCCGATCAACTCGTTGCGTGAATAACCGAAAGATATTTCTGTTTGTGCATTGACCAACAGAATCGTGCCCGATTCATTGACCATCACCATAGCGCTGGGCGCCGATTCCACCGCCTGTCGAAACCGATGCTCCAGGCGCTTTCGCAGGGTAATATCAACGATGGTACTCAGCGTCAGTGTTTCATCAGGGCAATCGATGACACTAAGGCCTATCTCGACCGGAAATTCAGTGCCGTCCTTGCGTAACCCGTACAGGTCTCGACCAACGCCCATCGGTCTGGATTGCGGAGCGGCGAAGTAAGCTTGCCGGAAACCGACATGGCCGCCACGAAAGCGCTCCGGTACTAAAATTTCCACCGATTGCCCAATCAGTTCGTTGCGTGAATAACCGAAAGACGCCTCTGTTTGCGCATTGATCAACACAATCGTTCCCGTCTCATTGACCATAGCGATTGCATTAGGCGCCGATTCCACCGCATGCCGAAACCGATGCTCAAGGTACTTATGCTCGGAAATATTTTCGTGTATCACAATAACACGGCCCAGTTCCTGATCGGGAAAAGGAATGGCTTTCCCCGCAAACCATTGTGGTAAAGATTCAGTATGATAAGCATATTCAAGCAAAAAGCTGGATTTTTCACCTGTCAATACCGCACGGATGCCGTCGGCAAATGTCTGACCGCCTCTATCCTTAGCCAGCCCTGCATCAAGGAGCTTCAGGTAGTTTTGTCCGATCTCGAGTTTTTGTTTGCCGCTGCTATTTTCCTGTTCGTAATCTAGCCACGGCTTGTTGACTTCCAATATATTGCCGGCTTCATCCAGGACACAGAATTGTTTCGACAAGGCATCCAGTACCGAACGGGTAAACCGTACGGAATTATGCAGTCGTGCCTCGGCTTCTTTGCGACTGGTAACGTCGATAGCAATACCGAGAAAGCCGGTGATGTTGCCTTCGGGTCCATGAAGAGCGGTAACCGATAATCTAACGGGAAAGCGGCTTCCATTTTTACGGATATAAGTCCATTCTCTTTCATCCGCAATATCGATACGAGTTTTGGCGACGAAAACCTCAAAACCCGGAGCAATGGCGATACCCAGCTCATTACTCAACTCTGCAGCTCGAGCGGCAATCTCTTCCGTATCATGGAACAGTGACGGCGTAACTTTCCCAACCACTTCCTCCTCGCCATATCCCAGCATGCGCTGGGCGGCCTGATTGAATGTAACGATGACGCCTTGTGCATCGGTAGCAATAATGCTCACGTTGGCGCTTCTAAGAAATGCTTTTTGCGCATCCAGAGCCGCGCATAATTGCTGCTCAGTATGCTTTTCGTTCGCCAGCGTATCAGCCAGGACTGTTTCCTTATGTCTAAGCTCAAGGGCTATTTCGACTTGCCTGGCCAACATTCTGAGAGCTTCGATTTGCTCAGCGCTTAACACACGCGTTACCTTGTCGAGAACGTTCAGCGTGCCTAGCGCTTCGCCTGTAGGTGTCCGAACCGGAACTCCTGCAAAAAAACGGATATTCGGTTCCGAACTGACGAGGTCATTGGTCGAGAATCGGGTATCCTGGAGTGCATCCGAGACAACCATCATATCCTGATGCTGGATTGTTTGTGCGCTAAACCCGCCGGCAAGGGGATTTTCGTTAGCAACTATGCCTTTTTTGGCTTTAAACCACTCCCGCTCGCTGTCAACCAGCGTTATCAATGCGAAAGGCGTGCCGCAAATTTGTGCGGCCAGTGAGACAATATCGTCAAATACCTGTTCGGGCGGAGTGTCAAGAATATGGTATTCCTGCAGCTTCTGTATCCTCACATTTTCATTGTCTAGCTGCGATCGACTCAAAATACAATTCCCCTTACTTTGAATGTAGGTTTTCGGCCGTTAAAAACCTTGAACTCTGTTAAACAACTTTGTTTCCATTGATTTGTGGTGATTATTCTTGAACTTCAGAAATTGTTCAATACGCAACAGGCAACTCAGAATACGAGTATACCATTGATTAATCTCTTATCCTGGGTGGTCCTATGCACATCGATCTCACTGCTTTATTGCAGCATGAATAAAAATTATAGCCGATTAAAAAAAGTGTGCTGTTCTCCGGATAATTTAACGACGTTAAACAGGATATTTTGAATGAATTGGCTGATATCCTATCCGGAAGGCTTCAACGAAATCTAATACAAGTAATCCAGTACCAGACCTGCAAAGATTGCCAGGCCGAACCAGTTGTTATTGAGAAACGCCCTAAAACACAGCGTCTTTTCACGGTGAAAAATCAATTTCTGCTGATAACCGGCCAAACCGGCCGCGATTAACAGACCGCCGTAATAAAACCAACCCAGTCCCTGCAAGCAGCCAACGACAACCAGCAAGCCGAGCATGATGATCTGCAAGATAGCAATGATAAGCCGGTCATATTTGCCAAACAAAATCGCCGTAGATTTGATGCCGATCTTTACATCGTCATCCTTGTCCACCATCGCATACATGGTATCGTAGATCAAAGCCCACAATATCACGGCCAGATACAGCACCCAGCCAACCATGGGAATCGCGTTGAGGTGGGCGGAAAACGCCATCGGCACGGAGAACCCGAACGCCATACCCAGGTAGGCTTGCGGCCAGTGCGTGTAGCGTTTCATGAAGGGATAACTGGCGGCGAGGAATGCGGCAATAAAAGACAGCATAATCGTATAAACATTTAGCAGCAACACCAGTCCAAACGCAGTCAACGACAACACCGCGAACACGATCAAGGCTTCTTTGGAAGACACACGGCCTGCGGCGATCGGACGCTGTTTGGTTCTTTCGACATGCGGATCGAATTCCCTGTCGGCATAATCATTGATCACACAGCCGGCGGCCCGCATCAAAACCACGCCCAGACAAAAAACCGTCAACACCAGTAAATCCGGTTTTCCATGACTGGACAGCCACAGCGCCCATAAGGTGGGCCATAACAGAATCAGAATGCCGATAGGCCGGTCAAAACGCGCCAATAACCAGTATTGCTTTGCCCGGTCAGTTATTCGTTTCATCATCATTGTCAGTGCCACCCGCTTTACCTTCTTCAAAACATGAGTTATATGTATAAATGGTATTATATCTTTTTTGATTGATTGAGCGCTTGCGCTCGTGGGCAGGTAACCATGAAGGTAAAAATTTATCATAATCCGCGGTGCAGCAAATCGCGGCAAACGTTGCAGTTATTGAAAGATCGCGGCATCGAACCCGAGATTGTCGAATATCTTAAAACGCCCCCCAGCGCCAGCGAACTCGATGATATTCTGCATAAACTCGACATCGAACCTCGCGAACTGATGCGAAAGCAGGAATCCGAATACCGTGAATCCGGTCTCGACAATGCAGCGCTGGACCGCCAGGCGTTAATTGCCGGCATGGTCAGCCATCCGATTCTGATCGAACGCCCGATCGTTGTCGCCGATGACAAGGCCGTAATCGGGCGTCCTCCGGAAAATGTGCTTTCCATTCTTTAAACTGCCCCCTGCAACCTGATGATTTCATGACCAGAATTCTGATTCTTTATTTCTCTCGTAGCGGCGCAACGCTGGCAATGGCCCATCACATCGCCCGCGGTGTCGAATCGATAGCCGGTGCGGAAGCCGTGCTCAGAACCGTCCCTGAAATTTCAGCCGTCTGCGAAAAAACGGCCGAGAGCATCCCCGCTGAGGGCGCCATCTACGCGACCCTCGATGATTTGAAGCAGTGCGACGGTCTAGCGCTGGGCAGCCCGACCCATTTCGGCAACATGGCGGCGCCGTTAAAATATTTTCTTGACGGCACGACCGAGCTCTGGTTTTCCGGCGCCCTCGCCGGAAAACCGGCGGGTGTCTTCACCTCGACGGGCAGCCTGCATGGCGGCCAGGAAAGCACCTTGCTAACGATGATGCTGCCGCTGATGCACCATGGCATGATGATTATGGGACTGCCCTACTCTGAAACAGCGTTGCGCGAAACAACCTCCGGAGGCACACCCTATGGCCCCAGCCACCTGTCTTCCGACATCGGGGGATTAAGCAATCAGGAAAAAGCGCTGTGCCGGGCGTTCGGCATGCGACTGGCGAAAACGGCGCAGGCATTAAAAGCCGGTCTCAATTCCAGTTCATGAAAATCAAACCCATTTATTATCATTATCTCGCCCTGGCCGGTTTTTTTGGGCTTTTTGCACTGTTGATGCTTTGGTATACCATTCTCGCGCCTTCAGCGTATTTTCCCGTCGCCCTGGTCTTGTTAATCGCTGTCACGCCGCTATTATTGCCGATGCAGGGCTTATTGGCCCGTGATTTGAGGGCTTGCGCATGGACAGCCTATCTTAGCCTGCTCTATTTTATGCATGGCTCCGGAGAGGCTTATGCCAATGCCGATGAACGCGTTTATGCAGCACTGGAAATTCTGTTCAGCTTGATGCTTTTTTTCGGAACTTCGTTCTATATCCGTTTTGCAGGTAAACAGCTGTGATTGCCGCGGAACAGGTTCCATTGCATTTCGAATTCAGGGCGAACCAAACGTTCAATGATTTTTATGCCGGCGTCAACTGCGAAATTATCAATCATTTACAGCAATGCATTGCCGGTGTTGGCGAACAATTCATTTACCTCTGGGGAAAAACCGGACAGGGAAAAAGCCATTTATTGCAAGCCTGTTGCCATGAGGCTCAGCGGCGTAACCTCGGCTCTTTCTACTTCGATCTGACACATTGCGAGCAATCAGACCCGCAGGTATTGAATGGGTTTGACGATTGCGATCTTGTTTGTTTCGACAATATTGAACACATTGCGGGCAACGCAAAATGGGAAATCGCTGTTTTCAATTTCTTCAATCAGCATCGGGATCTGGGTCATAAACTCATCGTATCGTCGGCTTGCGCGCCCACTGCGCTCACTATTCAACTTGCGGATTTGCGGACCCGCTTGAATTGGGGACTAACTTTAAATATTAAATCCCTGGACGATAACGACCGGATAGCCGCATTAATTTTTAAAGCGAGGCAGATGGGCCTGGAAATCTCCCCGCAAGCCGGGCGTTTTTTATTGAGCCATGTAGACCGGGACCCGGCTGCATTATGGGGCTTGCTGGAAAAACTCGACCAGGCATCATTGTCAGCCCAACGTAAGCTGACCATTCCATTTTTGAAACTAATCCTCGATCAACACCATCGAAGTTAAAGTGCATATAATGCGGACCGTCGCTATCGGCGGGTTTTATGGTGCGCTTTTGCCATAAAAAACATAGTCGGCTGTATAGGCGACTCGCTTTTCAGCGCCCAGATGATTGGCATCGCAACCGGACTTCGGCGCCAGACCGCCGCGGGTGTTGATCCGGTTTATGAAGCTCGCATCGGACAATACACCCTCGCCCTTGTGCTCTATGACCTCCACCAGCAACCATGAAATTGAGGCTTCAGGGGCTACATCGATTTTTTTCATGACGCGTCCGACGACGCGGCTGCCTTCCTTGTATTCCCATATCGGACCTGAATAATGATTGCCGACTATTCGTCCCTCGTTATCAAACAACCTGGCATCAGGGGCCAGCAATTCCCATGAATATTCGCCTTTTTTGAATGCACATTGGTAAATCTGATCACCTTTTGCATGAACGGTCATCATCGGCTGATTACCTCGAGGCGCCTGAATCTGTTCGGGTATCGACACCTCCGCACAAACGAAGCCGGGTAATAAGGTCAGGATAAGCAAAATCTTGTTATTCATTATTTCATCATTTCTTTTTTGAAAATGGCATCAAGCTTTTTGTTGGGCTCTTCTGGCAATTGAACCTGGGGCTCGGGCTGCTCGACAACCGGCGCAGGCGCTACATAAGGGACGACGGGTTGGGCAACAGGGGACGGCACGGCTCGTTTACAGCCTTCGTCGTACCGGTAATCGCCAACCGGCCTATAAAAGGTATATTTAAACGGTTTGCATACGATGGTATCGGCCAGCTTCTCAAACGCATCGTGGGGAGGAGGGATGGTCGCCAGGGCTGTTAGTGGGCTCACGCCGACAAATATTCCGGCACCGATCACCGTGGCAGCCAGACCGACCGGTCTCAATATCATATCCATCATTACATCATAACCGTCGCTTTCTACCTGATACTGAGATGCAAAAACGGATGTTGACAGAGCGGGCAATACAACAAGAGCACACAATTTAAGCAATTTCATTATTATTCTCCAAAATGATAAATTTGATCACAGCAGACAGGACACTCTGCGGCAACTATTGCATGGCGATACACATTATTGCAATAATATTACATATATCAATATCTTACATCTATTTTCCATAGAAAACAGCAATTAAATCCGCATAAACTAATTTATACCCCATCATGTTATTGGGCAGCTATCTAGCGAATCGGCCCATTACATCGAATAACGGCAAAGACCGAACCGGTGCATAATCCCCCCCTCGATGCGGATCGCCAACAAATATGCTTGCGGGTTCCATCGAGCCTGGCTGGAATTATCATTATAGCTTGGGTTTGAAAATCTACACTTTTCTTGCACTCTTCCTGGCTTAAAATATTTGCCCCTTTCCAAAGAGTGTGGGGGTAACGATATGCAAGGCTATCTTCAATCGAAAATCGCCGATTCCAGATTTTTAGCTTCGCTCAGCCCCTTGATGCTCGATTTACCCTGAATACCGGTAAAACGCGCACCCGCCACATTGGCCCCGGCAAAATTGGCGTCCTCAAGCCGGCTGCCGGACAGATCCGCACCGGTTAAATCGGCATTGCTTAAATTCGCGCCAGAAAGATCTGCGCCCATCAACACCGTTTTTATCAATATGCTTCCGCTTAGATTGGCATGGCGCATTAGTGCACGGTTGAGATCGGCATTGCTTAAATTCGCACCGGATAAATTGACATTATTCAAACTGACCCTCATCAAGCCCATCGGCTGGTTCCTCATATCCACGCCCCAATTGGCATTGGACAGATTGGCATGACTCATATCGGAACGGTCCAGATTGGCGATGAACCGGCTCCCGGTCAGATTGGCGTTACTGAGATTGGACCCGCCCATAGATACGCCGAAAATACTGCTGCCCGATAAATTGGCTCCGGCCAGATTTATTTTGGTCATTACCGTTAAATCCAGATTCAGGCCCGATAAATCGCTTTTGCTTAAATTGGACCGCCGTAGATCCGATCCCCATAAGTCGGCATATCTGAAATCCAGACCCGATAAGTCGAGATCGGTCAGATCTTTACGGCGCAAATCGGCAGGACGGCTTTTCTCTGCCTTGGCCAGGCGTTTTTCTACTTCCGCGCGGCCAAGGTCGGCGGACAGAGCCAGTCCGCTATATAGCGCCGCCAACAAGCCCAGCCAGTGATACCGTAACTTTGTCATGGTAAACTCCATTAATCGATGTTTGAGAACAAGTAATCCTGGCAACTCTAATCGCTGTTAAGTCTTAATGCAACCGCAGCTTGCCATAGTAACCTTTTGCTCCGACTGCATGTTCAAACTCGAATAACTGCTTGCGCATCGAAATCATCCATTTTTCATCGATAGGACGTATAATTCGTTCACATACCACTTTAAGAAGTCACCTGAGAGCTGAAAAAATGAAGCGTTTATTTTTTGCCCTATGGCCCGATGAGACAGTGCGCCAACGCTGCGCCGAGGTGGCAAAAGCCATAAGCCGCTCCGGAGAAAAACCGGTCCGTGCGGAAAATCTTCATGTGACGCTGATGTTTCTGGGCAGCATCGACTCTGTAACCGAAGCGGCCATTACTCTGGCCGCATCCGAAATTTCACTACCAAAGCTGACTATCACTTTTGATCGGCTTGACTTCTGGCGCAAGCCGCAAATTTTGTGCCTGAGCGGCCGTACTGAGGGCAATGAACTCAAAACCCTGGTCGCCGAATTAAATGCCATATCCCAAATTCTTGGCATACAGATCGATGAACGGCCCTATATACCCCATGTAACTCTGGTCAGAAAAGCCAAAGCTTCAAGGGAGGTACAATTTGAGCCCATCATCTGGCAATCCGATTCGTTTTGCCTGGTTGAGTCGTGCACGCTTCCGGAAGGAGTCGAATACAGGGTTATCAAGGAATGTGGGCGCAATACAGAAAATCATGATCAGTCCATTGAGCAGTTGTAATTGCGGGAGCGTGTTAAGACGTGGCTGCAGTAAAGATCAGCGGTGTGAATGATCCGATCATCACACAGACGTGTAACGGCAGCCGGTCTTGTCGGCGTGATCAGTCAACCAATCCGAATTCAAGCGTTATTCGTATTGACAAAGAAGCAGGCATAGCGGCTCTAGCTGTATTGGATCAGATGAAGCATATTCGGCAGGATAAGGATTATCGCGGGCGGATTCAGTCTGAGTTTTGCGTCGGATTAATTTCCGGTGCAATACCCTGAAACAACAAACCAACATCGATCCGCTTAACACTAATTCCGAATAACCATAAGCGGCATTGCTATTAATCGTCCCATAAGTTTCTGCACTTTCCCGATTCCAGCATTGGAGTTAAAAAACATGTTTTTAAACTCCGCGGCATGCAATTACTTATAAAACGATTAATATCTTCTCTATGCGCGTCAACCAAGACATTGACATCCATTAAAAACATCAACGGCCATCCATAATGTCGTTCAAACTGCGCCCGTCATCCAGATTAACCCCCATTTTTAGACCCGCCCCGAACACAGTTTCCAATTTACCCGGAACTCGATCTATGCCGTGGTGTGAAAAAAATTCACGCAGCGCATCTTCTATGACCTGTTTTATAATGCAAACTTGCTGAGAATAGCATTTTAATACTCCTCTATGTCTTTTTTCCAGTGGGTATAGTCATTATGAATATGCTGTTTCTGATCAAAACCAGTCATTTCAGTATAGACTGCCAAAGACAGAAATTGGCCGGTCTGAGACTGTAAGTTCATGGTCACTTGACTGTCTATGCTAGTGTTGTGCACCGACCAAAGATCGGTCATTCTGACTTCTACCATTTCCCATTAACGAACGTTGCCTTATTGAACATCGAATTGCAAGCTTGCGAGTTTGGCGTACAGGCCGCTCTGTTTACGTAAATCTTCCGGTGCACCGATTTCGACGATACGCCCCTGGTTCAGGACGATGATACGGCTGACCTTCTTCACAGTGGCTAACCGGTGAGCAATGATGAGGGTGGTACGTCCCTGCATGGCCGCGTTCAAGCCTTCCTGCACCAGGACTTCGGATTCCGCATCCAGTGCGCTGGTGGCTTCGTCGAGCAGCAACAGCGGCGCATTTTTCAAAATCGCCCGGGCGATGGCAATGCGCTGGCGCTGTCCGCCGGACAACCGGGTCCCACGTTCTCCCAGGAATGTCTGGTAGCCTTCCGGCAGGCGGTTTATGAATTCTTCCACCTGCGCCGATCTGGCGGCGGCCATGACTTCCTCATCGCTGGCAGTGGGGCGGCCGTAGCGGATATTCTCCAGGGCATTAGCTGAGAAGATCACCGGATCTTGCGGCACGATGGCAATCTTGTTACGTAATTCATGCAAAGAAAGTTGGCGAATGTCCTGCCCGTTGAAACGAATGGCGCCCTGCGTTATATCGTAAAAACGCAATAATAGTTGGAACAGGGTGGTCTTGCCTGCACCGGAAGGGCCGACAAATGCGATGCTCTCGCCAGAGGCAATGTCGAGCGTGATGTCATTGAGCGCAGCTATTTGCATTCGTGACGGGTAACGGAAGCTGACATGCTCGAATTGAATCTCGGCTTTTCCGGGTTGCCAAAGCGTTTGTAGTTCGTTGGCCTCGACAATGGCGGGCTTGGCATGAAGCAGTTCCAGCAAGCGCTCGGTTGCGCCTGCCGCACGCATGACATCGCCCCAGACTTCCGCCATAGTGCCTACTCCGCCCGCCACCAGGGTCGCATACAGTACGAAAGAAGCCAGTTGTCCACCCGTCATCTTTCCGGCGTTCACCTGGTTCGCACCGATCCATAGCACGAAAATAATGGAGCCCATCACCGCCATGATAATGAGCGCCGACAGCACCGCACGCACGCGGCTACGCCGGATTGCAGTCATGAAACTGACTTCCGCGCGGTCGGCGTAGCGTTTGGTTTCACGCTGTTCCTGGGTATAGGCCTGCACCGTCGGTATAGCGTTGAGAATCTCGCCAGCCAGTGCCGAAGCATCCGCTATTTTGTCCTGCGATTCACGTGAAAGCTTTTTCACTTGCCGGCCAATGACAAGGATGGGCAGCAACAGCAAAGCCATCAGACCCAGGTTCAATGAGAACAGATAAAGACTGGTCACCGCCATCATGATCATGCCGCCAGCACACTGGAACAAACTTCGTAAACCCATCGAAATGGAGCTGCCGATTACAGTCTGGATCAGGGTGGTGTCGCCTGTCAGGCGTGACAGCACTTCGCCGGTTTGCAGGGTTTCGAAAAATTGCGGGGATTGTATCAGCACCCGCGCATAAACCGCACTGCGAAAATCCGCCGTCACCCGCTCGCCAATCCAGCTTACGTTGTAATATCGCAGTGCAATTGTCACCGCCCACAGGCTCGCCAATCCGAACAGTGCTGCGAAGTGTCCGTTGATACTCAGCGAGCCCCAAAGCCCACCACTGACGTGTTGCCGCTGCCCAAAACCATAATCGATCAGGTCGCGGAACGCCAACGGAACCAACAGGATGGTAGCGGAACCCAGGCACAACAACACAAAAGCCAAAGCCATTCTTCTCCGATAAGGGCGCATAAAAGGCCACAAATCCTTAAGAGAAGCAATGCGCCGTGTGGAGTCAGGTTGGATAGATTTCGAGCTAGGCATCCGTCATTGTGTTTGATGATTCGGGCTTTATTTTCTCATGCATTGAGGAATCAAAATAAGAAAATATTCGCGGGGGAGAAATGGCAATGCTTTAGCGGACACATCATTTGGCCCGATTTCGTCTGCCAAACAATAAAGAAAAAACGACCGTTTCTGAAAACGCAAGGAATTTATTCTAACATAAGAGGCCTTGAGCTAACGGCTGTGCAGATGCACTAATTGAATCCGTGTCGGAGTTGGAGGCTGAGATAATACTCCGATCACCGGATTCAGAGACCGGATTAAATTTGGGGAGTAGGATGCTTCTGTCATACCCTGACTCCAATCAAGGAAACAGGGTAAGACGTCATAAATCACAACAATCAGATGATCCGGCAGGTTTATTGTGGATAACCATAGGGTTGCTGATATTGCTGCTGAGGGTAGCCTTGCTGTGGATAACCTTGCTGTTGCGGATAGCCCTGTTGCTGAGGATAGCCTTGCTGTTGCGGGTAGCCCTGCTGCTGAGGATAACCTTGCTGTTGCGGGTAGCCCTGCTGCTGAGGATAGCCTTGCTGTTGCGGGTAGCCCTGTTGCTGTGGATAGCCTTGTTGTTGCGGATAACCTTGCTGTTGCTGTTGCTGTTGCTGTTGCTGTTGCTGTTGCTGTTGCTGTTGCTGT
>CAZMRW010000057.1:0-13514 GCA_964568805.1 uncultured Methylococcaceae bacterium | reverse complement strand
TTGCTGTTGCTGTTGCTGTTGCTGTTGCTGTTGCTGTTGCTGTTGCTGTTGCTGTGCACCTGCATTGTTATTGGCAACAATGACCAGCTCAACGCGGCGGTTTTGTGAACGGTTTGCTTCATCGGTATTAGGAAATTTCGGCATTCTCTCACCCATTCCCTGCTGGCTGAGACGGGCAAAATTGACGCCCCGTTGCGACAGGTAGCCTGAAACGCTGGCAGCCCGTTGCTCCGATAATTTTTGATTGTAACTATCCGAGCCGATATCGTCGGTGTGTCCGGTTACCGTAATCTTCGAATCCGGATACTGATTCAGGATATTTGCGACAGAATTTAAAGCCGTTTGCGCTTGCGGAGTCAGGTTAGCCGAATCGAAGGCAAAGGTAATGCTGCTGGGCATATTTAAATTCAGCGTATTTTCTGCTGTTCTTTGCACTTCGATGCCGGTGCCTTGCAATGATTGCTCCATTTGTTTTTGCTGATGGTCCATATAGGCTCCGACTGCCGCGCCAACGGCGCCGCCGGCCAACGCTCCCCAGCCGGCATTCTTGAGATCGTTGCCGCCAAATGCCGTTCCTATGGCTGCACCGGTAACCGCGCCCAGGCCACCGCCTTTCGCGGCAGTGCTTACTCTGGATTCGCCCGTGTACGGATCGGTTATACAAGCAGTTAAAAGTACGGAGCTAATTCCGGCAACTAATAATGTTTTTTTCATAATTACAAAACCTTGGTTATTTTATGACTTCTAACGAAGCCGACATAATCACATAAATGTAGAATTAAAGTTCAATATTACAAGCACATCTGGAAAAAATAGGTAGTTCAGTAAATGGTAATAATAAAAATTTTCCCTAACTATAGCATCAGATGCTTAACAGGTACTGAATAAGCCTTGATTTTTCCATGCCAAACCTGTCAATGATTTATGGCCTTCTGCCGGGTCACATCCTGGTTCCAGTCGCGCCAGATCGGCATCAGAACCGCCCTGTTTTTGAAATCAACTGGCGTCTTTCAAACAGTAAAACGGTCAGCAAATAAACCGACATCATCGCACTGGCAGTTAACCAGGGTTTCCAGTCCGGCGTCATCAGCCAGCGTTCCCTGGCCAGATATAACACTACACCCAGGCCAATATAACCTGTGATACGTTTAGTATCATAAGCAACAGGATAATATTTCCGTCCCAATAGATAAGACACCAAAGCCATACCGGCGTAACAAACCAGCGTCGCCCATGCCGATCCCCGATAACCGTACAATGGTATCCAGTACAGATTAAGCTGAATGGTCAGCAAAGCCCCCGCCAGGGAAACCATGGACCCCATGAGTGTACGATCGGTCAGCTTGTACCAGATCGACAGGTTGACATAGACTCCCAGAAAAAGATTGGCCAAAAGCAGTATCGGCACCACATCAAGACCCGAACGAAACTCATCGCCGATAAAATATTTGAAAAAATCGATATACAAAGTCACCAATAGAAAAATAAACATGCAGAAAATGACAAAAAACTTGAGAACATCGGCGTATATTTTGCGGGCATCGCTGTTCTCGGCATAAGCAAAGAAAAAAGGCTCGGCGGCATAGCGGAAGGCCTGAATGAACAGCGACATCAAAATAGAGAGTTTATAACAGGCGCTATAAATACCCAGCATTTTCAAATTGGTCTGATGATCGTAGGGCAATAAATATTTTAACAGGGCGCGATCAAGCATTTCATTGATGATGCCGGCAAAACCGATCACGACCATCGGCAGTGAATACTTAACCATGCGCATAAAAAGGTCACTGTCAAAACCCCAGGCAAGCCCCTTTAGCTGGGGCAGCAGCATCAGGAATTTAGCCGCACTGGCAATCAGATTGGCGATAAAAATGTAGCCCAAACCGATTGACGGCTGGTAAACCAGACTAATCCATGAAGCGGGATTCTCTTTATAAATTTTCGGACAATACAGAATAAAAAACAGGCTCAACAATACGGTCACCAGAATTTCTATCACTTTGACGGCCGCAAAACGCAGTGCCTTGTTTTCTGCCCGCAATCTGGCAAACGGAATTGACGCGACGGCATCCAGACCCAGGATAATGGCAAACCAGATGACATACTCGGGATGATTGCCATAATTCAAGGCTGCAGACAGCTTCGGATTAATCAGCAGAATAAACAAAAAAAAGTATAAATTGACCAGCAAAATAAACAATAATGCCGTTGAATACGCCAGATCCCGTTTCGGATTGTCCTTGTTACGGAATCGAAAATAGCCGGTCTCAAATCCAAATAACAGCAGCACGGAAAAAAATCCGGCATAGGCATAAAATTCCGACACGACACCGTATTCTGCCGCGCTGAATGAATAGGTGTATAGCGGCACCAGCAGATAATTGAGGAACCGTCCGAAGATACTGCTGATGCCGTAGATCGCAGTTTGAGATGCAAGTTTTCCGAGAATACCCATGGGTATGATGCAAGCCTAATACGTGGATTTAACCGAACAAGGTCCGGAGCAAAGGCGAAATTATACATGAACCGCTTGGCAACGCGGATATTGCGTTGCCTGGGATATTTACCGGAAGCTTAGTCCCGAAGCGGCTAAACCCATATTACCTCGTCATTGATGATGGAAGCCTGGAAACCAAACGCAATGACACGGTCAGTCCTTCAAGTTGGTAAGCCGGCTTTAAAAAGAATTTTGCCGAGTAATACCCGGGATTTCCACTCACTTCTTCCAACACAATTTCCGCCGCTGCCAAGGGTTTTTTTGCTTTTACTTCTTCAGATGCAGCTTCCGGATTCTCGTGGACGTAGTTACTGATCCATTGATTCAGCCATTTTTCCATATCGTCACGTTCTCTAAATGAACCGATCTTATCCCTGACGATACATTTCAAGTAATGGGCAAAACGGCAGGCGGCAAACAAATAAGGCAAGCGTGCGGCAAGATTGGCATTGGCCGTGGCATCGGGATCGTCATATTCTAACGGCTTGTGCAGCGACTGAGCCCCGATAAACGCGGCAAAATCTGTATTTTTTTTATGCAACAACGGCATCAGGCCAATTCTGGCAAGTTCTGCCTCGCGCCGGTCGCTAATCGCGATTTCGGTCGGGCATTTCATATCTATTCCGCCGTCATCGGCAGGAAAAGTATGCACTGGTAAACCTTCAACCGCCCCGCCGCTTTCAACACCACGGATGCGCGAACACCAGCCATACAATTTGAATGCACGGTTAATATTGGCTCCCATCGCATAGGCCGAATTAGACCACGTGTAGCTGTCCAGGCCTGAATATTCTAAATCTTCCTCAAAGTCGAATTCTTCGACCGGATAGGTTTTTTCCCCATAAGGCAATCGCGATAAAAAGCGTGGCATCGTTAATCCGATATATAAAGAATCTTCCGATTCTCTTAATGAGCGCCAGGCAGCATAATCAGGAGTTAGAATGAATTTAGTCAGATCGCGAGGATTAGCCAGTTCCTCCCACGCGCTCAGGTTTAGCAGCATTGGAGCTGCACCCGTAATGAACGGCGCATGAGCTGCCACCGCTATCCTTGACATTTCGCCTAGCAGTTCTATGTCACCCGGACCATGATCGAAGTAGTAATCTCCGATTAAACAGCCGAACGGCTCTCCTCCAAATTGTCCATATTCTTCCTCATAAATTTTCTTGAAAATCGGACTTTGATCCCACTCAACGCCTTTGTATTTCTTGAGTGTCCTGCCGAGATCCTTTTTGGATATGTTCAATACACGGATCTTTAGCATCTCATCCGTTTCGGTGTTGCTGATGAGATAATGCAGCCCACGCCAGGCGCCTTCGAGTTTTTGGAAATCCTCGTGATGGAGAATCGCGTTTATCTGATCGGAAAGCTTCCGGTCGATTTCGGCCGCTATTGATTCGATTAATTTAACCAGGTCATTGTCGCTTGATAAGGATTGGGCTATGACATATTTAGCTAAAGTCCTCAGTGCCTGCTCAATAAAACTTAATGAATGTTCGTTCTTTGGTTTGAACTCTTTATATAACAAACCGGCAAGTTCTTCGCCATCGAGAGTAAACCCTTGTCGTTCTCTAAAAGGGTGTATATCTTCACTGATCAGCTTTTGAACAAGTCTTTGGTCATTAATGACTTTAATAACCAGATCTTCTGCACCACTATTTCCATCCATGGAGATGAGCAGATTACTTAGTTGTTGCCGCTCTCCGAGGACATCATTCAGTATATCGACTTTTCTTGCCACACCAGCCGGGGAAAAATCCTCTAGTGATTCAAATAAAATAGCCACATTGATGTTTTGTTCATTATCCCCTAGGGTATTGGGTACCTGAAAGCTCACTCGTGGTTTTATCGACTGGATGAAGCTATCAAAACGGTCAAGATCAACATCGATAAAACGACGTTCATCTACCGATGGTAGCGGTTCGGCGGGATTTCCGGAAAGATCGGCCAACACCCCCATAACAAAAGGGAGCTGAATTTTTTTTAAGGCTCCATACACTTCGACGTCATATTCTATTTGCACACGCGGAACGCGATTTCGGGCTATAAAATTTTGAGAACTCTTGGCGCTTCCTGTCTCAAATAACCGCCATCTCCCGCCTCCAATAATGCTGATTTCGAACGAGACTCCCTTAATATCCACAACGGTACGAACAGTGGGATTTAGCCGAATCCGCTCGACGCGGCCTTCGGTAACAATCTCAAGCAACACAGGGTTGCTATCGGGAACGGTTATTCGATGAGAAGCTTTCATCGATCGTGGTCCGAATTCAATCATTCCTTGGCGAAGGTTAACACCCAGCTCAAGCATTCGAGATTGCGGCTGCAGCCAGTGCCAAGCATTGCCCCCACCTGCCCCGGCCTTTTCCAGAGTTATCGTTTCACCCGTGCGCAGGGCGGTTCCGAGCGCCAGCATTTGTGCTTCCTCAAGCGACATCAGTCCGCTTGGGAGGCGCACCAAAGCCTGTGATGCCCATTTTGATACGCCTGTGCGCTGAGGTGCAACAATCGTCGCGACCAGGCTGCGTAACAATGAACGAGCTTTGTCGACTTCACCGGCTAGCCAACGGTAACAAAGTTCTTCCTCAATCCGCAATGCGGGTGCGGAATCACGATGCATTTCCTCGATCACGGCATAGGCGCTATCCAGTCGTTCACGATCGCGCCGCAGAAGTCGTTGTAACGTCTCACGGTACCGGGAATCCAATATAATGCCGGTTGCCGCGCGTTCTGCTACTAACCCGCTAAACCAGAGTTCGGCTTCGGCAGTGACTGGCGCACCGGGCGACAGCTTCAATCGCAATGCACGCAGGAGCTGGGGTTCTATGCGTGCGGCGAGCGACCCTAAGCAAGCGATCTCCAGCGCATGGCGGCTAACACGAGCGACTTCGCTCAGTGCTGTCACGCCAGGCTCACTTGTCACATCTTTATCTTCCGAAGAATTTTTAATGATCGGCGGCACGCGATCAAGCCTTGATGCCAATGTGCGACGGCTCCAAGGGAGTAATTGAACCTGGCGAGAAAGATTTAGGGGTGTATTAAGATCATCACGAGGAACTATCGCAATGCAGCGGGTACGTGATTTTTTCAAACGACTGAAAAAATTATGCCAATCAGATAAAGATGAACGAATGGCAGTAGCTCCATGCGGTACCAACCCCAGATCGCTAACGACGACAATAGGGACGCCTGAAGTCGGCGGAACATACTCCATCCAGTCTAACCCTGAGTAACAGCCCCAATCGGGTAGGCCGCGAAAAGCATGAATCGAAACACGTGCAGAACCGACAATTCGCATGAAAGCGCGGGTGAGTTCCATTAAATCAAAACGGAATGGTTCCATTGACTCACCCTCATCAAGCAAAAGCTGGAGTCCTTTGGCCGTGGTCGGTACTTGCCTGCGTGGCACGTGCATTAACGGTCGACCGGATGCAATACTGGTCACCACGCGTTCCAGGTCTAATTGGCCTAAAGGCAGGGATACAGATGCCAAACGGGTAATAATGGCACGCTGCCATTTTGGTTCAAACAAGGGGTGACTGTAATGCTTGAAAGGATTAGGCACCGTGATCGGCAGAGGAATCAACGGAGCCTTATCCAGCCACTCCGGAGGCGGTGCCCCTGCATCACTGATTTCCTCCAGGCCTGAATTAATGATTGAAGGTAGTCGATCAGTATCGCTAACCAAGTGGGGAGCCGTCATCCCAGGAGATTCATCAATGTCGGGTTCAGCTTTCGGAAGATCATCGTCGGATAGCTTAGTAGTTACTACCGGCTCTGGCCGTGGCATCACATTGAATCGTAAAGTTTGAAGTATCTCGACGATGACTTCAACTTTTGTAGGCTGCAGGTAAGCCAGTGCACGCAGGGCATCCCCCAACATGCTGCCTTCAGTTTTACAATAAATTTTGCCTTTATCAATCATATCAAATGATCGTTAAATCGTTCCTGTGCCTAATGCTATCTCTACCAGTTGTCGAAATGCATTGGAAGCAGGTGTAATTCCCAATTCTTTGCAGGCGCGCAGCACATCGAGGTATTCAGCCGGGTTTGGATCCCGACGGTCCCGCATTTGACTGGTAGTGAGCACCAATTCTGATGCGCTGGTGATCAGCTCTTCCGTCGCATCGGGAAAGTGGGCGCGGCCGATGTTCATCAGCCGGACTTTATCAAAGGCAGGCATGTTCAATTCAACACAACGGCGCAGAAAGGCAAGCGGCAGGTCTCTTTCCTCATTGGTGGTTATCACGATCAGTGGCGGCGATGTCTGGGCAACGACCCGTTGGCCGGTTTCTTCAACTTCGAAGGCCAAATCACCAATGGGACGAAGCAAACTATTGGGAACATCGGGGTCTGCCTTATCGATTTCGTCGATCAGCAGCACAGTGCGTCGATGATTTGACTCAGGCGCACTATTTTCTGAATTTGGCGCACTGCACATGAGCTGGGTTCGGGCGCTGATCGAGTCGAATGCCCACCATAATGCTCCCGGAACTACATAGGTTCGCCAATCATCGGACAAATGGCCGGTTTGCGAGTCTTGTAATCTTTTTAACAAATCCGTCGTCCACATGAGATCACGGGCTTGTGTGCGAGCGGTAATGACGGCTTCACGATAGCACCAGTTCATCTGCGATGCGACGCTTCGGGCTAAAGAGGTTTTTCCGGAGCCGCTTGTTCCCCGAACAAGTAACGGCCGGCCCGTTGCCAAAGCGACATTGACAGCAAGCGTAATTTCGTCGGTGTAAACATAGACCTCAGCGGGAGCATAATCGCCAGGTGTTGATGCGGCGGTACTGATTTCATTTTTGGCAAATGAATGGGGTGAAAACAATGGGGTGTAGCTCATGATGCTTAAACTCCTGGACGCAAAATACTACGTGCTGTTTGATAATCAGTCCTTGCCGAAGTCTCTTGACCAGGCAATAATGCCGGTTCCACGCGACGGATCAGCGTCTCCGGACAACTATCCTCATCTGGCAATATCTCGCCGGACAAGAAAAGAAAGGTTAAATAAGGGAATCGGTCCTGCAATTGAGGCATCAGATCAACTGCCCCAACCAGCATACGAAGGATGACCACGACAGGTCTTCCGCGTCGATTCAGTTCGTGCAGTATCCCTGAAAGTTGTGACTCAGGTGCATTGTCAAAAGGATCGGTCAGAAGACTGGTAGAAAATTCTGTAAGCAACGCCTCAACAATCTCGGTAGCTAAATCCTCGAACACAAGCTCTCCATGAACGCCGGTTACACTGACAACACGCCACATCGTTTTTGGGGGTTTACAACTTGCACGCCGGACATACATTTCCGCAGCGAATCGGGAGGAAGCGTTAACAACCGCTGCGGGCTTAGGTTCCGAGGCGGCACAAAAAGCTATCCATCTTGCTGCGGATAAATCAACCCAGCCAGGGGCAATGATATCGAGAATTCGATCAACAGAAACTGTTGAGGACATTCTAGGCGCCAGATACTCGAGTGCTGTCAGAGCATTTGCGAGGGGTACCTGCAACAATGAAAGTGCAAGTTTACGTGTGGTTTCGCCCAACTGCGGCAACTTGTTTATATCTGCGCCCGTTAACACGATGGCTTCATCCACGAAGTCAGTCCGAATCGATCCGAGTTGTGCTTCGATTTGTTCGGCAAGCTCTTCTAATGGTGATCTTGGAATTGCCGTAAGATGTTCAAGTCCTTTAAGGATTGCCGTACACGTTTGATAATTATCAATATGGTCGATGATTTGCAGATCATGCAGTCCCAAATCACGAAATTGCAAGTGGGTGCGCAGATCATCCGTCGTTACGCCTGGAAGAAGAACGGGAATCAGAGTAAATGCCGGATCCAGGGTTTTACGCCACGATAGAATCGAGCATTCGCGGGGTACCCAAACACTATCGCCTGCTAATACATCTTTTGAAATAACGACAACTGCAGCATGGCAAACGCCCAGCCAGGTATAAATGTCATCGCGCCATGAAGCGCCGGGATTCAGCCTGTCAAAGTCAACCAGAACATCAAAACCATTTGCTGCCAGATGAGTACTGATTCCATTAATCAGTGAGAGAACATTGGCCTCTCCGTTTCGATGACTTATAAAGACACGACGCATGGATTCGGCATATGTCCTGAATAATGAAAAATTAGAGTGTTATTCACAGCAGTATTTCCTGATAAAACTCTAATGGAAAAAAGCTAATTTATTTTTTGTTTAATTTTCAAAATCGAAGACTTTTTATCTCCCATTCATTAGTCCCAATAAGATTGATAAGATATCGTTCAATCCCCAACAAGATCAACGAATTCCATTTTTTAACTATTTAAATTTAATCGATGCATTTTCCATAGGCACGCACGTACCCCTATTGACCAGGAAGTTCAAGGGACAAAGCGATATAGACCGATTTCTTCCTTTCAAAACATCCTTAATTCCTGCTAATGTTAAGAAACTTAACGTAAGTAACAATTTCAGGTGGTTGATAGGCAGAAATCGATCCCGAAAGGCCTGCGATATTTTTCTCCAGGCTATTCTCTGCTCTTAAACAACCAGAGCTTATTTCATCATCGATCTTCTGAATCTACGATCCAATTTGCTATTGGCTTCTTGAGATAATTCAGCTGCCCGATTAGCGGCTGCTTCTGCGGCTTCAGCTTTTGCAGCCGCATCGGCCGCTGTGGATTGCGCGCTGGCTGCATCGGCTGACGCTTGTTTAACTGACGTATCCAGGCTATTAACTTGCGACTGTAAATTTTCAACATCCGAAGTCGTTGCGCAAGCCGTAACCAGGCTGAAAGCCAGAGTAATCATTGATACTGTTATTACTTTTTTCATATTATTTTTTCCTTGATTAAGATTATCGCTATAAAAACATTTTATATTCTAAACGGTTTTTAATGTTTTCCACTATTGGCATCTATCTTTATCGATTTCACTCGCCAATAACTATTAAAAAAACAATGACCTGATGATTTTACATGGTCGATTTCGACGCTCTTTAGCGGCAAAGATATCATTACTGTTGCCCGCCAGTATTCTGTTTTCTACTATATAAGTTCCCGCTTCGGCGTCTGATGGGATCGCAATCACCGCACACCTGCCCCAGGAGCTTGGGAGCGCCGGCTTTCATTCTTCTCGCGCCCATCAAGCCTGGTTTCAAGTAAGAAACTATCAAGAAAGAATTCTGATTGAGATGTTTGCTCCGATCAATGCTTCTTACGGCAATTCTTTCCTAAGTTCTGTTCGATGATTTCAAGGTCCTCGTCGTCGGTGAATCCATCAAAGTTGAAATCATACCAACTTGACTCGCTAAAGCCCACCTCATCGAGGAACGCATAGATCTCCCAGTTGTTTATATCGACCGAGTTTACGAGCAAGTCCAAGTTACCATCTCCTGGACACCCTGCATAATTTGAGTTCGTGGTCAGATGCGGCTGAGAAGCCTGCAGTTTTTGCAAGCGGGAATTCAGCCTGTTAAAGTTTCTTCGTTCCCGGGGGGTCAGGCCGCCAGGGCGTTTCAGCAAATCATTGTCTTCATTATCGAGTTTAGGAACTGGAGCGTTCTCGTCGATTTCGTAAAATTGAGATTCTGCCACATCCTTCGGGGGATTAAGACTTTCGTTGGCGGCGGAGCAGTCGGGAACCTGGGATACAACGAGTTTGTAACGATTATTTCTGATGGCGGCCGCGAAGTCCGGCACAATGCTGAAGGCAGGGTCGGAAGCGAAATCCGTGTGATTTTTGACTTCGCAGCATGTTTTAAACTGATCGCCATACCATACACCATTTTCATCGCTGCACAGTTTCTCCGAAGGAAACTGCTGAAGGCATTTCTGCAGGGGTCCGGTAGGAGAGGCCAGAGGGATCACGCAAGGCCCGGGCAGTTGGAAACCCGCCGTAATGTTATTGCCGGTCTGGGTAAAATTGAACTTACGAATGTTCTTCGTTTTTGGACGCGTCAGATAGCTGAGTAAAGGTTTGGAGTCAAGCTTGTGTGATTTAGGTACGGCCTTGTGCACGTCAACTCCGGCAATTTCGCCAAACAGTTCGAAAAGGTCGGCGACATTGACCATGGCTGAGACTTCCCGCTCAGGCGACTTTACCAGCGGACCGGCAATGATGAGGGGCACCCAGACACCCGTTTGATACGTGAAACCCTTCGAACGGGCCGGGTTGAAGGGCGTCTTGACGACCGGCGCGAAAGAGCCGTTGTCTCCCAGAATCACGAGCATCGTGTTGGTTGTTTCAGGATGGTAATCAAGGCGCCCATCGGGCATTCGGCTGGCTAGCCCGGTTTCCACGAGCAATCGTCCGAGCTCGGAGTCCAGCGCTTCAATCATTTGGTTGCTGAGCGTCATCTGGTCGGGAGACGTGGAACCGCATTGGAGGCCGGCATTGCTTCCTGTGCCCGGCGGCAACAGCTTGGGAGGGGGCTGCTGATAGGGAGAATGGTCAGAGGAATAACTTACCGTCGCCATCCAGGGGCCTGTGTGGTGACGCTTGGTAATCCATTCGATTGCACCGTCGGTTTCGACCTGAGTTCGATATTTTCTTGCGGTAATCGCTTCGGACTTCTTATCGCCATCGATCACAACGAGCGGGGATACGTAATATCCGTTCAAGTGGGAGCAGGTCTGGAAACTCGAGAAATCGACAACTGGCCGGTTCGGTTCGCAGAAATTTGCCTTGTCGAACGGAAGCTCGGCTTCACAGCTCGCATTCTGGACGAAAATCCCCCCTTGTTCCAGACAGGAGAAACCGGGCGTCGGAGCTTCTGTCGTCGCAGCAATCGATTTGCATGAGTTGTCTACAAAGTAACAGGCACCGGAATTTGGTCCGGTAACGAAACCGCAAGAGTAATTGCCGTTTGGGTTTGTTCCTCCTCCGGCAGTCGTATCAATCGGATTCGGTGCGCCGAGCAGGAATCCGTAGAAATAATCCCAACCCAGTGCACGGGGTGTGCGTTCGCCGAAAGGATTATTGTCGGGCCCGGCGAGATGAAATTTGCCGAATAAAGCGTTTTCGTAACCCGCAGTTGCGAGCAATCGCGGCGTCGTGACTTCGTACAAAGACACCTGGGAATTCGCAAGATCCGCTGACGTGAGCGCGGTAAAAATGTTGGTGCGGAACGGGAATCGGCCTTCGAAGACGAGGGCACGGCTCGGCGAGCACTCCGGCATTGCCCATGTGTTGCGAAACTTGACACCCGCCCGGGCCAGCGTATCGATATTGGGAGTTTGCGGAATGCCTTCAGCCGGCGTGCCTCCGTAGCCGAAAATTCGCATCTGATCGATCCCTACGTCGTCCAGGATAACAAACAGGATGTTCGGCGGCTGTGGCTTATTCGGCTGATTTGATTTCGCAGAAGCTGGCCAAGGGGACATGAATAGGGCTAATGTGAGCGCGCTGTTCAAGCCATACATGATTGTCTGATGAAATGTCATAGCCACTACCTCCCGGCGGGGATGTAAAAATTATTATTATCATTCATTTAGACCAGCATCAATGGAGGTTATGCTTGTGAAAACCTCTTGTCAATAAAAATGATCATAAAGGCTAATTCAGGTAAAAAATCTATTTCTATAATATCTTTTTTCTTACTTAGCTAGCCCTGAAAAGCCTTCATTCAGAAATTTGCCGGTGTCAGGCGGGTGGAGTGAATACATTAGGACTGGCCAAAGCCAAAAAAGCGATCTCCATGCCGTTGAATTATTGCGTTGCCTTCGGCTAAAAGCAAAACGAAATGATATGGCACAATATCATTTCATATCATATCAATTTACAAAAAGTGCCAAAGGTGCGGCAAGATAACAATCTTAAGTGCTTGGCGGAGCGGGTACATTTACCACGTTAGCCGTGTAATTTGTCGAGCCTACTCTCTACTTTGTCAAATAGGTCATACACAAAATCGGTTTTTTGAGAATCGCTGCATTGCGCAAAAGACTTTAATTCTTTGACGCCTTCTACTTTTAGGCGAAAGATCTGATTACCATCCAGTCCTTTAAGGTTGTGCCGTTTAAGATTAACCATTTTGAGCATGATAGGAATGATGGGCTTTTTTTTATCTCTTATAAGCCTGGGCAGTTCCTCAGCATCAATAAACTTGGACCCCAGAAAAGCCGGGCTAATTAATAACAAGCCAACGTCGCAATTGACGAGCGCCTCCCTTATCTCATCCTGCCAATTTTCGCCGGGTAGAATCTCGGTATCTTGCCAAAATACATATTCGTATTTTTCTGATGGCGCAGACATTTCTTTGAATTCATCAATAAAGGCACTGGAGTATTCCTCGTCTGCGTGCGCATAGGATACAAAAAACTTAATTTTTATGCGTTCTTTGCTGGCCATGTTTATTTCAAAAGACTCTCGAATTTAACAGCGAAAAATTATTATCTAAATCTGAATAGTTTATAGGATAACTTTTCTCAATCACCAACGAAAGCTCGCTATTCGCCCTACCCCATTTTTAGCTTAATGGTTGCTTCTGCCGAACAACTAACGCTATAATTTCCGCAGGCGATCCCCATCGGGACGTCTGCTGTGTCAGTTCGAGAAATATCCGACTGGTTCCCGCGCATTCTCAGCTATGAGATGCACGAGGACTTTATTAACTTTAGTCGGAATCACTTGTATGGCAAAACCTCGAAAATCCCTCAAAAAATACCGTTCTCACGCTTTTTCTCGCCAAGCCGGCCGCTGCTTTTTGGGGTTTGTAGTTAATTTAGCGTATCGTTTTATTATAGTCGGGTAGTGACGATAGAGCTGGTGTCTCGCTGAGACTTCTGCTTTATATCGATCAGTCGTCCCTATTCCATTTTTTTCCTGCCACTCCACTTTAGTGGAAGACCTTTGGAATGGAGCTTTACCTTTTAATGTCAGCTTTTATTCAGATTAATATTTAAAGTCGTCAGACCAAATCAAGAGTTTTACAATTAATCCTCTTATAAAATGCATTAAGACCAACTTGATTACTAAAGTGGACCCCATTGTCCAGACAAATTATTACTCAGTTTAAGATAGAGCC
>CAZMRW010000056.1:0-29143 GCA_964568805.1 uncultured Methylococcaceae bacterium | reverse complement strand
AATTTTGCCCGATTCCTCATTGATAGGACTGCCGGTAACCTGAACAGCATATTTATCGCCCGATTGGTTAACGATATAATGAGGTTCTTTTTCTTTAATACTGCGGCCATTTAATAAGTGATGGAGAAAATCATCAAATCCGAGTATGCAATTTTTGTCTTCGCTACGGATCAATCTAACTACCGAACCAATGGGTAAATTTCGCGCTGATTCGAGTGAGTATCCGGTCAGCTTCTCCGCTGCCGGGTTGATATAGACAATCAAACCCTTGAAATTGGTTGTAATCACGGCATCGGCAATGGAATGTAAAGCCGCTTTAGCCAATTGTCTTTCTTTAAACAGCGCTTGGGTCATCCATTTCAGGTGCTGCCAGTTCCACAGTAAATAATGAATTGCTAGAACCAATAACACCGGCATTGGGCCATACCAAAGGCAAAGACTTTTGAGCAGCCCTGCGCTCAAACCAATCGCCAACGCGGAAGAAAACAGACTGGTCAAGAAAACGTGCCGGAAAAAAAAGTAGTGGCAGCCCAACACAGGGACAAAAACCAGGGAAAAAGTTAACAGAGCACGCCATGCGCTATCGAGAGTCCGAATGGACAGACCGTAAAGCAAGGTTTCAAGGATATTAGCATGGACTTCGACACCGCTGATCAAACCTGTGCTACTATGCAGAGGCGTGGAAAACCTCGGAGACAAACCCGCAGCGGTTACGCCTACCAAAATATACTTGCTGCGCAAACCGGCTCTGAGATTCGGATTCGTTAATGCTTCTGCATAAGATACCTGATTGAAATGATTAGCTGAGCCTGAGAAAGGCACTTCGATGCGATAATCGCGCTGCCAGGCATAGGAAGAAAAGCCGGAATCCGGATTACGCTCGCCCGGCAAGCCGTTCAGACCATTCGATTTGTCAAGCGCCAATAATGCCAAGGATAAAGCAGGCCAATATTCGCCCTTGATACCCGCTATCAAATAGGCGCTTCGAATGATGCCGTCATTATCGATCTGAACATCGACATGTCCCAGACCAGCGGCTGCACCGGCTAATTCCGGCCAGGGATGAGAAGTCCGCAAGGTCCGGGCATTTTCGGATTTTTCAGGAAAAACAGGCAAAATGACGCGGCCGTTGTTTCGTATGGCATCGATCAGCGATTGATCGCCCGCCGGATCATGATGATCCTGCTCGGCAAAAATAATATCCAGGCCGACCGCTTTCACCTCGGCTGCAGTCAGCAGTTCGATTAACTCCGCATGTGTGCGGCGTGACCAGGGCCATTTGCCTAGTTTTTTCAAGCTATATTCATCGACTGCGATGATGACGATTTCCTCATTCACGGGGCGCGAGAACATCATCAATTCAACGTCATAAATCTGATTATCCCATGGTTTTAAGAGTTCCAGATGCTGCAAAACCAAGGCTCCAATCGGAAAGCACAGCGATAGTAAAAATTTATGCCAGCTAATACGAGAAAGTACCCTGGACAATTGCACAGGCCGCCTATAGCGCTAATAAAGCCAATGGGAGCAAGGTCAGCAGCCACCAATATTGCCCGGAGCGAGGGACTTCAATAATCTGCGGATTGCCGAAAGGTCCTGCGAAGCCATCGGGATAAGCCGTGCTTACCCTGACATAATAGGTGCCGGAATCCGGCTTTTCAATTTCCAGGATGGGTTCGGTCGTCTGCTTATTGATGATAAGATCTGAAAAAGCCTCATCATTGGCAATCTGCACATGATATTTCACATCCGGTAAATCCGCGGGCCAGCGCAGCACCAGTGACGTATCGCTAATAGCAGGTTCTTCGGTTTGAGGCGGCGGTTTCAGACGTTTGAAAGTTTGCACATCGCTGTAAGGACCTTGGCCTTCAACATCACTAATGCTGGCTACACGCCAAAAATATTGTTTCAGATCGAGTTGGTAGCCGCTGTTGAGTTGGGCATCAGAAACGTCAGACCGATCGACAACAAGGTCGGTAAAGTGTTTATCTCTGGCCAACTGGAAATGGTAGGTATGAATGCCCGCCTGCTTAGCCCATATGAAAACGGGAGTCTCTTCAATTAAACCGGCAGCCGGCTTGGGTTCCTGTAAAATCGGAGCTTCCGGCTTTGCATTGATGGTGAAACGATATTCAGCATTTTTACCTTCGAGCCCGTATTCATCGATCGCACGGATATGGCTGAAGTAATCGCCATCCGGCAATTCTGGCCCACGGATTTGATGGCTTGCATATTTCCGGTCAAACACGACGGAATCGAATACTTGAGTCTTGGCAATCTGCAGTCTGTAGCCTTTGATTTTGGGATCGGTCGGCAGTACGAATTGAACAGGCACCCGTTCAAATAACTTCGGTACCGCCTGGATATCAATCGCCTTTAATAATTCGATCGGTTGGCTTGGCGGTTCACTACGTGAGGAAATGGTGCCATAGCCTCCGCCAACTAATTCCTTTTTACCGGCGCTGCTCACGCTGACTGTTCCCTCGAGCACTTCGGTATGCGACCTGGTCGAAGCCGGCTCCGCGCTGACTCTGTAATCCGTGCCGCGAACGGAAGTCACTCCGGCAGGTGTGGTAATTTCAAAACGGCTGCCCGGACCTTGCTTTTTTTCGACCTGCGTCTCTACGCGACCCTGGTTGAGATGGATACGGCTATCGGCCATGCCGGTCCTGCCGTACACACTTAAATTACTGATTTCCAGTTGGCTGTCGGGTTGTAATAATAGCTTTGAACCGTCAATAAATTCCAATACCAACGTGGAATTCGCCTTGGTTTGAACAGTTTCCCCCATAAACACAAAACTTCCCACGGTCATGACTTTTTTTTCGCCGTTTTTAGGATTGATCAGTTCGGCTTGACCTTGTAGGGAGTCTATTCTTGCAATAATGGGAATCTTGCTGATCCATCGAATCGGAACGCGTAATTTTGTGCCGGGAGGGATATGTAAAGGGTCGTCAATCCGGTTTAACTTACGCAAGGGCTGCCAATACCTCATATCGATCAAATACTGATCGGTTAAATCCCATAAATTATCGCCCGGTCGAACTGTATAGATCCAATCCTGAGCAATGACTTCCCGAGACGGAACCGTAAACAATAAACCAATAACAAGAAAGAAAATAACGAATCGGTTATGGTTTATTATAGGCATAGAGGCTTATGTTATAGAGTCGAAATTGAGTATCGATAAATCAGGGTGTAAAGGCTGGCGTTTCCATTTAAACCGCTATGGGTTTTGATTGTAATATAATTACCACTAATCGGAAAGGGTTAGACGTTAGATAGATATCTCCCGTATCGTTTCGTTTCGGAGCCGGTAGCCAATCGCATTGGGCAGTTTTGATTCAAGAGCCAGATACTGAATTTCTGCGGCGCCATCATTCATAACAGCGAACTGTTCATCCCTTATGCCATGCCGACCGTTAACCTAGAGGAATTATTGAATTGTATGGACAATGATCCTGTTTAAATGAAAGTGCGGCTACCGGCTTCCTGCGTAGCGATTCATTCTGGCTGTGTTATGTTTCATGCTTTTTCAAATCGCTAATTCCAAATGGAGAGTTTTTTATTTTTCCATCGTTTTGATAAATGCATTGGCTTCATTAATGGACTTTTCCATGGCGGCAATCAAGTTTGAAACGTCCGTTTTTATTGAACCCAATTCGGTTTTCAGCGAAGCGATGGCCTGGGCATTGAGATTATGCTTCATAAACATTACTTGATCTTTAAAAACCACCAGAATAGGTTCGATTTTTGATTCGGCATTTTTCATGGCCGTAATCAATTGTTGATACTGGATTTTCGTTTCATTGAGCTTGTTTTGACTGCTGCGTTTGAGATACGCACTGCTGTATTGGGTTATTTCATTTTCCCATTCACTGAACAAGGCTTTCGAAACATCTTCGATTTCCCTGATGCGGTACTTGACTTCGTCTGCTTTTTTAACGCTGGCCTCGTACTCGCTGTTCAGTTTATTATAAGTCGCTTCCAGATCGCCGCCTTTGAAATTGGTAACGGCAGTAAACTGTTCGAGTGCGGATTTGAACTGTTCTTTTGTTTCTTCCTGGGTATCGCGTGCCTTTTCAACCCGATGGACCATCACGTCCCGTTTGGGGATTCCTATTTTCTCCAGCCCGCTGTAATACATGCTGGAACAGGCGCTTAGGCTAAATATCAACGAGACAAATAGTATTTTTAAGTAGTTCATTAACATCTCCATTGGCGGATTTCAGGCATTATAGAATAAACAACAGCGTCAATCATATCAGCAACAGAGCAATAGAACTTGTCGATTCGGCATCGACTAAAAAAATCGGAAAATGCAATCATGAACGAGCATGCAAGTCGCCGCGATTAGCCTTGATTCCACTCCATTACCTCGAAGATAACTGCTTTTCCGCACAATAGGCATAAAACCGTTGCAGCAATTTATTCGCCTCTTCGGTGTGGTCGATCGCGGCCTTCAAGGCATCGACGTCATGGCCCTGTATATGCAGCATGTCGGCGCATTCACTGACGTAGGCCTGCATGATGTCCGCCGTGAACTCGGGATGAAACTGGACGCCCCAGGCGCAGTCGCCCAAACGAAATGCATGATGGGCTTCATAGGGATTTCCGGCAAGATGCAACGCATTCGGCGGCAGACGGATTACCGTCTGCGCATGGGTCGCATGCGCCGTAAAGGTCTCCGGCAAATAGCCAAGCAGAGCATCCTGCCTGCCTTCAGCGGTCAAATAGATCGCGACGGTGCCGATTTCTCGACCTCCCGGATGATAATCCACCTCTCCGCCCATCGCCTGAGCCAGGAGTTGATGGCCAAAACAGATGCCCAGTAACGGAACACTCCGTTCCACGACCTGTGCTATCCAGTTCGATAAAGAACTCATCCAGTCCGCCTCATCGGTGACCATCGCGGGCGAACCGGTCATAATCACCCCCGCTAAGCTGTCAACCGTCGGCAAAGCCTCGCCAGCCATCACATTGATGACCGGAACCTTAGCAGTGGGCAAGCTGCAGTCGCCGATCATCCAGTCTTCAAAATCGCCAAAGCGTTGCTGGATGGAGGGGAAGGTTGAGCCGGTTTTGATGATGATGAAAGATTTCATTACGAGAGTTTTTGTAAATGGTAAATTTAAAAAAAACACATAACATTAGCCATTCGGCGTAATGTGCTACGTTATTGCGCACTCCAAGAGTGCGACGTTCTGGTTGCTATCGCATTCTTCGATTACCCTGATGCGATCAGGAAATTCATTCATACGACTCATATCCTCTGGGGCACAAGTACTATTGAATCAATTAATAGCATGACTAGAAAAGCCGCCGATCAAAGGCAACTCTTTCCACATGACGAGGCGGCCATGAAAGTCGTCTATTTGGCGATCGAGAATGCCTCTAAAAAATGGTCGATGCCCTTACGCGATTGGAAGCCGGCTATGAATCAGTTTATGATTATGTTTCCAGACCGAATACTCTTTTAATTTAACGGCGGTTCACATGGATTTTTTTACACCCACATGACTACTATTAAATATCTATTCGGCAACATCTATTTGTCCGCTTTACTGGGGATTGCGGCTATCCTGTTTATTTTAAAACATCTCCAGTTTTTTTTCGAAGGCTCCCCACCGCTACTGCTTTTTTTAGTCGTGATCGCATTCGCCGCCTGGTTCGGAGGATTAAGAGCGGGGCTTTTCACGACAATGGTGAGTGCATCGATCAGCGCTTATTTTTTAATTGAGCCTTATGGTTCGATTTATATTGCCAAATCCAGCGAAATGCTGCGTATTGTGTTGTTGGTTACTGTCGGCGCACTATTTAGCCTATTCATTTCCCGTTTGAATCAGCAGGAAAAACGGACATTGCATATGGCCATGGAACGAGAGGAACAGCTTAAGAAGGTGATCGAAGCACGTAATCGGACAATGGCTGAGCGTAATTTATATGTTTCGCTCGCTAAAAGCAGCACCGAGTTTATCGGCATGTGCGATACCAAAGGAGTGCCATTTTTTATCAATGACGCCGGACTCAGACTTGTTGGCCTGGATGGTCTTGAAGAGGGCTATAAAACACCCGTCAGGGATTTCTTTTTTCCGGAAGATCAGGCCTTTATTATGGATGAATTTTTTCCTGCGGTATTACATATCGGCCGCGGCGAAATCGAAATCCGTTTCCGGCATTTCAAAACAGGGCAAGCGCTCTGGATGATCTACAACGTTTTCGCCCTGAAGGATTTAAACGACAAAATAATTGGATTCGGCACCGTTAGCACGAATATCACCGAGCGCAAGCATGCCGAAGAAGCTTTGCGTGAGAGCCAGATGGATTTGAAACGCGCTCAGGCTGTCGCACATATCGGTAGCTGGCGGATGGATGTTCGCAATAATATACTGGAATGGTCTGACGAAAATTTTCGGATTTTTGGCGTTCCCAAAGGCACTCCATTAAACTATCAGTCATTTCTTGATCGTGTCCATCCGGCAGACCGCGACTTTGTCGATGCGTCATGGAAATACGCCCTTTCCGGCAAGCCTTATGATATTGAACACCGAATCATTGTCGACCAGCAGGTTAAGTGGGTGCGTGAAGTGGCTGAACTCGAATTTGACGAGTATGGATTGCTGCTCGGCAGTTTCGGAATCACTGAAGATATTACCGATATCAAAAGTATTCAGGACGCATTGCAACGTGAACGGGCCTTCCTTAGACAAGTCATCGATGCGGCGCCCAGTGCGATTTTTGTTAAGGACCGAGAGGGTCGATTTCTTTTGGGTAATGAGGCTTTGGCTCAATCTTATGGCACAAGCCCTGACCATTTGATCGGCCTGACAGAGGAGAACTTCAATACCAACGCCGAAGAAGTGGCTCTTTTCTATCGAAATGACCTCAAGGTGATCAACACCGGCAAATCCAAGGTTATTCCGGAAGTAAAAGTCACGCATGCCGATGGTTCTGTACACTGGTACAACACGGTTAAGATTCCTTTGTTCGACGGCGATCATTGCAACAAACTGCTCGTTGTGGCGACCGACATTACCGAGCGCAAGTCCGCTGAAGAAGCGATCAAACATCTTGCCTTTTATGATCCATTGACTCAGCTTCCCAACCGCCGACTGTTGCAGGAGCGGTTGAAGCACAGCATCGACGTGGAACGTCGTGAAAGTAGGCAACTGGCCATGCTGATGCTTGATCTGGATCGTTTTAAAGCGGTTAACGACAGCCTGGGGCATCAGGCGGGTGACGAGTTACTGCAGCAAGTAGCCAAAAGGATCACTGGCCGATTACGCGAAGTCGACATGGTTGTCCGATTGGGCGGTGATGAATTCATCGTGTTGCTGGAAGATATACCAAATCCGCAAGATGCCGCCCGGGTGGCAGAAGACATTATTACCGATTTAGGCAAACCTTTTAAGTTGACCCTGAGCGACGATGTACGGATTGGCGCCAGCATTGGCATTAGCCTGTATCCACAACACGGCGACACCTATGAAATACTGATGGACCACGCTGACGCCGCGCTCTATCAAGCAAAAGACCAGGGGCGGGGCTGCTTTGCTTATTTTTCCGAATACCTGACGATTGCCGCCTATGATCGACTTGCGCTGGAAACCCGACTGCGCCGGGCTATACAACAACGGGATCTGCGCGTGTTATATCAACCGCAAATGGATATGGTCAGTGACCGCATTATCGGCGCCGAGGCCTTAGTGTACTGGCATGATCCTGTCGAAGGATTAATTCCGCCGTCCCGCTTTATTCCCATTGCCGAAGAAACCAGCCTGATAGTTGAGATTGGCGAATGGGTGCTTCAGGAAACATGCAAACAGGGCCGGCAGTGGCTGGATAGTGGATTGCCACCGGTAACCTTGGCGGTCAATGTCTCTTCACACCAGTTCCGCCGCAAGGACATTAACCCTCTGGTTGCCGCAGTACTGGCCGAAACGGGTTTTCCTGCCGGCCAACTGGAATTGGAAATAACCGAAAGCGGATTGATGGAGAATCAGGAACATGCAGCGGACATTCTCAACAGGCTACGCGATCAGGGCATCAGTCTTGCCATTGACGACTTCGGTACCGGTTATTCATCGCTGGCTTATCTCAAACGATTCCCTATGGATGTCCTGAAAATAGACAAGAGTTTTATCGAGGATATTCCCAATAATAAAGACGACATGAAAATTGCGGCGACCATTGTGGCGATGGGGCATACCTTAGGCTTCAAAGTGCGGGCGGAAGGTGTCGAAACGCCCCAGCAACTGGCGTTCTTACTGAAAAATGGTTGTGATACCTACCAGGGCTTCATCAAAAGCCGCCCCCTCTTAGCAGAAGGATTTGCCGAATTATTGCGAATTGAACAACGACGCATATATTGATGTATCGTTCATCCGAAGCTAATCAGATTTGTTGTTTTAACAAGGGTTGCCTGAAATGGCTTTCTGTTCCTTCGGCAAAGTTGAACTTTTAAACTGACGCAAAACACTTTACTATTGCATCCAATACAAAATCGGCAATCTGATTGCCAGTTAGGAAAATGGAATGCAGTCAATACCCTGACGGCCTATTCGTGCCTAACGTACTTATCCAAATAGAAGAGACAATACTATGATAAGCCGCAATTTCAGTATGTATCTGGTTTGCCTGACGGTTTTGATATCCTTAAATGCCGGCTGCCAAATGAACCGTAGCGCCGATAAATCTAAGGTGCTGGGCACCGTTGAAATCCGCGATGAACAGATTAAAGGCCGGTGGCCTGCCGACTTGCCGGGAATAATATATGTCAGCGATTTTGCCCTTCAGGCGCAGCACTTTGAAGGCGATCAAGGGGTTCGGGGTGTCTTGCCCCATGGACGCTTAGGGCAGATTGGGCAGCGACTGCCACATCCAATGGCAAACTCAAATCCGGAAGAGCAGGTTAGAAAAATAATCGATACCATGAGCCGGAGCCTCATCAGGAATCTCAGGGATAAGGGGTTCGTTGCCCAGCGTTTGCCTGGTCCTCAAACGGTTCTGCCGCATGACGGCTGGCTGTTGCAGGGTGTATTTACCGAGGTGGGTGAGGGCAATCGAATTAAACGAGCCGTGATCGGTTTTGGCCGCGGCGCGACCAGCATGGAGATTCAGGTAGCGGTCAGTGATCTAGGCAGTGCAGAGCCGAAAAAACCATTTATCGTATTCGGAACCGTAAAAACTCCTAAAAAAATACCCGGCGCAGCCGTGACGATGAATCCTTATGTGGCAGCAGCCAAATTTGTCATGGAAAAAAATGCGACGGAAAAGGATATCCGGAAAACCGCTGAGCAGATTGTCGACGAGATTCTAAAATATCCGCAAAAATTCAAGGAACAAGCTGAATCGAACGCGGTGAAGAGTAATCCGTAGGTATCCAGTGAGCCCTCGCTATTTGCGTCGCTTGTTGAATGTGAGACTGGCGTAATACACGGCCCATTTCACCAAAACCCTATGGCCGATCAAAGTAGAGTATGCACTGTATGCCATTTTTGGCTACTTTAGTTTGCCATTGGACCATTTTGCATGCAATTTCTCATATTCGTCAGTCGATGTTACAACCACAACTTCATCATCTTTTTTTAGTATTGTATCGGCATCGGCAGGTTGAAAGATATCATTCCGGTAGAAAAATATCACCCGGGACTGATTCGGTAAATCCAGCTCGCTGATCGGACCTTCATTGGTTTCGTCGGCGACAAAACTGAACAATCTGACATTGTCCCGGATAATCGCGGACAGCTCAAGTATATTTGTTCCCGTAGCGATATTCGCCAAATAGCGGGCATTGGTAAGCGTCGGGATAATCGTATCGTTCAGCCCCAGTTCGACGCAAATGTGCTCGAACTCAGGATCTTCGATCCGCGTGATCACCCGTTTGAATTCCAGAGAACGTGCAACCAGGCTGGTGATAATATTGGCCTCGTCGCTCTTGGTCAGACAAAACAGGACATCGATGGAGCCGGGATCGGTCTCCTTTAAAATAGCCGGCTTACTGCCGTTACCATGTATAAATACGCAATCGATTTGTTCCATCAACTCATCGATCACTTCTTTGTCTTTTTCGATAATAATGACTTCATGATCCAGCTGCAGCAGCAATTCTGCGGTCGCCACCGCCAACGAAGAGGCGCCGATGAATACAATTTTCAAGACTAACTCCCCACCTTGATCCAGGTTCGCGGATAAAGAAACACCAGAAAAGCCAAAAATTCGACCCGTCCCAGCAGCATATCGGCAATCAATACCGTTTTCAATGCCGGCTCCAGCCTGATTCCGGTAATGCCGGTCGACAAGCCTGTCCCCGAACCCGCAGATACCACTTCAAACAGGGCATCCAGCGGATCGTAGCCGGCCATCACGAAGGGCAGCCAGGAACACAGCATCGTGCCGATGAATATCAAAATCAGCATCAATGCTTTTTCGATTTCATCGGCTTCCAGCTTATCGCCGTTCAATTGCCGCTCCAGGACGGCATGGGCCGGCAGCGCCGTGCGCTCAATAAAAAACTGCAGCAAGCGCAACGCAATCAATAAACGCAGGATTTTAATGCCGCCCGCAGTTGAACCGATGGAACCTCCAGTCAGCATTGAAAAAACCAGGCCCAATTTGGATGCATTATCCAGAGCCTCCACATCGGCATTGGAAAAACCGGTCGTGGTTTGCGCCGACAAGCCCATAATCACGGCGTTTTTAAGTCTCGTCAGCGCATCCGTTCCGGTTTCTTCGGCACAAAAGAACAGCAATGCGATTATAAATAACGAAAGCGCCAGCAAGCCCGGAATTTCCGGATGGAATGCCAACTCTTTTAGACCATTATGGAAGAACCGGTAATAGAACGGCAAGGAAACCGATCCAAGTACGCAGCACAACATGATCAGAAACTGGACGGACCATTGATCGATCGCCGCCAGATTGTTGTCGTAAATGGAAAAACCGCCGGTCGCTATGGCTGATAACACATGCGTTACTGCGCTCAATGGCGCGACCCCGACCAGCAATAATACGCTGATAGCAAACAGGATCAAGGCGCTGTAGATAATGAGTATTTTAATCGAATGACTACGGGCATCGCCCAAAATATCGCGGGCATCGCTGATATCGCCCATCGCCAGCCGCCGGGCAGCCATACCTTTACTCATAAATAGAAATCCGACAGAAAAAAACACGATGCCCAATCCGCCGTACCATTGCATCCAGGCGCGGTCGAACAGAAATCCCGTTGAATGCTGCTGGATATGGATAACCGTGGTCAATCCGGTCGCAGTCACCGCAGACACCGCTTCGAAAAAAGCATCAATGCCGCTCAAGCCTTCAGCCATGAAGGAAACTCCGCCCGACGCCGCAGTCAGAAAAAAAGACAATGCGGTAATGACCAACACTTCATTATCTCTGATATTTTCAGGCGCCTGAATGCGGGCTAATGGCAGACAAATAGCGCCTACCGCAGTCATTGCTATCAGCTGGCTGACCATAAATGCCCGGTCACCATTCAGCCAGGACACCAAAACAGGAAGCGATCTCAAGACAATAACAACCAAGCCGATACGGCCGAGATTTCGGGCTAAGACACGGTAGCGCACCGGCTGAGCCAAAACACGGGAAACATCAGAAAAACTCATGTCTAAATTGCCCCCCTCCTGAAATGATTGGCGTAATTTAGCACTATTTTAAGATTCAATCCGAAGAAACGATACTGTTCTCCATTTAAAAATGGCGTCTGAGCGAATTTTTTTGCTTGCCGTTCGGATTCATTAGTTCAACCTAATAACCGCAGTTGATGCGCGTATAAGCCGTTCGTGTTGAGCGTGTCGAAACATGAACGGCTTCCACATGCTCATTTTTCGCCAGACTCAGGGCGAACGGAATTTTCAAATGTTCAACTGCGGTTTTTAGGTTCAAGCACAGAGGTACAGTAATTCGTTACGTTAATAACCAAGCCGGCAGACGCAAGGTTTTATAGTAGCGATTGATGCCGTGGGATAAAGTGCAGGTTGGCGGATCGTAACCGCAGCCGGCACGAAGGCTGGAACGCCAAGCGCCCTTTGGCTTCGCTCAGGGTAGGTTTTAACGCACGGTATCAGTGGAAGTGACCCGGGTAAAACCCGGCTGAAGGAAGAATCATTAATTTTCCTGAGGCCTCCAATAAAAAGCTTCTCCCAGGTTCTGTGACATGGCGAGAAATGCCTTGACGCCCTCACAATAGCCCGCATGAAGCCTTGCGGAATGCGGGAACATCGAAGCCACGAAAGACCCGGATTCCATTTCATTCCATCCAGGCTACCTTGCTGAAATCACTATCGCCGGGTGGCAAGGTCCATACACTCGGCAACCGCTCCCTGCGTTGCTCTACCTCCTGCATCCATGCAGTCGAATGTAAATGTTCCGGCAAAACGACCCAGGCGTCGATTTGAAAAGGGTGGCGTTCACGGACTCGTTTCACCATTTCGCGCAGCAAGCTTATCTCGCGGATTAGCAGGTCGTTGTGATGTCGCTGCAACAGGTTTACCGTAAAGAACCAAGTTCCCCCTGGTATGAATGCGCGTCTATAGTTTGGCATACCCTTATCCTGTTTTGGAAAACATCGATGATAACACTTGTCTCAACAACATGCGTCCGATTTCGCTGCGCTAATCGGATCTACGCGGGCTGTGTTTTTCAGGTCGTTGTTGTCAGACGATTTTTAAGACGCTTGAACGGCAGCACTAAAAGCCGGAGAAATCCCAGATCACGTTGCTGGCGATAAGGTTTGAGTCCGATGTCCATGGCGGTTTGAGGCTCGCCGGGTTCGGCGGTATAGGTTCGGCACCATCTGTCCCAGCAGGAAATCGAAAAACCGTAATTGCTGTCCATTTCTACACGTTGAGTCGAGTGATGGATGCGGTGCATGTCCGGCGTAATGATCAGCCAGCGTAATTTTTTATCGAGGGCGGGCGCAATATTGACATTGCTGTGATTAAACGTGGCCGCGCCGTTAAGGATGATCTCGAAGGCGATGACCGCATTCGGGTCGGCGCCGATCAGGTAAACGCACAGCACCTTGTAGACCATCGACAGCACGATTTCCAGAGGATGGAAGCGCACGGCGGTGGTGGCGTCGAATTCGATATCGGTATGATGCACCTGGTGCAAATGCCAGAGCAGAGGCCATTTATGCATCACGATATGCTGGCAGTAAACGGCAAAATCAAGCACCAGTAAACTGACCGGAATCGACAGCCATTGGGGAGCTTCAAACAGGTTCAGAATGCCCCAGTTCCGTTCGGCTGCGGCAACGGCGCTAAGATAAGCCAGGCTGCCGATCGTCAGGCGCATGATGATCATATTGAGGGCGGCCAGTCCGAGATTGACCGGCCAACGATGCTTTCGGTCGATCGATTTCGTTCTTCTGGGATTGACCGCTTCCCAGCCTATCATGATGAAGAAAATGCCGAGAGCGGCGCTTAATCGGATGACGGTTTCCATAGTTTCCCCTGGTTATAAAGCCTGGCCAAAGTATCGGGGTCGGCGCCGAAGAAGTAACGCAGGCGCAGGCTCCACATCAGCAGTATCGTTCTGGCGATGCCGCATTCCTGCCATCGCCGGGCTGAACTGACGGCTTCCGCTGTCAGGCAAAGGGGAGGGCAGATTTTTTTCAGCGCTTTCGACAGCGCGATGTCTTCCATCAGGGCGATGTCAGGATACTGGCCGACTGAGTCAAAGGCCCGTCGAGTGACGAAAATCGCCTGATCGCCGGTGGCGATCCCGGTGAGGCGGGAACGCCAGTTCATTAAACAGGCAATTACCTTGAACATGTAATGCTCTCCGCTTAATCGGATGTCAAAACGGCCCCAGTGCGGCCTGCCTGAGTGCGCAGCGATCAAATCCAGCGCATCGGCCGGCAAACGGGTGTCGGCGTGCAGGAATAGCAATATGTCTCCGGAAGCCTGCCGCGCCCCGCTATTCATTTGCCTGGCGCGACCTTTTTCCGAGAGGATGACCCGGTCGGCCAGATGTTCGGCGAGAGCCCTGGTATTATCGCTGCTGCCGCCGTCGGCAACAATGATTTCAGCGCGGCCCCGCAAAGCCTGCAAGGCCGATAAACAGGTAACTATCGAATTTTCTTCATTCAGGGTCGGAATAATGATGGAAAATTGCATAATTAATGAAGCCGATTTTAAATGATGCAGTCAACAACCATCATGAGTTCGAATTTAAGCCAGGGGTTCAAACAAGGCTGTTAAATCTTCCGCCGAGAATTTCAACGATACTTTCTTGCCGCCTTCTTCATAAATACTTTCGGCCAATGCCCGTTTTTTTTCCTGCATGGCCAGTATTTTTTCCTCCACGGTATTTTCGGTGATCAGCTTGTAGACAAACACCGGTTTGTCCTGGCCGATGCGATGCGCGCGGTCCGCCGCCTGAGTTTCCACCGCAGGGTTCCACCACGGATCGTAGATAATGACGGTATCGGCCTCGGTCAAGTTTAAACCGACTCCGCCGGCCTTCAGGCTGATCAGGAAGACGTTGGCTTCGCCGCTTTTAAACAGCTCAATAGCCTCATCGCGGTTACGGGTTTGGCCGGTCAGCTTGCTGTAGCGGATATGTTTCGCCTTCAACCGGTCTTCGATTAGCGCGATCATGCGGGTAAATTGCGAGAACAACAGGATGCGCCGGCCTTCCTCCAGTTGTTCCGGCAAGATGTCCATCAATAGATCGAGTTTGGCGGAGTCCTTTATTTTTTGCGCCTCTTTCAAATTTAGCGTGCGCGGGTCGCAGCAGGTCTGGCGCAATTTCAACAGAGCATCCAGGATCGTGATGTGGCTGCGCGACAAGCCTTTTTCGGCGATGGCATCGCGGACTTTCTTTTCCATGGTCAGCCGTATGCTTTCATACAATACAGCCTGCTTATCGTAAAGGGGCACCGAGCGGATAATTTCGGTTTTGGGCGGCAATTCGGCAATGACATCCTGTTTGGTGCGCCGCAGCATAAAGGGAGCGATGCGGCGGGACAAACGTTCCCGTTGCTGTTGATTGCCGTGGCTTTCGATCGGGGTCCGGTACAGTTTTTTGAATGTGGCGCTGTCGCCAAGAAAACCGGGCAGCAGGAAATCGAATTGCGCCCATAATTCGCCCAGATGATTTTCCATCGGGGTGCCGGTCAAGCACAGCCGGTGCGCGCATTTGATGCGCCGCACGATCTGGGCAGCTTTTGACAGCGGATTTTTGATGATCTGGGCTTCGTCGAGGATCAAATAATAATAGTCCCGCGATAGCAGCGCCTCTTCGTCTCTGGGCAATAACGGATAGGTGGTCAGGATCAGATCATAATCCTGGATGTGTTCAAAACGTTGTCTACGCTCCGATCCCTGTAAGATCAACACGTTCAGGTCGGGAGTAAACCGTTCGGTTTCGCGGCGCCAGTTGCTCATCAGGCTGGTCGGAGCGATGATCAGGCAGGGCAGGGTCATCCTGCCGCTTTGTTTTTCCAGCAATAGATGCGTGAGCGTCTGAATGGTTTTGCCTAGCCCCATATCGTCGGCCAGTATGCCGGCAAATTGATATTCGCGTAAAAATTGCAGCCAGTTCAAGCCCTGCTGCTGGTAATGACGCAGTTCGGTGCCCAGGTTAACAGGTAGGGCGACATCGGCAATGCCGCTGAAGTTTTTTAATTTTTGTCCGAGCTCCCTCAATTGGGCGCCGCCCGACAGGGAAAACAGGCCGTAGTTATGTTCTTCCAGATCGGCAAGGCTGGCCGCATTGAAACGGGATAATTTCAGCGTTCCGTCGGCCGCCAGCGTGCTGCTGTTAAAGAGTTCAAGCAGCACATCCAGAAAGGGTTTGATAGTTTCGCCGGGAACAGTCAAATAATTGTGTTCGCTGATCGGGATATGGACAGTATCCGGAAGATTTTCAGGATCGTAATATTCAAGAACCGGCATGATCATCGGCAGCAACGGGTAGTATTGTCCGTTGATTTCCACGTTGAAGCGCATTTCAAACCAGTCATTGCGGACGTCGCCGATTTCAGCATCCCAGGATTGGGCCGTCTGGAAATTCAACTTGAAACTGTCGTCGACTTCTATGATCCAGCCTTCCTGTTCCAGCATGGGCACGTTGTTTCGGAGAAAATCTCCCCAATGGGCGGCGCTGTCGCTGAACTGATTTTCGGCAGGAAGATACAGCAGGAAATCCCGGGCATCGCGATTGCCGTGGACCAGCGCATTAAAACCCATATCCGACAGGCGTTGCATCGACTTTTTCTCTTCATCGATATCGCGTGAGATTCTGAACAGTCCCCGGCCGGTATTTAACACGGTTGCATGTTCGGATTTTTTCGCCGACAGCGACCAGTCGCCATAATCAAAACGAAGCGCGATAAAATGAAGGTAGCGCTGATCAAATACACCGCCGGACAGGATTAACCGGGGTTTGGGCGTCAGATTGTCGAGTTCGGTCAATTCGATTCGTTTGGGGGCGGGAAGGGGCAGGTCCGGATGTTCGATGGTCAGACGCAGACTGAATTCATCGGCATAGTCAGCGGGAACCGGCGGCATCGACAGTATTTTTTTTAACCGATTGGCGCCGAGATCGTTATCGTTGACCGGGCCGATCAAGCCATGCAGCGGGTCGAGATAATGGGGTGGCTCCGTCAACAGCAGCGTACCTTCAGGTTCGGAAGCCACCGTTAATCGATAAACGGAATCGCTCGATTGATGCCATTGGAACGTTAAATCACGGATCGGGCCCGGCTTTAACGGCTGTTGTTCGAGGTTTTGCCAGAAAAGCCGGCCGGTTTCCAATAACTTTGTCAGTATCAGATGGCCTGCGGCTCCTCTCAACAACGGCTTGCCCGCGGTAGTCTCAAGAGAATATATTAATTTGATGATGCCTTGATCCTGGGCATGTATATATTTTGCGTAGTTATAACTGTAATGATAGGCAAAGGAGTATCTCAGGTTTTCCAGGGTCGTTTTTCTGCCTTTGGTAAAACCGCCCGATTTTTTTTCCTTGGTGATCAGAAAATCGAAAGTGAATTCATTCTTGCCTGGGGCTGGAACAAGAATATAAGCGATAAACTCCTGATCGGGATCAAGTGTTTCGTTGGCAGGTTCATCAAGGCTTTTGAGCCAATCCAGGCAACTGGAGCCGTTTGTCGTCGAGGATGCAGGAGCCATCTTCGAATGATGGTATTTCAGGCAGACGGCGGCGATGTGCTTGCAGTTATAGCCAACCGGACAGGAGCAGTTCCCATCGATTTCGGCGGAACTGTAGTCCGCTTTCCAGGTTATGCGGATAGTTTGTTTGTAGGGGTATTTTTCGCTGCCATTGACGCTGGCGGCAAGTTGTACAAAAAGGGCGCCTTCATTGATTATGGTGAGGTCAAGGACCTGGTTTTTTTCATAATAGCGTTTTCCACGCTCAAAGGAACTGTCTCCGCATTCGTATCGTATATCGGAAACAAGCAGTTTTTTCAGATCTGGCATCAGTGGAGGCTTTCGAAAATATAAACCCCCTATTGTATATCAAACGCCTAAGAAAAGTTTTTACCACTTATGGCAATAGCGTCAGGCATGATCTTTATTTAGCGTTTTAAACGGAAAATAGATGTAAATCCGTAATAAAATCATAAAGTAACGTAAAGTCGTTGACAGTTATATCATCACTGGATATATTGCAAAATAGTACTGACATGATCGATTGATTGAAAACGGTAGCGATTTTCAGCTCAGGCCAGTATGCTGGAAACAGGGATATGTTTGACATTGTAGTAACCGCAGTCAATTGACACCGTATTGGCTTTGTTTATGGCGTGGATTGAGTGATTGGACCCGGATTTTAACGGTTCAATCCGGTGCATAAGAAAAAAAAGAAATGGCGGATACAGTCTGCCTCACTGACATGCTTTATTTATTCACATTGAAGGAGAAGAAACATGAAACAGTATATTGCTGAGTTCTTTGGCACGTTTTGGCTGGTTCTGGGCGGTTGCGGCAGTGCGGTATTAGCTGCGCATTTTCCGGAGGTCGGCATCGGTTTGTTGGGCGTTGCGTTTGCATTCGGATTAACGGTCCTGACGATGGCCTTCACGATCGGGCATATTTCCGGTTGTCACCTGAATCCGGCCGTATCCATCGGTTTATGGGTGGGCGGGCGTTTTCCGGCAAACAAGTTGTTGCCTTATATTCTTGCCCAGGTTTTGGGCGGCATTGTAGCAGGCGGCTTACTGTATCTGATCGCCAGCGGCAAGGCCGATTTTACTATCGCCAATGGGTTAGCCGCCAATGGCTATGGCGTGCATTCACCCGGAGGATATGATCTGTTTACTGTGCTGGTCACGGAAATTGTGATGACCATGATGTTTTTGTTCATCATCATGGGGGCTACGGACAGCAGGGCGCCGCAAGGATTTGCGCCGATTGCTATCGGATTGGGATTGACGTTGATTCATCTGATCAGCATTCCTGTTTCCAATACCTCGGTCAATCCTGCGAGAAGCCTGAGCGTAGCGGTCTATGTGGGAGATTGGGCAGTGGCGCAGCTTTGGGTGTTTTGGCTTGCACCAATAGCCGGCGCTATACTGGGTGCGGCAATTTATCGTTATATCAGCAGCAGCGACGATTGATCGTTCCTGTCTTATCGGTCATCGGCGACACCGTGTAAACGGCGCCGATGGCCTTAATCCGATATTGATCTTGCTGATTTTTCAAACCGCTTTGTCAAAAAAGTAATTTCATCAAGTCTTCGTGCCTGTTCTATTATTGTCATGTTCGGTTTTTTAATTTCAAGGACTATAACCATGACGACAAATCGCTCCGTACCCACTTTTCAGACGGTTTTTCAAGACGAGCTTGAAACCATCAAACAACAGCGACTGAACCGCGGCGATAACAAGAGCAAAGACGAGGAAAAAAAATTAACGGGGCTAGCTATCAGCGGCGGCGGGATACGTTCGGCTTCTTTCGCCCTGGGCGTACTACAGGGCTTGGCCAGGAATGGCAAACTTCGTTCGGTGGACTATATGTCCACGGTTTCCGGCGGCGGTTATATCGGGGCCTCGCTGACCTGGTTTAATTTTCTCAATAAAAAGGCCAGCCCGAATTGGCAGTTCCCCTTCGCCAGAGGGCCCGGTGCCAGGCTGGCGGATGATACGTCAGAACAGCCTCTCAATTTCCTGCGCCAACACGGTAATTATTTGTTGCCAAATGGCATCAGCAGCCTTTCATTAGTGGGCGTGGCATTACGTAATATGACCTTGGCTATCTCCGTATATCTGTCGGCCATTGTCGCCATATTCTATCTGTTTATCAAACTGGGGTGGTTGCCGTCGAGTGTTTCCAGTCCGGACGCTCCCGGTTTTAGCCGGGCGGCAGTACTTACCGTCATACTGTTCGGAGCAACAACATTTTTATATGCCGGATTGACATGGCTAAAGATCGGTACCGAGGAATTCGGATACCGATGGCGAGTCAACTTTCAAAAATTTCAGGGTTATCTGATCGGTCTGTCCCTGGCTTTCGGGTTATTGGCTTTGCTGCCTGTCATCTATGACATCTTGGGAAAAAGCTTCGAAAATGCTAACTACCTGATCAGTTCCATGCCCGCCATGCTGGGGGTGGCCGGATCGATTTATGAATTTTTCCAGCAAAAAAAGGGCGAGGACGCCGGCAAGGGGGCGCTGACTGAGATCAGAATTTTGCTGACATCGCTGTTGCTGATTTTCGGCATTCTGGTCGTTGGCTACAAGATCGCCCTGGATTGGGACGAATCGCCCGAAGCGGTTCTTTTTGGAATCACGATAGCGGTAGTTCTGCTGGCGGGTTGGTGTGTCAATGTCAATTTATTCGGCATCGGTCGGATGGATAGAGACCGGTTGATGGAAGCGTTTCTGCCGGACCCAAAAGCAGTTATGGCCAATCAATGGGGTTTGTCGACTCAAGCCGATGTGACGTTTTTTACCGAGGTATCGGGAAGAGACCAATGGGGTCCGTATCACATCGTTAACGCCAACCTTGTCCTGGTCGATGCCGCCCAAACCAAATTCAGGGGTCGGGGCGGCGATAATTTTATCATGTCCAATCTCTATTGCGGAGGCGATGCCGTCGGCTACCATCCGATGACCGAATTTGAAGGCGGGGAAATGACCTTGGCCACTGCCGTGTCGATTTCCGGCGCGGCTTTAAACCCCAATGCAGCAAACTCCGGGCAGGGCGCAACGCGCAATAGACTGGTTTCATTTATCCTGGCTTTTCTTAACATACGGCTGGGTTTTTGGGTTCGGAATCCGGCGGCCAGCGGCTGGAAAAAAGCGTTGTCCCGAAATTTCGGGCCGAATTTCTTTTACCCCGGCCTCCTGCAGGGTTTATTAGGGCATCAATTAAATGAACATGTCAGTTTTCTGGAGCTCAGCGACGGCGGACATTTCGATAACACCGGGCTGTATGAGCTGATCAGAAGGCGGGTCGATATCATTTATTTTTCGTCGGCAGGCGCAGACCCGGAATTTACCCTGGACGATGTCGGCAATGTGTTGGTGCGCATACAGGTCGATTTCGGCGTCACCATCGAATTTGAAGACGACTTGGTGCCGCTGATGCCAGGGACGGATGCTGAAAATCCTTTCTGCAAACGTTTTAATTTTTCCAGGTCGGGTTTTGCCGTCGGCAAAATATATTATCCGGCTACCGAGTCCGAAGCTTACAAAGAGGGAGAAATACGAATGGTCCGTGCCGCATTGGTCAAGGATTTGCCGGCCCAGATTTATAGCTACCGGGCACAGCATGAGGAATTCCCTAACCAATCGACAGCCGATCAGTTTTTTGATGAGACCCAACTGGAAGCTTACCGGGAATTGGGATATCAGCTGACGAAACGCCTGGTGGCATCCTGTGACAGCAATAATACCGCGCCAGTATAGTTTCAGCCAAAAATTACGTGGGCTAGGCTATCAACGGCAGCCATTTTCCGGATTGAATTTTCTGTTGGAATGAGTGCAAACCAGTACTGGACTCCCTGTTCGGGATTACTAAGTGTGCCCGCGTGGAAGCTTAGGCCGATTGGTCAAGCCGATGCCTAATAATAAAGCCAATGATCCCCACAATGCACAAGGAACCAGCCAAAACCAGTTCTGGTAGAAAGTCGGGGTTGGCCGGGTTCGGTAGGGCACTTCGTATAATCCGGTCCATGGCTGGTGGATGGGCGACCGCTCCAAAATTTCACCGGACGCCAGCGACACCGTCGAGATACCGGTGTTGGTCACTCTTAATACCGGAATCCGAAATTCAACACCTCGCGCCAGCGTCATATACATGTGTTGATAGGGCTCCTGCCAGGCGCCGTACCATGAATCATTGGTTGCATTGACAATGAATTGAGCGCCCAGTTGAGCCAATCCTCGGGTAAATTCGGGAAACAGACTTTCATAGCAGATTTGCGCCCCCATTTTATAACCATTGAAATTCAGTAACTCAGTGGGGCCTTGGCCTCTGGCAAACTGCCCGGTCGGCGGGAGCCAGCTGCGGATTGCCGGAAAGGTTTGTTCGCCCGGTATGTATTCGCCAAAGGCCAGTAAAATCGTCTTGCTGTAATGCGGAGGAACCAGTTCGCCGTCCTTGTTTAAGACGAACAAGGAATTCGTCGGCAGGCGCTGTTGCCGGTCAAAACCGTAGGCGCCGGTGATGAGAGGCATCTGCCGCTCACGCAGAAACCGGCGTAGAGCGTCCGAGTATTCGTCAAGAGCAAGGTCCTCTCCCAGCAGCGCTGGAAAAGCCGTTTCCGGCCACATCGCAAAATCGATTTTTTTTCCTTTATTGGCGTTAAACGCGCTATCGGTCAACTCAGTGTAACGCGATAGAATTTCTCCGCGAAAACCCTTGCCCAATTCGGCTGCCATTTTTTCCGAGCTTTCGATGCTTGCCTGTACCAACAGCGCGTTAAACGAGGCGTCCGGCTGCGGAAGCCTGTTTTTGAGCCAGAATCCGCCTGCATTAAGCGCAGCAAATCCCAAAAGAACAGTCGCGAAAACCAGTTTACCCGAAAGCTCCCTGCGCTTTTGCCAGGCAAACAGAACCGGCAGATTACACAGCAGGGTTGCCGCACTCAGTCCCTTGAAGCCGATAATTTCCGCCCATTGATAAACCGGAACGGCGGAACCATACCAGGTATAGCCGAAGTTCCAGTCGAAAAGGGTCAACGAGTAGGCTTCGCATAAGACCGTGATCAGCGCCATGATTCCCAGCGACAGGCGTGCCGGCCACTGAAATTTCCGCTGACCTGCAAACCAGATCATGCCGGCCACGGGAACGAATAAATGGGCAATCAGGGCATAGAGCAGCATACCTATCGCTGCGACCGGCCAAGGCAAATGGGCAAACTCATGCAAAAGATAAGTAACCCAATTAAAGCCGATCAGGGTAAAAACGAATGAGGTAAGCAATCCTCCCAGGAAAACGGATTTGAGAGAAGTCTGCCGGCTCCAGAATAACCACAACGGCACAAAACAGAATAACGATGCCCAAGGCGGGAAGGGGATATAGCTGGTACCGATCAGGAACCCGGATAGGGCAGGCAGGCGCCAGTGTTTGAATATATCGGAAATAGTGCGGGTCATATCTTCTGTGGGTAAAATAGCGCGATAATAAATTCAGGCGCAAATATGACCATTGTAATAGTATTCCAGTCGGGATGTTATATCGTTATCAATACCGGGAAACCAAACGTAAGCTATTTCGCCTGCATTGTTCTCTGGCCGACTCACGGCGCGATGTAACGGCTGATAATTCGTTCACCGTCCGCAAAGGATCGGCAAGTGACCTGTGATAGGGTAAAAATGCCCTTCGAGGCCGGTTTTTGGTTGAGAGCGAATCTTAAATGAGCTTCGCGTTTACCTGAGAGTTAATGGTAGGATATGATTCCTGTTATCTGACCAAGTGCTTAAGAAGTACTTTTAAAAGTCAGCACTGTCCCGATGCCGATGAGTTGGAGTTTAATTTATGTTTTCTTTTATTTCCTCGTCAAATACTGCAAGTCGTCGTGCAGTGCAGCTTTTTATCACCATTGTGATAATTCTGGTGTTGGGTAATCTGATAACGCTGGTGCCGGTGATGCATCAATTACAAGTGGCTGGTACGTTCAAGGCCGCAGAGATTATCTGGTTTCTTGCCAAGTTAGCCGCGCTGGTTACATTTTTTCTTTTTGCGCACTATTTGATAGAAGCTATCCCGAATAATGGCGGTATATTGTCTTTTGTAAAGGGTATTGCGGAGCCCTTGACGGTACTATTGATTGTGATTATGGGGCAGGCGTTGCTTTGGCAATTGCTGGAACCTTTTGTCTATGGAGCCGGTAGGACAATTTATTACAGTGCTGCCGTCATTCTGATTGTGTGCGTTAGTGTCTGGCTGGTTTTAAGAGCTTATCGGCATGCTCTCTATATTGTAGATGCCGTCAAGAAAGTGGGCGGAATTTTATCCCGGTTTATTCCTCAACAGAAAATTGTCTGTGAAAAGTGCCATGCGGAAATTTCCGCTAAAGCCAGTTTTTGTAACCAGTGTGGCCATAAAATACAGGAATCTTTTTGTTGTCCCAAATGTGGGGAGGGAGTTTCAGAGGGACAGAGCTATTGTCAGAACTGTGGATCTACGCTAAGCGAAGCAACAACGCTAAAACGTTGAGCATATAGCGAAGACGGCTTGGATTGTAACTGACTACCGCGACCGTCAGCGGGCGGCCAACTCCCGACATTCGACGTTTTCGATAGCTGACGCTCAGAACAGTCTCTTCAGACATTCAAAAAAACCACTATTCTTTAACTATTCAGCGCTTCTTAAGCGGATAATCGCATCCATTTGCCATTTTTTGGTAGTAGCTAGAAACGATCCCTCGGAACAAAGGATTAGCGCAAGTACGAAATAGTGCGCTCGCCCCAAGATGTCACTAAGAACATCATTAAGGTTTTACCCATTTCAGACACTCAAAGTTTTGTTGATAGTCATTAAAACAAGGAATCTTGAATGATTCTCACCACAATTAATAGGCTAAGCGTGCGCCATGAAAATACGCTCAATGATGTTATCAGGTAAGTTAATGCGTTTAAAAGCAGTTGCAGGATAAAGATAGTCTTCACCAGACTCATCGATAACCCTTATTTGACCGTGCTTTTCTGCATCGTCATCAGCTACAATCTCATAGAGCTTGCGCATTTCCAATGATACTTCGTAGCCATGGTTGTCAACACAGACAGCAAATTCGTGTTTATTCATAATCTATACATCCAAATAGCGTTTAATTTTAAACTCGCGCTTGCCAATGCCGGTAGCTTCGTACCAGTGAATCTCTGCATCGCGAAGAGACCCATCAGGCAAACGTACTGTGGCGAACCCTTTACGCTTACGCCAGTTGCCCAGACCATGAAATTTACGAAGACGTGACAACTCTCTGATTGCAGAACCACGAGCAAAAGTCTCAGCTTCTCTAATTTCACCAATTATTTCAAAGTCCATGCATAAATTTTAGCACGGTCATACTCTAACAGGCTAAGAAAAACCAAGAAAGTTATAGTCAGATCGACGGATTGGCGATGGCTAAAGTTGATGCAATCGTTTGTGCTAAAAATCAGCAAGTTAGTGCATCCGCCAGCCTATTAAATCTTTACTGGCCTTAAACTTATCAACATCTTTTTCGCCAGACAACAAAAACTGTAATAGTGACTTGTTCTGAAAGCGGCAAGTCTGTGTAATACTTAAAAGTCTCAAATAATGGGTAGTTGATTCCCTGCCAAATGATCCGGATATTTTTCTTTGAACGGCCAAATGTCGGATTGCTCTTTCTGCCGCATTATTGTTCCAAGGGATGTTATCTTTCTCAAGAAAAACAAACAATTTCTCTCGGTACTTTATGAAACGTTTTTGAAAAGTCCGGGTGGCGTCTGACACATACACTTTATTATTGATGACGCTCTCATAAAACCTATCGACATTTGATCGATATTTACGTAAATGCCTGGTTTTTAATCCGTATTTGTCCGCAGTCTGTAGAATTGGTGTAATTAGCTCTCCGACTGCGCAGACGAAATTTTCATATTCTGTATCGAAAGGTGATTTGCGGAGATTTTCATTTAAATCACGAATCAAATGTGCCCAGCATTTTTGTTGTAAACATGGAACTGAATCATACCCGCCGTAGAAGTCAGAGCACAGAACTCCCGAATAGCCATTGAGCAACTCATGAACTATTGTTGACTCCCTATTTTCAGTTAGTTTGAAAACCACATGCTTACCATCTGTAATTACCCAAACATATTGCGAAGCCCCCCTGATATTAATTGTGGTTTCGTCCATATGAACGAATGGACTCTTTAAAATTTGATTAAGCAACAAACGTTCTGTATGTTTGTAAAAGCATGAAAGCTTCATAAATAGCTCCGATAATGTTGATGAGCTAACCTGCTCATCGAAAGTATCTTCAATTAATTGGGCTATTTTGTCGAATGGAAGGCGCATGGCTAATCTTTGGTAACTTATCCATGCAATAAAGCCATTTCCATACAGTCTACCCGCTCCAAGCTGTCGAATCTGAGGTGGACTAAATTTGTGATGACAAAGTGTGCAATTACCCTTTTTGCCAATGTATTGGGTAACCTCTTTTCTAACTCCCCGAGATGTAATCTTCAAATCTAATATCGTTTGCGATGCAACAACCTGGGTTGGTATAAGTTTTCTGCCTGGATGATTTGGGCACGTCCTCCCTCGTCTAACATTAATGACCTTATTGATCTTTCTACTTTCTGAAATAGTCCGGCTTTTCTTTTTGTCGCTATTATCATCAGTTAATATTGTTAAATTACCTTTATTTTTGAGCCTAATTTTCTTCTGTTGATAAGTTCCGTGGGCCGAATGCAGAATATCCGACAACTGTTTTGAGAGTTTTGATGCCGACACCGGCATGGAACCGCCTTCCTTATCAGCAAATCTAATCAGTTCTAAATGTGCAGCGTTAGTGGCGATCAGTCTGAGATGTTCTGTTAGTCCTTTAAGGTTTAAACAGTCTTCAAGATTATAAGTTTGCAATAACTCACGATAACTATCATCTTTGTTTTGATCGTATTCGTGTCGCCATACGATAGATTGCAAACCTGATGCGTTAGGTGAACTCCAGGGTAAATCCAAATAATTACAAATATCTTTTAAACTATTTGAATAAACGGGAAAATATAATTTTCCATAAATGCAGGAATTGATATTTAAGAGTCTTTCAAGAATGGCTTTGGTTGGCGTTCCATACCTTTCTCCAAGGGTTAAAATTGCTTTGTTTTCAAAACTGCCATAATGAAACAATGGACAATGACCGTATTGCCCGATAACAGACACAAAATCTTTCCATGCCGATTCTTCGTTGTTTTTTGAGGTTGCCCAAAATTGAAAATGGTCTTGTTTATCTGCCTGACAAACGACAAGCCCAAATAAATAGAAAAAGCTTTCATCTGGCAAACATTCAAAATCGATAAATATTTCAACGTCCTGTTTTGGAATTTCAACCGGTTTATCCTGAATGTAGATATTGCCAGTTCTTAAAGCGAGCGCTTGAAGCTCATATTTATGGGCAATACGTTCCACACGTGAACGCCTTCCCCGCTTGCGGGGACGATATAGAAAGGACAGTTGCTTTATGGTGAAAATGCCCTTTTTTTCGAACTTCAGTATTTGTTTTTTGGTTATTCCACCCAGAAGAGAAAGGCTATCTTCTTGTACAGCAGTCTCTTTGCAAGCCTTCTGAAATTCGCAATAAGGGCAATGTTTATTTAAAGTAACCGGTGGTAAACCGCTGTCTCGGTTTAACCATCCTTGTAGTGCCTCAATGTTGGGTAGGCATTTTTTTATATTTTCAGCTAACTTGACTTTTACGGTGCTGCCATCAATTAAAACGACATGTCCTTTGTTTGGCAAGTAATCCAGGTGCTTTGATAGAACATATCCAATGAATGCAAGCTCGACTTTATCCTCCGCTTGGATTTTATTAGAACTTGAAAATATTATTGGTTCATACTGTAGTTTATCTTGGAGCAAAACATCTGGTGCCTTTATTAACGTCTCATTTTTTATGGAAAATATTTCATCAGACAAATTTAAGTCGGTAAGTATGTCAACGCCTTTCGAAAATGCTAAAGGAGAAAATGACTCAAATGTTAATTGATCTGAGATTGAATCAAAATAATTCTGGCGTACTTTATTGCTTAGTGCCGCCTGCATAATTTCGTAGGCATTTGGAGAGCTTAAACTAGGAGAAAATATCAATAAATAGGCTTTTCGGTCACACAAATTGTACGCGCGTACCGCCCGCTCTGTAACGTGTAAGTCATTGTTAACCATGCTCTATACCTTCGTATTGGTAACGGACTTGTGTTTTCAGTTTCTCACATTTTTAATCGAAACTCCAAATTTATGAAACTCAATAATAACCAAGACCATAGTCTTGCTCTTGGCCTTTGGGAAGATCAGTTTTTATTAGAATTGATAGCTGGTCTTGTACTGCTATTGAAGCTACAAATATTCAGTAGGCTATATTTTGATCGTCTGCATGGCACCATTGCTGCTTATCAGTAAGCTAACATTGCCTTGGGTGTGATCAAAATACCATAGAAAGACGAGACGATTTTTGAGTGACCGCTAATGGGAAAATAAGGGTATCACTCTGATCGTCGGCTTAGGGACGATAGCACCATTTCAATCGCCATCGTCTCTTATCGGCCACTTTTGGTCATTCAAATGCCCCAAAAATCGTTAAGAACCGACAGATTTGAATCAGGTTGCGGACAGGGGAGATTTTCCAAGAGCTTTGTCGGGTTCACTTCGGGGCCGAGCGTAAAGAATATTCGAGGTAATAAAAAATAAGTAAGGAGCTCGAGTGTTACAATAATGTTCCTAATAAAATGACCAAGGATTTTGCTATGCGACCTAATAAACTGATTGTTTGTACTTTACTGCTTTTTTCCGTTTCCGCGTTAGCGGAGGTGTCTTTGACTCAAGCAGATATTTTAGGGACTTGGCAAATCGATAAAGAATCGCAACAACGTGACGGCAGTAATTCCAGGAGCATGGACAGTACCTGGACCTTTAAAAGCGATGGCACCATCGATGGTGTTTCCAAGGATTCGGATGTTCATTCTCGCGCAGAGACGCTGCGTGCAACGCTTAATTATTCGGTAGAAGACGGTAAATTGGTCAAGCAGGCGGCTCCGGGCCGTTCAAAAATGGAAACATGCACCGCTGTCGAGAAAGAAAACGACAAAATGGTGCTTAAATGCGAATCCATTTACTTTTTTATGACAAAAAAATGAAGCCTGCGGCGGATTCGCCGTCAGGCAATCCGTCAAATTTGTATGGCATTTAATCTGCGTCGAATATTTGCCACTGAGCACGATGTAGAACGGACATTTAATGACTGAAGACGACCGACAGAAACGGGTCGGTTTTTTTGCTGTCACATATCAACTGGTTTACACTTAGCCCAATCAAAAGATTCAATTAAATAAATGTGAGCAGTCATGTCTGCCACCGAAAAAATTCCGAAATCCATGGCAGGCAAATTTACCACAATTACGGCTCTCACCGATTCATTCAGTAAAAAGCATCTCAATGAAGAATACCAAGCGATGATCCATCGTGTTGTCGGCGCGCTGGCAAGAAAACGGCCATCACCGTTAATAAAGGGCAAGGAAAATGTTTGGGCCGCCGCTGCAGTTCACGCTGTGGGACGGGTAAATTTTCTTGATGATCCCTCTCAGTCACCTTGCTGTAAAAGTAAAACCATTTATGAGTTTTTTGATATTGCCGAGAGCACGGGGCAAAACAAGTCAAAGGAAATAAGGGAAATGCTTAAAATGGGACAGATGTCGCCCGACTGGACCCTGCCTAGTCTACTCGTTAATAACCCCATGGTGTGGATGTTGCATGTCAACGGCTTGCTAGTTGATATTCGCCAGGCACCACTTGAATTGCAGCAAGTTGCCTATGAAAAAAGATTGATCCCATTTATTCCTTCCAAACAGGACAGTTAGTCTATATAAAAATCACAGAATCAACCCCACATCAACTTTCCTTTGGTAATGAGAGCCACTTGCAAAATTATCGACCGGCAAGCGGTGTAAGTTAATAAAGACTCC
>CAZMRW010000055.1:0-29316 GCA_964568805.1 uncultured Methylococcaceae bacterium | reverse complement strand
TATTGGATGTAGGTTCCGGTGCGGATGCTGTATGCGAAGCCATGGCAGGCAATCTTTCCTGCACGTCGCTGGAAGTTGGCGGCTTCGCGAAAACTCAAACCGGTTTTGCAGCCGAACCCACCGCCTGCATTAATGTCCGTCTGGATGATTATACGCATGGCCGCGAACCCAAATTTCCGGCAGATAAATATCCGCCCGATACCAACGTGGTTGAATATACGACAACGGCAGGGTCTCAATTCCAGTCCTATTTAAACGACTCTCCTTTTGTAAGTCCGGACAACACAGGAATAAGAGGTCGACGTATAGTTCATATTCCTTTTGTCGATTGTGCGGACGGAGGAGGTGCAGGGGGCACTGTTGACCTTTCAGTTGAGGCCATGGGCTGTTTCCTTCTGACTAACAAAGTAGATGAATCGGGAGCAGCCGCAAATAGGCAAGTTTTGATGGAATTTATCGGCGATGAAGATTCGGATCCGTTATGTGAAATTGGCTCCAAATCGCTGCCCAATGCCAAAGCCAGTCCGTTTGCTCCGACCCGTGTTGTGTTATTCAAGGATCCGGTGAGCGGCGATGCATAAGCCAAAATATAAACAACACGGAGCAATCATTGTCGAGTTCGCAGTGATACTGCCGTTACTGGCAGTTCTTGCTATTGGCGTCACCGAACTGGGTACGGCTTTTTTTGCGCTTAATACGCTGAATAAAGCGGTTCGAGATGGGGCTCGTTTAAAAACGTATAGCATGGACCCCTATCTGCCGCCTGACGTCACCCCGCTCACTGACGACCAGATTAAAGACCAAGTACAAAGCGTGATGAATGGACTACCCAAATTTTATGTCGATAACTCGATAGATCCGCTGGATATAACAACGCCACTAATTTCAGGCTTGCAGCATGCACGGGTCACGGCAACCTATAATCATCAGTTGCTGATGGGCCAATTATTGGGTGCATTATTAAGCTTGTTTGGAGGAAGTTTCAACACCGCTATCCCCTTGTCCGCTGAAGCAACCATGCGGGTACAGTTGCCATGAGCAAAAATCACCGTCATCAGGCCGGTGCGGCCATGGTCGAGTTTGCCATTGTCGGATCGGTTTTTTTTATATTGCTGTTTGGCGTCATTGAATTCGCTCGGTTACTGTTTACTTTCAATACATTGACTGAAATGGTAAGAAGAGGCGCACGAGTAGCCGCTGTTTGCCCACCCAACCATCCCGCCATACGAAGAGTGGCGATTTTCGGCGATCCCGACTCGGGTACTACCGGTGATATATTACCGAATGTAACGACTGCGAATATTCAAGTCAGATATCTGGATGCAAGCGACACACCTCTAACTAAACTTACTTATCCGATTCCAGCCACTCCATCTACAGATTACCTAACTGACTGGAACAAACTGAATGAAGGAGGTTCTGTTGAGGTAAGCGTTATCAATTATTCTCATAATTTAATAATACCCATGAATTTAGGGCCGATAAACGTACCGACATTCAGCACCAAACTTCCTCCCGAAGCCTTGGGCGTTGTCAATGCACCCGGCACCCCGGGGATAGGCACGGATATTTGCGGTTTTCCTTCATAAAACCTGGTTGTATTAATCATGTACGGTAGGCACCTACTTTGTAGTTTGCCAAAACTACCATTCTAATTTTATTTTCAATAATGTTTTTTATATCATTAAATTTTATATCAAAAATAAACAAGAATTTTGTGTCAATTTCTTATTTTTTGACTAATTCGTGCTATCTTTAAAAAAGATTGCACTTAATTAATTAAATTCGTAATAGGCAAACAATGCAAAAGGACGCAATTTCCATCCAAATCCTGGGCAGTAAACAATCTGAACTGACGCAACGTCGTAGCCAGATTTCGTCTTTGATCAACAAAGAAATTACTACTCTTTTGTTTGAAAAGTCCATGCCGGGGCAGCTTTATAAAGATAAATTGCCTCCCGACTTGCTGATTTTACTGCTTGATGACCAGACCGTCCCTGCGCTGAACCAATTAACCGCCCTGCCCTCGTCCGTTCGTCCGGCCTTGCTGGTGATTGCACCGGATAACGATAACCAGCAAATGCGGCTAGCCATGCAAGCCGGCGCCCGGGATTTTTTTACCAGTCCCGTTGATAGCCAGGAACTGCAAAAATCGTTAAACCAGATTATTTTCGATCTGCGGCGAGGACGTTCAAAACAGGGAATGTTGACTACGGTGATTAATGCCAAGGGCGGCTCGGGCGGGAGTTTTATTGCCTGCAATTTAGCCCATATCGCAGCAACACTTTCCGATTCCAGCGTCGTTTTAATAGATTTTGATCTGCAGTTCGGCACCCAGTCGTTAAACCTGGATATCAAACCTCAACACACGATCGTCGAAGCGCTCCATGATGTCGTTCAACTGGATTTTGACGCCATTGACGGTTATATGGCTCCGCATAAAAGCGGATTGCGTTTGCTTTCCACCATGCATGAACAACTGGTTCTGCCCGGTGAAATCCCAGTGGAAAGCCTTGATCAACTATTGACCCTGACCATCAGTAATTACGACCGTGTTTTTATCGACCTGCCCCGTCAGATCGATCCGTTATCGGCAACCATATTGGAGCGGTCTGATCAAATTGTGATTATTGTTCAACAAAGTTTGGCCCATATGCGCGATGCCAAACGATTAACCAAGATTTTGAAGTCGGAATTCAACATCGCCGAAAAAAATATCCTGATTGTCGTCAATCGCTATGACGCCAACAGGGGGTTGGATTTAAAAGATATCCAGGCAACTATAGAATGCAGTGCGCTGTACAAGATTCCTAATGATTATGATAAAGTCGCCCAATCCACCAACCTCGGCATTCCGCTCTACGAATACGCACGAAATTCAGCTATTACCAAAGCCTTGATCTCATTGGCTGAATCGCTGGACGTCAATATAAAAGACGAATTTAAAGATCATAGTCTTTTTAAAAAGTTTTTTAGCCAGAAAGGATAAATAAGACCTTCGTTTCTGATTTCAAGTCCGGCCCCTAGTAGTTCGCCAATACAATTTTGACGGGAAGCGAATAGTGCAGGTGCGGATTTATCCGCGCTGTGCGAATGAATTCGCACCTACATCTGACCGTCATTACATGCTTGGCGGGCTACTAGACCGCGGAGGGTTTTGAGCCACCAGTTAGAAGCAGGAATGAGAGTGTTAAATGTCTGTTAACCCTCTCTAATCCTGATCCCGTTGCCGTTAAGTTATCGTTGTAGCCGCATAGTGAGGCAAGTCGCATCTACAAATCAACGTCAATCACTTTACTCCGCGTCATCGAGTGAAAATATGATTTTTTTAGCAGCGCCCGACAAAATTTAAAATAAAGCACCCAAACAGGCTAATAAGTATTTATGATTGACAAATTCAAATTGACTTGGCCGGCCGAAAATTAGGTTGTGTAAACGCGCTTTTGGACTACCCTTAAGTTAACGGAAAGTGTGCGAATTTTTAACCGCGAACACGAGATATCGGCTGGGAACCTGTTAGCTTTAGTTGCATCATGGTTTAAATATCAGCTTATTGAAAAAAATAGGTTAAACCAAGCCGTTATGGCGAATAAACATAAGGCATCTCATTCGTTTATTCGAACCCATTAACCAATCATTCAAGAGAACTATTGTGAGTCTAAAAAGTCGTATTCAGAGCTATTCCAGCAAAGATAGCCATTCAATTCTTATCAAGGATGCGCCAGTAACGACCATTAATGGCCAATCCGAATCCGCCACTACTAACCCGCCGTTAACTTTTGATCTTCTTACGGCCAAGGAAACGGAGTACAAGGAAAAGATCCATCAGACACTGATGGAAATTCTTGATTTATCGTTGATTGTTAAAATGGCGGAAGCGGATGCGAGAAAACAAATCAGTGAAATAACCCGCCGTATTATTGATGAAGAATCGATACCGGTCATCGCCAGGACCCGGCAACTCATTGTCAATGAAGTCGTTAATGATATTCTTGGCCTTGGCCCCCTGGAACATTTGCTTTATGAACCGACGATAGCTGATATACTGGTTAACGGCTATAGCTCGGTTTATATTGAACGATTTGGCAAGTTAGAAAAAACCCCGATAACCTTTAAAGACGATGCTCATTTATTAAAAGTCATTGACCGGATCGTCACCCAGGTCGGCCGAAGAATTGATGAATCTTCTCCGTTAGTCGACGCCCGTCTTAGAGACGGCTCCCGTGTCAATGCGATTATCCCCCCATTAGCTATTGACGGACCTTCATTATCGATACGCCGGTTTACCCAGGACAAAATACAGTTACAAGATATGGTCAATATCGGCACCTTAAGCCAGGCCATGGCCGATGTCTTTGCCAACATGGTTAAAGTCAGGCTGAATATCCTGATTTCCGGGGGTACCGGCTCCGGTAAAACCACCATGCTCAATGCCCTGTCCAACAATATTCCTAAAAACGAACGGATTGTCACGATAGAGGATTCAGCCGAACTGCAATTGAAAATGGATAATCTGGTTCGTCTGGAAACCCGCCCGCCCAACATTGAAGGCAAAGGCGAGGTCAATCAGCGTGATCTGGTCAGAAACAGTTTGCGGATGCGGCCTGACCGCATCGTTATCGGCGAGGTGCGCGGGCAGGAGGCTTTCGATATGTTGCAGGCAATGAATACCGGCCACGATGGCTCATTAACGACTATCCATGCCAATACGCCGCGCGATGCCTTGTCCCGTGTCGAAAACATGGTGACAATGGCCGGTTTTGATTTGCCGGTGAAAACCATTCGCTCGCAAATTTCATCCGCCATCAATGTGGTACTGCAGCTGGAAAGAATGGAAGACGGCAAAAGACGGGTCGTCAGTGTCAGTGAAATCAACAGCATGGAGGGCGATATCATTACCATGTCAGAAATTTTCAGGTTTGATCGCCGGGGCCTGGATGACAATGGCAATATCATTGGCCGCTATATTTCAACCGGCATAGTGCCAAGATTCCACGAACGCATGAAGCAACGCGGCATTAATATTGGCCTGGACGTCTACATCGACCAAACAATCGGTTCATTATAAGGGTTAAAACCATGGATAAATCCACGCTCATTATCTTTTTAATTCTTGTTTCCGGAGCAGTTTTTCTGCTTTCCCAATTAATACTGGTACCGTCCTTCGGTACACGGTCAGTCGAAAGCCGGAAAATTAAACAGCGGCTTCGAAAAGTCACTCAAGGCGGCATCAGCGGCGAGCAGTCACTGGTCAGGCAAAAATATTTACGCGAATTATCAGCGCCTGAACGATTCCTGGAATCTTTGCCGGGCACCGAGGCCATCGAAGACTTGCTTGAACAAGCAGGTAAATCCTATCCCTCCTATCGGGTTATTTTTGCGATGTTCGGATTGGCATTGCTGGGGGGGGGCATTACCTGGCATTTTACCGGCAACATCCTCGCTACGCTGATCGCTGTGCTGTTTGCCGGCTTAACCCCTATTTTAAAGCTCAAGAACGATCGCCAAAAAAGGCTGGAGCTGTTTGAAGAGCAGTTGCCCGACGCGTTGGATATGATGACTCGCGCCTTGCGCGCAGGCTATCCATTCAATGAAGCAATGCATTATATTGCCGAAGAAATGCAGCCCCCCATCGCAAAAGAATTCGGCATTACCTTCGAAGAAATCAATTATGGCCGCGATGTCAGAGAAGCCTTTAATTATCTTCTGATGAGAGTACCCAGCATGAATTTGGTTGCAGCCACCACCGCCATTCTGATTCAGCGCGATACCGGAGGTAATCTCGCGGAATTACTGGACAAAACCAGTGATATATTAAGAAAACGGTTCCGCTTTCAGCGCCGTGTCAAAACGATTACCGCAGAAAACCGCATGTCGGCCTGGGTGCTTTCCCTGCTGCCGTTTGTCGTATTTTTGGCTATCAGTTTAAGGTCTCCTTCTTATGTCAAACCGTTGTTCGAAACAGAAATCGGCCATCTGATTCTTGGCGGGGGACTTGTACTACAGGTTATTGGCGCTTTCTGGGTACGCAAACAAATTAATTTTGATATTTAGGCCCGTCCATGGATCAAATTGCACAATTCATATTAGGCATATCCGGTGACCCCGTAATCGGCAAGTGGATGGTCATGACCTTATTCGCCGCGGCGACTTTTTCGTTGGTAATGGCATTTTATTTCCTGGTTATCGGCATGTATAACCCGTTCAGAACGCGGCTGCACGACATTACTGGAACTAAACATGAATCGCAGTTTTTCCGGAACGCGACCGCGCATTTGGGCAGCTACTTTGTCATCAGAGAGCGCGCCGGAGAGAAACTCGGTTATGACCGTCAACGGCTGTTACATGCGGGGTATCACAGCAAAAACAGCCTTTCCCATTATTACGGAATTAAAATTCTGTTAACGATCGGTTTGCCCTCCCTGTTATTTATCATCAGCACAACATTTTTACCCAAGTTGAGTTCGACGAATTTATTGCTGATAGTCACCACGGGATTTCTGCTGGGCTTCGTCGCTCCCAGCTTTTATCTGGACAGCATGGTTGATAAAAGAAAACGAGTCATCAGAAATGCATTTCCGGATGCGGTTGATCAACTGATCGTTTGTACTGAAGCCGGCCTTGGGCTGGATGCGGGTCTGCAACGAGTTGCCAAAGATACCGTATTGAGTAATGAAGTTATGGGTTATGAACTGAGTCTGGTCAATGCTGAGCTGAGGGCCGGCGTTTCCAGAGAGCAGGCCTTGAAAAATCTGGTCACCCGAACAGGCGTGGAAGAAATTCGCGGACTGGCATCGGCACTTGCTCAAAGCATGCGTTTCGGTACCAGTATCGGCAACACCTTGCGCATCTTCGCGGAGGATCTTAGAGATAAACGGATGCAAAAAGCTGAAGAAGAAGCGGCTAAGCTGGCCGTTAAAATGCTGTTTCCCCTGGCCTTTTGTTTCTTTCCGGGAATTTTTGTCGTCATCCTTGGGCCCGCCGTTATTTCGATCTATCAGGCGCTATCTCATTAATTCTATTAATTACTATGTTCTCTCAAAAAATCGGTATTCTTGCGCTTTCATTTATCGCACCACTCATCATCACTGCGTGCAATCCACAGACTGTTAAATCCGGTAATCCGGACGCAAACAGCGTTAACAGTTCCAATAATATATTAAATCTGCTGGACCCGGACGTAAAATCAGAACAGCAGGCATTAGCCAAGGCCGAAGCCGCATGGAGCGAAGGAAAATCGGAGAATGCGCTCTTTTATTACATCAAAACCTTGCAATTTAACAACAAGAATATTAAAGCATTGGAGCGTATCGCTTCGATTCATAGCCGGGACAAGCATCCGGAATTAGCCATTAAGATCTACCAGGATATTTTGGCAATCGACAACAAAAATCTATTGGCCAATGAAAACCTGGGCCTGCATTATTTGGAGAATGGCCAGACCGCTAAGGCAAAAGACCTTTTCACCGCCGCCGTATCGGCTAGCAACAGCAGTTGGAAAGCCCATAACGGCCTCGGTGTCATTGCGGACCTGGAACATAATAGCGCTGAAGCAATTGTCCATTACCAGGATGCGCTGGCAATTCAGCCAAATAATCCGATGTTGTTAAATAATCTTGGTTATTCATATTATCTTACAGGGAATGAAATCAAGGCAAAACAACTGTTTAACCAGGCGCTCGGCTATGACAACCGCTATAAGCGAGCCATTCATAACCTGGCATTGATCGAAATTAAAAGAGGTAATTTCTCGGCTGCTGCCGCTCTCTTCAATCGGATCATGCCAGTTCACGAAACTTATAACAATATCGGTTATATCAGCATGCTGATTGGACGATACGATGTGGCGGAAGAATATCTTAGAAGAGCGATCGATGAATCCCCCGTTTATTTCCCCAAAGCTCAGGAAAATCTTAATACCCTCTCGACATTAAAACCCGGGCAGACGATTCCTGATTGACTCCGTATAATTGCATCCTTGCAGGTAATACGATAAGCTTTAACCTAACCTTAACAAACATTCGGTAAACTTTTGAATATTCATTCCTAATTTTTTTAACGCGGTTAGCATTGCCGACGGCTAACATAACCGCTGCCAACCGGCCTGCAACATGTCAATTTACCCGAAATGTTGAGAACCGGAATCAATAATGAGGCCGATATGCGATCCAAATTCTTGCTGAAGCGTGCTTATCACGATACCGTTACTATTCCGTTGTTGTTGCTGATCAGCGCGGGATTTACCCAACATGCGCGAGTCCCTCCTTCGTCGTTAATCCCTGACCATACCAAGTTCAAGGAAACTCCGCCAAATAGCCCCGTTGCCGATGAGCAAACCTACAAAGTCAAAGCACTGGCAAATTATATCCAGCATCAATTCAAGGTCTCTGAAACCAAAGCATCCTTTATAGTCGGCGAAGCCTTTCGGAATGGCATGAAGCAGGATATACAGCCGGAATTGATTTTGGCCATTATTGCGGTGGAATCCAGATTTAAGGAAAAGGTGATTAGCCCGGTTGGAGCTCGAGGTTTAATGCAGGTTATGGCCAGTGCACATCCCAAAAAGATCAAATCAATAGGCGGCAAAAAAGCCCTTGATGATCCCAAAAAAAATATTTCAGTCGGCAGCCGTATTCTTGCGCAATGCAAGGATCTTAGTAAAGGCAATATCAGACGAACATTATTAAGGTATAACGGCAGTCTCGGCAATTCCAGGTCTCGCTATCCTGACAAGGTTTTTCGTATCTACAAGCAAATGAAAAACACGGCCCGATTAAGCGAACAGCTTCAGGCCTCACAACTGGGTTAACGAGACAGCGTGCTGAAAAGACCGTTATTGGGGCGTTTATTATCCTGAAAAAATGAACCCTGCTGGATAAAATACAGCGCCTGGTATATGACATCACTTCGCTGCATGATGAACGTATGGGAATAAGGTACAACGATAAAATCCTGCATGCCTTCAACCTGCGAACGGTTTACCGATACCTTGCCGTCATTGTCGCCGGGTATCAGCTGCGACAAAAAGGGATTGATCGGCTTATCGCCGGCAATGATTCCGGCCTGAAAATTTAACGGTCCCAGACTAATGGGTAAACTGTTTGGACCGGTACCGAGCTGTAATCCGGCGGGTCCGTTAAGATATTTAAACAGGTTCCAGGCGCCCAGCTTATCGACAATTTCGCTGCCCTGATTGGGCGGCGCCAACATCACCACCTTCCCCAGTTTTTCAATTGGCTTTACGGTCAGATAATAGCGTATCATTATCCCGCCCAGGGAATGAGTCAGAAAATGAATCTTTTGAACCTGAACCGGGTCACATTCCGCCAGCGCCTGGTCTATATAGTTGACAGCCAAAGACTGAATTTCGTATTTCCTGGATGGATATTCCACATTGATGATTTGATAACCGTAATCCCCTAAGAGTTTTCCTGCTTTTTTCATGCTGCGCCCTGATCTCAACAGTCCGTGCAACAAAATGATTGCTTCCGAATGCCGCTCGACTTTGGTTAGCTTTGACTTCAAATTTTGCATTAACTAGACATGATCCGCTGGTATTCCGATAAGCCAATGAATCAAAAGTGACATTGGCAGCTCTTGCAGCCGCAAGGAAAGTTGCCATACCGCCTTTAAGCCATCCGTTTTGAACAATCCTATACCATTAGACATAAAAAAGGCAGCCTAAAGCTGCCCTTTTTTCCGGAAAAATTAAATAACAACGGTTACAGTTTTTCCTTGATTCTGGCCGCTTTACCGGTCAAGTCGCGCAAATAATATAATTTAGCGCGGCGGACATCGCCACGGCGCTTAACTGTGATTTCGCTAATCAAAGGGCTGTGTGTTTGAAAAACACGCTCAACGCCTGTACCGTGAGAAATTTTTCTTACGGTGAAAGCCGAGTTCAGGCCGCGATTGCGCTTTGCGATCACTATGCCTTCAAAAGCCTGGATTCTTTCCCGGTCGCCTTCTTTAACTTTAACTTGTACTACTACGGTATCGCCTGGTCCAAATTCAGGAATTTGTTTCAGCTGTTCATTTTCCAATGCATCAATAATATTGCTCATTACCACACCCTAATTAACGTCAACTTCTATTTTAAATTCATTCAGCAGACTTTCCTGCTCTGCGTTTAAATTGATTTTTTTTAATAAATCCGGCCGTCTCAGCCAGGTTCTGCCTAAAGCCTGCTTGGTTCTCCAGCGGTTGATATCGGCATGGTTGCCGCCCATTAAAACCTCCGGTACCGAATAGCCGGCCAACTGCTCCGGTCTGGTATAATGCGGAAAGTCCAATAAACCGTCCATATGGGAATCCTGCCGCGCGGAATACTCATCGCCGAGAACCCCCGGCAATAAACGCGTGATCCCATCGATCACAATCAGCGCCGCCAGTTCGCCACCGCTGATCACATAATCGCCGATAGACCATTCATCATCGCAGTCCAGCTCGACAAAGCGCTCGTCTATGCCTTCATAACGCCCTGCAACCAGAATTATGTGCGATTCGTTGCAGGCTTCCGTCAACAAATCCTGAGTCAGCAACTTGCCCTGAGGACTTAAATAGATGACTTTTGCCGAGCCTGAACCGGCCTGTTTCGCATGATTGACGGCATCGTGCAATGGCTGATATTTCATGACCATTCCCGGCCCGCCACCATAGGGCCGATCATCGACCGTCCGGTGCTTGTCATGGGTATAATCCCTGGGATTCCAGACCGACAGACTGACAATCTGCCGCTCAATCGCCCTTCCGGTTACACCGTAACTTGCCGCCGCTGCCACCATATCCGGGAATATCGTTACAACGTCAAATCGCATAAGCTGCTTAAAAATCGGGATCCCAATCGACCACAATCGTACCTGCATCCAGATCGACGTCCATGATCGTTTGTCCCTGCAAAAAAGGAATTGCGCGTTCCCGTTCTCCCTTGACAATCAGAACATCGTTTGCACCTGTTTCCAGCAGGCTGTCAACCTGGCCCAAATGAATACCGTTCACGGTATCGACTTTCATGCCGATCAGGTCGGACCAGTAATATTCGCCTTTAGCCGCCTTCGGTAATTGATCCTGGGTGATAAAAATGTCGAAACCAATAAAGCTTTCTGCCTGATTCCTATCGGCCACTCCATCAAACTGGACCACTATCGTCTTTCCCTGCACCTTGCCGTCGACAACCTTGATCGTTCGGGTTTCATCGCCCTTTATCAACGTCCACGGAGAATATTCCAATATATTGTCTCTGGGGTCGGTATAGGAAAAAATCTTAACCCACCCTTTTACCCCAAAAACGCCGGATATCTTGCCGACGATGATGGCTTTTTTTGGCTGTCCGGTCAAAACAGCTTATGCAGCCGCTTTTTGTGCGTCTTTTATCAATTTTGCGACACGGTCAGACGGTTGCGCGCCATTGGATTTCCAATAGTTGACCCGTTCGCTGTCCAGACGCAGTTTTTCTTCGTTACCGCGAGCCAGCGGATTAAAAAAACCGATACGTTCAATATAACGGCCGTCACGGCTGTTTCTGCTGTCCGTCACAATAACATGATAAAAAGGGCGATTTTTGGCGCCGCCTCTAGCAAGACGAATGGTTACCATTTACTATCCTCAAAAAATATTGGTTCAGAATTTAATCCGCCTATTTTACGCGATTTTCCACATAAGGGAAGCACTAATTGATGATAATGCAAAGACGCTTCTCATAATTTCCCCAGCGGTGGAAAAAAACACAAATTACCTTCTAAAGGCCCGCACATTGCTTTTAATGCCGCGCATCATATTGGCCATATTGCCGGCTTTGAATTTTTTCATCATTTTCTGCATCATTAAAAACAGCTTCAGGATCCGATTGACGTCATGCAGTTCCTGACCGCATCCATCCGCTATGCGCTTTTTCCGGTTACCCTTGATCAAATCGGGAAAGCGCCTTTCCTGCATTGTCATCGAATTTATCACCGCAATCTGGCGAGCGAGCATCTTATCGTTGACCTGGTCCTTCATTTCCTTGGGAACGCTGTTGATGCCCGGCAGTTTGTCGAGCAGGGTATTGACCCCGCCCATATTCTGCATTTGCATTAATTGCTCGCGAAAATCTTCAAGGTCAAAACTTTTGCCCTTCTGTATCTTGCGAGCCAGCTTTTCGGCCTTTTCCTTATCGACCTTCTGTTCTATTTCTTCGATCAGGCTTAACATATCCCCCATGCCGAGGATACGGGAAGCGAGCCGGTCAGGATAAAAAGGCTCCAGCGCATCGGCTTTTTCGCCGACACCGATGAATTTTATCGGCTTGCCGGTAATATGGCGAATCGATAACGCAGCGCCGCCGCGCGCGTCGCCGTCCGCCTTGGTCAATATGATGCCAGTCAACGGCAACGCATCGTTAAATGCCTTGGCGGTCACCGCGGCATCCTGGCCAGTCATGCTGTCGACAACAAACAGGGTTTCGATAGGATTGATCGCCGCATGCAATTCCTTAATCTCCCCCATCATTTCATCATCGATATGCAGACGGCCTGCAGTGTCCACAATGATGACATCGAGAAATTTTTTCCGGGCGGCATCGATGGCATTCATGGCAATGTCAACCGGCTTTTGAGATGCATCGCTGTCAAAAAATACCAGATCCAGCTCATTCGCCAGCATTTCCAATTGCTTGATAGCCGCCGGACGGTAAACGTCGGCGCTGACCACGCCCACTTTTTTCTTTTGATTTGCTTTGAGCCAGCGGCCTAATTTGGCGACAGTCGTCGTTTTACCGGCGCCCTGCAATCCGGCCATTAAGATGATGGCCGGTGGATTCATTCTTAAATTAAGTCCTTCATTGGCCTCACCCATCACCTTAACCAGTTCGGACTGAACCAGTTTAACCAGCGATTGTCCCGGAGTCAGACTGGACTGGACCGCTTGACCCAGCGCGCCCTCCCTGACCCGGTCAATAAAATCGGTGACGACAGGCAAGGCGACATCGGCTTCAAGCAAAGCAATCCGCACTTCGCGCAGCGTTTCCTTGATGTTATCTTCAGTCAGGCGCCCCTGCCCTTTAATTTTTTTAAGTGTATTACTTAATCGATCGGTTAAATTATCAAACATAGCTATGACTTTATTAAATCCAAGAAAACTGACCACAAACATGTATGCGCCCGCACAGCGCCTGATTTTATGCTAGCGAATAGCGGGTTTCATGCATCAAACTGCATTGATGGCGAAATCGTATTCGTCGATAAAAAAACAGGCGTAGCGTCAGGACTTTTTTAACCTGATATACTACCATATCCAATGGGGCCTTTGCACTGGATGTGATTTATTCCTTTTTGACATGCATCTCAATACCGGCCCGATTTAGTTAACTTGAAAGCAACCGACCTGTTAGATATCCATTCGTTATTGCCAAGCCATTAAAAACAATCTAATGAACGCTACCGCACTCGCACTACTTTCAATCGGCGCTTATCTGGGCAGCGCTCTGATGATCACCCGGCAGCTTTATTTGTATGTCAGAGGTGAGCAGCGCAGTCCCCTTTATTTGGCATGGCTGGCAGTAGCGGCTCATTTTTTATACATTTCCATCGCTTTTCGAGACAATCAAGGATTCAGTTTCGGCTTTTTTAACACCGCGTCGCTGGTGGCAATGATCGTAGTCCTGCTATTGTTGCTCGCAACATTAAATAAACCCGTTGAAAAACTCGGCATTGTCCTGTTTCCGATAGCGGCTCTGATGCTGGGACTGGAATTGAATCTTGACGAGAAACCGCATAGTTTACAGACTTATAATTGGGAGATGGGCACTCATATTCTGACCTCCATCATCGCCTTCAGCCTGTTAAATATTGCCGCACTGCAGGCTATTTTACTCGCCTTTCAGGATCAGCAACTCAAGAGCCATCCGCCCAAACGCTATGTCCAATCCCTGCCACCGCTACAAACCATGGAATCACTGTTATTCCAGATGCTGGGCGCAGGACTATTCTTTCTGACGATTTCGTTATTAAGCGGATTTATTTTTATTGAAGATTTATTTGCCCAGCATCTGGTCCATAAAACCGTATTGTCCATTCTGGCCTGGATCATTTTTTCCGGTTTGATCCTGGGCAGAATCCGTTACGGATGGCGAGGACAGACAGCGATCAAATGGACGATTTCAGGCTTTGTTTTGCTGTTGTTAGCTTATTTTGGCAGCAAACTGGTATTGGAAATCATTTTGCACAGGTCCTAGAAATCGAGTGCAGCACCAGCGCCCAGCTTTCCATGCAATCCGGCCGATAGCATAACGAAACTAGTCGGTGCGAGGGTCAACCAGAGATTGATTTTAGACGCCATGGACTAAGGTTCGCCATGGCGCGCTGTTTCCTTATTAATCGCCCCATAAGTTTCTGCACTTTCCCGGTTTCAGCATTGGAGTTTAAAAACATGTTTTTAAACTCCGCGGCATGCGATTACTTATGAAACGATTAATATTGACTAACTTTATAAGTTTTTGGTCAAGTCTTTCAGAAAAGCCAAAAAGTCCTCTCTCAATTCCTTATGTAACAAACCATGTTCGACTGTGGCTATCAGAAAGCCCAGTTTGGAACCGCAATCGTAACGTTTGCCCTCAAATTCATAGGCCAATACCTGTTCATCGCGCATCAAATCGGCAATGGCGTCGGTCAGCTGAATTTCTCCGCCCGCGCCTCGGCCGGTTTTTTTGATTTTGTCAAAAATGGCAGGCGTCAGAATATAACGTCCCACGACCGCCAAATTTGATGGCGCCGCTTCCGGTTTCGGTTTTTCCACGATCAATTCAATCGGGCTGTCCCTACCGGATGAATCGCCGGTTTTTACGATGCCGTAGCTGCCGGTATCGGCTGGATTCACTCTTTCCACACCGAGTATGGAGCAGTTCTTTTGCTGATACAGCTTGACCATCTGCGACATACAACCGCGATCCGCATTTTCAATCAGATCATCAGGCAGGATAACCGCAAAGGGTTCATCGCCTATAACCGGTCTGGCGCAATAAACCGCATGGCCAAGTCCCAGTGCTTCGGACTGCCGTATAAAAATACAGGATACATGCGGCGGCACAATGCCTCTTAATAACTCCAGGGTTTCAGTTTTATTTCGGGCTTCCAGCTCTTTTTCCAGTTCGTAGGCTTTATCGAAGTGATCCATGATGACGTTTTTAGTGCGTCCTGTAATAAAAATCATGGTACTGATACCGGCCGCAATGGCTTCTTCTACCGCATATTGCATTAACGGTTTATCGACAATCGGCAGCATCTCTTTGGGAGTGGCTTTCGTTGCCGGTAAAAAACGCGTGCCTAATCCGGCTACCGGGAAAACAGCTTTGGTAATTTTTTGGCTCATCTATCTCTGTCCTGATGTCAAAATGAAATTAAATCTTTAGGGTATCGCTGACTACAACCGCTAACAGCGGCCGTACTGATCGTTAAAACGTACAATATCATCCTCTCCCAAATAGCTCCCCGACTGTACTTCGATGATTTCCAGCGGAATCACTCCTGGATTTTCGAGACTGTGCACAACACCCAGCGGGATATACATGGATTCGTTTTCGGTCAGCAATATCTTTTCTTCGGCCTTGGTCACCAGCGCAGTCCCTTTAACGATTATCCAGTGCTCGGCGCGGTGATGATGCTTCTGCAAGGATAATTTGGCGCCCGGTTTGACGACAATTCGTTTGGTCTGATGCCGCTCGCCGTTGTCGACGCAATAATAATGCCCCCACGGCCGGTAGGCTTTACGGTGATATTCGGCTTCACAGCGGCGCTGATCCTTGAGCATGGAGACAATCTGCTTGACTTCCTGCACTCTATCCTTGGGCGCCACCATAACCGCATCGGCGGTTTCCACGATCACCAGATCCCTGACGCCGATGGCGGCCACCAGTTTATTATCGGCATGAATAAATGAATTTTCGGTGTCAACCGTCAACACGTCGCCATTGATGGCATTATTAAACGGATCTTTATCGATGACATCCCATAAGGCAGACCATGAACCCACATCATTCCAGCCGGCATCCAACGGAATGACAACGGCCTTGTCAGTTTTCTCCATCACCGCATAATCGATTGAATCGGCCGGGCACTTGTTGAAGACCGATTTGTCGATGCGAACAAAATCCAGATCTGTCGTCGCTGTATTGATCGCCTGCCTGCAAACCGATAACATCTCGGGATTGAATTTATTCAACTCCTGTAAAAAAATCCCGGCTTTAAAGGCGAACATCCCGCTATTCCAGAAATAATCGCCGCCCTCAACATACTTTTCGGCAGTGTTGAGATCGGGTTTTTCGACAAATGCGGCGACATCATAGGCGGCGCCCTGCTGCATCTCGCCACGCTTGATATAACCGTAACCGGTTTCCGGATGGGTTGGAACGATGCCGAAAGTAACCAGACAGCCGGTTTCCGCCAGTGCGACGGCCTGTTCAATGGCTTGATGGAACGCACTGATATCCGTCAAGACATGATCGGCGGGTAAAACCAGCAAGACCTCATCCTCGGATTCCGCCGCTAAGGCCGCCATCGCCACGGCGGGCGCCGTATTCTTGCCTATGGGTTCCAGTATGATTGCGGCGGGCTTTATACCGATTTCCCAGAGTTGTTCGGCCAGCATAAACCGATGATCTTCGTTGCATACCGCGATGGGCGGTTTTAAACCGGCAAGTCCGTTTAACCGGAGTGCCGTTTCCTGCAACATGGTATGCTCGGAAACGAGCGCCAAAAACTGTTTGGGATACTGTCCTCGGGATAATGGCCAAAGCCGAGTCCCGGAACCCCCTGATAAAATAACTGGAATCATATTTGTTTCCTTTCCTGGCTTTATATATAAATTTAAATTCTGAAAAACAACTGCAAAGGTAATGATAATCGTAACAAGGGTAACCTTCGATTTTCCTTAAGATCGTTTGCAGCGATTGTCCCTATCCTTAAAAAAATTTCCGCCGAATCTGCCGTTATTACCGTCCAAAGCGCTTTCAAGCAAGTGGCGGAACCGGGTTTCAATCCCGAAACAGACCCGGTGCGGCTGATTTTTAAAATTATCATAGCAGGTACTGATAAAATTAATGGTTTGAGCTATCTAAATCAGACTAACGGTAAAGTCATTGCGCAGAACATCCCGATTTACGATGCGACAATATCAGGATCAAACCAGCCTGATGCCGTTGTCATCGATGATGATCTGCTTGTTTTTATACAACGCACCTATCGCCTGTTTGAATACCTTTTTACTGACGCCGAATGTTGCATAAATCGCTTCCGGCGGGCTCTTATCGGACAATGACAGCACGCCGCCGTTTTCTTTCAACTTGGCCAGAATCTCATCTGTCAGCGATTCGACCTTGCCGTAGCCCGGTTGATGCAGGGTTAGATCAATTTTTTTATCCTCCCTGATTTGTTTGATATAGCCGTCCATCCTTTGCCCTTTGCTGACAGGCCGGAACAGTTCGTTTAGGTATAACACGCCCCAGTGCGTATTATTGATAACGGCCTTGTATCCCAGTTCGGTTTTATCCGCGATTAACAGCGATACTTTCTGGCCCTCTTTAAAATCAATGGATTCATCGGCAATCTTGTCGTTAATTTTAGTAGTGGCGACGATTCGGTTTTTATCGTCCAAAAACACTTTAACCAGATAATACTGTCCTTCCTTCATCTCGTAATGCTGCTCACTAAAGGGAACCAGCAAGTCTTTCGGCAATCCCCAATCCAGAAATGCGCCGTAATAGTTAACTGAAATAACCTTCAAAAAAGCTATGTCATCGACTTGGGCCTTCGGCACAGTCGTTGTTGCGGCCAAATGACCTGTCGAGTCGATATAAACGAAAACATCCAAAGTATCGCCGATGTTGCGCGGGCCGGAAAGTTTTCTGTCAGCCAACAGAACTTTAGCCGATTTTCCGCTGCCAAGGTAGATCTGGGAGCCTTGTTGTTTAACAACCGATAATTTATTGATCTTGCCGATATTTATCATGAGCCGTCATAGTCCGGAGTACCGAAACACATCTAAGATTAACTGGTAATAACAAAGCGGATGGCATCCAGCCTTAATTCCGCCGCTTGAATATTATCATGAGCCAGCACAGCCATATCTTTCAAATGTTCAATTTCTTCCGGCTTTATTGTCGGATTGACTTTTTTGAGCCTGGCCAGGCGCTTTATCTCATGGGTCTGCGACGCCAGCATGTTCCGGGTGGCGTCGGCAATCAGGCGCTGCATATCGTCTTTGGCTTTGTGTTCGGCCACCTGCAGCATCTGGGAGATGTGGTTGCGTTGATTATTGATAAATGCGACGATCCTGGTTTTATCAAAGTTTATACCGGTTTCAATCAAGGCGGAATAATCGAGGGCCTCTGTCAGATCTTTTTTATTTTGATCTATCAGCACACGAACCGGGGTCGGTGGCAAAAATCTGCCGACTTGCAGTTCGGCGGGTGCACTGCACTCAACGACAAACAAACATTCCAGTAAAAACTGCCCCGCCTTAAGATTGGCATGCCGGATGACACTGACCGTGGCATTGCCGGTTTCACTGGACAGTACAAGATCCATGGCCGCGATGACCATCGGATGCTCCCAGGTCATAAACTGAAAATCCTCGCGTGCCAAAGCAATAGCCCTATTGATGGTGACGGTCGCACCATCTTCTGTCAATCCCGGAAAATGCGAAACTCGCATATGATCACCGGGACGGATGATAAAACAATCCGGCGAATGGAATTCGGTATCGACGCCGTAGCATTCACATACATCCTCGATATAAGGCCAGAGTGCGCCTTCGTTTTCGTAATCCTTGAGCTGCCGGATCAGTGTATCTGCCGACTGCTTACGACAGGAATTCAATTCGAGCAATTGATCGCGGCCATGATGGAGATGGGTTTCAATTTCGGTCTTGAGCGCGCGGGTTTTGGCAATGAAGGCATCGATAGCCGCCGGCTCGGCCAACGTCAGAAAAGCTTCAATCTCATCCTGCAAACTATCGGCAACCGGCTGAGCCGCGGAACTGTTGCTGCAAAACGCGTTCAAGCCTTCATCGTACCATCGGAACAGTAATTCGTGCCGGGTATGTTCCAGATAAGGCACATGAATCTTGATGATATGTTTTTGGCCAATACGGTCAAGACGGCCAATCCGTTGCTGCAGCAGGTCGGGGTTAGTCGGTAAATCCCAGAGGATGAGATGATGGACAAACTGAAAATTACGCCCTTCGCTGCCGATTTCAGAACAAATGAGTAAGCGGGCGTTGCTTTCCTGGTCAGCAAAGTAGGCTGCCGCACGGTCGCGTTCGATAATGGACATGCCTTCATGAAACAAGGCCGAAGCAATGCCGGCACGGTTTTTTAAAAGGGTTTCCAAATCGACGGCGGTCTGCGCCTGTTTACAAATCAGCAATGCCTTTTCCCCCGACAGTTGCCTGATTTTATCGACCAGCCACTGGTATCGCGGGTCTTGCAGTAAATCATCGTCATGAGGCTCGCCTTTAAGAGCATAGCCATAACGTTCGCGTTCGGGAAAGCCCTGGACGGTATGCCTGGAATTCCTGAACAAAATTCGGCCCGTGCCATGGTGGTCCAGCAAGATGTTAATGAGCTGATCGCGGGCTTGCGCTGATTTTGCCGGATCGTTAAGATCTCTCAGCAACGCGTCCACATTATCGTTTCTTAATAATGACCCCAGCAATTGACTTGCCGTCTCATCCAGCGGTTTATCCGCCAGTAACAGTTTGGCTGCATCGGCCACCGGTTCAAACTGCTTTTCTTCCTCGAGAAAAGCGGCAAAACTGTAAAACCGGTCCGGATCCAGCAATCTTAAGCGGGCAAAATGGCTGGCCTTGCCTAATTGCTCAGGCGTCGCTGTCAGTAAAATCAGGCTGGGAGACACCTGCCCCAGCCGTTCGACAAACAGGTATTCCGGGCTAGGGTTTTGATCGCTCCATTCAAGATGATGCGCTTCATCGACGATCACCATATCCCAGCCGGCAGCCAGTGCCTGTTGTTGCCTTTGCGGATTACGGCTGAAAAAAGTTTGGCTGCAAAGCACCAACTGTTCAGTTGAAAACGGATTTTCGGTTATCGAATCCACCGCCTCGGTGTCATCGAGCAGTGCATCATCGATAACCGCTTCGAGACAACGCTCCTCGTCGATAATGCTGAATCGGAGATTAAAGCGCCTGAGCATTTCAACCAGCCATTGATGCAGCAATGTTTCCGGTACAATAATCAATGCCCGCCGGCTAAGTTCGTTGATCAGCCTATGATGAAGAATCAGCCCAGCTTCAATGGTTTTACCTAATCCGACTTCATCAGCCAGCATGATTCTGGGCGCCATCCGGTTAGCCGATTCATGGGCGATATATAATTGATGAGGAATCAGACTGGTGCGTCCGCCCAATAGCCCTTTTACCGGAGAGAGCTGATGCTGACGAAGTCTGCGCCATGTTTCACAGCGAAGTGAAAACCAGGGGCTGGGATCGAATTGACCGGTGAATAATCGATCCTGAGGTTTATTGAATTGAATATGATGATTCAGCTCAATTTCATCGAGCCGAATTTCCTGTCCTGATTTGTTTTTACCCACATAAGTAATCAGACCGTCCTGCTCAATCAAGCCGGTAACGGTAATTTTATTGCCGTCTATCGACTCTACAATATCACCGGCTGAAAATTTGACGCGCGTTAACGGCGAGTTATCCCGCGCATAAATCCGTTTCTCGTCACTTGCTAAAAAAAGCACGACAACACGATTACTCACTACCTCAAGGATTAGCCCCAAACCCAATTCTGACTCCGTATTGCTGATCCACCGTTGTCCCGGAATGAAATTTTCCATTTTTTTGAAATGCCATCACTAAATATAATTGTTCATATTATAGGCGTTTCGGCAAAACTCCACTGTCTATTAATTGTCCGTGATGTTCTCAGCCGGGAGGCATGCTTGCTTTAAGAAAATCAGATAAGGAGCGATCCGATAAAAAATTGATGAGAAACTTGTCCTGCTGCCATTGAAGATTATTCAACCGCTGCTACGATTTTAATAATGAGGGCTTTCAAATCGGTTAAGCTCCCATTAAGGATGCGCAATTTATTATCCATTTGACTGCATCATTAGCAGCCCGGCTGTATCCACCCGATTAACGCAAATCTTTCATATTTAAACAAGGAACCCATGAAAAAAATACTTTTTTTGATTCAATTAATCGCTGCGGTCATGTTGTATTCCACTACCGTTCAGGCCTCGGGAGGACATGGCAAGGGACACCATAAGCATCACCATAAACACCATCACTCGCATCCGGAAGAAGTCAGATATTATCAGCCGCAACCTCAAGTTTACCAACCGCGGCCTCAATATCCTCAACCTCGGGACCAGCGCTCAACGCAAGGACTGGCGGGAGGCGTCGTCGGCAGCGTGGTGGGTTACGAACTCGGCAACGGAAATCCACTGGCGACCGGCGTGGGTGCAGCGGCCGGTTCTTATCTGGGCAATGAAATTGCCGGCAGAAGATAATCAATAGACTGGCCAACTGGGCTCCTTTTTCGGCTCACCCAGTTATCGCAGCGAGCTGAAAATGCAGCAACGGAGATTCGTTCAATGATTCAGATAAATTGATCTTTTTTGTTAAGCGACCATTCATTTTCAATTGATATAGTGACTGCCAAAGAAAACGATACGGTGGCTCATGGATCCAGATTCATCGTTGCCAACAGCCTCTTCCGGCAAACCTGATTTTATTAGTTGATTTTGAAATAAAAATACCAAACGGAGAATATCCTAATGAAAAAGCTGATTTACCTAGTGCCATTAACTTTATTCGCCCTCTCTAAAGCATCAGTTTCCTTTGCTGACGGCCACGGATGGGGGCATGGTCATGGCCATCATCATGGTCACCATCATGGCCATCACCATCATGGCCATCATTATTATCCGCGCCCGCAAGTGACTTATATTTATCCGGCGCCGCCGCCGGTCGTTCAATATTATCCGGCTCCGCAAGTGGGTTATTATGCTCCGCCTCCTGTTTATTCGAACCCTTACAACCAACGGTCAACTCAAGGTTTGGCGGGAGGCGTCATCGGCAGCGTTTTCGGTTACGAACTCGGCAACGGCGATCCTGTCGCAACAGGTATAGGCGCTGCCGCGGGTTCTTATCTGGGCAACGGCGTCGGCAGGGGTTACTAGGAAATTGCCGATCAAGTCAACGACTTTGGCAGTCCTGGTTATAAGTTAAAGATCAATAGGCAGTTCCTGGCAGGGAGATCTTTAACGCCCTGCCAGTAGCTCGGCAACGATTTTTAAGGTTGCATACTATGACTGACTGCTTATTTACTCACACCGCAGTATGCATTTTCTCAACATAGTGACCGGCGTGCGATTTTTTACCGGCCTGGACACTGGGGTCACCTGCACTGAAATCCGAGAACTAAGCAAAATGCCTTCCTGATGACCAAGATACCTGCAATGGCTCAGTAGCTGATACGAATACCTACTTCAGCGCTTCGCCCCGGTTCCGGCGCAAAATTACGAAGATAAGAGGTTGAGTTGCGTATATTTTCATCCAGCAAGTTTTTACCTTTCGCAAACAGCAGCACTTCCGAATCGTCGAAACCCGCTAACCGGTATTGCGCCGCCAAATCCAGCAACAAATAGCCGTCAGTGGCGGATTCATTTTCACCGGCATTAGTCTGCGCTTCGCCTCGGGTCAAACGGACGCTGGTCGACCAGTCTTCTTTGTCGTAGCCAAGCTGAAAACCGTATCGCAGCGGAGGCATGCGCGGCACATCGCCGCCCTTCCTAAACGATCCGCGTGTATAGTCGCTGAATAACGTCAGATCGATCACGCCGTGATGATTTTCCATCAATGTGAACACTGTTTTCGCTTCAAAGCCGCGGAAAATGGCATCCGCCTGACGGCTTTCCAGCACGGGAAGACAATCTCCATCGGCCGGGCAAAACGGTTCGAAGTTTTCACTATTCTCATTAAATACAAAGCCGGAACGTTGCTGATAAATATAGTCATTGGCCCAATTGTGGAAAAGATTAATCTCTGCATTCATCCAATCGGCATTAAACCTATAACCCAGATCCAGATTATTGGAAAGTTCCTTAGCCAGTCCGGCATTGCCCAATTCATAGCTATGTGTGGCTTCATGAACGCCATTACTAAACAGCTCCTGGATTTGCGGCGCACGTTGTGAATGCGTTATCGCCAGACTGAGCTGATGCTGGCCGGTGATATCCCACAGTACCGATGCCGATCCGCTGACCGGAAAGTAGGTCAGGCTGGGACCAAAGTCGGGGGCGATTGTCTGCCATTCGCCGCGGATGCCCAGCTCATAAGTTAAAGCACCGGCCGTCATTGATTCGACCGTAAACAAGCCATAGGTATCGATATCGGATTTGGGAACCAACGCTTCTTCGCCAAGCGCTGCAAATTGACTGTTGACTGATTGAAACCCCACTATACCGCTCACCGGCCCTATCGGTTTGTGCTCGAGTTCCAGCCGGCTTTCGTAGGATTGATTGAGAAACGTTGTTGCCGGTATGCCGCCATCTAGCTCGACATGTTTATAGTCGGTATAACCGAACTTTAGTTTCAATTGCTCGGCAAAAGGCACAGGCTCATTGATCTGCCCTTTGAAATCGTATTTGGTTTGCGTCAAATCGATAGTCACGGGATCGCCGCCGCTGCCATCCGAAGGAATGCCATATAATTTTTCCAGACGGTTAATTGAAACTCCGGCCAGGCCTTCGTCGCCTATCATCGATAGTCCGACGGTGCCTCCACGCGATCGTGCCTGGGAATTGGCAATGAGACCTTCGGGATTGTTAACTATGTTGCCAAAACTCGAATCGACGGTCAGCAAGGAATCTTCGTCGATTTGCCTGCCGCCGATGTGGGTATTATTCTGGTCACGGTAAAAACCGTCGACATGATACGCTATTCCGCTTTTGCCGCCTTCCAGCTTGACAGCGCTGGCACTTTCGTTAGTCGTAGAATCGTAACGCTGCTCGCCGGCGCCGCCGATCAGTCTGTCCGGCATTTGTTCAGGGATGCGGTTATCGATAACGTTCACGACGCCGCCGATCGCTCCGTTGCCGTATAAAAGAGTCGACGGGCCGCGCAGCACTTCAACCCGTTCGGCCAGGATCGGCTCGACGCCATTGGCATGATCGGGACTCAATGAGGAAACGTCGTTATTGCCCAGACCGTTCTGCATGACGCGAACCCTGGGCCCTGATTGTCCTCTTATCACGGGCGTCCCTACCCCTGCACCGAACGACTGGCTGGTAATGCCGAGCTCATTCTTTAGCGTGTCGCCGATGGATTGACCGACTTTTGTTCGCAGTTCTTCCCCGGTCAACACCGTGACCGGCCGAGCCGTTTTGGCAACGGATTTGGTTACCGGCGCACTGACGACGATATCCTCCAGTTCCGGAGTAGTATCTTCATCTGCGTAGCAATCCGACATGACCGGACTAACCGATAAGAAAAAAATGATGTTATAACATAACGATTTATACATATTGTTTAGTTAGCATGAAAGCTGCGGGAGAATACCGGATACACTCAGGAGGGTTCTGTGCAATTTTTACAGATGCCATGGATCTCGATGGCTTTACTGTGGGCGATGAAACGAGCCTGTTTAATTTCATCGGACAAAGCCGCCATAACCTCCATCGCAGGGCGTTCTTCAACTTCATGGCATTGTTTGCAAATCAGCAGTAATTGTTCATGCTTGTGGCCGGAACAACTGCATCCGACAAAGGCATTGAGACTTTCCACCCGATGTATCAGTCCCTGTTCGATTAAAAAATCCAGAGCCCGATAAATCGTCGCCGGTTTCGCGGCATTTTTTAACGGTTTGAATCGATCCAGCAGTTCGTAGGCCTTAACAGCCTTATGACTTTCCCAGATCAACGACAATACCTGATGCCGGATCGGCGTCAATTGCACACCGCGCACCACACATAAATGCTCCGCGGTGTCCAATGCCTCGCTGACGCATTTGCTGTGATCGTGTCTGGTTTGCTGATGATTGATGATGTCGTCGAATGTGTTCATTGCTTAAAATCAGCTGAATTATTTAGTTTGTTATAATATAACATCACACAATCATTGACAAGTGCAGCACTTCTTGTTTCTACACCGATTGCCGTTAGAATAGTGTCAGCTTTCAGAATTTTTGAACTTAACCCATCCTTTTGTTGACAACATGGCAGCCGGCCAATCTCTAAAAAAAATCATTCACATCGATATGGATGCTTTTTATGCCGCCGTTGAGCAGCGCGACCATCCGGAATACCGCGGCAAACCCATCGTTGTCGGCGGCAGGCCGGATTCGCGCGGCGTGGTTGCCACATGCAGTTATGAAGCCAGAAAATTCGGCATCCATTCGGCAATGCCGTCGTCTCAGGCGTATCGCCTCTGTCCCCAGGCTGTTTTTGTAAAACCGCGCTTTGAGGTGTATAAAGAGGTATCGTTGATCATCCGCAATATTTTTTCAGAATATACCGAACTGTTTGAGCCGCTTTCATTGGATGAAGCCTATCTGGATGTCACAGAGGTCTCCCGTTGCCAGGGTTCTGCAACGTTGATCGCCAGAGACATCAAGCAAAAGATTCGACAACAGACAGGACTGATAGCCTCGGCGGGCGTTTCCTATAACAAATTCCTGGCGAAAATCGCTTCGGATATCAATAAACCGGACGGACTGTATCTGATTACGCCTGAGCAAGGGCCAGGATTTGTCGAACGGCTGGAGATAGGAAAATTTCACGGCATCGGCAAGGCCACCGAAAAAAAGATGCACGCGCTTGGCATCAAAACCGGCGTTGACCTGAAACAATGGCCGCTTGCTTTATTAATCGAACACTTTGGCAAGTCCGGGCAGCATTATTTCGACATTGCCCGCGGCATCGACAACCGTCAGGTCAACAATTTCCGCCCCAGCAAATCGGTCGGCATAGAAACCACTTACCAGGAAGACATCGAAGACCGGACAGTCATCCTGCAACAGTTGCACATTCTTTTGGGCCAAGCGTTGACCAGACTGGCCGCCAAGCAAATGACCGCCCATACGCTGACGATCAAACTCAAATACCAAAATTTTGTGCAAATTACCCGCAGCAAAACCCTGACTCAGGCGATAACCCGGATGGAGGGACTGGACGCCGTCCTGACCGATTTATTGAAAGACACCGATATCGGTAAAAAAAAGGTACGTCTCCTCGGAGTTACCTTGTCATCGTTGCATTCATCATCAGCGCTAAATTATCGGCAGTTGGACCTGTTTAGCTGACACCGGTTAAAAAATCGTCGACGATGCAATCATTTCAATAAATCGGTATCAAACAAACTCAATGACATACAACTTAATAATGAACAACCGGTAATTACAGACATGAAGACTTTTGAGTCATCGCAATGAAAATCATAGGCAGTTGGACCTGGGAAGGATTAGGACATGCGCTTTTCAGTCCCAAAGCGAAAGGCGTCGAATCCAAACTGGACGAGTTCAAACAGCGCTTGCCCATTCCTGTATTTTGGCTACTCGGCAAAACGCAAGCGGGAAAAACTTCACTGATCCGAACTTTGACTGGCAGCGATGCTGCAGAAATCGGCAATGGCTTTCAGCCTTGCACCAAACGATCGCGCTTTTATGATTTTCCATCGTCCAGTCATCCGATCATGCGTTTTCTTGATACGCGGGGACTGGGCGAGACGGCCTATCATCCAGGTGAAGATATCGCCTGGTGTGCGGATCAGGCCCATTTATTATTAGTGGTGTTGCGCGCGGTGGATATGAATCAGGCGGAGGTGGTGAATACGGTAAAGACGATTCACGCTCAGCACCCCGACTGGCCTATTGTCGTGGTGCAAACCGCCTTGCACGAAGGCTATGCATCCACTCATGTTGAACATATTCAACCGTATCCCTATCAGATAACGCCTTTTCCATCTGATGTGCCTCATGCTTTGGCGCAAGTGTTACTGCATCAACGCGACTGGTTTAAGTCGCTGCCTGCGCATTTCGTGCCTGTTGATTTCACGCTGCCCGAAGATGGTTTTGAGCCGGTCGATTACGGGCTCACTGCATTATGGGAAACCATTGAAACCGTGTTGCCCAATGGCATCATCGGCCTCTTGCGCGGCACCGAGCAGCATAAGGCATTACTGGATTTCCATGCTCAACAAGCCCATCCGCATATCATTGGTTATGCGCTGCTGAACATGGGCGCGGGCGCCGTTCCTTTAGCTGGCCTGCCCTTGGTGCTGGCGGTCCAAGCCAAACTGTTTCATAGTATCGTTTCGATTTATGGACTGAAGTTGACTCGCAGACTGTATGCCGAATTTACCACCCTCATCGGCTCGAGTGTCGGCATGGGCTTGCTGGGACGGGAATTGCTGAAATTCGTCCCGATGTACGGGTGGGCTGTGGCGGGCGTTTATTCGGGCGCGACAACCTATGCCTTGGGCAGGGCCTTTTGTGTTTATTTGCATGGCGTTAAACGCGGGGCGCTACCGGACCAGTCGGCGTTAAAGCAGGCCTACGACGAAGGATTCGCTCATGCCCGTCAATTTCTCAAAAGCAGAAACAGGAAAACTTAGCCCATGCCATTTCTATTGTCGCGCTTTGGAATGCTGTTAGGCGTGTTGTTATTATCTCCCTGGCTGGCGTTAATCGGTCTGGGCGGTTACTGGTTATGGCAACAAGGCTGGCTGTATCAGGGAATCGGCATCCTGTCGGCAGACGTTGCGCTGGTCTATGGCTTAGTGCGCTGGCGCAGTCATAAATCAAGACCGTTGCTTGTTAAACCTGTCGAGATTCATCCCGATCCAAACTGGCCGGACAAAGCCCGACAGGCATGGCAGGAACTGGAGCCCCTAACCGAGCGCTGGAAAACCCAACCGGATCTCTTGACGGACCCGTACAAAGCCTTAAAAATGAGCAATGAGGTGTTAACCATGATTGCAAGGCACTTCCATGCCGGCTCCAATTATCCTATTCTGGAATTTCCTCTGCCGTATTTGCTCAAGCTGATTATCCTGGTCTGCGAGGATATTCAGCACGATGTTTTAGATAAAATCCCGGGCAGTCATGCGGTGAGAGTCGGCGATTTATTCCGCGCCAAGAAAGCGGTCGATACCTTGAGTCAATTTCATTCGCTGTTTAAAGTCGGTCATTGGCTGTTTAATTGGTCGGGAGCGGCGCTAGCCAAATCACGCAGTCTGTTATTCAGTAAAGGACTGAATACGGTTACCAATGAAATATCGCAACGACTTATCAGCGCGTATATCGGCAAACTGGGGTATTACGCTATTCAACTCTACAGCGGCCAATTAACCCTGGACGACATGGTTCCGACCGACAGGCTGACTGCTGCATCAAGGAATGATATCGCCGAAAGCGAAGCGCATGACCGGTCGCCAGAGCCGCTCCGTATTCTCATCATAGGACAAGTCAGCACCGGCAAATCCAGCTTGATTAATGCCTTATTCGGCGAAATAAAGAGTGCGGAAGGATTATTGCCCACGACCGCGGAAATAACGCCATACCTGCTCGAACGCGACGGCCTGCAACAAGCTATCATACTGGACAGCGCCGGTTACGGCGGCTTAATGCACGAGGACGCTCAGGCTGCGTTAACGCAGCAATGGGCTAAAGTCGATTTGATTTTAATGGTGTGTAATGCCGCGCAAGCCGCCCGTCAGGCCGACGCGCAACAATTGAATGCCATTCGCCATTATTTTCAAACGGAATGCCGGAACCAAACCTTGCCTGTCATCATCGCGGTGGCCACGCATATTGACCGCTTGCGCCCTGCCCGCGAATGGCGGCCGCCTTACAATATACAACAGCCCGAAAATGCCAAAGCACACAGCATCCGCCAAGCCTGTGAAGCGATAGCCCAAGACCTGGATTTGCCGCCATACCACATCGTTCCCGTTTGTCTTGCCGCGGACAAGCCGGCTTACAATATCGATGACGGCTTGATACCGCTGATCCATGAACAGCTTAACGCGGTTCAACGAGTACGTTATCTACGCTGTTTGCGCCAGCAACAGGGGCAAAGCTACTGGCGGCAATGGCGAAAGCAGGCGCTGCAAGCGGGTCAACTGATTTTGAATATCGACTGGGATCGTAAAAGACATTGATATGCTCGTTACTATGAGACGGTATTGAATATGATCCTCGACGAACAATGTCAGATCGATGGCGGCGAGTTGCTCGGCATGGTACTCAATACACCCGGATTTGTCCTCGCTTGCCTTTCGGGACGACTACGATTCCGGATGGGCTGCTATGATAGC
>CAZMRW010000054.1:0-29612 GCA_964568805.1 uncultured Methylococcaceae bacterium | reverse complement strand
TTGTAACATCGGTCTGCTTTAAAAACTTGAGGTTTTAAAGGGGCTGAATAGTTACCAATTTTATTTGTTTGTCTTGTTCGGATGACTTTAGCCTGACGATAAGCCAGCCGCCAGCTACCGCGATCACGAAAATACCGATGCCGGTCAGGGCGATAGCCATTGTTAATCTCTGACCGGAGCAGGTGCCAGCACCACTCTTGAGCCATTTGATTCGGCGGCGCTGACCACCCCGGCGGCTTCCATGTCTTCGATCATGGTCGCTGCCCGGTTATAACCGATTTTAAAGCGCCTTTGCACGCTGGATATTGATGCTTTGCGTGATTCGGTGACAAATTGAACCGCTTGATCGTATAAGGAATCGGATTCCGCATCGCCATAACTGCCGCCGTTTCCGCTGTAACTGCTGCCATCGCCGATATCGGACGATTCACGTGTAATTTCCTCAAGATAATTAGCCGGCGCGGTTTGTTTTAAGAACTCGACAACGCGATGCACTTCATGATCATCGACAAACGCTCCGTGGGCGCGAATAGGAATACTTGTGCCTGACGGCAAAAACAGCATATCGCCGTTACCGAGCAAGGTTTCGGCGCCGCCTTGGTCGAGTATGGTGCGCGAATCGATTCGGGATGAAACCTGAAAGGAAATGCGGGTGGGCACGTTGGCCTTGATCAGACCGGTCAACACATCGACCGAAGGGCGTTGCGTGGCGAGAATCAAATGGATGCCGGCTGCACGGGCTTTTTGCGCCAGACGGGCAATCAGTTCTTCAACTTTCTTGCCGACGATCATCATCATGTCGGCCAATTCATCGATGATGATGACGATACTGGGCAGGGTATGCAAAACCGGAAATTCTTGCCCTTCTTCCAGAGGAGTGACCAGCTGAAACATCGGGTCTCTTATGCTTTCGCCCCTGGCTTCGGCATCGGCGATCAACTGGTTGAAACCGGCAAGATTTCTAACCCCCATTTTTGACATTAATTTATAGCGTCGTTCCATTTCGGCGACGGCCCAGCGCAGTGCATTACTGGCCTCTTTCATGTCGGTGACGACGGGCGTCAATAAATGAGGAATTCCCTCATAAACCGATAATTCGAGCATTTTAGGATCGATCATGATCATCCTGACCTGCTCCGGTGTTGCCTTATAGAGCAGGCTGAGGATCATGGTATTGATGGCCACCGATTTCCCGGATCCGGTTGTTCCGGCAACCAGCGCATGCGGCATTTTGCCGAGATCGGCAACCAGCGGAGAGCCAGAGATATCCTTGCCCATTGCCAGCGACAGCAATGATTTTGACTTGGTAAAAACGCCTGAGGATAATAATTCGCGCAAGGTCACCATTTCCCGTTCACGGTTGGGTATTTCAAGGCCGATAACCGATTTGCCTGGAATGACTTCAACAATACGGACGCTGGTAACGGATAACGCCCTGGCCAAATCTTTGGACAGGGTGCTGATGCGGCTGACTTTAACGCCGGCGGCAGGCTGCAACTCAAAACGGGTGATGACGGGCCCCGGCAGGAAACCGACCACCTCTACATTCACGTTAAAATCCTGGAGAATGTTTTCCACCAACCGGGACATTTCTTCCAGATCGGTTTGAGTATAGCCCTTGACGCGAGTATCCCGATTATCGAGCAAGTCCAGGGCAGGCAATACGCCCTTGCTGGTGTCGTAGGTGATGCTTTGAGTTTTTTTTGCCGGTTGTTTTGGGGTTTTTTCAATGCCGGCCACTACTTTTTCGAGCATCGGAGCAATGTTGACGGCGGGTTTGGTTTTGCTTTCCTTTTTTTCAGGCTGGTAAGCCGGATATTCTTCCGGAGAAATTGAATTTGGGACTGATGGAGCCATCATGTTTGGATACTCCGGCACTGACCGATGGTGACCTAAGCTGGCCGCGCTATGATAAACAACGCGGCAAACGAACACGGTATATTTGCCGATAAGGTCCAGTAAACCCAGCCAGGACAGTTTAGTGACCAGAGTAATGCCGGCCAGCAGGCCGACGATTAAAAACAGGGTTGCTCCGGAATTGCCCAGCATGATCACCAGGCTATTACCCAGTTCCTGGCCTATGATGCCTCCGGAGCTATTCGGTAATTCGACTCTGATTCTGAGCAGGTAAAGATTGGATAAGGCGGCGCCTGAAACTATCGTGGTCACGATGCCCAGCCAATGCAGCGCCATGTTCATTTTTTGCAGCGCCTGATTGCGATGCACGTAAATCACAAAGGCCTGCCAGAAAATGATGACGGGGAACAGGTAGGCTATCAAGCCAAAAAAGCTGAAGCTAAAATCGGCCAGCCACGCGCCAAAAACACCGCACGCATTACGGATGGAATGTGTCGTGCCGCTATGAGTCCAGCCGGCATCTTCGTTACTGAAGGTTATCAGGGAAATCAGAAAAAACAATGCACAGGCCAAAAAAACCAATACAGCGATTTCACGTAAACCACGAACAGTTTTTTCTTCCATCACAGCAGACATGTAATTACTCGATTAAAATTAATACTATTAAAACATGATTATAGATCATGTACCGATTATTTTACATTAATAATGACCACAAAAGAATCCGGTCAATTTTCGATGACTTCATGATCAAAGAGTTGATTTTGCAGTTTACGAAACCCATATCTATCTTCATAATCTAATCCAATTTCCCCGTCTTGTTCCCTGAGAGGTTTTTTGTAATGAGTGACCCCAAACACTGTCGTTTATTGATTCTTGGCTCCGGCCCTGCCGGTTACACTGCCGCCGTCTACTCTGCGCGAGCCAATCTGAATCCGGTGATGATCACCGGTTTGCAGCAGGGTGGACAATTAACGACGACGACTGAAGTTGATAATTGGCCGGGCGATGTCGAAGGTCTGCAAGGCCCCGATTTGATGGAAAGAATGCGTAAACATGCGGAACGGTTTGATACTGAAATTATTTTTGACCATATCCATAGCGCAGACTTATCGGCTAAACCCTTCAAATTGACGGGTGACTCCGGCAGTTACACCTGCGATGCGTTAATTATTGCCACGGGGGCTTCGGCTCGTTACCTCGGTCTGGAATCGGAAGAGGCTTTTAAGGGCAGGGGGGTTTCTGCGTGCGCAACGTGTGACGGATTTTTCTATAAAAACAAACCGGTAGCCGTCATTGGTGGCGGTAACACGGCAGTGGAGGAAGCGCTCTATCTGGCCAATATTGCCTCTAAGGTTACGATTGTACACCGTCGAGACAAATTCCGTTCTGAAAAAATACTGTCGGATAAGCTGATTGAAAAATCAAAAAGCGGAAATGTCGCCATAGAATGGAATCACACGCTTGACGAAGTGTTGGGGGATGACATGGGAGTGACCGGTATCAGGATCAAAAATACCGTGGATGGATCGACTAAAGAACTCGATGTGCATGGCGTCTTTATTGCCATTGGCCATACACCCAATACGGAAATATTTAATGAACAACTGGATATGGATCATGGCTATATCAAAGTCAAAAGCGGGATTGCCGGCAATGCCACGTCAACCAGTGTGGAAGGCGTTTTTGCCGCCGGCGATGTGATGGACTCGGTTTATAAGCAGGCCGTCACCTCAGCCGGAGCCGGATGTATGGCTGCATTAGATGCAGAAAAATATCTGGATGAATTGAAATAGGATATCCATGAGGAGGATAGGGGACGCAATGTATGCAACTGACTGTCCTTGATCCAGATACGCCTGAACAGGATTTTCCGTCGCTAAATAGAGCCTTGCGTGAGCCTGACGGCCTGATAGCCGTTGGCGGCTGCCTGTCGGTAAATCGCTTGCTTAAGGCGTACCGGCATGGGATTTTTCCCTGGTTTAATCCGGGCGAACCGATCTTGTGGTGGTCGCCCGATCCCAGACTGGTTTTATTTCCTGATAAACTCGTGATATCCAGAAGCCTGCGTAAAACGCTGCGAAAAAATAAGTTTTCGATCAGTTATGATCGAGCGTTTAGTGATGTCATCGACGGGTGCGCAAGACTAAGAGCGAATAGCACAGGAACCTGGATCACCAATGACATCAGCCGGGCGTATAAGGAATTGTACCGGCTAGGCATCGCCCATTCCGCAGAAGCCTGGTGCGACGGTGAACTGGTAGGCGGATTGTATGGCGTTGCGCTGGGCCAGGTTTTTTTTGGTGAATCCATGTTTCATATCAGAACCGATGCCTCCAAGGCGGTCTTTGCAACCTTGGTTGAACAGCTCAAGTCCTGGAATTTTCATTTGATAGACTGTCAGGTGCACACACGGCACCTTGAAAGCTTTGGCGCTGAAGAAATGGATCGCAGTGATTTTGTAAGATTGCTCGATCGCTATTGCGAAATTCCCGCCAGCCTGGCGGCATGGCAATGCCAATGACCTCCCTTCCGTTATTGCTCACGCAAGCGCATCCGTGCAGTTATCTTGAGGGAGAGTTTGCGCAATCCATATTTGTGCACCCGGCTCGTCAACTAACACCGGCCATTTATGCTCAATTGCTGGCGCAAGGATTTCGCCGTAGTGGCGATGAGGTCTATGCGCCTTATTGTGCGCACTGTTCGGCTTGCTTGTCAGCTCGAGTGCCGGTTGCTCGATTCAAGCCAAATCGACGGCAAAAACGTTGTCTGGTCAAGAACGCCGATACTCGGGTCATCGTTAAACCGGCCGCTTTTGAGCAGTCCCATTACGATATGTATTTGCGCTATCAACGTTTCAAGCATAAAGGTGGCATTATGGCCCAATCCAGTCCGGGTGACTATTTCAATTTTCTCGGAAGTTCGTGGTGCGATACCCGTTTTGCTGAATTTTTTATCGAAAATGAACTGGCGGCTGTAGCGGTGATTGATCAATCTGATCATGCCTGGTCCGCAGTCTATACTTTTTTTGAGCCCAAATTTTCAGGATACAGCCCCGGTGTTTATGCTGTGTTATGGCAAATTGAACAGGCCTATCGGCAGCATCGGGAATTCCTGTATTTGGGTTTCTGGATCAAGAACTGCAAAAAGATGGCTTATAAAAGCGACTATCAGCCGCTTCAATTATTTAGAGACCATCAGTGGGTTGAGTATGCAGTTGGAGATGATTGATCGCCGTTCCTACGATCCATGACTATTGTTAAATCCGGGCTTATGGTATGATGGGCAAATTTAATTACCTGGATAAACACACACAATGGCTAAAGAAGATCAAATTGAAATGGAAGGCAAGGTTATTGATACCCTTCCCAATACCATGTTCCGCGTACAACTTGAGAATGGTCATATTGTCACGGCGCATATTTCGGGAAAAATGCGAAAACATTATATCCGTATCCTGACAGGCGATACGGTCAAGGTCGAAATGACGCCTTACGACTTGACCAAAGGCCGCATCACCTTCCGTATGCGCTAATCCCCTTAGTGAGAGGGTAGCATGATTCCTGATCAACTGTTTTCAGGAACGATCAATTCTTTACTATCGATAGAAAAAGCAAGTTCATTGTTTTCCACGTAAATCCGTACATGGCCGCCGTGCGACAGCTTGCCGAATAACAGGTCATTTGCCAGCGGTTTCTTAATTTTTTCCTGTATAAGACGCGACATCGGTCTGGCCCCCATTTTGGGGTCGCAGCCGTTTTCAGCCAGCCATAAACGGGCATCGGCATCCAATGTCAAGGTGACCTGCTTGTCTGACAGCAATGCTTCCAATTCAAAGATAAACTTATCGACGACATGTCCGACAATGGAAATATCCAGCGGTTTAAACTGGATAATGGCGTCCAGCCGGTTACGGAATTCGGGCGAGAAACCTTTTTCGATCACTTTCAGGCTATCGGAGGCATGATCCTGATGAGTAAAACCGATCGAAGCCCGGCTTCCTTCCTCGGACCCGGCATTGGTCGTCATCACCATGATGATGTTACGGAAATCTGCTTTCCGTCCGTTATTGTCGGTCAAGGATCCGTGATCCATGACCTGCAGCAACAGGTTAAAGACATCAGGATGGGCTTTTTCCAGCTCATCAAGCAGCAAGACCGCATGGGGGTGCTTGTTAATCTGCTCGGTCAACAATCCGCCCTGGTCGAACCCCACATAACCCGGAGGCGCGCCGATCAACCTGGAAACCGTATGGCGTTCCATATATTCGGACATATCAAAGCGGATCAGTTCGACCCCCATGATTTTGGCTAATTGGCGAGTAACTTCGGTTTTACCAACGCCGGTGGGCCCTGCAAACAGGAATGAGCCGATGGTTTTTTGCGATTCGCGAAGACCGGCGCGCGACAATTTTATCGCCGATGCCAAGGCCGAAATCGCTTCATCCTGTCCAAAGACCAGCATTTTCAGATTTTTTTCCAGATTGGACAGTTTATCTATATCGTTTGAAGAAACCGATCTGGCCGGAACCCGGGCAATTTTTGACACGATCTCTTCTATTTCGGCAGCATCAATAAGCTCCTTGCGTTCGGTTTCCGGCATCATGCGTTGTTTTGCGCCCGCTTCATCGATGACATCGATCGCCTTATCGGGTAAATGCCGGTCATTGATATAGCGATCGGATAATTCCGCTGCGAGGCGCAATGCTTCGCTGGAATACTTAACGTCATGATGCTCTTCAAAACGAGATTTCAGTCCCTTTAATATCAGGACGGTATCTTCAACGGAGGGTTCGGTGACATCGACTTTCTGAAAGCGTCTGGCCAGAGCATGATCTTTTTCAAACACCCCTCTGTACTCCTGGTAGGTTGTCGAGCCGATGCAGCGCATCTGACCTGAAGCCAGCAGCGGTTTAATCAGATTGGACGCATCCATAACGCCGCCCGACGCCGAGCCGGCGCCGATAATCGTATGAATTTCATCGATAAATAAGATCGAATCAGGTTCCCGCTTTAATTGATTGACCAGCGCTTTAAGGCGTTTCTCAAAATCGCCCCGGTATTTTGTTCCTGCCACCAGCGCACCTAAATCCAGAGCGTAGATGACGCTTTTCAATAGTACTTCGGGTACATTTTCTTCAACGATCCTTTTCGCCAGTCCTTCAGCGATCGCTGTTTTCCCTACGCCGGCTTCTCCTACCAGCAAAGGGTTGTTTTTACGGCGGCGGCAAAGAATCTGAATAGTACGTTCGAGTTCCAGTTCCCTTCCAATCAAGGGGTCTATTCTTCCTTTCAATGCTTCTTCATTTAGATTGGTGGTATATTTGTCCAAGGGACTACCCGATGCTTCCGCATCAGGATTGCCTATCTCCGAATTTCGTTCATCCATAGATTGATTATCCTGATCTATTTTAGAAATACCGTGGGCAAGATAGTTGACCACATCCAGTCTTGATATGTCTTGTTTGTTTAGCAGATAGACCGCGTGAGAGTCCTGTTCGCTAAACAGGGCAACAAAGAGATTGGCGCCTGAAACTTCTTTTTTATCGGATGCCTGGACATGAAAAACGGCGCGCTGCAGCACTCGCTGGAAGCCCAGAGTCGGTTGAGTTTCGCGCTGCACGCCCGGAGGAATCAGCGAGATGGTTTCATCGATAAATTGGGTCAATTGACCCCGTAGCGCCTTGATGTTGCAGCCGCATGCCTTCATAATCGTTTCGGCGGACTCGTTGTCAAGTAATGCCAGGAGCAGATGCTCCACGGTAATAAATTCATGCCGTTTTTCATGGGCATTTTTAAAGGCATTATTTAAGGTAACTTCAAGTTCTTTACTTAACATAAGCTCACCAATTTATGCTTCTTCCATCGTGCACAGCAACGGATGCTGATGCGACCGCGAATATTCATTGACCAAATATACTTTTGTTTCTGCCACATCTTTGGAATACGTTCCACACACGCCAACTCCCTGGGTGTGTATTTGCAGCATGACCTGTGTGGCTTTTTCCTGGGGCATGGCAAAAAAAATCATCAATATTTCAATTACAAAATCCATCGGAGTAAAATCATCGTTTAATAAGATTACTCGGTATAACGGCGGCTTTTTCAGTTTCGGCTTGAGTTCCTGAACAGCCAAGCCATTATTGTTATCGTGATACGGATCATTACCGGACATAGACATCATAAAATAACTTTACGCTCTTAACATAATACCAATGATAGTCGATTTCAAGCCCGCTCGTATATCCTTTCAATCTTAGTCCGGCTCTACCGCTGTAACACATTAATAGTAACTGGTTTTCAGTTTTACAGTCGGTGCAAACGCCAATACTTTACAGGTCCATGTTTGCCATTGGGGCAATGCCTGCCTCATTATTTTGTTCATCGCACGGTTTGACCTTATTAGCATGAAGAGTTCAATTCTTTGTCATCAAGTGTGTTAAATCGAGTAAAATAGCCGTTTTTTTATAGATAGAGTTTTAAAGATGGTTTGGAAGCCGCACGTCACAGTCGCTGCCGTGATTGAACAGAACCAGCGGTTTTTATTGGTTGAAGAGCATACAAACAGTGGCATTCGATTCAATCAGCCCGCCGGTCATCTCGAAGAAGGGGAAAATCTGATTGCCGCAATCAAACGGGAAGTTTACGAAGAAACCGCGTGGCGATTTGAACCGGAGCATATTGTGGCCATTCAGCTCTGGCGGAGAAATCCGGAATCGGCCAGTTTCCTCCGAATTTGTTTTTCGGGTCAATGCCAGGATCATGATCATGATCAAATGCTGGACGAAGGCATTATTGCAACGCATTGGCTGACTCGGGATGAAATTGCTTGTGAAAGGCATCGTCTGCGCAGTCCTTTGGTATTGATCAGCATCGACGAATACCTGAAAGGCAATCTGCATTCATTGGACTTAATTAAATCATATCTCGATCTATCCCATGAGTAAAAATATAATCGTCGGTATGTCCGGCGGTGTCGATTCTTCGGTAACCGCCTTGCTTTTATTGGAACAGGGGCATCAAGTCACCGGCTTATTCATGAAGAACTGGGAAGAAGATGACGGCACTGACTACTGCACGGCGATGGAGGATTTGGCCGATGCGCAGCAAGTTTGTGATAAACTGGGCATTCCGTTAAAAACAGTCAATTTTGCCGCTGAATACTGGGATGAAGTGTTTGAGGTATTTTTGTCCGAATTTAAGGCCGGGAGAACGCCTAATCCCGATATCCTGTGCAACAAGCATGTCAAATTCAAGGCATTCCTGAATTATGCAATCGACGATTTGGGCGCCGAATACATCGCGACCGGTCATTATGCCCGAGTCGCGGAAAATCAGGGCGAATATGTTTTATTAAAAGGACTGGACCCCAATAAAGAACAAAGTTATTTTCTTTATACGCTGGGTCAAAAGCAGCTGGCTCGTACCCTGTTTCCGATCGGTCATTTACACAAACCCGAAATTCGGGCAATGGCCAAAAAAGCCGGCTTTGATAATTATCGGAAAAAAGACAGTACCGGCATTTGCTTTATCGGCGAACGCAAATTCAAGGAATTTCTGCAACGTTATTTACCGACCCAGCCCGGCGATATCCTCACCCCTGACGGCCGGCTGATCGGCCGGCATCACGGTTTGATGTACTACACCCTGGGGCAGCGCCAGGGCCTTGGCATCGGCGGCGTCAAAAATGCGCCTGATGAACCGTGGTACGTGCTGGAAAAAGATCTGGAAAATAACGTGCTGTTAGTCGGGCAGGGACATGATCACCCGTTGATGCTGCACAATGTGCTGGTAGCCGGCCAGTTGGATTGGTGCAGCAACCGACCGTTAACCAACACCCTGCGTTGCGCCGCCAAAAACCGATATCGCCAACCCGATCAAAGCTGCCGTATCGAACCTGTCGGCAGCGACCGGTGTAAAGTGATTTTTGATCGGCAGCAACGAGCCATCACGCCGGGGCAATCCGTCGTATTTTATGATGGCGAGATATGCCTGGGCGGCGGCATCATAGAAACCAAAACCAACGAATCAACATGAAGGCAGATTGGGTCAGCGAAGCGTGCCTCAATGTTGAGGATTCCGACCGTCTGCCCCGTTACGCTAACGCGACTTCATTTGAAATTGTTCTCAAAATATACCTGGACAAAGCCATGACTTACTTTTCTCTCACCGCCATTTCCCCTATCGACGGCCGTTATGCCAATAAAGTTGAAGAACTGCGTCCCATCTTCAGCGAATACGGATTGATCCGCTTGCGCGTACAGGTTGAAGTCCGTTGGCTGCAAGCCTTGGCCAGCCATTCCGGGATTGTTGAAGTGCCGGCCTTTTCCGATGCCGCAAACGGGGTATTGAACAAGATCATCAGCGATTTTTCCGAAGCCGACGCCCAGCGGGTAAAAGATATTGAAAAAATTACCAATCATGACGTCAAGGCCGTTGAATACTTTCTGAAGGAAAAAATCGCAGGCTGCGCCGAACTCGTACGGGTCAGCGAATTCATCCATTTCGCCTGCACCTCGGAGGACATTAACAACCTGTCCTACGCGTTGATGCTGAAAGAAGGCCGTGCCAAGATTTTGGCGCAGATCAACGAATGCATTGCCGCGATCAAAAAAATCGCCGTGGAGACCGCCGGCCAGCCCATGCTGTCCCGCACGCACGGCCAGTCGGCGACTCCTACGACGACCGGCAAGGAATTTGCCAATGTTGCGGCTCGAATGGATCGTCAGAAACAGCAGTTGGAGTCGGTGGCCTTGCTGGGAAAAATCAACGGCGCTGTCGGCAACTACAATGCGCACTCTGTTGCTTTCCCCGAGATTGACTGGGCGGAATTTGCCAGGAATTTTGTCGAATCGTTGGGCCTGGAGTTTAATCCCTATACCATTCAGATTGAGCCGCACGATTATATCGCCGAATTTTTCCACGCCTTGTCACGCTTTAATACGGTACTGCTCGATTTCGACCGCGATATCTGGGGTTATATTTCCCTGGGTTATTTCAAACAGAAAACCGTCGCCGGCGAGATTGGCTCATCGACGATGCCGCATAAAGTCAATCCGATCGATTTTGAAAACTCCGAAGGCAATTTAGGCATAGCCAATGCCCTGTTTGCATTTTTGGCGGAAAAATTGCCGGTGTCGCGCTGGCAGCGCGATTTAACCGACTCCACCGTCCTTCGCAATATCGGCGTCGGCATTGCCCACACCAGCATCGCCATACAGGCGAGTCTGAAAGGTATTTCCAAATTAGAGATTAACCCGGAAGCCATGGATGCCGATTTGAATGCCAATTGGGAAGTTCTGGCGGAGCCCATTCAAACCGTGATGCGCCGCTACGGTATTGAGCAGCCTTATGAAAAATTGAAGGAACTCACTCGGGGCCGTCGTCTTACCCGGGAACAAATGCGGGCCTTTATCGAAAAGCTCGAAATCCCGCCGGCAGCCAAGGCAGCATTGCTGGAACTGACGCCTAGCAGTTACACAGGTTATGCTGAAAAACTGGCCAGAGGAATTTAAAATTTTAATTATGTGAACTGCATTGCAACAACCACTCAGTATTTTTGGCATTATAGTGTTGCTTTCCTTAAAGTAATCTACTCCTCAGTTATATTATTAACTCCTGGGCTGCGCCATCATGGATGGCGCAGCCTCTTTTTTGACCGCAACGGATTTCTCGGTCTGCTTCAACAGGTTTTTTTCAACACGCTGTTGGAAAAAGCTATTTGTCTTATCAAATGCTCCAGCCGTCAGATGGGAACATCGTCCACTGTTTCGGCTGCCTCATCAATGGCGTCATGAGCGGTATTCCCGACAACCGGAACAATAGAAACGACGGCTCCACCCAGCCGCATCGGCACCGTGGCGATTTTTGTCAATACGCAGCCCTGCAACACACAGGCGGCGAGCGCAAGTGGCCATATGATTTTTAATTTCATGATTACCTCCTCAAGTTGTCATGACATGTAGGAAGAGTTGATCCTACATGTCCAGTACAATAACCCATGATGATTTAAATCATCAAAGACTTTATGTAGCAGCGCCGTCTTTTTTCTCATAAAAGCAAGACAATCGGATATCTCAGGCACTAGAATAACTTCAAGATCAATCACTTTTCTGTTTTTCGTGCTCAATATCATCTGGATTTCCTTTTTTCTTATCGCTTTTATCACTGCCTTGTTTAAGCTGGTGTTTCTGGGCGACCAGCACGTTTTCGCGGAAATCATGGCCGCCATGTTCACTTTGTCGAAGTCGGCGTTCGAAATAGCCCTGGGTTTAACCGGCGTGTTGACATTATGGCTCGGCATGATGCGTGTGGGCGAGCGCAGCGGTTTCATCCAGTTATTGACGCAGGGCCTGACACCGTTATTCAGCCGCCTGATGCCGGACATTCCTGAAAATCATCCGGCCTTAGGCGCGATGGTGATGAATATTTCCGCCAATGCGCTGGGCCTGGACAATGCGGCAACGCCTATGGGCATTAAGGCGATGAAAGAACTGCAAACGCTAAATCCGGACCCGGAAACGGCCAGCAACGCGCAAATTCTGTTTCTGGTGATCAATACCTCATCGGTCACGTTATTTCCGGTAACGATATTCACTTACCGGGTGCAACTGGGGGCGGTTAATCCGACCGATGTCTTTATTCCGATACTGCTTGCGACTTATATGTCCACGCTGGCAGGCTTGGTGGCCGTGGCTGCGATGCAAAAAATCAATCTGCTGGAAAAGGTGGTGATGGCCTATCTGGGCGGATTTACGGTGTTGGTGGTGGCGATTTTGGGTTATTTTTCAAGTTTGCCACAACAGCAAATGCTCGAACAATCCGCGTTGATCAGCAACGTTATCCTCTATAGCTTAGTCGTTACCTTTATTTTCGGCGCTGTTTACAAGGGCGTTAATGCCTATGAGGCGTTTATTGAGGGCGGCAAGGAAGGCTTTCAGATCGCCATAACCCTTGTTCCTTATCTGGTGGCAATGCTGGTCGCCATTGGTGTTTTCAGGGCCAGCGGCGCCCTGGAATTGATTAACGATCTCGTGCGTTATCTGGCCCGCCTGATGCTGCTGGATGACCGCTTTATCGATGCCTTGCCTACCGCCCTGATCAAGCCGTTCAGCGGCAGCGGCGCCCGGGCGATGATGATCGACACCATGAAAACGCTGGGTCCTGATTCCTTTGCCGGGCGCCTGTCCTGCATTATCCAGGGCAGCACGGAAACGACATTTTATGTATTGGCTGTTTACTTTGGCGCAGTCGGCATCAAAAATATCCGTCATGCCGCCGGCTGTGGGATAATGGCGGATTTTGCGGGCGTTGTCGCCTCCATTTTTATTGCCTACTGGTTCTTTGGATAATGTTGGTTCATCTTAAAACACTCGGCTGCCGTCTTAACGAAGCGGAACTGGAAACCTGGGCGCAGGCGTTTCAAAAATCCGGCCATCAAATTACCCGGCAGGCCGAAACGGCCAATCTGGTCATTATTAATTCCTGCGCCGTTACCCAGGATGCGGCCAGAAAATCGCGCAATCTGATCCGCCGTATCCATAGAGATAATCCGCAGGCGAAACTGGTAGTCAGCGGCTGTTATGCAACCTTGAATCAGGAGGAAGCCGCCGCCTTGATGGGAGTCGATCTGGTTGTCAGCAACAAGGATAAAGATCAACTGGTTGAAAAAACTTTAACCTCGCTCAATATGGACAGCATGCCTGTCATGTCGAGCGAGCCGGGTGAAATCTCCCTGTTCACCCGAGGCAGGCAGCGTGCTTTTGTTAAAGTGCAGGATGGTTGCCGTTATCGCTGCACCTTCTGTATCGTGACGGTGGCTCGCGGCGAAGAAAAAAGCCGGGCGATTGCAGACGTTATCGATGAAATCAATGCCTTGCATTTGCAAAATATCGATGAAGTCATTCTGACCGGCGTCCATCTGGGTGGCTACGGCAGTGATCTGGGCGTCAATTTATCCGATCTGATCAAGGCCGTGCTTGCCGAAACCGGCATTCCACGGCTTAGGCTGGGCTCATTGGAACCCTGGGAACTGCCGGATGATTTTTTTGAGTTGTTTGATAATCCGCGGTTAATGCCGCATTTGCACCTGCCATTGCAAAGCGGTTCCGACTCGGTGTTACGCAGAATGGCGAGGCGCTGTAAAACCCGGGAATTCGCGGCCATCGTCAATCGGTTGCGGGCGCAAATTCCGCATTTTAATGTCACCACCGATATTATCGTCGGCTTTCCCGGTGAGTCCGATCTGGAATGGCAGGAAAGCGTTGATTTTATCAGGCAAATCGGCTTCGGCCACATCCATATCTTCACCTATTCCAGACGGGAAGGCACCAAAGCCGCAGCGTTGCCGAATCAGGTGCACGACAGCGTTAAAAAACAGCGCAGCCGTGAGTTACATCAATTGGCCGAGGAGCAGAGGCGAAAGTTTTTCGCGGACAATACGGGTTACGAGTTTCCGGTATTATGGGAAGGCTATAGCGAACCGTTTGCAGAAGACACAAAGGTGGTTTATGGTTATACGCCCAATTATATTCGCGTTGGCTGTGTCATCGACAACAATAAATCGGTTGAGAATCGGATCATGAGCGCCAAATTAACCACTGTAGGCGAGCATTGTGTTTTTGCCGAGATTGTTGAAACCGAAAAATAGTTTTGAAACAAGCCCATCTTGTCAATCAAATGAAGCAAGGATGGAAGTCTGTCGTTTAACATGGCGGTTTGAATACGCGAAACTATCTAATCTTAACTTGAACCCTGATGTTAAATGAAAACACACGATACGAACTTTAATTTATTAAATTTATTTACCGACGATAACATGGAAAAGTGGCGTCAGGAATGCCCGTCCCTGCAATCGATCGATATTCCCGATAAAGGTTTTATTTATCGTCAGGGCTATGCCTGTCCCCATGTTTTTTTGATCAACAAGGGTTTCGTTAAATTGTCCTATATTACCGAGCAGGGAAATGAATGGACAGTCGCTCTGGTGAAGCGAGGGGACATTATCGGTTGCCTGCATACCGGCTCAGCGGTAAAACCGATGGAAGAAACCGCGCAAGCCGTCGGTGAGGTCACGCTATTCCGGTTGGAACATCATGATTTCAAAAAGTTGATATCCCTTCAACCGGACTTGTCATGGCAGGTTTTCGAGGCGCAATGCATCCGAAGACAACAAGCCGAACACAGGTTGCTGAATATTCTGGCCCAGCCAGTTGAAAACCGGATTATCGACATGTTAAAAGAACTCGCGGAGATGTTCGGCATCCGATGCAGCCACGGATATGCCCTGGAAATTCATCTAACCCAGCAGGAGTTGGCGGATTTGGTCGGCGCAAGCCGTCCGGTGGTCAGTACCATTCTGAATGACCTTCGAAGCCGCGGAATACTTGACTACACGAGAGATCTCATCTGCGTAAAAGATAAATTATTTTCTAATCCCGGTTAATACGACTGAGTTGGACCGGATCGGGTTAACATCAGAATATTGCCTGGAACCGCGTGTGTTATCCAGCTAACAGACATTAGCGATAATTTTCAATAAGCTTCACAAGTGGTAACCATTGTGGTCACCCTTCAACTAGAGGAGCAATAACATGAAAATTATCTCTCCAACTAACCACGGCTATCTCGATTATGCTACGGTTGTCCTATTTTTATTGGCGCCATCCCTGTTCGGTTTAAGCGGACTGCCGGCCATGCTCGCTTATGGCCTGGCCGCCGTTCATCTGGCTGTGACCCTTGCGACCGATTTTCCTTTTGGCGTTGTCAAGATCATCCCGTTCACCCTTCATGGCTGGATCGAACGACTGGTCGGCCCATTGCTTGTTTTCATACCGTTTATTCTAGGCTTTTCGGATCAGGAAGCGGCTCGGAATTTTTATGTTTTCATCGGTATCGTGATTATTGCGGTGGGGATTTTAACCGATTATGAAGGTACCGCTACGCAACGGGAAACTGTTTCACATACCTAAAGACGGGCTGTTTGAATCTTTGGTCAATAGAAGGTGCGGCAGAGCCTCATTCCCAGCAGGGTATTGAAGGATTTCACGGATAGACTTTTTCAATACCCGGCCTTGAGCAAGATAGCTCTATCTGAGCCGGTTTTCCGGATTCCTTAATAGGAATTACGGCTTCCACACGTTAACTTTAAATTTCGGTCAGCCAATAAAACTGATAGGCCTGCAGAACGATCCGGCGATCGTATTGGGCAGGATTTCTGCCGCTGTACAAATCGATAAACCGGCTGTACAGGTTGATGCCGCGCCCGCTGATAGCTTCCAGATCCAGGTACTGGGGATAGGCGTCGAAATTGGCGATGACCAGCACCCGTTCCGATGGGCGCTGATGATTGAATCGAATAAAGCAAAACAAATGCTCATTATTGACGTCGAGTAATTCGCGGTTGTTGAAATCGGCGAAAGCGGACGTTTCCTTGCGGATGGCGATCATTTTTTTTATCGCATTGAAAAGTGTGTATTCCACTGTGCCCTGTTTTTTCCGCAATTCCGCACGTTCCCAATTGATTTTGGGGCGGTGAATCCAGCGGTTGTCATTGCTTTTATGGTCATCGTCGAGGTAACTGTAATCATTGAGTACCCCGAGCGCATCACCGTTGTAGAGCAGCGGGATGCCGCCGAACGATAAAATGACGCTATGCAGCAGGATGATTCTGTTGACGGCAGTTGAAATCAGATCCGGATGACCGTTTTCCAACGCCGACTCCAGCCCGGCAAGCGATGCCAGCGATCCGCTGATGCGAGCGTCCCCGGTTTCGTCGTTGCGCATGAAGATCATACCCCGGGCCGGTGACGCATCGAATTGGCCGCTGAAATAGTCAACCAGAAACTTTCTATGCGCGAAAGGTTCGTAACCGACAGCCCGGACATCGCTGTCATCGAACCCAAACCCGATATCGTCGTGGCAGCGCACATAGTTGAGCCAGGTTGCCCGTTCCAGTTTGGCGGGCAGACTTTTCACGCCCTGATAAAGCAATTTGGCATTTTTTGTCGCGATGCCATCCCACAGCAACGCCATCAACGTGGCGTTATAGGCGATTTCGCATTCCTTGGCGATAATGGCATCTTCGCCGAAATATTTGATGACTTCAACCGGCGCGACAATCGCTTCGGCGATAAACAAGACACCGGGTGCGGCCACTTGGCAGCAGTCCTTCATCAATTGAAGAATCAAATGTGCATTGCGCTCATTCTGGCAGGTGGTGCCTATCTTTTTCCATAGAAAGGCGACGGCATCGAGGCGCAGCACGTCAACGCCCTGATTCGCCCAGAACAGGAGTATGTCGAGCATTTCGATGAAGACTTCGGGATTGCTGTAATTCAAATCCCATTGATAATTGTGGAAGACGGTCATCACCCATTTTTGCATGTCCTCATTCCAGGTAAAATTACCCGGATCGTTTTCAGGGAAAATATCCGGCATGGTCTGCTCAAACATATCGGGGATTTCACGGTTGTCGAAAACAAAGTAATAATCCTGATATCGCCGGTCTCCCTGGGCCGCCTTTTTAGCCCACGCATGCTCGTTGGAGGTATGGTTGAGAACGATGTCAAGAACCAGCAGGATATCGCGTTTCCTGAATTCCTCGGCAACACGGTGGAAATCGTTCATGTCGCCAAGACGGTCGTCAATTTGACGGAAATCGCTGATCGCGTAGCCGCCGTCGCTTTTTCCGGTGGGACACATCAGAATCGGCATGATATGCACCATATTGATGCCCAATTCCTGGAAATAGGGTGTTTTGTCGGCCAGATCGACCAGGTTGTCCGCGAAGCCGTTGGTATACAGCGCCATGCCGACCCATTTCTGGGACAGGAACCAGTTATGATCGGATTCGCGCTGGATGTCGATACGCTCCAGTTCTGCGGATCGGATGATATAGCCTTTTGCCATGGTTTCCACCAGGCGCAGCATTTGCGAATTAAAGTCCGCACGGTGACCGTAGAGGGTATAAAACAGTGAATATATGGCGTAAAAATTGGCGCCGAGACGGGTATAAAAATGCCGCAGATCCTGCCGGATGATTTCAGGCTTCAAGTCGTCCAGTATGGAGTTCAGTAACGAGTGGGATACTTGTTCGTACATGATTCATTATCCTAACGGTTGGGTGGGTTTCTTGGAGTAAGGCATTCGTTGACAGGCGAAAAATCAAGCCCACTGTTTGCTGAAGGTGTGATAAAACGCTTTGTCGGAGACGACGGCTCCGCGTCTGCCGACCAATGCGCTGGCGAACGTTTGCGCCCGTTCCAGCATGGTTTGCAACGGCCATTGCCTGATCAACCCCAGCAGCAAGATGGAGGCGAAAGCATCGCCTGCCCCCACGGTATCGATGACTCGGGTACTCTCGGGCGGTTTGACCGCGATAAATCGTTCCTGCCTGTCGTAAGCGACGGCGCCTTGCGCGCCACGAGTGACTATCAGTGACTCCAGATCGAATTGTGACGAAAACGCCTGCATGGCCGATTCCAGATCGGAGTAATCGGGGCATAATGTCGCTAATTCGTCTTCATTCAACTTGACCCAATCCGCATCGTTTAAAACCGGCAGCAGCGTTTTCCGCTCCCACCAGGGCGGCCGCAAATTGACGTCGACGAATAGCTTGCCATGATGTCGGGCCTTCGCTGTTTGCAGCGCGGCGCGTGCGACGGGGTTGCGGAAGGCCAGCGAGCCATGGTACAGAATGCCTTCGGTAGATTCTTTTCCGATCTGTTCCTTGTCGATAAAGTCATAGGCGCAATTAGGGACGATGTCGTAATGCGGTTCGCCGCCCTGGATCAGCACCTGGACGCTGCCGGTAGGATGATCCGGGTCCTGTTGCAGGGCGTTCCGGTTCATGCCCCAGGCATCCATCATGGCGGCAATTTCCCGCCCGGGCGGATCATCGCCGATTCGGCTGATGAATCGCGGGGATAGTCCGAAAGCCTGCAAGTGCCAGGCGACGTTAAAGGGTGCGCCGCCCAAAACGCGGCTGCCGTCGGGAAAATGATCGAACAGCACTTCGCCGAAAATGTGAATAGAAGGTTTAAAGTGCATCATCCAGCTCCATCCAAGACCGTGTATAGGGAAGATAATAACCGATACCCTCGAGAATCCCCGCGCTGTAATTGCCGTTCATGCCCATAAAACCGCCTTGCGCCAGATACAATGCCGATAACGTTCCCTGTTTCCTGGCCAGATTCAGGGCTTGTTCGGCTACCTCGCTGCCGGCGTTGGCCACCAATACAGATTGTATCCCGCTGGCCAGCACCGGTAAATCGTTGCCGCTGTCGCCGGCGAATACCGTATCGGTATATTCAAAACCCAGGTGTTGCATTAAGAACTCGACGGCATGGAGTTTCGTCGCCCGTGCAGGCAAGACATCCAGAAGCCCTGTAGCTGACACGTCGTCGACGCTGTAGATCAGGCTGGCCGCCAGGTTTTGTTCGGCAAGCCGTTGCGCCATTTCATGTTGCAGGGCCTCGATATCCAAATGCAACGAGAGATAATAGCTGAGTTTATAGCGGTTTTGTTTGCTTTCTTCCTGCAAGCGCAACGAAGGCAAGTCCGTAAACAAGGGCCGCAATTCGTTCGCCGTTAATCCTCGCCAATCGGCGGCGATATCCTGTTCCCAGTCAGGCCAATGACGCCATTCGCCGGAGCTCACTTGGTAAATCGTCGTGCCGACATCGCCGATGACCCAGTCAGGCAAAGGCAGACGGTACATTCCAATAGCCTCTTCGACCAGTTCGCGGTGCCTGCCGCTGACATAAGCTAAAGTCACTTCCGGATGCGCTACCAGCCGGGCAAAAGAGTCGCGTGCACTGGGCGATTCCGGCTGACGTCCGTTCGGCAACAAGGTGCGGTCGAGGTCGGTGCATATCAGGATTTGTTTGGACATGGGCTGTGGAGCGAGTCGCTAAAGATTGAAGAAGTCGTAGTGTTCTATGGCTTCCAGGATACCCCCCGCATGCGGACGGTCGGCAAAATAGACATGCTCCGTATCGCCCAGTATCGACAGCTCTTCGCGGTGGCGATTGGCGACGACGACTCCGAGCGTATTGCCGCGCAGCATGTCTTCATCGCCACCGGAACCTCCCGTGACAAGGATGCGTTCAAGGGGGATGTTCCACTGCCGGGCAATATAACGTACAGCCTGCCCTTTGGAGGCTCTTGCAGGAACGATATCCAGATACTGTCCAAATGAAAGCGTCGGGTTGACCGATAGTTCCTGTTGCCGCAATAGGGTTAGAATTTCATCCATTGGCGGTGCGATATTACTGTCGTAATAGTAGGAAACCTTGAACCGGCTCTGTTCCTTTTTGGGTTGTGGAGTCAGGCCGGGCAATCCGCCGATGATACGCCGCAGCACCTGGGGCGTCCACAAATGGTCGATATGGTAAGTCCAGGCGATGTCGGCGATCAATTGCGGGGCATAATAGATTTCAGTGCCGAGACTGGTAATCAGAATATCCGGCATCGGGATACGATGTGTTTTTAAAACTGCCAGGATCGAATCCAGCCGCCGTCCGGTAGCGATGCCGAACAGAAATTTCTTTCGTTGTTCTCGGATGACTTTAATAAATTGCTCCAGTCCATCGGCATCACCCAACAAAGTATTATCCATGGCCGTAAAAATGGCCTGCTTCCTGTAGTGACCGGTTTTGGCGACCGGGGGCGTTTTCTGGAGAATTTTCGGACGCTGGGATAACGGCGCAATTCGACGCAAATAAGCTTGAGCATGGGCGTGCCAGGAATAATACCGGGCAACGTATTGTAAGCCATTTGCGGAAAACTCTTGCCAACGTTCCGGATTCTCGAGGATCGTCAATAAAGCCTCGGCAATCGCGGTTTTGTCCAGCGGGTCAACCAGCAGACCATTATGGCAATTACCGATGATATCGACCGGTCCGCCGTTTTCTGTGGCGACCAGGGGCAGGCCGCTGGCGGCTGCTTCCAGCAGTGTCAGTCCGAACGGTTCGGTCAGGGCGGGATTGATGAAAACGCCTTTAGATGCCGCCGCAAGGCGGTAAATGCCGGCGACGTCTTCGGCATTGTGATGTTTCGGCAGTGCGACTCGCCCGTAAAGATCGTAACGATCGGCAACCAGTAATAATTCAGTAAGCACTGCTTGCGGGCCCTCGTTCAGTTCCCTGATATCCTCGCGATTGCCGGCAATGATCACGAGATTGGCCATAGCCTGCAAACGCGGCGATTCGCCATAGGCTTCCAAAAGGCCAACGATATTTTTTCGCTCATCCGGCCGGGATAGCGCCAATATCATCGGCTTATCGGGCTCATTCAGGAATTTTTCGAGAACTGTTGAAAATGAATTATCTGTGTCGGCGAAAGCAGGCGGATGAAATTGTTCGAGGTCGGTGCCCGGCGGTATGATCACCATTTTTTCAGGGGTGTAGCAATCGTAGAGTTCATATTGATCTTCAATTTCATTGCGGGTGCTGGTGATGACCAGGTCGGCGCTGGTCAGTGTGTCTTCTTCGGCACCGATGCGGCGTGAAATATGATAGCGCTGCTCGATTTCTTCCATCGGCAGGCCCAGGGCCAGCAGCCGTCGACGTTTGTCGCGTCCCAGAGAATGGCCGGTATGCACCAGCGGCAAACCCGTCCAATGCGAAAGGAGCACGCCGACATAGCCGGCATCGGCATAATGGCTGTGCAGGATATCAGGCCAGCGTGCCTGGCTGTGCAGCCAGCTTAGTAAATTATCGGCAAAACTATCCAGATGGTCCCATAGCTCTTCTTTACGGATATAGGTCTCCGGGCCCGCCGCAATACGAACGATTTGCGCATTATCAGCCAAATGTTCAACCGGCTCGGCGTAATCCGCGTCGACTTCACTGTCGATGATTCGCCTTGTGATCAAATCCACGCGTTCCACATCAGGGTGTTTGGCCAAGGCTTTCGCCAGTTCCACGACATACTTGGTCTGGCCGCCGGTATCCGCATCGCGTCCCAATTCCAGATTGTGGCCGCGAATTAGGCCGTGGATGCTGATTAATACGATATATAACGGTTCGGTTTTAATGTTTTCAATCATCGTTTTATACTTTCAATACCGCGACTTTATACACATAAAATTCGCTGACGATTGTTTAAATAGAAACCATTTGAGCTCAAAGCGGTTACTAAGATTCATTCGACCTGCCGCGTCGATCACGGAAACCGGCTTATCAGTTTCAGTAAAGCCGGGCATGTCGCAAACAGGTTAGTATAGGTATTTATACAATTTGTGTTACCGCCAAACCTACTGGTGATTGCCCAAAACGTGGTCATCCGATTTATAGCTTGCTTGTATTAACAACTCTTCAAAGGTATAAAAACCTATATCGCAGGTCGCCAGTTGGGATAGTGCGAAAGCGGCACCCGTACCAAATGCTTCGCGTCTGATCGATGAATGGACCAGACGGACTGTTTGGTGAGGAAAGCCAAAAATGACTTCATGTTCGCCAATAATTCCGCCGAGTCTCAATGAGGTGACTTGATCGCCCTCTATACCCAAATTTTCAGCGATCTTTAACGCCGTACCGGAAATTTCGGGTTTTTCCTTAAAATGTTGCTCAATAATTTCCACGTCAGCGAAAGGTGCGGCTTTGCGCAAAAGATTTGCCGCTACCATCAGGAAATTGATCCCCAAGGTAATATTGGGAGAGCTCATGACGCGTGCGCTTTGTCCAAGGCTGCGAACATAATCCATATCGCCCTCCGAATAAGCAGAAATTGCGCTGATCAGCATGATGCCGTGTTTACGAACCGTTTCGCCATAGATATGGACAGATTCCGGCGAAGAAAAATCAACTAGCGCATCGACCGGATACCGTTCAAACAGTTTCTCGAACGATTGTTGCGCCATTCCGATGATCGGAATGGCCGTATCCGGGTGCATTTGAGCATTTTCACTGATGGTGCGGCGGGCTATCCAGCGCAATTCGAAACGTGAATCTGAGTCCAGTACATTGGCAACGGCTTTGCCTGTTTTGCCGTAACCGATAAGACCAATACGTATTTTAGGGGTCAAGAAAAATCTCCTTTGATACATATTACCCCGGCAAAGGGATGCTTAATCAAGATATAAATATTTGATAATGAACAATTATTGCTGTGGGTATTTTGTAAAAGTTGTTGATTAGGCTAGGGATGGTAACACGATAGTCAGTATCAGGCCAGACTTTAACCCGATGCCTGGCCCTTAAATGAGATTGATAGCGCAAGTCGGGCGTGGCAGTGATGGTATCCGGAAAAATAACGAAAAATAGTGGTCTGTGGTTGATTTCTCATTTAAACTCGGTTTCCCGAAATATGATTCAACCAGCAATGGAGTCAATCTATGGAAGCCTATCCTTCTGAACTTTTACTGATCGCATTTGTTGCGATGCTCGCTCCTCTTCTTGCCGAGTTGCCCCGTAATGTCCGTATGCCTGTCGTGGTTCTTGAAGTCATGTTGGGGATATTGATAGGCCCGCATGTATTCAACCTGGCCAGTCCGGATGGCATGACCGGAACGATGGGTGTCCTCGGTTTAACTTTTCTGTTATTCATGGTCGGGCTTGAGATCGATTTCGACAATATTCGAGGCAGACCCTTGTCCTTGGCGGTAGGCGGCTGGTTTCTTTCGCTCTTCATAGCGATGATTTGCATGTTCTTCTTCAATGCCATCGGCCTTATCCAGACACCGCCTTTATTGGCGGCCGTCGCCTTATCCACTACCGCTTTGGGCGTACTGGCGCCCATTCTGCGTGACAGGGGAGAACTGAATACCGATTTCGGGACCTATATGGTTGCAGCCGCTGCCGCCGGCGAATTCGGGCCATTGATGATCATTTCGCTTTTGTTGATCCCCACGCATGACACGGTTTTACATACTTTGTTCATCTTGACTTTTAGCATCATCGCCTTGGCGGCGGCTTATGTTGCCCTGAACGCTCGGTCATCACGACTGATTGAGATAATGACGCGTACTATGCAAAGCAGTGGCCAGCTTCCTGTAAGAGTTTGTATCCTGCTTCAGATTCTATTCGTCGCGCTTGCTGCCAAATTCGGCCTGAATATAGTGATGGGCGCATTTGCTGCAGGTATCGTGGTTGGGCTTACTGTAAAAGGAGAGGGAGGGGAACTGCTCAGGCATAAGCTTGACGCGATCGGTTATGGCTTCCTGGTACCTTTTTTCTTTATCGTTTCAGGTATGAAATTTGAAGTAAGCGCTTTGTGGTCCGCCCCGCTGGCTCCTGTACAAGTGGCGCTTTTGTTGGGTTTGCTGGTTCTGGTTCGGGGTGTGCCCGTGCTATTGTACAAGAAGGAATTAACACCGGAAGAGAAGCTGCCTTTCGCATTTTATTCCGCCACGGGTCTTCCTCTGATTATCATCATCAGCGAAATCGGTGTTTCCGCCGGATTGATGCCACCGGACAGGGCGGCTATCCTGGTCAGTGCGGGCATGATTTCGGTCTTGTTATTTCCTATCCTCGCAGTAAAGTTACGCGGAAAATTCATTCTGCCTTGGTAATACTTCGACAAAAGTAAAGCCAGGTATCCGGGAGATGGTTTTTTTGGGAATAATGAACTCCTTTCTACCTGGAAACTTTGTTTGATTTCCGGATAGTTGGGGAATCATCGTAAGGCTGTCGTCGTTTTGATGACTTGCCCTGGCGGATGGACGGCGCAATCCTGATCCTGTTTTCGCGTCACTTGGGCAGTAAAAAACAGGACAGTTGTTGTTTTATAAACCCGGATAATTTAAGCGATCCCAACATATACCTTGACATCACTGACATTCAAGTTCATACTTGCCTCAGCTTGAAAATAAGATTTACCCTCTGTTTACCATTTCGATGTCTCTCCTGTAGTTTCTCGTCCTGTTTTTCATTAAGTAATTTCCAAATTTACCAGCTCTACCAGCCTTTTAAAGGCTTACTACTCAATATTTATAGGACTTATCATGTCTACAATAACTACCGGCACCGTCAAATGGTTTAATTCTGAAAAAGGCTTCGGCTTTATCGAACAGAAATCAGGCCCCGATGTTTTCGTTCACTTCAGAAGCATCATGAATCAAGGCGGCTACAAATCCCTTGATGAAGGCCAAAACGTACAATTTTCAGTAGCGCAAGGCCCTAAAGGCCCCCAGGCTGAAAACGTAAGCGTCGTCAACTAAGTTGCCGTTACAGGCTGCGGCGCGCCTCTGTGCCGCAGTTCGTATTCCAAATCCCAAAAACAGCCCGCTTTAATTAAGGCCGACTGATTCAAAACGTTTTCAGGCAGGCTTCTCAATCATTTTATTTAATCGCTTTCCAGATAGTTTGGAGCTCCCGAAATTTTGACAAATCGGGCATTCGACATCCTCAGTCCGAACGGATTGTTAATGAAACGTCCTTTACCATCTATGAAATCTGGAAAAGCCGTCGATTATCACCAACGAATTTCCAAATCCCTGCGGTAACCATCTAATCCGCATTATCGATCTCAAAAAATATCCATCGAACACGGGGATGGGACTGCTTGATTTCCTTTTCCATATTATTGATATGATTGACTGCATCGATGACGGTCATATCGTGTTTGAGTTCGGCTTTGATGGTCAGCATGACCGCATTGCCATGATTGATCGCCCACAAGTTCAGCACCCGCAGCACACAGGGTTGATTTTGCAGATACTGCTCGACGTTATCTTGAATATCTTCGACCGCTTCGCCGATCAGCAGCGAATGAACTTCCTTGCCGACGACGGCGGCAACCACAACCAGCAACACCCCTATGAGCATCGAGCCGGCGGCGTCATAGGCGGTATTGCCGGTCAGCATCGTCAGAGACAGCATCACCAGGGCGATGACCAGGCCGGCGAGCGCTGCGATATCTTCCCCGGTCACCACCATCAATTCGGACGAGTGCGTTTCCTGAAACCATTGCCACAATGAACGTTCGCCTTTTTCAATCGCCATCGCCGCCAGGGCGCCTTTCAGGGAAAAATATTCCAGACCGATCGCGATCAGCAGGATGAACAGGGCAATCCCCCCGTTTTCAACCTCGTGCGGCTCGGTATAGCGCAACCAGCCTTCATAGATGGAAAACAGTCCGCCGACCGAGAACAGGATGATCGCCACCATCATCGACCAGATATAGGATTCGCGTCCGAAGCCCATCGGATGCTTGCGCGTCGCTTCTTTTTCCGAGCGTTTTATGCCGATCAGCAGCAGCACCTGATTGCCGCAATCGGCAAAGGAGTGGATCGCTTCGGCAAGTAAAGAGCCCGAGCCGGTCCAAACAGCTGCTCCAGACTTCGCGGCGGCAATGCCAAGATTGGCGATAAAGGCATAGAGGATGGCTTTGGTAGAATGAGTGTCTGTCATAATCGGTCCCTAAGTTGATCAATGCCATTAAGTTTAGCAGCTAGGTTATGCACCGCATACGGTTATCAAAAATTTGATAACGATCAAATAAACCAATTTCTCTGTTTTTTTAATGATTTCGCTATCGATTAATAGCATTATCCGCGATCGGGATTCAAGAGGTTGGCAATTACGGCTGCTCCTCTGTCTTTCGCAAGGTCGAGCGCATTTCTGCCGGCAAAACCGGGGGCTCCCGTGCCGGTAATGGCGATGTCGGCACCGGCTTCTATCAAGAGGCGCGCGATTTCCTCGTGTCCATTGATGATGGCAAGCATCAACGCGGAAAGTCCGTACTTTGCGGTGCAGTCCAGATCCGCATGCGCATTGATCAAAACGCGTGCCGCGTCGAAATGACCGCTGCGGGAAACGATCATGAGCGCGGTTTGACCGTACCGGTCCCGAGAATTGACATCCTCTTCTTCTCTCTCAAGCATGGTTTTGAGTTTGCTGGCATTACCTTGAATTGCCGCATTCCACCACAGTCGCTTCATTCTGGCTCAAGCAGACGATAGATTTCAGATTTAGAACTCATGAAACTCAACTGGGACTGTGGCTTAGCTTGGCTAAAAGGAAATAACTGATTCTCTGGAAAAATGGCTCAATTCTGTTGGACATTGTGAGCAAAGTGAGCAAGTAACTGGGGAAGCTGCGACATATTATCAAATAGTACTTCGCCGTGGCATGACGCGGTTTTACCATTTGGCACATACTTGAATGCTTTCATTCCCGCAGCCTCGGCTGCTTTAATCCCCGCATCACTATCTTCTACAACCACGCATTGGCTGGGCATAAAGCCCATTGCACTCGCTGCGTACTGGAATAGGCCTGGCTCCGGCTTCCAAGAGCCAACCTCATACGAACTGAAGATGCTATCTCCAAAGTAAGGCGCGAGGCCGCTAACTTGCAATGCCTGACGAATTTTCAAAGGCGGTCCGCTTGAGGCAATGCACTTGGGGAAGTTCGTGGCTTCGAGCATTTCAAGAACGCCGGGCATAGGTTTTAGCTCACGAGAGAAGAGCTCCGCAACACGCTGGCGATAATGCTCTTCAAATGTGTTTGGCAGAGTCTGGCAAAGCCGGTTCTCAATATCAACAAGAATTGAGGCTAGCTTTTTGCCTCGATACCGCTGGACCATTGCCCACACAGTATCATTCAACTGTGGAAGCAGATCGAGAAACGCTTGATTGCAAAGTCCCTCGCTGTCAACGAGCGTACCGTCCAAATCAAAGATTACACAGAAACTGGTTATAGTGATATGCCTAACGTTTAAATGCACCAGCCTGCGCAGTTTTTCGCGCGGTTCGGTGGAATGACGGGTGTACGCCCAGCATGGGCATGAACTTATGGGGTGCAAGTCCCCTGTCGGAGAATTCAGCGTTAATCATGTTAACGATTATAACGACTAGCCGAAGGCAAAGGCAATGCCGCGAGGTATTGTCTGAAGGAAGCCGGAGTGCAAAACGACGAGCCGACGAACAGAAATCGGATATAAGGCTGAGCAGCAGGGTCAAGTTGGAACATGACAACGAAGGCCCCGAATTCGCGCTGTACAGTAAATCCGGCGGTTGTGTCGTGACAGTTCATGTTCTTATCTGGGGAGATCTGAAACGCAGGCGGCTCGAGATGAGCAGCGCGCACCGTAGCAATAGGGTGCGAGACGTTTCAGAAGTCAGCAGCGGTCATAGTAGCTTTGGCGGCGGGAATGCCGTCAGCGCGAAGGACCAAAGAAACAGGACAGGGCAGCGCCTTGCCAGACTCGGTGTTGACGTAGCCTGCGACCAGCGGGAAGTGACTACCGGCGTATGACAACCGTGCACGCCTTGGAACAACCATTACTGGAAACCATCGTCGCCCGCGACAACCTGCAACGCGCCTGGAAGCGCGTAAAGGCGAACAAGGGCGCGGCTGGGGTTGACGCGATTTCCGTGGCGGATTTTCCAGCCTGGGCGCAACAACACTGGCCGACCATCAAGACCCAATTGATGAGCGGTGACTACCAACCGGAAGCGGTTCGGCGGGTGTGGATACCCAAACCCAACGGAGATAAACGCCCGCTGGGCATCCCCACGATCGCCGGCCGCGTCATCCAGCAAGCCATCGCGCAACAACTCGCGCCGCAGTTCGAGCGTGAGTTCAGCCACAATAGCTACGGCTTCCGCCCCGGACGTAACGCCCACCAAGCCATCCGGCAAGTGCGCGAATATATCCGGGCGAAATACCGTACGGTCGTGGACATCGATTTGGCCGCCTTCTTCGACAACGTCAATCACGACGTGTTGATGCGGCTGCTCAGCCAACGCATCCGCGGCAAGCGAGTGCTGCAACTGATCGGCCGTTATTTGCGCGCCGGCGTCATCGAAAACGGGCAGTGGCATGCGACTCCGAAGGGCGTCCCCCAAGGCGGTCCGCTTTCGCCGTTGCTGGCCAACATCGTGTTGCACGAGCTGGACGCCTACCTGCATCAATGCGGCCACCGATTTGCCCGTTACGCCGACGACTTCGTCATCTGCGTGCGCAGCCGGCGGGCGGCACAGCGGGTGCAGGCCAACGTCACACGCTTTCTGGAACAGCGGTTGAAACTGCACGTCAACAGCAACAAAAGCCGCATCTGTACCAGCAACGAACTGGAGTTTCTCGGGTTTTGCTTCCGAGGCAACAAAATCGTCTGGTGCGACAAGGCGTTACACCGTTTCAAACATCGAATCAAACAACTCACGGGGCGCTCGTGGGGCGTCAGTTTGGCTTATCGCTACCGCGAACTGCGCCGCTATATCGTGGGTTGGATGAATTACTTTGCGTTATCGGAATATTACCGGCCAGTCCCCGAGCTGGATGAATGGCTACGACGGCGCATGCGCTGTTGCTACTGGGTAGATATATGCTCCTGCAATATCTGCATTCACACCATCCTTGGCGTTTAAATAGTGGCGATGGCCGCGAACCAAGATTAGCCACCTGGTCAGTTTGGGCGTCAGCTTAAAGGAAGCGATCAAAACCGGCGTTAGCTCGAAAGGGCCTTACGCCATGTCGCGGACACCGATCACGCAAATGGCGATGAACAACGAGTGGTTAAAAGCCCAGGGCTTGGTGTCGATCAAAGACCAGTGGGTCCGTTTTCATTACCCTGTTTCAACCGCCTAGTGCGGACCCGCATGCTAGGTGGTGTGGGGAGGGCGGGAGAGAAACTCGCCCTTACCCGATTAGGCGATTTCACTTGATTTCAATTCCTGCCATACGGGCGAAAGCAACAAAATCAAGCGCTGTGTTTTGGTCGTGTACGATGCGCCATTGGCCGTCTTGCAACTGGAAAACATATGAGCCACTTGCAAAATTATCGACCGGCAAGCGGTGTAAGTTAATAAAG
>CAZMRW010000053.1:0-29744 GCA_964568805.1 uncultured Methylococcaceae bacterium | reverse complement strand
ATTTTCCGTCAGGGCATAGCTTAAACTACTGTCCGGATTTCGGGGTCCACTTTAGTGCCCGAATTGTATTTTCGGTATCTCCGGCAACCCAATTTCTAGCTTGCTCAAGCTCTTGATAAGAAAATAATTTTACTTGCGCATTTACAAAATGACTAGCCACTGCTTCTGCAAAAGGGCCAACTACAGAGTCGGTTGAAAATGCTACACGGGAAATTTTTTTATGATGCTCTTTAACAAATCTGAAATGCGTTACCAACGCCGCGAATGAATCCCAGCCCGGAAAGGATTTTGTATGAATAATAAGACCCTTTAACTGGCCGGTTCGCTCGATATATGGGTCAATATCCTTTGCAGCCGTTTCGAAGTCGTTTTGCGATAATGGCCCGTCTGGTTCAAGCATCGCAATACCGTTTATCTCATCAATTTCTACCGAAAGCATGGCTTCTGGCTCCTAAATAATCTCCGACTAAAAAATGGTTATAAAGTTTCCACATTCGCCATGCTTAAGTCCTTAATAACGCGTCATCTGGGGTATTCGCCCATCTCTCCATCCGTCGATTCCGGTTAAGATACGCTCCCGATGCGCGTTCTCGTGGCCGCCATCGTTTTTGTGCCTCGTCCAGATGCTAGTTTCGGTTAGCTGAAATACTTTGCTAAGCAAGTCATTTATTAGCTCTAACGCTCCAAGGGAGAAAGCAAGAAATTGTCGACGCCCGATGCCATGCGCGGTCGGGTTTCCGCTATCAACGACATTTTTATTGGCTCATCTAACGAACTGGGTTCTTTTGAGTCGGGTATTGCTGCGCGCTTGATGGGACTGGTGCCATCGGTGGTTTTCGGAGGCCTGATATGATAAAGTGTTGGACATTTCTCTAATGCAGTTTCTTGTAGTTACCCCGGCATCTCTCTAATATCTACTGCCACGCTGTTTACAGGCGGCATCCCAACCTCAGTCACCATCCACTTGCTTGGAAACGGCCCATATGGGTCTAATGGGTTCATGTCCGGCAAATCACTTTTCTTGTTTGGATGTCCGCAACCAAAACTATCGGCTTACTCGACCATTTTGTTATATTTTTCTTGCAGCGGGAGACTCTGAATCAGTGAAATGATTCAGAGTTTATTACTCCCCGGTGCAATTCAGCGAACTACCTTGCCAGATTATTTTTAACCAGAGTTCTGACATGGGTAATGATCCATTGCCGTTTGGCAATCACGATATAGGCGAGTATGCCAAGGATGAAACCGTAAAATAATTTGCCGAACGCTGAACCACTTTGAGCTTGAGATTGAGCCGCCAGGGCTTCAGGGCTACCGGATTTTGGCGGCGGTGCTATTTGTACGGCTTTTTTCGATGGCTCATAGCTTGCTTTCAAATCCGGCAGACCGAGACTGTGAAAGGAGTCATAATCCTGCCAGACCGGATAATTCCTCTTCCAGAAAGCCTTGCTGAAATACTGGGTAAGACTCATGCCGTGGGAGGCGGGTATGCCTCGTTCGTCGTAGTAGCCTTTGTAAACAACCAGGCTGATATCGCCGCCCTCGCCGACGCCATCGGTGGTAAAGGCTTTTTCGACATGGTCATGGAACATCCAGATGCCCTGGCCGAAGCTGTGCAAGCCGTCATCGACGCCGCTGAGTTCCAGGTCCAAGCGCTGCGCCGGCGTCAGGCCGTGGACGTCGCGGGTTATAAAGGAACCGGGACCGTTGTCGACGCCATCGTAGTGGGTTGATGTAGGTTTATGTCCATGTAAATGTAAAGCCACTGTCTCCTGGGTGCCATTATAAACTCGGAGCTTAACCTTCTCGTCTTTATCCATATGAATAAGCGATTCTCTTAACGTATAAGGGAAAGAGCGGCCGTTGAGCATGAAGTAATCGTCGGTGGAGTCTGTAACGTCGTACTCCATGTTCATATGTTTCGCTATCAGGCGCGGATCGTTCGCCGATCTGGCGGCCAGTTCATGCAATTCCTTGTCCGCAGACTGATAGTGCAGGTCGTATTCTCTGGAATATTTTTCCAGGACCGCAACCGACGGATGGCGGACCTGGCCGGCCCCGATGTTAAAGACCTGCACCCAGTTGTTCGGACGGTTTTCCTCGACCACGAAGATGCCTTGCAAGCCCATCGGAATATGGGTATGGGGCTGCACATGGCAGTGATAATACATCGTGCCGGCCTGGCGGGGCTTGATGACATAAAGTTTGCTTTCACCCGGCATCGTATCCATGTTGCTGGTTTGGGCGACGCCTTCATTGCCTTCGCCGCCATGAGACATAAACGGGTGATCGATACCGTGCAGGTGGATCGAATGCGGCAGATAATGGGTGTTTTCCAGGATCAGCCAAACGATATCGTCCTGTTCCACGCGAATGACCGGAGACGGCGCGCGCAGCAACGGGTTGGCGACCGGTTCATAAAGGCTGAGCGTGGACATGTCCCGCGTTTTCGGCGCGAAAACCCAGAAAGTCGGCTGTATGCCGGGTGCAATATCGAAGGTGGTCGTCGGTTCTTTCATATCAGGCGAATGGCCGTTGAGTTCGGCTACTTCGAGCTTGATGATGTATTTGTCGGGGTCGCCGTCGCCGTCCATGTCGTCAGATACCGTGATGGCATCGGCAGCGAGTTGCGTTTCCATCAACGTGTCCATTGAAACATTGTTGGTGCCCTTGACAAAGGCGGCGATTTCGGCCGGATTATCCGGATTGCATAGTCTTGATTCCTGAATGGTGACGCCATCAACGACTTGCGCTTCACGCCATTTCGGATCGGTAAAGTTCGAACAGACTTCTTCCACGGGTCCCATTTCGGCTTTGGCAGTGGGAGGCAGGTCACTGGCCGCCTGGCTCCAGGGCTGTATAAGGAGCAATAATAAGCCCCATATAACGGTAAGAAGTGTTTTTTGCATACGATAACCTCGGGAAACTACGCTTTTTTAGATGCTCGGCACTTTTAGAGTACGAGAATTATAACCTTAAACATTTTAACAAAATATGGCAGTGAAGTCTTTTTTCATAGCCTAAATTATGTCTAATGAACGATGGCGGGTAAAAATATGTTTTGATTTTTAGGGTGTGATAAAGTTCAGCAGAGAGGGTGAATTTTAATCGCCGTTTACATCGTCGAAGGCCGGATTGGCGTCAGCAGCTATCCACCCGACAATCGCTTCCCGGCGTCGGCGCAAATTAAACCGGATTTGCCGGAGAAATTAATTTATATTGATAGGCGTCACATGGATTAATACGCTTTATGTCAAAACCGCTAACGATCAATCATTTAAACGAAATAACCCGGCAAACCATTGCCCATTATGATGAGCATGCCCAGCCGTTTTGGGAGGGAACCAAAGACCATGATGTGTCGCAAAATATCGCCGCGTTTTTGGGCGCTTTTCAAAAGGTAAAGCCGCTGGATATACTTGATTTTGGCTGCGGTCCCGGCAGAGACATCCATTATTTTAAGTCTCTCGGCCATCGTCCGGTGGGTCTGGATGGCAGCGCCGCATTTTGTAAAATGGCCGCCGAACTGACCGGCTGCCCGGTTTTACAGCAAAACTTTCTGGAATTGGATTTGCCCGATCAGGCATTTGACGGCATTTTTGCCAATGCCTCATTATTCCATGTTCCCCGTCAGCAATTAGCGAGTGTGTTAAACAAACTGCACCGTGCCTTACGATGCGGAGGGATATTGTTCACCTCCAATCCCAGAGGAAATGAAGAATCAATGAGCGGCCGGCGTTACGGGCATTATATGGAGCTGGAAACCAGCGAACGCTTTCTTGCCGCTGCAAACTTTGAAATCCTGCATTACTATTACCGGCCGCCAGGCCTGCCTCGCGAACATCAACCTTGGCTGGCCATTGTCAGTAAACGGATCGAGTATAGGAAGGACTAAACAAGGTACATTCCAACATTCACGATTGATGGGCTTCGTTCCTCAGAGTATCCAAATCCATGATTATACGATCTACAGTTTTTCGTTGACCGTTATTTCAGTATTCGGCAAGGTGGAGACGGTGGGCAACCCCGAAAACAGCCGCCTATTGCAGCATGGGATTGTTCCACCTACGGATCTAAAGGCGAACCGCCATAGTAATTAGGGCTTCTTACTTTTGAATAGTAAAGAATGGAATTCAATCGCAACTAATAAGCCTTTTACTTATTCCCATATAGCCAATGTAAAGAGAGTGAAACAAGTAATTCTTACAGAAAATAAGTACTTATTTCAGATTGATATTTAATTCTAACAACAAGATTGAACGTGTAGGAGGGTTTAGCGATAGTGAAGATCTTCTGTCCCATAAATCGTTCTATTCCAAACCAAGCCAACTAAATTCGACTTAGATATTTTTACCCGAATATACACCCTTTTGAAACTTGGCATATTGTTATTGACTAGCCGCCTGTTTCAGCACCTCCGCCGCCCACTGATTCAGACTTTTTCCGGCAGCGATGGCGGCTCGTGTAACAGCGGCGTGGTCTTCAGGCGGAATACGCAAAACAAACTTGCCGGAATAGGCTTTAAACGGTTCAACTCCGTCTTCCTTACAGGCCTCCATAAATACTTTCAGCGAAATCGCGCCCTCGCGTCTTAAGCCCTCGGCATCGGCGGCATAAAAATCAGCGCCGCCGTTAAGCCCGACAAATTCGCCGCGAAACAGATCAATTTCCGAATCATAAGTAATTACGGCCTTAACGCCGTTAATGGTCATTTGATTAATCATGGTTTTACCCCGTTGTCATTTAGCCAGTCGCGCAAACTGGCGACCGCGCCTTTATCGGTCATAGGTGAAGGATGTAGTCTATGAAAGCCCCGCCGTTCTCCGAACAGCCGGATCAGCACCCGCGAACCCTCGCGCTCTTCGATACGTGCGCCCAGTTCCAGTAATAAGGCCTCAACCTCGGACCAGCGAACATTAGCAGAAACCGGCCTGGAAAAAATCAGCTCAAGTGTTTTGAGGTGTTTTCGTTTCATGGTTATATAGTATCATTATTTAGTATCATTGATTAAATATTTTTATGGGAAATATTTATTAATAACCACCCACAATAACAACACGACTCCGACCCCCGCCCAATTTTTCAACCACTACCTTGGTTCCAATCCGTTCAACCAGAATCGGCACATGCGAGATGACGCCGACTTTTCTTCCCAGGGCTTGCAGGGTGTCCAGGCTGGCGATGGCGATGTCGAGGGTTTCAAGGTCCAGGCTGCCGAAGCCTTCGTCGATGAACAGCGATTCGACCTGGGTTTTGTTTGATGACAAGGATGCCAGGCCCAGGGCCAGCGCCAGGGATACCAGAAAACTCTCGCCGCCGGACAGGCTGTGAACGCTGCGCACGTCATCGGCCATGTCGCGGTCGATGATTTGCAGCTCCAGATCGCTGCCTGGCACGCGCTGCAAGGCGTAGCGTTTGGCAAAGTCTTCAAGATGTTGGTTGCTGTGCGCCAGCAATGCGTCCAGGGTCAGGCTTTGGGCAAAAACCCGAAATTTGGCGCCGTTTTTTGAACCGATCAATTCATTCAGGCTTTCCCATTGCCCCCAGCGTTTTTGTTGCTGGCCCAGTTCTGCTTTCAACAGGCGTCCGGCGTCGATTTTTTTGTCGTCCTCCCGAAGCAGTATGACCTGTTCTTCTTTCTTGGCGTTTACCGCCTGCCGTTGCTGCTGTAATTCGGCCGACAGTTTAATGGCGTCTTCTTCGGGCAATTCGACCGGATGACTCTGTTGTTTCCGGCAATCGCCGGCTTTTACTTTTAATAATGCCGCAGATTCATTCAGGACTCGTTCCAGTGCGGCCATGGCAGTTTTCTGTTCAGCCAGCCAGATGTCGTCTTTTGTCAGCAATTCTCTTAACTGCTCAAGAGAAATGGACTGTTTTGCCAGCGACTGGTTGAGCGCGCTCAGGGCTTTTTCCAGAGTGCGGTAACGTCTGCCGGTTTCGGTTTGCCAGTGCTGCTGATGCTGTTGACAGGTCGCCAGCTCTGTTTCCGCCAGATTAGCCGTGTTGCCGGCCTGCTGGTGTGCCGTTCTGGCGGCAAGCACGTTCTGATTGACGCTTTGTTCGTAATTGTCGGTGCTTATCGGAATACCCGAGCCCGGCAATACCGCGTCTCGCTCCTGCGACAGTTTTTGCTGGTCTGCAATTTGATTCCTTAACTCGGTCTGTTTGGCCTGGTGTTGCTCCCGGCATTGTTTCAGCGCCTGCTCGGCAAGTTTTACATCGTGATTTATTTTTTCCAGCGATTTGGCCGCGGTTTCTATCTGCTGTTCGGTGCGCTGGAATTGAAGCACTTTAGCCGCAAAGTTCTGCCTGAATGCAGCAGCGGAATGTTGAAGATTGGATTGCCAGTTGTCAAACTGCCGGAACGGGTCAGCCAATAAACCGAGAATGGTAAGCAATTGTTGCTCCAAATCCTGAATACCGGCGCCGATATGTTCCAGATCGGCTACATTTTTGGCGTATTGCCTATCCAGCGCGGCGTGTTCGGTAGATAGATTTTCCAATTTGAGCTTGGCGGCATCGAATGAATCCTGCGCCGTCTTGATCCGTTTATGCAATTCCAAAACGGCTTTTTCCTGCTGCTTAATCTGCGCCAAGTCGGAACTTATTTGTTCGACGCGGATTTTAAGTGCAGGCAACAGTTGATTGTCGATAAGCGATGCGGCCCCAATATCCAGGGCCAAAGCGTCCCACTCGGCGCCGCATTTGGCCAGTTTTGATTGCGCATCAGCCAGCTTATCGAACAGTGTTGTTTTTTGCTCGTGTGCCTGATCGATGCTTTTATTCAGTTCGGCGATCGATCTAATTAGCGTTTCATGATGGTTTTCCAACTCGGCCACTCTTGCGGACTGCGCCAGGGCATGTTCATTAGTCATGCTCACCCGGTCTTTCCAGGGATGTTCCAGCGCCCCGCAAACCGGACAGGGCTGATTGTCCTGCAGCAAGGAGCGGAATTGTTCGGCGTTTTTATGCGTCGTCGCCTGAATCAGGTCCAGGGCCTTTTTGGCCTCGCCGAGCATGACACTATTAGCAAGCTGCTGTTGATTCAAGGCCTGTAGCTGAAGCGTGCCGGCATTGATCGACTGTTCGGTTGATGCCAGTTTCTCTTTATCCTGCTGCAGGGTCTGTTGCAGTTCCTGGGCATTATTCGCCAGACTTAGTGCCAGTGCGGTCTGCTCGCGCTTGATTTCCAGTTCGTCTTTTAATCGATGCAGGTCATCCAGAGACTGCCGGTTATCCTGTTTTTTCAGTAACGCCAGCGTTTCTTGATGCAGTTCCCTTTTTTTATGGCTGTCATCAATTGTCGACTTTAACGCCGCCAGACTGCGTTCATCATTGCTGACAGCAAGCTTTAACTGATCCCGCTTGAGGTGGGCGTCTGCTTTCCGGGAATGCAACATTTGATAGCGGTCCAGTTCGGCATCCCAGCGGCTCCATTCGGCTGCGAGGGGTTTAAGCGCCTGATTTTGTTCCAGCCATTGAGTCAGTTGCTGCAGCGCCAGGGCCTGTTCCTTCTTCTTGGTCAATAAGGACTGATGTTCTTTTTCGGCACTGCCTAGCGCGGTCAACAGCCGGTTTTCCTCGGCCGTCAGAGAACTGATGGTTTGGCGGATCACATCGATGCGGGTGTCCAATGCCCGTGCCTTGATCAATAATGGTTGAGACCTCTGTTGCTGCTGTTCGGCGTCGGCTAATGCGATTGCGCGAGCGGCGAGCTGTTCCTTTGCTGCTTGCAGCTTTGTTTCTGCGGCAATCTGTTGATCGCTGCTGTCTTTCAGTTTATGTTGGGCTTCCCGGTGTTCGGCGCTAGCGGTTTCATACTGGGTCAAAAGAGGCCTTAACGGCTGCGCAGCTTCGACCTTTCGTATCAATTGCCGCTCGACTTCCGTCGCATCCCAGGCCCGTTGGCTTGCCGCAAGGCCGTCACGGGCGGCTCGTTCGGCTTCCTGCAGCTTCTTCAGTTCCGCATACCAGTCGATGATTTTCCGGTTGTTGGCGATTTGCGTATCCAGATCGGCCAACTGGCCGATGTATTGATCGCGCTGTTGTTCCAGGAGCCTGCGGGCGCTTTCATCCAGCGGGATTTGGTCCTGGAGCCGGCTAGCAATCCGGCTTAACGCGTCTTTTTCCAGTCTGGCCCGCTCGAACGCCGCGATAGAAATTTCCGAATAGATATCGGTGCCGGTGATACGTTCCAGCAATGCGGAGCGTTCGTCTTTTTTCGCTTTCAAAAAGGCGGCAAAATCGCCCTGGGCCAGCAAAACGGAACGGCGGAACTGGTCAAAGTTCAGATCGATAAGATCGCTGATAGTTTCCAGCGTGTTTTTCTTGCCCTGGCCGATGCGTTGGCCGCTGGCAATATTGCATAAAGTGATTTCCTGCGCCTGCAGCCGGCCGTCCGCTTTGCCACGAGCTTTGCTGACTTCCCATCGGGCGCGGTAGTGATGCTTGTCCTTGCCGATAAAATCCACTTCGGCATAAGCGTGGCTGGTGCCCCGGCGCAAGATCGAACGAACGTCGTTGCTGGTGATCCGCAGGCTGTTGTCCTCGTCTTTATGGCCTACCGCAAAGCCGTGGCCGTCCGGCAGACGAGGAATCTTGTCGTAAAGCGCCAGGCACAAGGCATCCAGAACCGTGCTTTTGCCGGCTCCCGTTTGCCCGGTAATGGCAAACAGTCCGGCTTGTTCGAGAGGGCCCGTATTCAGCACTATTTCAAACGGTTCGGCCAGGCTGGCAAGGTTTTTACCGCGAATCGCCAAGATACGCATCAATTCGTTCCTTGCAGGCTTTCAACCAGCTCATTAAACAAGGCCTTGATAGCTTCAGGCGCTTCCTGATCGTACTTGTTTTGATAACAGCGCTGAAAAACATCCAGCGGCTGCAGTTCTTCCAGGCGCTCTTCGATTTGGGTATCCGCGAGACTTTGATCACTGCCACGGTAGGCAGTGGCAATTTTCAATAAACGCACCGGCAGTTTGGCGATCACTTCTTCAATCTGCTGGCGCAGTCCCGGCTCCGGTTTCTCCAGCCTGATTCTCAATTCAAGCAACGGCCGTTGCTCCATCGGCAGATCGTCCAGGGTCAGGTTTTCCAATAGCCCGATCACCTCCGGCAATGTGGCAAAATCCTTGCCGTTGGGAATCCTTAACAATTGCACGCTGCGGGGAATTTTAATGGCGGTGGGCTCAACTGATTGGCCGGCCCTAATTTCAACATGAACTATCTGATGCTGGTAATCGGTTTCATCAAAAGACAGCGGAATCGGCGAACCGCTGTAGCGGATGTGATGATTTGCCCCGACCCGCTGCGCCAAATGCAAATGGCCCAATGCCACATAAGCGATGCTGCCGGGAAAACACTCAATCGGCAGCGCGTGCTGGTTGCCGCCCAGTATTTTGCGTTCGCTTAATTCGGATACGGCGCCATTCACCATATAGCAATGGCCGGTCAGGATCAGGCATTCGCCGTTGACCGCTTTTTGCTGCAGCCGGGCAAACAGGTCGGCGTAAAGATTTTTCACGCCGGAGATCAATGGATCATTCACGTCCTCTTCCGTTTCCATTGCGACACTTCTGTCCTCAAAGGATGGCAGGTCGGCATTGCGCAAAAAAGGCATGGCTCCGCACCATGCTTTAATTTCACCCGCTGAATTGGTCAGCGGCACCAGCAAGCGGTCCCATTCGATATTGCCCCGGCCGTCGCGCGACAAGCCGCCGACCACGGTCACACCCAGCGCATTGAGAATGGGGGAGGGCGCATCCAGCCGTGAAGCCGAATCGTGATTGCCGCCGACCAAGACAATATTCAGATTCGGTTGCTGCACCCTGGCCTTGACCAGAAACTCATATAGCTGCGACTGAGCAGAGGCCGGTGGATTGGCCGAATCGAAAATATCGCCGGCAACGATCAATGCATCGGCCTGTTTGTGCTGCAATTCGGACAACAGCCAGTCGAGAAAACGCTGATGCTCATATTGCCTGGAAACGCCATGCAAATGATGCCCCAGATGCCAGTCTGCCGTGTGGATGAGTCTTATCATGAATTTAATATAACTTCTATTTTTGGATCAACTACGATTATAAAAGTGCCTGCCCCTGTTATCTCCGGCCGGAGAAGAGAAACAGTAGCCAAAATTCGATCGGCAATGGGCATAGTATACTCCGTCCGCACAGGAAATTTCCGAGCTCAAGAACTTGCTGGTTTTATAGGAATTAAGTGTGTTTGCGGGAATTGAAAAATCAGGCTATCAGGGATTGGTCGTTGCAGAATCACGCACCTTGGGTGCAACTTCTGAAAGCGGGGTGTAGCATCAGACCTTCAACCGGTAGCCTACGCCCGATTCCGTCAATAAATATTTCGGTTGTGTCGGGTCGGTTTCCAGCTTTTGCCGCAACTGGCTCATATAAATGCGCAGATAATGAGAATTTTCGGCATAGGCCGGTCCCCAAACCTGTTTTAGAATGTATTGATGGGTTAGCACTTTTCCGGCATTTTTAACTAAAACGGTCAACAACCGGTATTGAATAGGCGTTAAATGGACTTCCTGTTCGTCGAGATAAACCTGCCGCTTGAGCAAATCGACTTTCAGTTTTCCGGTAATGAAGGCTTCGGTTTGAGACTGCTCCGGATTTCTCACCGAATGGCGCATTGCCACACGAATACGGGCAAGCAATTCGCCCAGTCCGAACGGTTTGGTCAGATAATCATCGGCGCCTGCATCCAATGCGGCAATTTTATGTTGTTCGGCGCTGCGAGCCGACAGCACGATAATCGGTAACATGGACCATTCCCGGATGGCCGTGATCACAGCAACGCCATCCATATCCGGCAATCCCAAATCGAGTATCACCAGATCGGGCTTTCGAACGCCGGCCTCGACAATACCCTGCCGTCCGCTGTCTGCTTCGTAAACGATAAAGCCGTAGGCGCAGAGACTGGTACGCAAAAATCGGCGTATCGGCGGATCGTCTTCGATGACAACAATAATCGGGTTAGTGCTTGCCATGACTGCACGAAATCAGTTTGATTCTATTCATCCTGCTCCATAGCCGGCGGCGACTGGTCCTGTGGAATACTAAAAGTAAAAACGGCGCCGCCAGTTGGACGATTTAGTGCGCGGATAGTGCCGCCATGTATTTCGACAATAGCCTTACAAATTGCAAGTCCCAAGCCCACGCCGCTTTGCGCGCCTTCATGCCGGACCCTGAAAAATTTTTCAAATAAATGATTTTCCAGACCCTCCGGAATTCCGGGGCCATAATCGCCCACCGAAGTTTCAATTGCAGTAGGCAATGTTTTAACGGTAATTTCCAGGGCGCTGTTTGGCGGTGTATACCGCAGCGAATTTTCCAGAAGGTTGATCAGCAGCTGTTCTATCATAACCGAATCTGCATAAATCATCGGTAATCCGGGTGGGAGGTCAACTTTAACCTGACGCCGTTGCAGGGATTTGTGCAATCGGGTCAGAACCGTGCCGATAATTTCTTCGACCGGATGCCATTGTTTGTTTAGCTCGATAATTCCGGTATCCAGTCGCGCCATATCGAGAATATTGTTAACCAGATTCGACATTCGTTGCGCCTCATCATAGATGGCCCGGCTTAACTCGATCTTGTCTTCGGTCTTGAGTCTGCCCTGGTCTTCCGCCAGGGTACTGGCCGAACCGACAATGGTGGCGAGCGGAGTACGCAAGTCATGGGAAATAGAGCTGAGCAGCGAGTTCCGCAAGCGTTCAGCTTCCATTTCGACTTGCGTTTTTCTGGCTTGCTCGGCCAATCTGACTCGCGTAATCGCTTGAGCTATCTGCCGGAGAAAAGTGTCAAGCAATTTTTGTTGTTCGGGAAGGAAAACCCGGCGCAAGTTGACGGGCATCAATACCAATACGCCCAGTACCGATTCTTCATTACTGAGAGGATAATAAATGGCTGAAGCGCCTGGCAAGGTGTTGGTTCCCTTGCCGGCAATTTCGTCATGGTCCAGAACCCACTGCGCCACGCTAAGGTCGGCGGCATGTAGCGATTCCGGCAAACTTCGAGCTTTCGGATAGATGATTCGGCCACTGGCATCCGGAAACAAAATGACATTGCGGCTGCTGAACTCCGTATAAAGATGGTGCACTGCTGTGCGCACGATTTCGTCCTCATTCTGGCTGGTTGCCAAATCCTTGCTCATCGCATAAAGCACCTTAGCGCGGCGTTCCCGATGGGCGGCGACCTTGGCCTGGGAGCGCACATTAGCCATCAGGTTGTTGATCACCATTCCCACCGTCAGCATCGCCACGAAGGTGACCAGATACTGACTGTCGGATACCGAAAAGCTGAAGTAAGGTGTGACAAAAAATAAGTCGAATATGGCGACTCCGAGAATGGAGGCCAGAATGGAGGGTCCCCGCCCGAAGCGGGTAGCGGTGAACACCACACCCAGCAAAAAAACCATGATCAGATTGGCCAGCTCAAACTTTCCGAACATCATGCGTGCTAACAGAGCGCTGCACAGTGTCACGACAACGGCCCAGATATAGCCGAGGTAATAGCCTTTTTTTCGTGTCGAGAGTCTCGCACTAAGTCCGGGCAGTGGGTGCTTCCTGTAAAGTGTCTGATCCATCCGATCGCTGTTGCTGCCAATCCCGCTTTGAGGACTGCCCAACAGATAGAGATTGATATTGTGCGCATGGCTGATCAGCGTATCCACGATCGAGCCGAACAGCAGACGCTTCAATCCTCTGCGGGTGGGTTTGCCCATCACGATCTTGGTGATATTCCTGTCATTGGAATACTGGATAATGGCTTCGCTCATGTCGGGCGCGCTCAGCGTCACCGTCTCGGCGCCGAGCTGCTCCGCCAGGCGCAGAATGCGCAATACGCCATCGCGTTTTTCCGCCGGCAGACGCTCCAGTTCGGGTGTTTCGACGTACACCACGATCCATTCGGCCCGCAAGCTGTTGGCAAGACGTTTACCTGCGCGGACCAGGCGTTCCGCCAAGGCATTGGGGCCGATACAGACCATGATGCGCTCACTGACCTGCCAGATTTCGCGGATAGCATTATCCTCTCGGTAATCCAGCATCTGGGCATCGACCCGGTTAGCGGTTTGCCGGAGAGCCAATTCCCTCAGGGCAATCAGATTGCCTTTGCGGAAAAAATTCCGGATGGCTTCCTTGGCCTGCTGAGGCAGATAGACCTTGCCTTCCTTCAATCTAACCAGGAGCTCATCAGGCGGCAAGTCCACCAGTTCGACTTCGGTTGCTTCATCGAAAACCGTATCCGGTACGGTTTCCCATACACGTATCCCGGAAATTTGTCCGATGTCGTCATTGAGGCTTTCCAGATGCTGCACATTGAGCGCCGTATAAACATCGATGCCGGCGTCGAGGAGTTCCTCGATGTCCTGCCAGCGTTTCGGATGCCGGCAACCCTGAGCATTGGTATGTGCCAGTTCGTCAACCAGAATGATCGGCGGTTTGCGCTTGAGGGCTGCATCCAGGTCGAACTCCCGCAAAGTCGTCCCGCGATAGTCAATCAGCTTGGGCGGCAATACCTCCAGGCCTTTTAGCAGGGCGGCCGTTTCCTTGCGGCCATGGGTTTCCACCAGACCGACAATGATATCGATATTTTCGGACCGTCTCTCCCGGGCCGCCAGCAGCATGGCATAGGTCTTGCCGACCCCGGCTGCCGCACCGAAAAATATCTTCAGCCGGCCTCGCTTGGCCTTGGCTTTTTCCCGCTCGACACGGGCGAGCAGTTCGTCTGGATTGGGCCGTTCAACATTCATATTATGGAGACAACCGATCCAGGGCAAGATTCAGATTAAGCACATTCACGCGGGGCTCCCCCAAAAACAGCCATTGACGAGGTTCGGTATTTGCATCAACCAGCTCGCGGATCTGTTCGGTCTTCAGATTACGGATCCTAGCTACGCGACTGATTTGATAGTCTGCTGCGGCAGGACTGATATGAGGGTCAAGCCCGCTGCCCGATGCCGTAATCAGGTCAACCGGAATTGGGGCCTTATTATCAGGATCGGCTGTTTCTAATTGCTGAATGCGCGCTTTAACGGCAGCCAATAGAGCCGGATTGGTCGGCCCGAGGTTAGAACCGCTGGAGGCTCCTGCATTATAAGGGAATGGCCCGGTAGCCGAGGGCCGTCCCCAGAAATATTTCGGATGACTGAAGGGCTGGCCGATTAATGTTGAACCGACGTTCTTGCCCGACTGATCAACAATCAGACTGCCATTGGCCTGGCTGGGAAATACTATTTGTGCAATTCCTGTGACTAAAGCCGGATAAATAACGCCGGTAATCATGCTCAGAATAACGAACAGCATGATCGCCGGTTGTAGGTGTTTGGACATGGCTTGGCTCCTTTAAACAAAATTCAGCGCGACCAGTATCAGATCGATCAGTTTGATGCCGATAAATGGGACAATCAGTCCTCCGATACCGTAAATCAGCAGATTATTTTGCAGCAGTTGGGCGGCTCCGACCGGCCGGTACCGGATGCCTTTTAACGCCAGAGGAATCAGCGCAATAATAATCAATGCGTTAAAGATCACGGCCGACAGAATGGCGCTCGCCGGAGTGGCCAGGTTCATCACATTCAATACATTGAGCACCGGATAAGTGGTTGCAAAAGCCGCCGGGATAATCGCGAAGTATTTCGCTACGTCGTTGGCTATGCTGAAAGTGGTAAGAGCGCCGCGTGTCATCAGCATCTGTTTGCCGGTCTCCACAATCTCGATTAATTTGGTAGGGTTCGAGTCGAGATCCACCATATTTCCTGCTTCCTTGGCCGCCTGGGTGCCGGAGTTCATCGCTACCGCGACATCGGCCTGGGCCAATGCCGGGGCATCGTTGGTGCCGTCGCCGGTCATCGCGACCAGACGGCCATCTGCCTGATGTTGCCGAATCAGTTTCAGCTTCATCTCCGGCGTGGCCTCGGCCAGGAAGTCGTCAACTCCGGCCTCGGCCGCAATCGCAGCGGCTGTCAGACGGTTATCGCCGGTGATCATGATGGTCTTGATGCCCATCTGGCGCAGTTCGGCAAAGCGTTCCTTGATGCCGCCCTTGACGATATCCTTGAGTTCGATCACGCCCAGGGCGCGAGCCCCTTCAGCGACGACTAACGGCGTACTTCCGCGTCGCGCCACGTCGTCAACCATTTTCTGAAGTTCCGGCGGGAATTTGCTGCCCAATTCCTCAATATAGCTGCGAATGGCGTCATGTGCGCCCTTGCGTATCTGGCGCCCTTCAAAATTGACGCCGCTCATCCGGGTCTGGGCGCTGAAATGAACGAAAGTGGCGCCCAAAGAATGTATGTCCCTTTGCCTGAAACCGAACTGTTGCTTTGCCAGAATCACGATGCTGCGGCCTTCCGGCGTCTCGTCAGCCAGTGAAGCCAGTTGTGCGGCGTCGGCAAGATCTTTTCTTAAGATGCCTTTGACCGGAATAAATGCGGCAGCCTGGCGATTGCCTAAAGTGATGGTGCCGGTCTTGTCGAGCAGCAAGACATCGATGTCTCCCGCCGCTTCCACAGCCCGGCCGGAGGTGGCGATCACATTTTTCTGCATCATCCGGCCGATGCCGGCTACACCGATGGCTGACAGCAACCCGCCGATGGTCGTCGGAATCAGACAGACCAGTAAAGCGACCAGTACGGTAATCGTGATCGGCTTGCCAGTTCCGGCAGTCTCCACTGCGTAAAGCGAATAGGGCAGCAGAGTCACGGTGGCCATCAGAAAGATCAACGTCAGGGCCACCAGTAAAATAGTCAGGGCAATCTCGTTCGGGGTTTTCTGACGCTTGGCGCTTTCCACCATGGCAATCATGCGATCCAAAAAGGCTTCGCCCGGATTGACGCTGATGCGCACCACCAGCCAGTCCGACAGCACCCGGGTACCGCCGGTCACAGAACTGAAGTCGCCTCCGGATTCGCGGATCACCGGCGCGCTTTCCCCGGTGATGGCACTTTCGTCCACCGAAGCCACGCCCTCGATGACATCGCCATCGCCGGGGATGAAATCGCCGGCTTCTATCAGCACGACATCGCCGCGCCGGAGGCTCGATCCTGCCACTTTCGAGTAATTGGAGCCGTAGCGCGGTTCATCAAGCTTTTTCGCGGCAATGTCGCGTTTGGCGCTGCGCAAAAAAGCCGCCTGCGCCTTGCTGCGCCCTTCGGCGACCGCCTCGGCGAAATTGGCGAACAGCACGGTGAACCAGAGCCACAGGGTTACGGCCAAAATGAATCCGGCCGGTGCCTCGCCTTCACCGGTCGCGGCCTGCATCCAAAGAAACGTCGCCAGGAGACTGCCGATATAGACGACAAACATGACCGGATTTTTCCATTGCTGCTTGGGTGTGAGCTTGCGGAAGGAATCCACCAGGGCTTCCTGTAAAATTTGCGGATTAATTAATACTGTTGAAACGGGTTTTTTGCTCATTAGATTCTCCAATCGGTCGCTTAGCGGGCGCCCATCATCTGCAGGTGCTCGACCACAGGGCCCAGGGCCAGAGCCGGGATGAAGGTGAGTGCGCCAACCAGCAAAACGGTTCCGATCAGCAATATCACGAACAACGGGGTATGGGTCGGCAGGGTGCCGGGGCCGACAGGCACAATCTTCTTCGCGGCGAGGGAACCGGCAATGGCGAGTACCGGCACCATCAGCCAATAACGTGAAAACAGCATTGATACGCCAAGCATGACATTGTAAAAAGGCGTATTCGCCGATAATCCGCCGAAGGCGCTGCCGTTGTTGTTGCCTGCCGACGAGAATGCATAGAGCACTTCGCTGAAACCATGCGCGCCAGGATTGAAGATGGATGTCTTGCTGGCATCGATCATGACGGCGAGTGCGGTGCCGCCCAAGACAACCAGCGGCGGAATCAAAATCGTGATCGCAGCCATTTTCATCTCGTAGGCTTCGATTTTTTTACCCAAATATTCGGGCGTGCGGCCTATCATTAAACCGGATACAAACACGGCGACAATCGCAAATAGGATCATGCCGTAAAGCCCTGAGCCGACGCCGCCGAAGATCACCTCGCCCAATTGCATCAGCCACATCGGAATCATGCCGCCGATGGGCGTGAAGGAATCGTGCATGGCATTCACGGAACCGTTGGAAGCGGCTGTCGTGGCAACAGCCCACAAAGCGGAGTTGGTAATTCCGAATCGAGTCTCCTTGCCTTCCATGTTGCCGCCGGACTGGCTGTCGTTTGCCGATTGATCGACATTCAATAATGCCAGGGCAGGGTTACCGCTTTGCTCGGCGGGTACCGTGACGAAAATCAGTGCGACAAAAACCAGTGTCATCGCCGCCAAAATTGCCCAGCCTTGCCGGGCGTCGCCCACCATCATGCCGAAGGTGTAGCACAGCGCAGCAGGGATAAGCAGTATCGACAGCATTTCAAGAAAATTGCTTAACGGGGTCGGATTTTCCAACGGATGCGCCGAATTGACGCTGAAAAAACCGCCGCCGTTGGTGCCGAGCTGCTTGATGGCAACCTGCGAAGCCGCAGGCCCGACCGCCACAACTTGCTCCTTGACTTCGACCGTTTCCATGACCTGATTGCCGCCGGCATCTTGCAATGCTAGGCCATCTGCACCCAGTTTCGGTTGCTCATAAGTGGCAGTTTCGATTAACGGTGCCGTTTGATAAGGGCTGAAAGTCTGCACGACGCCCTGGCCTACCAGGACCAATGCCAGGATCAGCGACAGCGGCATAAGGATGTACAGCGTAGTGCGGGTGAGGTCCACCCAGAAATTGCCGATGATGCCTGCATTGCGCCGGGCAAATCCCCGGATCAGAGCGACCAGAACCGCCATGCCGGTTGCAGCGGATAGGAAGTTTTGCACCGTCATGCCCAGCATCTGGGTCAGATAGCTCATTGTGGTTTCGCCGCCGTAGCCCTGCCAGTTGGTATTGGTGGCAAAACTGACTGCGGTGTTGAAGGACGAGTCCGGACTTACGGCGGGCAGATTCTGCGGATTCAGGGGCAGGTAGGCTTGCAGCCGCTGTAGAGCAAAGACCACCAGAATACCCAGCAGATTGAAGATCAGCAGCGCGATGGCATAGTCGCTCCAGCGCATCTCCTGTTTCGGGTTCACGCCGCTTAGATGATAAATCAGCGTTTCGACCGGCTTTAACAAGCGGTTCAAACCCGCCGGCTCATCCTCATAGACTCTGGCCATATACCAGCCTAGCGGTTTGGCAAGTGCCAACAGGGTAACTACATAAAACGAAATTTGGAAAAAACCGTTGCCTGTCATCAGAATTTCTCCGGATAAAACAGCGCGGCAATCAGATAAATGAAAATCGCCAGCGCCAGCGCGCCGCTCAGAAGATATATCCAGCTCATGACTGCGTCCTTAACTTTTCACAGGCGTGAACCAGTAGAATGGTGACTGCGAAGAAAGCAACCGTGAATATGAAAAACAATGCGTCCATAAAACCACCTGAGACTTAAACAAATAAAAGACCGGCAATCAATGCCGGTCTAAGATGCAAGTCTAATAGGTAGCGATGTAAAAAAGCTGTAAAATTTAGCCGGGAGGGTATAAAGAAAATGAAAATATTTTCTTGAGCAGTTCAGGATTAATCGGACACGACGCCAGTGTCTGCCGAGGAAATTTTGACGTTGAAAAGCTCCTGAATGCACCTTATGACATTATGTTTTTTAAGATGACTTGATTGCGGGATGGCTTATGACAGGACGGGACATCGGGCTGGAATTAAAAACTCTTTGGACTGACGGTCTTTTACAGGAAATCGCCTGCTGTCAGATTAAACGGGCATTAACTTTTTTGCGTCAATTTCAAATATTTCTGATATAAACCGTCTTTATTTTCGGCATGATCGGGATCTTTATCGATGCAGTCGACCGGGCATACTTCCATGCACTGAGGAACATCGTAATGGCCAACGCACTCGGTGCATAAAACCGGATTGATGATATAAATTTCCTCGCCCTGGGAAATGGCGCCATTGGGACATTCGGGTTCGCATACATCACAATTGATGCATTCATCATTGATGATTAAAGCCATGGATTCTCCTAACTAAATTTTTCGATTAAGCGTTGGCGTACAAGATCCGGAACAAAACTGGATACATCGCCTTTTAACTGGGCTATCTCTCTGATCATGCTCGACGAAATAAATTCATATTGCTCGGCCGGTGTTAAAAAAACCGTTTCCAGATCCGGCGCCAGACGCCGGTTCATGCCCGCCAACTGAAATTCATACTCAAAATCGGAAACCGCGCGCAAGCCCCTCAAGATCACATCGGCGCCTTGCTGCTTGGCAAACTCGACCAGCAGGGAATCAAAGCCTTTGACTTCGACATTGGTATATTCAGTCGTGACCGATGCCGTCAATTCAACCCGTTCCGCCATTGAAAATAGCGGGGTTTTGCCTTTGTTCAGCGCGACGGCAACGATAATCTTGTCATAAAGTTTTGATGCTCTGGCAATCAAATCCAGATGTCCATTGGTGATGGGGTCAAACGTGCCGGGATAGATTGCGATAATTTTCATTGATCAACCCGCAAAAAAACGAAGATTTTATAACAAGTCGGCCGATAAAAAAGAAAAATCAGCTGAATCGCTGAAAAAGGTGATAACCGACCTCTCCGGCTTTTTTGCTTTTCAAAAGATGCCAGTTCTCGGGTATCCCTGTTATATCAGCATGGCTTTCAGTTTCAACATAAATTTTGCCGTGATTCTTTAACCAGCCTTTTTGTTCCAGCCAAAGACATGCAGGCGCAGCCAGATTCAGGCCGAACGGCGGGTCGAGAAAGACCAGGTCGAAGGCTTCCGCATCCCCGGCCAGGAAGCGCATCACGTCCATTTGTACAATCTTTATCTGGTCGGCGGCCAAGGCGATACAGGTTTCGTGCAGTCTTCGGCAAGCCTTGGCATTGTTTTCCACCTGCAGCACCCACTTTGCGCCCCTGGAGGCCGCTTCAAAGCCCAAGGCGCCGCTGCCAGCATATAAATCGAGACAGCGGCTGCCGGCAATGTCATTTTGCAGCCAGTTGAACAGGGTTTCCCTGACTCTGGCTGGTGTCGGCCGGAGTCCGGGCGCATCGTCGAAATGTATTTGCCGGCTGCGCCAGTGGCCGCCGATAATGCGGAGTTTATTCTGTTTGCTCATTATGCTGGTTTTATTTTTACTCATCCCAACCCTCTCGGCAATTGCTCCTGCGCCGCCTGAAACGCCTACTTTGGATGCTCTATTGATCTACATCCAGATAGGCCCGGCAGGAGAAGGAGCGAATGAGGCCGGTCTTGTAATGAGATTATTTTTTTGCTTTTTCTTTGCCGTTGCCGACGGTAATGGTTTGCAACAGATTGAGGTCGATGTGCTGTTTAAACGCGTCGGTAATGGATGCAACCGTCACTTCTTCGACCTTGCGCTGAAACGTGTCCAGATAATCCAGAGGCAATTCATAGAAGCCAATCATGGCAACATAATTTGCCAGTTTTTTATTCGTGTCAAAGCGCATGGCAAAGCCGCCGGTGATATTTTTCTTGGCGGCTGTCAGTTCGGCTTCGGTCGGGCCTTTGGCGATAAAATCGGACAACGTCTGATTAAGGACTTGCAAGGCCTGTGCGGTTTGATCGTTGCGGGTTTGCAGACCCAGTTCGAACGGTCCTTTTTTGACCATAGGACTGAAATGACTGGATGCGCTGTAAGCGAGGCCGCGTTTTTCCCTGATCTCTTCAAACAATTTTGACACCAGACCGCTGCCGCCGAGGATATGATTGCCGACATAGAGGCTGAAAAAATCAGGATCTTTGCGGTCGATTCCAGGCAAACCGACCAGCACATGGGTTTGCGTGGAAGGAAATTCCAGGTGACGGGCCGCGGCCTTAAGCGGCATCGCGACGTCCGGCAATGGCGAAGGCTTGCTGCCGGCAGGCAATTTGGCCAATAATTTTCCGGCTGTTTGTTCGGCCTGCTGCCGGGTAAGGTCGCCGACAATAACGACGACGGCATTGGCAGCAACGTAATATTGCTGATAGAACCGGCGCAGATCAGCCGCTTGCAATCCTGACACGGTGCTGATATGGCCGGATTCGGGATGGGCATAAGGGTGGCTGCCGTATAAGGCTTCGTAAAAGGCAATGCTGGCCAGGTCGGCGGGGGATTCCTCCCGTTGTTTCAAGGCGGCCAGGGTCCGCTTTTTTTCCCGTTGAAAATCCGCCTCGTTAAAAGCAGGCTTGGTCAAAATTTCCTGCAGGGTCGTCAAGGCTTTATCGAATAACGGTTTATCCGTCAATGTGCGTAACGTGATCGTTGTCATATCGTTCGATATGCTGGCGCCAAATAAGGCACCGACGCTTTCGAAGCGTTGCGCTATGTCGTCGGCGTTCCATTTTCCAGCGCCGCTATCGAGCAAGTTCGCCGTCAACGACGCCAATCCGTGCTGGCCGCCGTCCCGGGCGCTGCCGGCATCGAAAGCAACGACAATATCGGCCAGGGGCAGGCTTTCGGTGTGGACAAAGAAGACACGGCTGCCTTGATCCGTTTGCCAATGTTCAATTTTCGCAGCGGCCAGCGCCGGTTGGTGCACAATAAAGAGCAGGATAAAACCGAACAGACTGATACGCATTATTGATCTCCTTTGTTGCCGGTAGTCGTTTCGTTGATGGGTAGAGGTTGCAGATAGGCCACATTCAGATGGTCTTCGATCAGGTATTTGCGAGCGACTTGAAGCACCTGTTCGGCGGTAACCTGATTGACTTTCGTTACATATTCATCGGCTTTAGGCCAGCCTAATCCGACGGTTTCCAGCATGCCCAACTGCATGGCCTGATAAAAATTGGAATCGCGTTGGTAAATTGCATTGGCGGAAACCTGGGCTTTGACCCGTTCCAGTTCGTCATTGTCTACTTGTTTGATTTGCAGTTTAGTGATCTCATTTTTTAATTCCGCTTCCATGTCCCACACCGTTTTTCCTTCCGCAGGCGTTGCCTCCAGCTCGAATAATGCAGGCAATCTTGATGCGAGACTGTAACCGGCTCCGGCTGCAACAGCGATTTGTTTGCCGCGCACCAGGCCGGAGCTTAATCGGGCGCTGCTGCCGCCATCGAGGATGCCGGCCAATACTTCCAGAGCGTAAGCCTCCCATTCATGTTCCGCCGATGCCAATGATGGCGCCTTATAGCCCATGACGATCGAGGGCAGTTTTGCCGGCACTTTGACCGTCATTTTACGAACACCGAGTTGCGGCATTTCCGTTTGGGGTTTTAGCGGTTTGATTTCGCTCGGCTTCAAATCGGCAAAATATTTTTCGGCCAAGGCAAAAACAGCCTCGGTATCGACATCGCCAACGACCACCAGCGTTGCATTATTCGGAGCATACCAGCGTTGATACCAGGCTTGAAGATCTTCGATCGTATAATGGGCAATATCGGCCGGCCAGCCGATCACCGGATGTTTATATGGGCTGTTGGCGTATGCCATCGCCATGAAATATTCGCCCAATTTGGCCTGCGGGTTGTCGTCCGTGCGCATTCTGCGTTCCTCGGTGACGACCTGGAGTTCCTTTTTCAGTTCATCGGCCAGAAGATGCAGATGACGCATCCGGTCCGCCTCCAGTTCGAAACTGACAGCCAGCCGGGAGGCTTCCATGGTTTGAAAGTAAGCCGTATAATCCTGGCCGGTAAAAGCATTTTCATCGCCGCCGTTTTCAGCGATGATTTTGGAAAACTCTCCGGGCGGATGCTTGTCCGTCCCCTTGAACATCATGTGTTCAAGCATGTGCGAGATACCGGTAATGCCGCCCGGCTCATAACTCGAACCGACTTTATACCAGACTTGCGACACTGCAACCGGTGATCGATGATCTTCCTTGACCAGGACTTTCAGTCCATTTTTCAGAATATGTTCAGATACCCTGGTTTCGGCTCCGCCGGCAAGAACTGGCAAACAAAGCAATACGGCACTGATTAATCGTTTTTTCATAACTCCCTCTTGAGATAAATGATAGCGCGTCGGACTATTTCATTAATTATTGGTTCACTGTATTCTATAGAATAAATACAAAGTTGGAATTTATTAAACAATGCCTAGCCTGTCACCTGAACTTTCCTGGAAAAATTACCTTACGCTGTGTAAGCCGAATGTCGTATTGGAAATGCTGTTTACCGCTATCGCAGGCATGCTGCTGGCAGTGCCGGGAATACCGCCCCTGGATACCTTGACTTATAGTGTTGTCGGCATTGCCCTGGCCGCTTCATCGGCCGCGGCCATCAATCACTTTATCGATAGAAAAGCGGATGCGGAAATGAAGCGAACCGAAAATCGCCCATTGCCCCAAGGCACATTAAGTTCCGCCAATGTCATTGCGTTTGCCATCGTGCTGGGCGTCAGTTCGATGCTATTGCTGATTATCAAGGTTAACATGCTGACGGCAATACTGACCTTTATCTCCCTATTTGGTTATGCCTTCATTTATACCGTTTATCTCAAACGCATGACGCCGCAGAACATCGTCATCGGCGGCGCATTCGGCGCGACCCCGCCGCTCCTCGGCTGGTGCGCGATGACCGGGGAAGTGCACCCTTATGCGCTGCTGCTGGTGTTAATCATTTTTGTCTGGACGCCGCCGCATTTCTGGGCGCTGGCCATCGCGCGGCGTGAAGAATACGCCAAGGTCAATATCCCGATGTTGCCGGTTACGCACGGGCCTGACTTTACCCGACTGCAGATTTTGCTTTATACCGTGTTGTTATTGATTGTGACATTGCTGCCTTATTTAACCGGCATGAGCGGTCTTATCTATCTGGCGGCGGCATTGCCGCTAGGTCTGGTATTCATCGGCCTTGCCATATTGATGATGACGCATAAGGATAACAAGACCGCGATGAGGACGTTCGCTTACTCGATAGTCTATATCACCGCGCTGTTTGCCGCCATTATGATAGATCATTATATCAAGATAACCTTATGAATTTTAGCCACCACCTGCAAACTTCCGCACCCGAACACCCGTTCGCAGAATTTATCCGCATCCTGGGCAAAGGCAAAAAGGGCTCGAGACCCCTAAGCCAGGATGAAGCGTATCAGGCGATGAAAATGATTATGGCCGACGAGGTACTGCCCATACAACTCGGCGCATTTTTAATGTTGATGCGGGTCAAGGAAGAAACGCCGGAGGAATTGGCCGGCTTTGTCTTGGCTGCGAGGGAATCCTGCCATCTTGCCGATTACGGCGCGCGTGTCGATCTGGACTGGTCGTCTTATGCGGGCAAGCGTCGGCACTTGCCCTGGTATTTGCTGTCAGCGCTTCTTCTCGCGGAAAATGGCATCCGGGTCTTTATGCATGGAGCAACCGGCCCTGCGGCGGGAAGGTTGTACACTCAGGATATGCTCAGGTTTTTGGGCTTGCAATGCGCTACGTCGATTGAACAGGCCGTGCAGCAGCTTGAAGAGCAGTGTTTCAGTTATCTGTCGCTTGAGCAGTTCTGTCCGAAACTGCATGAAATCATCGGGCTGCGTCCGATACTCGGATTGCGGTCGCCGGTCCATACGCTGGTGAGGCTGCTAAATCCATTCAATGCCGCCTACAGCATACAGGGCATCTTCCATCCGAGCTACCGGCCGACTCATCAACTGGCCGCCGCGTTGCTTAAACAGCCGCATGCATCGGTACTCAAGGGGGAGGGCGGGGAAACCGAACGAAACCCCGATATGGACTGCCTGGTGCAAAGCGTGCACAGCGGCGAGTTATCCGACGAAAACTGGCCGGCTTTGTTTGTCCATCGGCATGTCAAGCCGGAATCCCTGGATCCCGTTCATTTATCGTTGCTCTGGCAAGGCAGGCTGGAGGATGAATTTGCCGAAGCCGCCGTCGTGGGCACGGCGGCGATCGCCCTTAAACTGCTCGGCAGGGCCCAAACTCAGGAACAGGCCCAGCAATTGGCCGTTAATTTCTGGCGGGATCGGTCAAAAGATAAATTTGCCGGAATTTGAAAATAAATGCGGTTTTTTCATCGCTTCCCGAATCAGCGACTGGTTGAACAAAACGATGCCCTGGTTTCCTGCCCATTGAGCTCTTTCCAGAATCAATCTGCACCGGCCCGGTCGAAACCGTTTTTTTATCGGTGTGCCGGGTGTTTCATCGCGTTTCATCTGTTTCGTATTATCCGCTTGATGAAACATCATGCCGCGTCGAACAGGGCGGTTAGGTTTCTTTTCATAAACTTGATTGCAATAGACTGATACAATCGGGTGCGGCAATGCTCTCATCAGTTGTAATTTGATGCATCTTTGTCATCGTCTCAATTTCCTATAGAAAAATTATCACCCATTAATCAAGTTATTATTGATTTTCTACCGGTTGAGTTGTTTTTGGCAATGTAATTGCTTACATTGAAGTTGATAACATAAAAAAACGGTGCGTCGTATGTCCCTGAGTAACACTTTCTTTCCTTGGTTTCGAAAAAACAAAGCCAGTCCTGATTTATCGTTCGGCATGGAAATATCGATCGCGCTGTTGGTGAAATTTATTTTATTGGGCGGGTTGTGGTGGACGCTGTTTGCCGGAACAAAACAACCTGTCGATGAAGGGATAATCGCCGGCAAACTATTAGGGGAACATCGCCCGCTTATCCATTCACCCAAAAGCCAGGAGAAGCCTTAATGATCGTCAATGAAGTCGTGGAGTTGTCGAGACTCCAATTTGCGCTGACTGCGCTGTATCATTTTTTATTCGTCCCGCTGACCCTGGGATTGTCGTTTTTGCTGGCGATCATGGAATCGGTTTACGTCATGTCGGAAAGACCCATTTATAAAGACATGACGAAGTTTTGGGGCAAGCTGTTCGGCATCAATTTCGCCATGGGCATCACCACCGGCATCACCCTGGAATTTCAATTCGGCACCAACTGGGCCTATTATTCGCACTATGTCGGCGATATATTCGGGATGCCGCTGGCGATTGAAGGCATGATGGCGTTTTTTCTGGAATCGACCTTCGTCGGCTTGTTTTTCTTCGGCTGGGAGCGCCTCAGCACGGTGCAGCATTTGGCGGTGACCTGGCTCCTTGCTTTAGGCACCAGCCTGTCGGCGCTGTGGATATTGATCGCCAACGGCTGGATGCAGAATCCGGTCGGCGCCGAATTCAACTACGAGACCATGCGCATGGAACTGACCAGCTTTGCGGATCTGTTCTTCAATCCGGTTGCGCAGGTCAAGTTTGTTCACACGGTAGCGGCCGGCTACGTCACCGGCTCGATGTTTGTGCTCGGCATCAGCGCATATTATCTGTTAAACAATCGGGATGTCGCTTTCGCCAGGCGTTCGTTAAGAATTGCCTCCGGTTTCGGCCTAGCGTCCGTCCTGTCGGTCATCGTGCTGGGCGATGAAAGCGGCTATACCGTCGGCGAGGTGCAAAAAGTCAAACTGGCGGCGATCGAGGCCGAATGGGAAACGCAACCGCCGCCGGCGTCGTTTACGCTGTTCGGTTTTCCGGACGAAGAGGCGATGCGCACCGATTATGCGGTCAAATTTCCGTGGGTCATGGGGATGATCGCGACGCGCTCGATCGAAGAACCGGTGCTCGGTCTGAAAGAGATTCTGAATACTAATCGGCAGCGGATCAAAAGTGGCATGATTGCATATGAAAATCTGCAAGTCATCCGTCAGGATAAAAGCAATGCGTCGGCAAAAGCGCTGTTCGACGCGCATAAGACCGATCTTGGGTATGGCTTGTTGCTGAAGCGATATGCGCCGAATGTGATTGATGCGACGCCGGGGCAAATCGAAGCCGCGACCCGCTATTCGGTGCCGAAAGTGGCGCCGATCTTCTGGAGTTTTCGTGGCATGGTGTTTTGCGGCGTGATGATGCTGTTCATCTTTGCCGCTGCTTTTTACTTTAATGCCAAGCAAACTGCGTATAAACAGCGCTGGCTGCTGCGGCTGGCGTTTTATAGCATTCCGTTGCCGTGGATTGCCAGCGAGCTCGGTTGGGTCGTTGCCGAATACGGCCGGCAACCCTGGACGATCGCCGAGATTCTGCCGACCCATTTGAGCAGTTCGAGCCTCAGCACCGATCAGTTGTATCTAAGCCTGGCGGGGTTTGGCTTTTTTTACACGGTGCTGCTGGTGATCGAGCTTTTTTTGATGATCAAGTATGTTCGCCTGGGTCCCAGCAGTTTGCATACCGGCCGCTACCATTTTGAACAGGAGGGCATGAGTCATGTTTGATTATGAAACGCTACGAATCATCTGGTGGGCTTTTCTGGTCCTTTTAGTGAGCAGTTTTGTTGTTATGGACGGCTTCGATCTGGGTATCGGCATGCTGCTGCCGTTCCTTGGCAAATCGGACGATGAACGCAGGGTGATGCTGAATAGCATCGGTCCGACCTGGGAAGGCAACCAGACCTGGCTGATCACCTTGGGCGGCATTTCTTTCGGCGCCTGGCCGCCGGTTTATGCGACCGTATTTTCCGGCTTGTATCTCGGCATGCTGGTGCTGTTATTCGGCCTGTTTTTGCGGCCGGTCGGCTTTGACTATCGCAGCAAGCTGCCCGATCCGCGCTGGCGTTCAGCCTGGGATTGGGCCTTATTTGCCGGCGGCCTGGTGCCGGCCGTAGTATTGAGCCTCGCCGTCGGCAATCTCATTCAGGGCCTGCCGTTTCAGCTCGATAGCGATTTACGGTCCATTTATTCCGGCGGTTTCTGGGACTTATTCAACCCGTTCGCACTGCTCTGCGTTGTTACCGGGGTTGCTTTATGCTGCATGCACGGCGCGGTATTTCTGCACTGCCGCACCGTGGATGCGCTTGCCGAACGCGCACGGCGCACCATCGTATGGAGCAGTCTGATATTCACTGGCAGTTTCATTGTTGCCGGCTTATGGGTCGCCTTAGGTCTGGATGGTTACCGGATTACCTCGGCGATCGATAGCGGCGCCATCATTAATCCGCTTGCCAAGACCGTCGAAAAAAGCACCGGGTTGTGGCTCAACAATTACCGTGAATACCCGGCTCTCGTGTTAGCGCCATTGCTTGCTATCGCCGGCGCCGGACTGGTTATCCTGTTGTCGGCGAAACGTTATACCGGAACTGCTTTCGTCATGAGCAGCCTGGTGATCATCGGCACGCTGCTCACCGCCGGCGGCTCCATGTTTCCGTTTATTATTCCATCCAGCATCGTTCCGGCGAGCAGCTTGACCGTTTGGGATGCCAGCGCCAGCCACTACACCTTGCAATTGCTGTTTTTCGCTACCATCATCCTGATGCCGGTCGTCATGGCCTATACCGCCTGGGTCTATCGCGTTCTGCGCGGCAAGGTGACGGTTGACGATATTCGCAAAAATCAAAATGTTATGTATTAAGGAGAAAAAGTTATGTGGTATTTCACGTGGATTTTAGGCGTCGGATTGGCCTGTGCGTTGGCCATCATTAATGCCTTATGGCTGGAACTGAATGATGATCAGGAAAATTGAAGACGGCGTCTCGAACATTATGCTGGTTTAGTAAAGGTTCGATGGCAAACCGGCACGGGTAGCAGGGCAGCGGCATTATTCCCGCAGCCCCAAAAAACAATATCTGTAAACAAGTCTGATTCACAAGGAGTCGTTTGATGGACAGTAAAATCCTCATCATTCAAAAAATCGGCGACGGTTTGGTCCATCTATTTCATTATCTGGCGCTGTTTGGCATCGGCGCCACGATCTTCTGGTCGGCAATTCACGAATATCTGCAGATAATGCAAAGAGGGCATGCCACCCTGGAGGACATCCTGCTGTTGTTTATTTACCTTGAGTTGGGTGCCATGGTCGGGATTTATTTCAGGACGCACCGTTTGCCGGTGCAGTACCTGATTTATATAGCGATTACCGCGTTATCCCGGCATCTCGTGATTGATGTGCGCAAGGTGTCAGACAGTTTCCAGCTCTATTTGCTGTTAAGCATCACCGGAGCGATTGCGATTTTGAGCCTGTCGATCTGTATTTTATCGTACACGGCGAGAAAATTCGGTTCCCCTGAGGAAAGCCAATATATGGACAAGGACGCTGCGGAAAAGAGCTGACTTATTTAGCGCGTAGGATGCGGTGAGGTACGAACCGCATCTATCGTGTTATTCTCCTGCTCGAATACCCGAAACATCAATGTCCGCTCCCCAATTTTCCGGGTATATTCCACGACTCACATAGAGATGAAAACTGGAATGCGGCCAATCTTTGACATGTCGCACCCAGCCATGCTTGACCGGGTTCCAATGAATGTAATCAACATGTCGCCGATAATCGGTTTCATTGCGAACAAGATGCTCCCAAAAGCGCCGCTGCCATAAGCCTCTTTCACCCCTGCGTTCCCGGCTTTTGGAACGCCGTTCACCAGTTTCGATATGACGGGAAAAATAGGCCTTGATTAATCCCCAACGCGTGGAAAAATCACTATCGCCATCCGGCAGTGTTAGAATGCAATGCAAATGCTCCGGTAAGACCACCATTGCATCCATGTGATACGGGTGTTTACTTTTCACATAGACAAAAGCTGCGCGCAGCACATCGATATGCTCAGTCAGCAACCGGTTATCCCCGCGTTCGGCTAAGTTTACCGTAAAAAACCATGTCGCACCGGGACAGTTAAATCGACGGTATTCGGTCATTTGCCTTGGGTTTCTATCGATCGATGCGGTTCGTTCCTCACCGCATCCTACGCGCTAAAAATTCTTAAACATTTGAGGAACTTGCAAAACTAAATAAAGCGAGCGGAATTAGAGCTATA
>CAZMRW010000052.1:0-29905 GCA_964568805.1 uncultured Methylococcaceae bacterium | reverse complement strand
TTTACCGCAACTCCATGTCTTGTCACAGTTTTTTTAAAAAACCTACACTTGTAAGCATGCTCATGAACGGCCAGGTGACGATAAAATAATATGCGAGAGGATAAGCCATAATGTCCCAAAGAAGGATTTAGGTGCTGCATTTTTACTGTTATGGTATTATTTTTTTCATAAAACGAGGCGGTAAAAATGCAAAGAATCAGTATTACTATTGACGACCGTTTAAAAGCCGAACTGGATGACATTGCCGGCAAAGGCGAACGTGCGGCCTTTATCAGCCAGGCCATTCAGAAAGCCGTGGACGACTGGCACAAGCAGCAGGCGTTGAAAAAAATCCTGGACTTCAAGCCGTACAAAATTGACCAAGATTCGGTCGACGTATTGCGGGAAGTCAGAGCGGACCGAATCCAGCAAGTGATCGATGCCAGTCGGGATTAAGCATGCAACGCTATGTGATCGACAGCTCGGTATTTAATAAGCTCTATCTGGACGAAGCGGACCGTGACAAGGCACAACAGCTTTTCATCAAAGCCGCGGAGGGCGAAGCCATGCTGTTTGCGCCCGATTTGCTGTTTCTTGAAGTGGTGAATACCGCGCAACGCTGCGGCGTGCCTATCGATGCCGTCGTTGAACTGCTGGAGGCGCAGCGGTATTTGATGCAAATGCGCGCCGTCACCAGCGACGAGCGAAAGAAGGCGTTGCAGATTATCGCCGGCGGTCATGATAAAAGCGGTTATCCATCCATTTACGATGCCATTTTCCACGCCATGGCCTTGTGCAACCAGTCGGTTTTGGTGACGGCCGATAAACGGCATTATGCAAAAACTCAATCCCTTGGCAGTATTTGTTTGTGGGGTAGTTTGAGCTTTTGAAATCCGGATTTCCTTAGCATGCAGCCTCGATGAAACGCAGTGGAATCGAGGACGAAGCAAATAATCAGCCCTCGATTACGTTTTACTCCATCGAGGCTACGACTGGCTCATCCCGCTACCCACGAACCAGAAAAACATTTGTTCTTAAAACAACAATGAGGATTTAATCCGAAAGCTTAAGGCGAACGGAAGTTAAACCTTCATAAGGCCGGATCAATAGTATGTTAGTTGCGCTCCGCCGTATTTCAGATTTGATGAATTTGCGAGCCTTTCAAAGCCGAGCCAAACGTTGGTCGCAGGACGGCGACAAATTCAAGCCTGTTCCGGAAGGCTTCAGATTAGCTAAAGGCCGCAGAAAGCTGCCTCCAAAATAATGGACTGATCAGGCCATGACCTTTTCAACGCAGCGGATAATTCCAGCCGTAATGTAAAGATTCTGAGAGATTTTTCTTAAAATATTAACAAAATTCATTACAGTCTATTTTTTATATTTCGTATCTAATTGCTTTAACGCTTTATCCATCAATACCCAGCTCTTTTATTTTGCGGGTTAGGGTGTTTCTGCCGTAGCCCAATAAAATAGCCGCTTCATGGCGTTTGCCGTGAGTAAAGTTTAACGCGGCTTTGATTAATATGGTTTCAACGGCAGGAATGGTGTGTTTGGCGACTTCGCTTTCCTTGCTTAATAGCTGCCGGTCTATCCAAGATCTCAATAATGCTTCCCAATTATTTCCGTTTACTTCCTTTTCCGAAACAGTCATCAGCAATTCGGGTGGCAAATCGTGTATATGGATTTCCCGGCCCGACGCCATGACCGTCAGCCAGCGGCAGGAGTTCTCCAGTTGTCTTACGTTGCCGGGCCATTCCAGGGTGCTTAAGTAAGCTTCGGCGTCGGGTTTAAGGGTTTTTACCTCGGTGTTGAGCTCCTGCGCCGCCTGGTTCAGAAAATGCCTGAGTAGCAACGGGATGTCCTGTTTACGCTCGCGCAGTGGCGGTATGTGGATGCGGATGACATTGAGCCGATGGAATAAATCTTCACGAAAGCGGCCTTGTTCGACCAGGGTTTCGAGATCTTGATGGGTGGCGGCAATAATGCGTACATCAACTTTAACGGAATGATGTGCCCCGACCGGGTAAAATTCGCCGTCGGCCAGGACTCTGAGCAAACGGGTTTGAAGCTCGGCGGGCATATCGCCAATCTCGTCAAGAAAAAGCGTGCCGCCGTTGGCTTGTTCGAAACGGCCGGCTCTTCGTGCCTGTGCTCCGGTAAACGCGCCTTTTTCATGGCCGAACAGTTCAGATTCCATCAGGTCCTTGGGAATCGCCGCCATATTTAATGCGATGAACATGTTTTTGGCCCTGGGGCTGTGCCGGTGCAGCGCTTTTGCGACCAATTCCTTGCCGGTGCCCGATTCGCCGTTGATCAAGACGGTAATATTTGAGCGGGCCAGTCGGCCAATCGCTCGAAAAACTTCCTGCATCGCCGGTGCCGCCCCGATGATTTCAGGAGCGGATTCGATCACAGCGGTTTCCTGTTCGTTTTGCTGTTGCTGCCTGCTGTGTATGCAGGCGCGGTGCGCCAGGTCGACGACTTCCTTAATGTCAAATGGTTTAGGCAGGTATTCGAAGGCGCCGCCGTGAAATGCGGAGACCGCGCTTTCCAGGTCGGAATGCGCAGTCATGACGATAACCGGTAACTCCGGGTGGCTTGTTTGTATCCGGCTTAACAGCTCAAGTCCGTCTATCCCCGGCATTCGTATGTCGGTCAAAAGGGCGTCAGGCAGTCCGTCCTGCAAAGCTTTCAGCAATTCTTTCGAATCGGCGAAGCTGCGGGTTTCTATCTTGGCTTTTTGCAATGCTTTTTCAACAACCCAGCGGATGGATTTGTCGTCATCTATAATCCATACTGTCTCCGGTCTATTCATGACCTGTCTCCATTGGTAAAAAAATTGAAAAAACCGTTTTTCCCGGTCTGCTTTTGCATTCTATTAAACCGTTGTGCTGATTAATCAATGACTGCGCTATAGATAAACCCAGCCCTGTGCCTTCTGCCCGGCCGGTTATCATCGGGTAGAAAATCTGGTTCATCATATCGGCATCTATACCTGGACCGTTGTCGATAATGTCGCATCTTGCCGCTAATTTATAACATTTACGCCCTATGGTCATCTGGCGATGAATTCGAGTTTTGATGATGATAGTCCCTCTTCCTTCTAACGCCTGAACCGCATTTCTGGCGATATTCAGGATGGCCTGAATCAATTGATCCTTGTCGCCTTGGATATTGGGGATACTGGGGTCGTAGTCGCAAGTAATGATGAGGGTGCTGTTTGCTTCGGCTTGAATCAATTGTCTGACCCGTTCCAGGATTTCATGGATGTTTAATGATTTTTTATTAGGCAACTTATTTGGGCCCAACATTTTGTCCATGAGTCCTTGCAATCGATCCGACTCTTCGATAATGATTTGGGTATATTCTTTTAGTTCAGGATCATCTAATTCCAGATCGAGCAACTGGGCGGCGCCGCGCAAACCGCCAAGCGGGTTCTTTATTTCGTGTGCCAGTCCCCGCACCAGCAATTTGGCAGTGGTCTGTTGCGTTAATAATTGTTCTTCCTTGGATATGCGTAAATGGTTGTCTACTTGCTGCAGCTCCACCAATATTTCGCTGGTGTCTTCATCGGTTAACAATGGCGTTGCGCTAAAATTGATGGTAACACTTTGGCTGATTCGATTTATCGTCAATGCATGGTCAACCAGGGGCTTTTCCATCGTGAGAGACTGTTCCAGATTGAACAGTAATGCCGGGTCGGAAGACTTGAAAATTTCAGCTGCGCTGGCGCCGATCAGATGGTTCTCGCTATCGGCGAGCAGAATTTCTCCGGCATTGTTGATGTAGGTCAGTATCAAATTGCGATCAAAAATCAGGATGGTAGAGTTAAGATGATCAAGTATGCGTTTATACATGTGCTTCTCTTTGGGTACTTCGGAATCCATAAATATAAAGCAATTAATGTACCAGATATAGAATATCATGGTGCATTCATTTTGGCGTCTAAGTTAATGATGAAAGACTTTTCGGAGAGTATAAACAAAAAACGCCCCATTATGGGGCGTTTTTAGCGATGTCACTTAAGAGATGAACTACAGGCTGTAATACATATCATATTCAACCGGGTGGGTGCTCATGCGCAAGCGAGTTACTTCGGCCATTTTCAGTTCCATATAGCCGTCGATAACATCGTCAGTGAAAACACCGCCGCGAGTTAAAAATTCACGGTCTTTGTCCAATGCTTCCAAAGCCTGGTCAAAGGCGTGGCAAACTTGCGGAATATTGTTTGCTTCTTCGGCAGGCAAATCGTACAAGTCTTTGTCCATCGCATCGCCCGGATGGATTTTGTTCTGGATGCCGTCCAGACCGGCCATCAGCATGGCTGAGAAAGCCAGGTAGGGGTTGGCGGTCGAATCCGGGAAGCGCACTTCGATACGGCGGCCTTTCGGGTTATTGACGAAAGGGATGCGGATCGAAGCCGAACGGTTGCGAGCTGAATAAGCCAGCATGACCGGCGCTTCAAAGCCTGGAACCAGGCGTTTGTAGCTGTTAGTCGATGCGTTGGTGAATGCATTCAATGCTCTGGCGTGTTTGATGATGCCGCCGATATAATACAGGGCTGTTTCAGACAAGCCGCCGTACAGGTCGCCGGTAAACAGATTGACGCCGCCTTTGGATAAAGACTGGTGCACGTGCATGCCGCTGCCGTTATCGCCAACCAAAGGTTTAGGCATAAAAGTGGCGGTTTTGCCGTAAGCATGAGCGATATTGGCAACGACATATTTCAGGCTCAGCACTTCGTCGGCTTTTTTAACCAGCGTATTGAACTTTACGCCAATTTCGCATTGGCCCGCTGTTGCCACTTCGTGATGATGGACTTCAGTCGTCATGCCCATTTCTTCCAAAACCTGACACATCGCGGAGCGCATATCCTGGAATGAATCCACCGGGGGAACAGGGAAGTAACCGCCTTTAACGCCGGGACGGTGACCGATATTGCCGTCAGCATAGACTTTTTCGGAGTTCCAGCCGGCTTCTTCTGAATCGATTTTATAGAACGAGCCGCTCATGTCGGAGCCCCAGCGGACGTCGTCAAAAATGAAAAATTCATTTTCAGGACCGAAGAATGCGCTATCGGCGATGCCGCTTGATTGCAGATAGGCTTCAGCGCGTTTGGCGATCGAACGGGGATCGCGCTCATACCCTTGCATATTTTTGGGTTCGATGATATCGCAGCGCAATATTAAGGTTGCATCATCATAAAACGGATCCATAACCGCAGTCGATGGATCGGGCATTAAAATCATGTCTGATTCATTAATGTGTTTCCAGCCTGCGATTGAAGAGCCGTCAAACATGTTTCCTTCTTCAAACGTATCTTCGTCAATCGAATGAGCGGGGAAGGTGACGTGTTGCTCTTTGCCGCGAGTATCGCAAAAACGAAAGTCGACGAATTTAACGTCGTTTTCTTTGATCATTTTCAGTACATTTTCTACAGACATTTAGGTTTTCTCCTGGGATCGATTAATCTGAATGGTTTAGACACAAGCAATAACGATACCATTTTTTTTGATGGATTATCTACAAAAAAATATTGCCGTAATTCGGTTTCTTTCGTTTTATTTAACGGTAATTCAGTCCCTGTCGGATTATATAGTGGCAGGCGATATGTCATAAAGTGGTGCATTGATAAAATTAATAGCACCACAATGGTGCGCTCCAGGTTTCATGTATCTTGAAAAATGTTGTATATTAGTAACGATAATGGTCAAAAAGCAACTGGCATATATCTTGCCTTATGAGTTTAAGGCATTTTGCCATTTTTTGATGCCTAATGACGGGCTATCAAGTCGGTAAGGTATTTTGTCAATATTTAAATTTCGATATTCTAATGAAGGGGTTATCAACATGAAAAATCATCCAAACAATGATCGAGTCAATTTCAAGCCGTTGGCTTTGGGGATTGCTCTTGCTTCGACTTTAGGCGCTGTTCAGGCAAAGAGCTTTTCCGAGGCAGACCGCTTGCTTGAATTGGCGGGTGACCCTAATGAATCAACGTTTATGAAAGACTGGGGGCTCACCGTTGGCGGCTGGGCTAATGCAGGTATTACCTATAACTCGGTCAGCCCGGAAAATAACTTTAATGGACCGGTTACCTTTGGCGACCGTTCCGGTGAGTTTCAATTGAATCAGTTAAATTTGTTTCTCGAGCGAGCAGTAACCGATGAGGACCGGTTTGATATAGGTGGGCGTTTCGACATCATGTTTGGAACCGACGCCATCTTTACTCAGGCATACGGGGTGCCGGCGTTTGATGTCAATTCCGGTCAGCCTTTGAATAGAAATCATTGGGATCTTAATCTGATCAATGGCGACGGCAACCGCTTTTATGATCTGGCCATTCCACAGGCTTATTTGCAATTTCACTTGCCGATTGGTAACGGACTGAATGTCAAGGCGGGTCATTTCTATACTCCGATCGGTTACGAAACCGTCCCGGCTCCCGACAACTTTTTCTATACCCATGCGTACACCATGCAATACGGGGAGCCGTTTACCCATACCGGTTTTTTGGGCAATTATACGGTTGATGATCACTGGTCTGTCGTTGGCGGCGTGGTGACCGGCAGCGCCACTGGCGGCTGGGATGGCGGCTGGGATAAACATCTGGGAAACTGGGCCGGTATAGCCGGTGCAACCTGGGCCAACGAACCAACCGGGACATCGCTTAACGTCACCGGCACATATGGCGGCACTTCGGAGCAAAGCAGCAAAGGCTGGGGAATGTATAGTGTGGTGTTGCAGCAGAAGATTGACGACAAGGCCCGCATGGTATTGCAGCATGATCACGGTTACGCCAATGGTGTCCTAACGGCTAATGGTGTCGAAGATGCCGAATGGTATGGAATCAATACCCATTTCTATTATGATATCAGCGATACGGTGACTGCTGGTCTCCGTGGCGAATGGTTTCGTGACCAGAACGGTTTTCGGGTCTTTTCTCCAGGCCGTGTATCAGCTGCAACCGATGGAACTGGCAGTAATTTTGCCGCCTCTTTCCCAGCAACCGGTGGCGCAGCCAGTTATTATGCCGTTACTGCGGGCGTCACCTGGAAACCCTACAAATGGCTTAATCTGCGGCCCAATGTTCGTTATGACTGGGCCGACGGTACTCGTCCATTCGGTGATGCAGGCGCCACGACCGGAAAACTGGACCAATTTCTGTTCTCGACCGACTTTACTGTTAATTTTTAATCCGCGCAGAGAAGCTCAATCCTTAAGTTCTTTTAAAAATGCGCCTTCTGGCGCATTTTTTGTTTGTCTATTCCGACAATGCTGCAAGCCTTTTTTCAAAACGGACTTCGAATTCAATCCAATTTAACCTAACCTAGCGGTCATGGAGTTTGGAACCTTCTCATATGAAAGTCATCCCTGGGGGCGGAGCAACGAGGCTACGCATTCGCGATTTGCTTATCGACTCTCAAAGAAAAATAAAAAAATTGCCTAGTAGTTCGCCAATGTAATTTTGACGGGAAGCGCAATAGTGCAGGTGCGGATTTATCCGCGCTGTGCGAATGAATTTGCACCTACCTCTGACCGTCTTACATGCTTGGTGGACTACTAGTAAAGTGGCGAGGAAGTCCAAAAAAGAGTCGACCTGGCTCCCTTTAATTCAATGAGTCGATTAAGTGCAGAAGCTTTTAACATTGCCTATCGATGGATCCTTTACTATCGATTAGGTATTAAATTGAATGCACAAAAGATGTGCGGACAATATTCATGAGCACCAAATTAGTGCAATCTATAATGAATACAGCATGTGTTCAGAAAAAAGCATGATACTTAATGGTTTGTCCACTCGGTTATATTCAGAACAAAGTAATTCCTGCTAACTTATCGAGTGACCATTTCTCCCAGACTGCGGTTTGCCGGATTATTAATCCGTCTTGCCGCTATAGCAGTTGTCATTAAGGCTTTTAGAACTGTGAAATGTGTTTTAAAGGTTTTTGCTAATTAATGAAAATTATTTAAATTTTTTCGATTTGGCACAATCTATGCATTTAGAAAATCAGTTGTAATTATCTATATTTTTTAGAGAAGGTGAGAGGCATTTTATGAAACTGATAACCGCTATCGTCAAACCCTTTAAGCTGGATGATGTCCGAGAGGCGCTTTCAGAAATAGGGGTGTCCGGAGTTACCGTGACAGAGGTGAAAGGGTTCGGCCGCCAGAAAGGGCATACCGAGCTGTATCGCGGCGCTGAATACGTTGTAGATTTTTTACCTAAAGCCAAAGTGGAAGTGGCTGTGTCGGATCAATTGCTTGATCAGGCCGTTGAAGCGATAACCAAAGCCGCCAATACTGGAAAAATTGGCGACGGAAAGATTTTTGTAACCGATTTAGAGCAAGTTATCCGGATTCGCACCGGAGAAACTGGCGAAGAAGCGCTATAACATTTTTGAGGCGGACTTATGAAATTATTGTTAACTACCTTCTTATTATGGACTCTGCTGAGCGTGGCCGGGTTGTCTTTTGCCGAAACCGGCTCACCGGCCGAAGCGGCGGCAACGCTTGCCGAACCTGCGCAAACGGCTGCAGCAACGCCGCCTACCGTCGACAAGGGCGATACTGCCTGGATGATGGTTTCCACCCTGCTGGTTATTATGATGGTCGTGCCTGGCTTGGGATTATTTTATGGCGGGCTGGTGCGCAGCAAGAACATGCTGTCGGTATTGATGCAGGTGATGGTAGTATTCTCACTGATTATTGTGTTGTGGGGTATTTACGGCTACAGCCTGGCGTTTGGAGGAAGCGGCCTGATCATAGGTGGTTTCGATAAGGTATTCCTGCTTGGCGTTACCCCCGATTCACTTGCCGACACCTTCACTGACAACGTGAAAATTCCCGAACTTATTTTCATCGCTTTCCAGTCCACGTTTGCGGGGATCACCTGCGCTCTGATTATCGGCTCGTTTGCCGAACGCATCAAATTCAGTGCCGTACTGTTGTTTTCCGTCATCTGGTTTACTTTCAGCTATATTCCTATTGCCCATATGGTCTGGGGTTCTGGCGGGTATCTCCTCGATAAGGGCGCGCTTGATTTCGCCGGTGGCACCGTAGTACATATCAACGCTGCAATGGCGGGTCTTGTCGGCGCTTACCTGGTGGGCAAACGCATCGGCTATGGTAAGGAAGCCATGACGCCGCATAGCCTGACCTTGACCATGGTCGGTGCTTCACTGCTGTGGGTGGGGTGGTTCGGCTTTAATGCCGGCTCAAATTTGGAGTCAAATGGCGGTGCCACGCTGGCTTTTATCAACACCATACTTGCGACGTCTGCAGCCGTTCTTGCCTGGTCGATGGGCGAAGCGCTGATGAAGGGTAAGGCATCGATGTTGGGTGCAGCATCCGGAGCCGTCGCCGGTCTGGTGGCCATCACCCCGGCTTGCGGTTCGGTGGGGCCGATGGGCGCCATCATTATCGGTATGGTTGCCGGTTTTCTTTGTCTGTGGGGCGTCAACGGTCTTAAGAGAATTCTCGGCGCCGATGACTCGCTTGATGTATTTGGCGTTCATGGCGTGGGGGGCATAGTAGGCGCGTTGCTCACCGGCGTGTTCACAGCACCCGGTCTGGGTGGGACGGGCGCTGACGATTTCTCTATCGGCAGCCAGTTGCTGATCCAGGCTGAAGGTGTGTTAATTACTATAGTTTGGTCCGGAACCGTATCCTTTGTTGCATACAAAATTGTCGATATGGTGGTAGGTCTCAGAGTCAGTGAAGAATTTGAACGTGTTGGCCTGGATGTTTCCAGTCACGGCGAAACGGCGTATCATATTTAAACAGTTATTATCGCAAGCTGTCCTTAGCAAAAGGATGATAGGTTAAGGCTGCTTGCAAATCCTTTGATTTGATCGTAAGAAGTAGCGAAATAACCAAAATTGAATGAGATAATGACACTTGAATAAAGGGCGCTCGATGCGCCCTTTTTCATAGAATTAGGTAACAGTGCTTTTTGGAACTATTGCGCACACCTTATAATTGCAAATTAAGTGATATTGTGTTTGATTGCGAAATATGCGGTCATTTTTATGCCAGCCATTACAGAGAGAAATCATGAAATTAATTACAGCGATTATTAAACCGTTCAAACTGGATGATGTTAGAGAAGCGTTGTCGGAAATCGGTGTTGCCGGTGTGACCGCAACCGAAGTGAAAGGCTTTGGCCGTCAGAAGGGCCATACCGAACTTTATCGGGGCGCTGAGTACGTCGTCGATTTTTTACCCAAAGTAAAGCTGGAAATAGCGGTTGCCGATGACATCATCGATAAAGCGGTTGAAACCATCGTGAGAGCGGCAAATACCGGAAAGATCGGAGATGGCAAAATATTCGTGTCCAATCTGGAACAGGTCATTCGAATCAGGACCGGTGAAACAGGCGAGGATGCCATTTAAATTTAAAAGGTAACAGGACAACACATGTCTCCTAAAATAAAAATAATAATAAAATTACTACCCGGCTTGCTGCTGTTTCCTCAATTCGCCTGGGCAGTTCCATTAAACCAGGCTAATACGGCCTGGGTCTTAACCTCAACGGCTTTGGTGCTGTTCATGACCATTCCCGGTTTATCCTTGTTTTATGCGGGATTGGTCAGGAGCAAAAACGTCCTGTCTGTTTTGATGCAATGTTTTGCCATTACCTGTCTGGTTTCCATTCTTTGGCTGTCCGGCATTTACAGTTTGATTTTTGCCGATGGCGGTGATCATCAACAAGTCATTGGCGGTGCTTCCAAAATGTTTTTGCTGGGTATCAATACGGAGTCAATGACCGGAGACATACCTGAAACGGTTTATTTCATGTTCCAAATGACGTTTGCCATTATCACGCCTGCCTTGATTGTCGGCAGTTTTGCAGAGCGTATGAAATTTTCGGCCATGATGTGGTTTAGCGGATTATGGCTGTGCATTGTTTATCTGCCCGTATGCCACTGGATTTGGGGCGGCGGCTGGCTGGCTGATTTGGGCGTGATGGATTTTGCCGGCGGCATCGTTATCCATATTAATGCCGGTATTGCTTCGTTAGTCGCCGCTTTGGTGATTGGCAACCGGAAAGGATTCCCGACGACGGCCATGCCGCCTCATAATATGACCATGGTGGTGACAGGTGCGGGCATGCTATGGGTAGGCTGGTTCGGTTTCAATGGCGGCAGCGCGTTAACTGCGGATGGACGAGCCGGCATGGCATTGCTGGTAACTCATATCGGTGCGGCAGCCGGGTCGCTTACGTGGATGATTATTGAATGGGGACGTTTTGGCAAGCCCAGTGTTTTAGGCATTGTGACCGGGATGGTAGCCGGCCTTGGGACGATAACACCCGCTTCCGGTTTTGTCGGTCCTCTCGGGGCTTTAGTCATCGGTATTACCGCCGGTTTTGTCTGTTTTTATGCGACCCAATATGTCAAACGCACGTTAAAAATTGATGATTCACTCGATGTGTTTCCTGTACATGGCGTGGGGGGAGTCACCGGTTCCCTGTTAACCGGTATTTTTGCAGCCGGCAGTTTGGGCGGTATTGGCCTGGCTGACGGCGTGACCATTCTGCATCAGCTTAGCATTCAGGTGTTGGCAATTTTGGTGACGCTGGTTTGGAGCGCCTTATTCAGTTACCTGATATTAAAGCTGATAGATTATGTCATCGGACTGCGCGTGACACCTGATGAAGAGATTCAGGGTCTGGATCAGGTATTACACGAAGAAACGGGATACCTCGATTTATAAGGGTTTAAATTGTATCTTCAAACAAAAAAGGCGGCCTTGACAGTCGCCTTTTTTGTTTGAAATGGGCTATGATAAAGCCTTGGTGAGGTGATCAAGGATTTTTATGAATAATCGAAGTGTATTGACTAAGGTTATCAAGGCATTTTGTATCATTGGCGGTATCCTGATTATCTATGGCTTAAGCGGTTTTTACCTGCTACCGCTAATTTTAAAATCGAAAATTCCCGCGCTGATTGAACAGACCACTAAACGAAAAGCGTCGATACAAAAACTGGAGTTCGATCCTTTTTTACTTCGGTTGAGCCTGCAGGGCTTTTCGCTACTGGAACCGAATGGCAAGCCATTTGCCAGCTTTGATCAATTTTATATCGATCTTGATGGATTTCGATCAATCAGGCAGTCAGCACTGGCGATTGACAAGGTGCTTTTGACCAAGCCAATGGTCCGGATTGCCAAGCTAAAGAACGGACAATTCAATTTTAACGATCTCGTCAACGGCAAAGACGAAGCAAAGAAAGAAGACGAGTCCCTCTTCCCGGTTATCATCAATAAGATTTTCTTATCGGAAGGCACTTTGGGCTGGGAAAATGCCTACTCCAGGAAAACGGTAAACGAAGAAATCTACCCCATTAATCTGGATGTCGAAAATTTATCAACGCAGACGGCTGAACAATTTCCCTTGCACTTATCGTTAGCGCTGAAATCGGGTGGAAAACTGGATTGGCAAGGCGTAACCGGCATTCAACAGGCCTCTTCATCGGGCAGCCTCAAGCTGGAAAATATCAATCTGGAAAAAATCCTCGAACTGGCTTTACAGGATAAGCCGCAGTTTGATATACGAGGCAGCGGATTACTGGAACTGGAATACACAACGGCATACGATGACCAGGCTTTCGAACTTGGCATCACTCGCTGCCAACTCAAGTTACAGGGATTTCAATTTTCTGAACTAGGGCAGAATAACCTGAATGTAAAAATTCAGGAAACAGCCTTTGCCCTTGTAGGGAAGTACAAATTTAATTTTGCGGATAATAAATGGCGGTTCACAGCCGAAAAGAGCAAACTTGATGCAACTAAAATCGAATTGCCGGGACTCAATAATAGTAAAACCTTGATCGAAATTCCTGCAACGATGCTTGAAGCGAGCTATCAGGCCGATAATGCCGGTAAGGAGTTTAATTTTGTATTGACCGGAGACAAATTTGACCTGAACAATGTCACCTTAACCGAATCTGGACAGCATGAACCGTTAGTCAAAATTCCCAGTTTGAACTTGCGCGGAATCGGATTCAACCTTGCCAATCGGGAGATTTCCACCGAAACGATAAAATCGGGCAACGCAGAATTCAAGGCTTGGCTCAAACCTGACGGTAAAATCAATTACCTGGATTTATTGCCGGTGGCCCAGGGTGGGGACCAGAGCCCTGAAACAGCTGCAGAGCCTGCCCCGCAAGGAAAATCTGACTGGAACATTTCAGTTCAATCTCTTGCCCTCGACAATTTCGGCCTGTCTTTTGAAGACCGTTCATTAAAGAAACCGGTTCTGTTTAACGTCAAACCTTTTAATATCAAACTGGACAATTTTACGAATAAAACCGGGGCCAGTTTGCCCGTTCAGTTTGATGCCGTGATCAACAAGACCGGATCAATCAAACTTGCCGGCGACGCCATTGTCAGCCCGTTTTCTTCCCGGTTGAAAGTTAATGTCAATGATATCGACCTGGAAAAATTCCAGCCTTATCTGGAGAGTTACGCCCGGCTGGATATTATTGACGGCCAGCTGAACGTTGACGGTGAATTTGCCATCGCATTGCCTGCGGATGATAAACCGGATATGAAATTCAAGGGCAATACCCATATTGCCGGATTGCTAACCCGCGATCAAATCCTGAATAAAGACTTTGTAAAATGGAAAAAATTAACCCTGAATGACATTGACGCCGATGTAAAGGCGAACCGTTATACCGCCAAGCAACTGCTGATTGAAAAACCTTATGCCAGGGTCATTATTGCCAAAGACAAGACAATTAATGTCAATGATGTCCTGATCACTGCCAAAACTCATCCTGCCGCTTCCACTAAAACAGAAAAGAAACGGCAAACAAGTGAAGATAAGACGTATTTCAAGCTGGATAAGGTGAAAGTCATCGACGGCTCTTCGGATTTTGCCGATCTTTCCCTGATTTTGCCGTTTGCAGCGCAAATTAAAAGTCTGGACGGCGGCGCATCGGGGGTTTCTTCAGAAAAAGATTCAACGATGAAAGTTTCCCTGAAGGGCAATGCCTATGATTTGGCACCGGTCGAAATCAACGGAGAAATCAGTCCTTATCTTGGCGATTACAATATCCAAATGAAATTTCAAGGCATGCCGATGCCTTTGGTGTCGCCGTATATGGTGCAATTTGCCGGCTACAAAGTGGAGAAAGGCAAGTTGACACTGGAACTGAAATATCAGGTGGTTAATCGCCAACTGACTGCGTCAAACAGCATTTTCATAGACCAGTTCGAGCTTGGCGAAAAAGTTGAAAATCCCGAAGCCGTCTCGGTTCCTTTGGAATTGGCGGTAGCGTTGCTGAAAGATTCCGACGGTAAAATTAAATTGGATGTGCCCATTACCGGTAGCCTGGAGGATCCGAAATTCAGTCTGGGAAAAATCATAGTTCAAGCCTTGCTGAATGCCATTAGCAAAGTGGTTACTTCCCCGTTTAATGCGATCGCGTCAATGATCGGCAGCGAACAAAATTTGAGTGTCATCAATTTTGCTCCGGGCCAAGCGGAACTGGATATTCAGCAGAAAACCAAGCTGGATAGCATTGCCCTTGCGTTGAAGGATAGGCCCGTCTTAAACATCGAGATCAAGGGTGCTGTTTTTCAGGAGCAGGATTGGCCGGCGATGAGAAAAGCAGCCTTGTACGATCAAGTTAAAGAATTAAAAGCCGCCGAGGAAAATAAAAATGGGGGCAAGAAAGTACTTTCCGAATATATCGAATTGACCGATAAGGACTATAAACGTTTACTGGCGCAAATGTTTATCGAAAAATTCCCTCTGATGGCGGAAAAATCGTTATTGGGCACACCCAGATTAGTGCAGCCTGAAGCGGGTGATTTTTATGTCGTCGCCGAGCAGAAACTTTCCGAAATCATCAAGCCAGAGCCGGAGCGGATGAAGGCATTGGCGGCCGATCGTGCCCAGGTCATTGCAAAATATATCGTGCAACACGGAGGCATCAACAATGATCGGGTCTTTATTCTCGATACGGTGATCGATCCACAACGGGACAATACCGATGTAGTCAGCTTTTTGTCATTAAAAGCTAATTAATCGAACGTTGAATGTCGGAATTTGCGACTGCTTGACCGGCAACTTCAGACCGGCTGATTAATTTCAGCATTATTCAAATAGCAGCCGGGATCCTCGGCCCATGGATTTTCGGACGTTTGCGCCGCTCTGACGCGGGTATTGCCGTTGCATATCGCTTGATAATGGCACGTAGCGCAGCGACCTTCCAAAGGCCTCGGCGTCTGTTTGAGACCGTTCATCAAGGGATCGGACCTATCCATCCAAATCTCTGAAAAAGCCCGCTTTCTGACATTGCCCAGATCATAATGCCACCAGAACGTATCCGGATGAACATTGCCGAGATTATCGATATTGGCGACATTGACGCCGGAGGCATTGCCGCCCCATTGTTCCAGTTTGGCTTTGATATGCCTGGCTTTTTCCGGAAAATGTCGGGTCACCCAGTGCAGGAAATAAACGCCGTCGGCATCATTGTTTCCGGTGACAAATTCGCGGTCTTTTCCGGCTTTAAGCCAGTCATAGCAGGTGTCAAACAATAAATCCATGGTTTGCCGGGTCATCGCATAATGGGCGTCGTCTTTCCGGTTTTTATTGCCGCGTCCGCCATAGTTCAGATGCGATAAATAAAATTTGTCGATATTTTTATCGTCCATCAATGTCAACAAGCCCGGGAAATCATGGGCATTATCCTGCGTCAAGGTGAAGCGGATGCCGACTTTGATGCCTTTTTCGAGACACAGATCGATACCGTGCAGGGCTTGATCAAACGATCCCTGCACCCGGCGGAAGCGGTCGTGTGTGTCTTTGATGCCGTCCAGGCTGACACCGATGTATTGATAATCGATATCGGCGATCTGATCAATATTGGCCTCGGAAATCTTTGTGCCGTTGCTGGATAAGGCGACATAGAAACCCATGTTTTTGGCGCGGCGGGAAATATCGAAAATATCAGGGTGCAACAGCGGCTCGCCGCCCGATAAAATCAGCACCGGCACCTTAAAGTTTTTCAAGTCATCCATGACCGCATAGATTTCCGGGGTGCTCAATTCTCCCGGGAAATCGATATCGGCAGACGTCGTGTAGCAGTGTTTGCAGGTCAGGTTGCAGCGGCGGATCAAATTCCAGATGACAACCGGCGCAGCTGGTTTTCGAGCGGGTTTCAACGGCGTCGGGTTTAGCAGTTCCCGCATGAAGTAGCTTAATCTGAACATGGTGTAATGATTAGATGTCTTTAGTCGGAGCGGTGGGGCGCCAGGGTCGTTGGGTTGCCGTCTTGCTGGCTGCGAAAACCGGTTTTCTTCAAAATTTTCGTACTGTAGAGAACATCGGAACCCTGATTGTAATCACCGAGTATATCGGCAATCCGTTGAATCTGCTGGTCCACGTCGTCCTGACTTTTACCATGCACCATCGCGAACAGGTTGTAGGGCCAAAACGGCAGATGCCGGGGCCGATGGTAACAATGGCTGACAAAATCCAGCCGTCCGACTTGTTGTCCGAACTCGTCTATTTTTTCGTCCGGGATATTCCAGACCGTCATGCCGTTATAGCGGTAGCCGAGTTTATAATGATTGGGAATGGCGCCGATGCGGCGGATCACGCCATGCTGCTGCATCCTGGTCAGGCGCGCCATGACCTCATCGGCAGTCAACGCCAGCTGTTCGGCAATTGTGTGATAGGGCAGGGCGGTTAACGGCAGTCCGGCCTGAGTCGCACGCATGATCTTTAGGTCGATTTCGTCCAAAGCAAACATCAGGCTTCCAGTTTCAATCCGACAAAATATTCGGTTATCTTGGGCATATCATAGACTTCCAGTCCTGTTTGCCGGGCGATGGCAATCAGGGTTTGCTTGAGTTGATCAGGGGTTTCGGTAGCAATGACGAACCACATGTTGAGTTCATGGTTGCGGGCATAATTATGCGCCACTTCAGGGAAGGCATTAATGATCTCGGCGACTTCGTCGAATCGGTCCTCCGGAGCCTTTACCGCAGCCAGGGTTAAGGCGCCGCCCATCAACTCGGCATGATAAAGCGGCCCGAAACGGCTCAGGATGCCTTGTTGTAACAGCGTCTGCAGCCGGTCAATCAGTTCGTGCTCGCCCAGATCCAGCTCTAGCGCCGCTTGCAGGTAAGGTCTGGCGCACACCGGAAATCCCGACTGCAGGGCATTGATGATGCGGCGGTCGATGTCATCCATTTGCCAAACCTGTCTGAAAAGCAGGGGGCGAGTGAAGATATACGGCACCGCGCTGCTTAAAGCAACGGCGGCTGAACAAAATTTCCGTGGCAAAATCGGCTAATCCGCAGTCGCTGGTCAACTGCTCCAGTTGTGTCAGCACGGTATTCCTGTCTTTGCCGTGTATCATGCAATACAGGTTGTAAGGCCATTCGGGTTGTCTCGGGCGTTGATAACACAGGGTCACAAACGAAAACTGGCTGATGCGTCCGCCCAACTGTTTCACCTTTTCATCGGGTATATTCCAGACGACCATGGCATTGGCGCGGTAACCTAGTGGTCGGTGTTTGACGATGACGCCCATGCGTTTGATCAGGCCACGCTGTTTAAGCCGGGTTAAACGCTCGATCACCTCGGCTTCAGGCATGTCGATGTTGACACCTATCTGCTGGTAGGGTCTGGAACACAGCGGCAGGCCCAGTTGAATCTCCGCCAGCAGTTGACGGTCGCGCAGATCAAGCATGTGTCAAATCCAGCTTAAAACCCAGATCGATAAAAAAATCGTTGAGCAACGGCAGTTGCAAGGTTTTGTATCCGGTTTCCCGCTCAATCGAGTTAATGACCTTGCTCAAATGGCGAAGATCGGATGCGATGACCACAAACCAGAGATTGAATCGATGCTCACGTTCATAATTATGGTTGATTTCCGGATAGCGGGTGATGATGTCGGCAACCCGTTGCAACTGCGATTCGGGCACCGCCATCGCCACCAAAGTGCTGACGCCGATCCGGTTCGGGCGAATAATCGGACCGATGCGGCTGATCAGCTGTTGGTCATTCAATTCGGCCAATGCCAATAACACTTCTTCCTCGCTGACGCCAAGCGTTTCGGCGATGTCCCGATAAGGGCGCTCGGATAGAGGGAAATCGCGCTGAAAGTCGTTCAATAGCTGTTTGTGCAACGGTGTCAGCATGCTTATAAGCCTATTTTATGCGCCCTTGCACTGAAGAAGATGCCGTTGGGCTTTTGCGCCGGCAAGCGGGCGACTTCCCGCAGGGTTTCCGTATCGTAGATGACCAGCTGATTGTCATCCCGCAGCGCAGCCCAGACCTGTTCGCCGCGCGGCGTGAATTCCATATGCAGTACGCCTTTGCCGGGCATCAGCAGTTTGCTTAACGACAGGTCTTTGGCATCGATAATTTGCAATTGATTGTTATCGGGAAAAGCAAAGTTAACCCAGATCTGGCGCGCATCAGGCCTCGCAATGACGAATACAGGCTGTCCCGGTACCGGAATCGCCTTGACCAATTGCCAGTTGCGTTTGTCGATGACGAGAACTTCATGTTTGCCGATGGCCGGAACAAAAACGTAATCGCCGGCGACGGCCCAGCCCTCAAGATGCGGCATTTTATAGACCGGCAACTTTTCATCGTTTTTTCCGTAGTCGGGCAATATGCGCTTGGCGCCGTTTTCCGGGTGCCACAAATCCAGCAGCGACAAACCGTTTTCGCCGAACAGTCCGGCGATATAATAGCGGCCATCGGGCGACATCAGGGCGTCGTAGGGCTGTTTGCCGATGCCTTTGAGTTTTTCAATGACGGATGTTTCCGGATTTTTGACATCTACTGTCCAGATTTCTCCGGCATCGAACAAACTGAAGACGAATCGCTGTCCGGGCGCATCGACCAGACCGACGACCTTGGACCGCAGGCCGTTGCCGTATTCCGCCGGAATATCGGCGACCGGTTCCAGCGTATCGGCGGTGAAAACCTTGACCCCGCCGGGCGTATAGTTGGAGACCGCAACCAGGCGGCCGTCCTGCGAGATCGCGCCGCCGATGCTGTTGCCGGCCTGAATGATGCGTTTTTCCAGTTTGTCCTGCAATAAATCGATTTTGCTGAGGCCGCCGTCACGGCCAAATATATAGGCGTATCGTTGATCGCGCGAAAACACCACGGAAGCGTGCGACAAATCCCCCAGTTGATCGATTCTGGCCAACCGGCTGTGCGTGGTGGTATTAACAATCAGAATGCTGCCACTTTCGCGTTCAATGACCACGCCCAGATCGCCGGTGGCGCGAGGTTCAGCCAGGATGCCGAACGAAAACAGTAAGCCCAGGATGGGGAGTAGTTTTAACATATGGAATGGTCAGGTTTTGCAGGGTGCGCCGTTGCATCATGGCGGTGCCGCAGGGTTGCGGCCCACCCGATAGATTTGTTTTATTTGTCAGGGTTACGTAAAAGCCCAATTAGCCAAAGCGCTTCGTCATGACTGATAAACTGCTGCCAGGGCGGCATGGCGGTTCCTTTGCGTCCGTTCAGGATTGTCTCGGCCAAAAACTCATCCGGTTTCCCGGCCAGGGCAGCCGGCAGTAACGCAGGCCCCATGCCGCCTTTTAAAGTCAAGCCATGGCAGGCTCCGCAATCCTGTTTGAGCAGGTTGCGAAGCTCGTTCTGCCGCTCAGGCGAGGGATTGCCGGCTAATACGGGCAAGGCAACCAGCATCAACAGCAGTCCTTTTCTCATTCTCTCAGGGTTTTTGCCTGGCGTAATAAGCTGCCACATTGGCGATATCGTCATCCGACAACGAGCCCGCAATCGCGTTCATGATATCGGATTTTCGGGTTTTATCGCGATATTGTTTGAGTGCCGACTGCAGGTAATCGGCATCGCGCCCCGCCAGCGGCGGAAACGGCGCATCGGCGGAGGGCGATTTGATGCCGTGGCATTGAGAACAGACCGCCGCAGCGCGCGCCTGGCCCGCATAAATACTGGCGGCATTAACGCTTTGGACGGTCATCACGGCCAGGATCGATACGCTGGCCATCAAAAAGGGCTTCATTGTTTCGCCCCTTTCGATTCTTCAGGCGACAGGCCGCGGGTGATGTATTTAACGCGGCCGTGGGAGAAGATGCCTGCCGGGCTTTCCATTGGGATCGCGGCCACTTTTGCCATTGACGTTGAATCAAAAACAGCTACTTCGTCGCCGCTATAACCGGCGCTGACATACAGGAACTTACCGTCGGCACTGTATTCGGGGAAATAGGCATGGCCGCCGACATCCAGCGTTTTCGCGACTTCCAGCGTTTTCTTGTCGATCAGTTGAACGGTGCGAGCGCGTCTGTCCTTGGAAATAATATCGACCGCAACATAAGGGGCATTGGCGTGAGCCGCCGGTGATTCGGTGCCGCCGGAAACAGGCACTTGTTTGACGACTTCCATTTTGTCCAGATCCCAGACGCTGACGACCATTTTGTCACAATCGCCGAAGTTGGTGCCGAAGCCCAGTGTGCGGCCATCGACTTCGACCGCCGCGCCGCCGCCGACATGGGGCACGCAGCCCGCTTCGAGTTTCTTGATGATTTTGCGCTCTTTCAGATCGATGGCAGTGACGATGCTGTCGTCATAAGACGCGACCATTAATTTGCTGCCGCCGTGCGTCAGGAAGGCATCGTGCAGATGGCGGCCGACGTTTTCAATCTTGGTGACAGGAAAATCGTCTTTCAAATCGACGACCCAGACCTGGCCGGCATTTTCCAACGCGATGACAAGCACGTCGGCATAAGGCGTGCCGATAACCATGCCGGAGTCGGACGTCACCATCTTGCCGTCCGGATCGACGCCTTCCAGTTCAAAGGTTTTCAGAGGTTCCAGCGTGTCGGCATTGAGGATGACGGCGTTGTGAGGTACATAGGAGCCGGCCATCAGATATTTGCCGTCGCGGGACACGCCGAGGCCCGGCCCGTTGAAGCCGGTTTTAATACTGCGCACGACCTGCATCGAATATAAATCAACTTTGAAAATTTCGGCGGTGTCGTTTTTGACATAAGCCCAGCGCGGGTTGACCGGGTTATAGTCGATGATATGCGCCGCAGTGCCGGTTTCGATTTCGCCGACTTTCTGGTGGGTCTTGCTGTTGATGAACACGGCCTTGGAACCGGAGCCTCGGCCATATTTGCCGCGCGCAGCCACACCGATGATGTCATCCATGTCGTCGATGGCAAAGACTGGCTTGTTCGGCAGCTTGCTTTCGTCGGCAATCAGAACTTTTAACGAGGACTTCATGTTCTCGATTGTCCAGGCCGGATTATCCAGTTTGGGCGTGCTTTGCAGATGCTTGACCAGTCCGCGAATGTCGTCATCCGATAAACGGCCGTAAAAGGGAGGCATCAGCGTATCGAAGCTGCCGGACATGATGATCGTGCGCAACGCCGTCGGGCTGCGTCCTTTCAGCGTTTCTGAATTTAACGCAGGTGCCAGAAATCCGCCATGGTCCGAACCATGACAACTGGCGCAGTTATCCTCATAGAGTTGATGCATTTTCTGGGAATCATCCGTGGCCGCCTGCGCTCCCAGTGGCAGTAAAAATGCTGCGATTCCCGCGATGACAGTGTTGGGCAAAAGCGTTTTTATTATTCTCATTCTTATCCATTCCAATTAGTATTGAATCAATATTATCTAATTTTGCCTGAAATCTCAAGTTCGATTTCATGGACTTCTAGATTCGATTTTTCTTGCGGGTAAAGAAAAGGGTATTGAAGAACCATTTTCCAAGTACAACAGGATAGTCGAGGGTAGGCATCATAAGGCTGAATGGGGGGGGACGCTGCCGGTAAGAGGGTCTACCGTAGCGCATGCAAGCTTCCACAGCAAGCGAACGTTTTTGTTGGTAGTTGCGCCGTGTATTGAATTTGTTGCTTGTGGTTATACGGGAGGTGTCTTTGACGGCGGTCAGCCGGATTGGCTAGTCCCGGAGAGACGTCGACAGATGCCGAAACCGGTTTTTGGCGTTCTCTCTGGTTGCCTTCCCGAACTCACAGTTCGTAAGGCGGAATAACGTAGCGTATTCCGCCGAATGATTGATGAGTAAACACCTTATCGCGATGGCTTTTGCCATCTGCCGTTTTCAGCGTTTTTAGTGTTTTAAATCCTCAATGGAGGCACCAAAGTTAATATGAAAGGCATGGCCATTTAAAACCAGTGCCGGAACCGATTTCACGCCGGCTTTTTCCGCTTCCGCTATACGAGAAGAGTTTTTACCCAAATGGACATTTTCAATCTTGTATTTTGGGTCGATAGCTTCGGCGAGCATTTGTTCTGCTCCTACACAAACAGGGCAGCCGGCATGATAGAAAATTGCAGTTGACATAATAATTACCTCTAAAATAAAAGTAGCGAGTCGATACTATATGGGAAGTTGATTGTATTGTCAACCTAATTTCGAATCGCTATTAACCAATAATGGGAAATCCCCCGGCTCTGCCGGGGAGACAGCAGAAGTTTGACAATAAGAGGAGTCCATCAGGAAACTCACTATCGTGAACCGCCAAGCACACGATAGAGGAGAACCTGATGGACGAGAACGAAAGCTTAAGCCACTCCCGGTGGGAGTGCAAATATCGTGTTGTATTTATCCCGAAATGTCGGCGGCGAACCTTGTATAAGCCGTTGCGCCGACATTTGGGGGAAGTATTTAAAAGGCTGGCGAGCCAGAAAGAGAGCCGGGTCATCGAAGGGCATGTGATGCCGGATCATGTGCGCAAGTGATGTCTGTTGCAAAATATCATTATTCCAAAAGCCCAACACGGTAAATCCATGCTCCTGAAGCCAGGCATCGCGTCTCGCATCATCATCACCGCCATGCTGGCCGCGATCCGCTTCAACAATCAACCGATATTCCATACACAGAAAATCAACGATAAACGGTCCTATCGGTTTTTGCCGTTTAAATTTCAAATTCATAAAACGGTAAGCGCGAAGATGATACCAAAGCCTTTGTTCGGCTTCTTCGGCTTCTCTATGGTAAAGCTGACCATTTGACGATCAGGGATGCCCTCCGGTTAGGCCTAAATTGCTTATAAAAACAGGACAAAACCTATTGCTGCAAACACCGGCATTTTATTTGCTTTAAACATGTAAACAAGACTTATCAGCCACCAATATTTTATAATGATAGAATTTAACAAATAACCTAAATCAAGGAGCGTAATATGTCGATTAAAAGAATGGTTGATCTGGATTTATCGGGAAAACGTGTTTTGATCCGCCAGGATCTGAACGTGCCGGTCAAGGACGGCAAAGTTACCAGCGATATTCGTATTCAGGCCAGCGTCCCGACCATTGTCAAAGCCCTGGAGAAGGGCGCGGCGGTCATCGTTATGTCGCATCTGGGCCGGCCGATCGAAGGCCAGTATGATGAAGATTCTTCAATGAAACCTGTGGCCGAACGCTTGACGAGCCTGCTGGGCAAACCGGTCCGCCTCGAAAAAGACTGGCTGGGCGGCATCGACATCAAGCCAGGCGAAGTGGTGCTGTGCGAAAACGTGCGCTTTAATGTCGGCGAAAAGAAAAACAGCGACGAACTCGGCAAGAAAATGGCCGCCCTGTGCGATATTTTCGTGATGGACGCTTTCGGTACCGCCCACAGAGCCGAGGCCTCAACGCACAGCGTCGCCAAATTCGCTCCCATTGCCTGCGCGGGGCCATTATTGTCCAGCGAACTGGATGCCCTGGGCAAAGCGCTGGAAACGCCGGCCAAACCGTTGGTCGCCATTGTCGGCGGTTCCAAGGTTTCGACCAAACTAACCGTGCTGAAAACACTTTCGGAAAAGGTCGATCAGCTCATCGTCGGCGGCGGCATTGCCAATACCTTTATTGCCGCGGCGGGTTTTCCGGTCGGCAAATCGCTGTACGAACCCGACCTGATCGGCGAAACCAAGGAACTGATTGCGGCGGCCAAACAGGCCGGCTCCGACATTCCGATTCCGGTCGATGTCGTTTGCGCCAAGGAGTTTTCGGAAACGGCAACGGCGACCGTCAAAAAAGTGGCGGATGTAGAAGCCGATGATTTGATTCTGGATATCGGTCCTGATACGGCAAAACAATATGCCGAAATTTTAAAATCGGCGCAAACCATCGTCTGGAACGGTCCTGTCGGGGTATTTGAAATCGAACAGTTCGGCAACGGGACAAAGGTACTGGCGACGGCCATTGCCGAGAGCAGTGCGTTTTCAATTGCCGGCGGCGGCGATACGCTGGCGGCTATCGACAAATATGGCATTAACGACAAGGTATCTTATACCTCGACCGGAGGCGGCGCTTTTCTGGAATTCCTGGAAGGCAAGGAACTTCCGGCGGTTGCTGTTTTAAAATCGCGTGCTTAATGGTATAAGTTATCTAGTATTATATAATTTTAATTTATTTGTCCTTTCTGTTATGGAAGCAAGGATGCAACATAATATCGGTCAGCCTGGTCAAACAGGTTGATTAATGTAATTTTTCTCTCGGATATAAGGTTTAAAATGGCAAGAGTTACTATTGAAGATTGTTTAGAGCATGTTGAAAACCGTTTCAAACTGGTTTTACTGGCCGGAGCCAGGGCTCGCCAGCTAAGTCACGGCGCCACTGAATTCGTTCCTCGCGGCAAAGACAAAGACACCGTCGTTGCTTTACGGGAAATTGCGGCAGGCCATGTGACGGCCGCGAACATCAATCTTCTGCATCGTACCGCCGAAACACATGATCCGACCCCCATGTTCTGAAATCTGAATTATGCTGGACATAGCCGACACTATCGAGCTTGAACGCCCTCAGGATAAACTGATCAGGCGCTTGTGCGCGACACTGTCCGGCTATCTGGATCAAAGCCAGATAAATGATTGTTATCTGGCATACGAATTCGGCGACGCGGCGCATTCCGGCCAATTCCGTAAAAGCGGCGAAGCCTATATCTGTCACCCTGTCGCCGTCGCCATCAGTCTTGCCGAAATCCGGATGGATACCAATTGCATCATGGCGGCGATATTACATGATGTTCTTGAAGATACCCCGGTCACCAAAAATGAGCTGGCCGAGCGTTTCAACCCGGATGTTGCCGAACTGGTTGACGGGGTTACCAAACTCACCAAGATCGACAGCAAATCGCATGCGGAAACCCAGGCCGAAAATGTCCGTAAAATGTTTCTGGCCATGGCCAAGGATTTACGCGTCATTATGGTCAAACTGGCCGACCGGCTTCATAACATGCAGACCCTGGGCGTGATGCCGGCGGAAAAAAAACGCCGTATCGCAAAGGAAACGCTGGATATTTATGCCCCCATCGCCAATCGCCTGGGCATGAACAATATTCGGCATAAACTGGAATTGCTGAGTTTTGAAGCAATGTATCCACGCCGGCACTCCGTATTGAAAAATGCCGTAAAGAAAGCCCGGGGCAACCGCCTCAAAGTTGTCGATACCATAGAAAACTCGATCAAAAGACGCGTCGAAGAAGCCGATCTTCACTGCGATGTAGTCGGCAGGGAAAAAGACCTGTACAGCATTTATCAAAAAATGCTTCATAAAAAGGTTTCCCTGACCGATATTTTCGATGTCTTCGCTTTCAGGATTTTTTGCGATGACGTTGACACCTGTTATCGCGCCTTGGGAATCGTCCATAACCTTTATAAACCGATCCCCGGGCGTTTCAAGGATTATATCGCCCTGCCCAAAGCCAATGGTTATCAATCACTGCATACCATACTGATGGGACCCTACGGCGTGCCGATTGAGATCCAGATCAGGACCCACGACATGCACCGCATGGCGGAATCGGGAATAGCGGCGCACTGGCTGTATAAATCCGATGACGATAAATCCGAAAAGTTTCAGGCCCGCGCCAACGAATGGCTGCGCGATTTACTGGAAATCCAGAAATCGGCCGGCGATTCCCTGGAATTTATCGATAATTTGAAAGTGGACCTGTTTCCTCAGGAAGTCTTTGTTTTCACTCCCAAAGGCGAAATCGTCAAAATCCCGCGCGGCTCGACGATCATCGATTTTGCTTACGCGGTCCACACCGATATCGGTAACGCCTGCGTGTCGGCCAGAATCGACAAACAGCTGGTGCCCTTGCAAACCAGGCTGGAAAACGGCGTGACGGTGGAAATCATTACCGCCTCCTGGGCGCGGCCCAATCCGCTATGGCTAAATTATGTCGTCACCGCGAAAGCCCGCTCAAGTATCCGCAGCTATCTTAAAAACTTTAAACAGAAAGAAGCCATCAGCCTGGGACGCCGTTTACTGGAAAAAGAACTCCTGGCCATGCATTTGCATCTGGATACTGTCGAAGAAAGCCGCATACAGGACCTGTTGAAAGTGACCGGCATGCAGACCATGAACGAGTTGCTTGAAGATATCGGCCTGGGTAACAAGATGCCGTTTTTGATCGCCAAACGCATCGCCCAGGACGATGTGCTGGCTGCAGTCAAACTCGAAGACACCGATCAGACCCAGAAAACACCGTTAATCATCAAGGGTACGGAGGGCATGATCATTACCCTGGCTAAATGCTGCAGGCCGATACCGGGAGATTCGATCATCGGATTTTTTAATCCGGGAAAGGGAATTGTCGTTCATCACCACGAATGCCATAACAGCAATGACGTCAGGAAGAAACAAACCAGCTGGCTGGATGTCGAATGGAGTCAGGATGTGACCGGCGAGTTTCCAAGCGAACTGCGCATAGAAATTCTCAATCAGAGAGGCGCATTGGCAACGATTGCATCCGTTATATCCGAACAGAATTCGAACATTGAAAATGTTAATGTCGTCGATCAGGATGACCGGGTTTGCGTGGATCTGATCACCTTTACGGTAAAAGACCGCGTCCATTTGGCGAAAGTCATTCGCCGCTTAAAAGAACTGCCGATCGTGCTGAAAATTACCCGGGTCAGGGCCTAGGGCATCCTGCTGACTACATCATCAGTCTCAATGCCGTTGTATTCAGGAAAATTGTTTATTTCTTACTCCCATCATGATGACCTGTGCCGATCGGGAAAATAGCCTGTATTCTTAACTTTATGACATTGCTCACTGTACTGGAATCTGCATGACAAAAGAAATCATCCGGACTTTAAATGCCCCGCAAGCCATAGGCACCTACTCGCAAGCGGTCAGGGTCGACCGAACGGTCTATCTTTCAGGACAAATTCCCCTTGTTCCTGAAACCATGAGCATCATCAATCATGATATTTCTGATCAGATAGCTCAGGTTTTTGACAACTTGAAAGCGGTTGCTCAGGCGGCCGGCGGCGATCTTTCCGACATCGTTAAACTGACTGTCTATTTAACCGATCTGTCTCATTTCCCGCTCGTCAATGAAATCATGGGCAGCTATTTTCATGAACCGTATCCGGCGCGTGCAGCTGTCGGTGTTGCCGCCCTTCCCAAGGCGGCATTGGTAGAAATGGATGCAATCATGTATCTGCAACCCGAACAATATCCGGCATCCTGAGCGCCCGGTAGTGGCATAAACGCCTTTACCTGCGATAACGCTTAATGAATTTTCTTAAGCAACCGGTTGCCGCTTTAACGGGAATCGGCTCCCAAACCGCCAAACGTTTTGAGAGGCTCGGCATCCGGGTCATCCAGGATCTTGTTTTCCATTTACCCCTCCGCTATGAAGACCGTACCCGCATCCATCCTATCGCTTCGCTGAAAGCGGGCATGACGGCCTTGATCTGCGGGACGGTGGAGTATTCCGAGATTATGCCCCGGGGACGCAAAAGCCTGATGGTAAGAATTAGCGATGGCACCGGGTTTATCATTTTGAAATTTTTCCATTTTACCGCAAACCAGCATAATGCCCTGAAGCCGGACACACTCATCAGTTGTTTCGGCGAAGTCAGGTACGGATATACGGGTCTGGAAATGGTGCATCCGGAATACAGCATCATTTCGAATCCTGAAGCCTTCGCCACGGAAACTCGATTGACTCCGGTTTATCCTCTGACTGAAGGCCTCAGCCAAAACGCGGTACGCAAAGCGGTGAAGCAGGCTCTAAACCTGTGTGGCAGCGATGGCAGGGCGTTGACGGACTGGATACCCGATTCGATTTTAAATCATTTTCATTACCCTTCCCTGGTGGAGGCTATCCAAACGTTGCATGCGCCTGATGAATCGGTTTCGATAGAAGCATTGCTTAACGGCAACGTTCCTGCCCTCAAGCGCCTCGCATTTGAGGAGTTGCTGGCCCATTATTTAAGCCTCAGGAAATCGAAAAACCGGTGCGAATCCTGGCGGGCGCCGGAATTTCCCAGGGACCCGATCGCTGAAGATCATTTCATCCGCTCGTTGCCGTTCACGCTCACCGGAGCGCAGCAACGCGTGATGTCAGAAGTTGCGACGGATTGCCGCCGCCAGCGCCCTATGATGCGACTGATTCAGGGCGATGTCGGGTCCGGGAAAACAGTGGTTTCAGCTTACGCGGCCTTACTGGCGATAAGCGCCGGCTATCAGGTGGCGATCATGGCGCCGACCGAATTATTGGCGGAACAACACTACCGGACAGTCAGCGCCTGGTTTGATGGCTTTCAGGCGCAGGTCGTCTTATTGACCGGCCAGGTGAAAGGCTTGCAACGCCAACAGTTGTTACACGATCTGGCCGACGGATCGGCAAACATCATTATCGGCACCCATGCCTTGTTTCAGGAGGGTGTCGATTTTCACCGCCTGGGTCTTTGCATCATCGATGAGCAGCATCGTTTCGGCGTGCATCAGCGCCTGGCGCTTCGAGAAAAAGGCAAGGACGCGGGTATCAGGCCGCATCAGTTGGTGATGACCGCCACGCCGATTCCACGAACCCTGGCCATGCTGCAATATTCGGATTTGGATATTTCCATCATCGACGAACTGCCGCCCGGCAGGAAGCCCATCGTCACCAGCGTGATTCCGGCCGAACGCAGGGAAGAGGTGATCGCCAGAATTAACAATTGGGTAGCCAAAAAAAGACAGGCTTACTGGGTTTGTACCCTGATTGAAGAATCGGAAATCCTTCAATGCGAAGCCGCCGAAAAAACTGCTGAACGATTGTCCGAAGCACTGCCCAATATACGCATCGCCCTGATTCATGGCCGAATGAAGCCCGCCGATAAGGAAGCCACGATGCGGGCTTTTAAAAACCATCTCATCGATTTGCTGGTCGCCACGACGGTTATCGAGGTAGGCGTCGATGTGCCCAATGCCGGTTTGATGATCATTGAAAACCCGGAACGCCTGGGTCTTTCACAATTGCATCAATTGCGGGGACGGGTCGGGCGGGGCGACGGCGACAGCTACTGTTTGTTGATGTATCAATCGCCGTTGTCGGATAATGCCCGCCATCGCCTTGGCATTTTAAGAGACAGCAACGATGGCTTCGTCATTGCCGAAAAGGATCTGGAATTACGTGGCCCGGGCGAAGTCATGGGCACCCGGCAAACCGGGGCCATGCACTTTAAAATCGCGGATTTGTCCAGGGATGCCGACTTGCTGGACGATATCCGGCAAGTTGGCGACCGCTTATTTATCGAGTCGCCAAACGCCATACAGCCTTTGTGCGAGCGCTGGCTTGGCGCATCCACGGAATACGCCGAAGTTTAACATTGTGGGGGTCCGTACACTATTTTTTGAATCGGAAACCGGACGGTTCCTGATTCGTCACGATCCGTATGGTGCAGAACCGCGCCTAGCAGGGTGCAAGTGAAAGCCGAAGCGGCAGTTAAGTGGTGTGAGAATGCGAGCAACTATCTGCTGAAAAACGGCGGCAAGGCCTGGAAGTATTTATTGATTCCGCATGATGAAGTCAAAGAAAATTTATCGTTACAGGATTTTGTAAGGAATTTTCGCTACGACAGATGCTGATCGAGGTCATTTGTTATTAATTCTACTTTGTCAGATTTGTTCAAGACCGTCATGCCCGCCGGGATACCCAAA
>CAZMRW010000051.1:0-31573 GCA_964568805.1 uncultured Methylococcaceae bacterium | reverse complement strand
TATACGATCTCACCGTAAATCTTACTTGGCATAGTTATTTTGTTACAGTGCCTAAATCCCGATAAGGCTTGAGCGTATAGGAAAGTGCTGATAATTTATCCCAATTATCACTACACCAAAAAATGCCGTGAAAGCCATTCATTCGACGATAAAGCACGTCTATACCCCGTACGATGGTTGGCGCTCAATTTCAATTTCCCTGTATATGACCCTGGTGGGATATGGTGTCTTGGTCGCCATTCCTGTTATCAGCGCTGTTCGGGTGCAATTGCTCGGTTTTTCGGAGATTGAAGCGGGACGTGTCGCGAGCGCGGACCTGGGAGGATTGGCTGGGGGCGCGGTGCTGGCTTCATTTTTCATGGCAAACACAAATCGGCGTAAGCTGGTTTTAATCGGTGCGTCTTTGGCTATAGTAGCCAATGCACTGTGTACGCTCTACACCCATTACGAGCAGGTGCTTTATTTAAGAATCCTGGCCGGCATCGGCAGCGGAATATACACCTCGGTCGCAGTGGCCAATCTAGGGGCTACGTCAAAACCGGCTCGTGCTTACAACCTGATGCTGTTCGCTTTTGCCTTTTCCCAGGCGCTGGAAATTCAAGTTTTGCCGCAGTTATCGATGAACGGCATTTATTATGTATTTATCGGCGGGTTTAGCATCGGGCTTTTAGCGTTGCGGTGGATTCCCGTCCACATGGACGACAAACGATTGGATGTAGAACTCGATGTCGAGGAAAGCGATGGTCGCCATCACCCTGTACACTGTTTTGTGCCTACCTACATCGCCTGGCTGTGTCTGTTCGCAATATTTCTCACGTACGTCAATATCGGAGGCTATTGGACTTATATTGAACTGGCTGCCCGTAATGCCGCGGTAGCCGACGAACTCATCAGCAAATTGCTGGTATGGGGCTCATTATCCAGTGTGCTGGGTTGTTTGTTGGCCACCTTAATAAGCAATCGCTTTGGGCTTGCGCGTCCTTTGCTGGTGGCACTGTTGGCCATGGCCACAGCCGTAGGAATCCTGTCTCAAGGCATCGACACTCCCAAACTGATCATCAGCATTCTCTCGTTCAATCTCTTATGGATTTTCGTTGACGTTTATCAAATGGCTTTTGTGGCCAATGCGGATCATTCGGGCTCGTTTGCTTCTTTGATACCGTGCGCTCAAGGTTTGGGACAAATCGTCGGTCCAAACGTCGCCGCATCCATGCTTAGTGCTTCTTTGGGCTACGGTGATGTCTTTTTGATGTGCGCGTCATTCGCGTTGTTGGGAGTATTGACTTACTTAATGGTGTACCTAAAACTCCGCCGCATCATTCCAGCGTTGGCTGACGCGTCTTAATTCCGGCACTAAATTTATCGGAGTTGTCTAATTATTGTTTAACGTTAATACAAAATTTTTACCATTATGCCGATACACAACAACGATATCGCCGTCGTGTTCGAGGAAATCGCCGACCTGCTGGAAATCGATCAGGCTAATCCCTTCCGCATCCGCGCCTATCGAAATGCCGCACGCACCGTGCAGGGACTGGGCGAGGAGATAGGCGATCTGCTCCGGAAAGGCTACAACCTGGACCAATTGCCGGGAATCGGCGAGGCGCTGGCGGAGAAGATCGCGGAAATCGTCCGCACCGGCAAGTGTCAGGCCCTGGAAAAGCTACGCAAGGAGAGCGGCAAGGGACTGGTGGATCTGTTGCATATCCCGGGTTTAGGGCCCAAGCGGGTCGCCATCCTCTATCATGAACTGGATGTGCAGACACCGCAGCAATTGCTGCGAGCAATAAAGGATGGCCGCCTGCGCCATTTGCGCGGATTCGGCGAGAAGACAGAACAGAATATCCTGGACATGCTGCAGGTCCATGCCCGGCAAGAGCGGCGTTTCAAGCGGGCGGTCGCAGCGCAATACGCCCAGTCTCTGGTAACTTATTTGCGAGAATCGGAAGAGATCGAGGACATCGTTATTGCCGGCAGTTATCGCCGCTGCAAGGAAACGGTGGGAGACCTGGATATCCTCGTCACTACAAACAGGCCGAAACCGGTTGTGGCGCGCTTTACCCGCTACGACGAGGTGCAGGATGTCCTCTCCGAGGGAAGCACACGATCCACCGTGATCCTGCAGGGCGGCCTGCAGGTGGACCTGCGCGTGGTCAAGCCGGAAAGCTTCGGCGCCGCCTTACACTACTTCACCGGGTCCAAGCAGCACAATATCGCGATCCGCCGCCGCGGACAGCAACGCGACCTCAAGATCAACGAATACGGCGTCTTCCAGGGCGAAAGCGCCATCGCAGGCCAGACCGAAGAATCGGTCTATCAGGCCGTCGGACTGCCCTATATTCCGCCGGAACTGCGCGAAAACAGCGGCGAGATCGAGGCCGCCGAAGCCGGCCGGCTGCCTGTTCTGGTGGAACTTGAGGATCTGGCTGGCGACCTGCATGCGCATACCAAGGCCACCGACGGCCACAATACCCTGGAAGAGATGGCCCTGGCGGCGAAACAAATCGGGCTCAGCTACATCGCCATCACCGAACACTCCAAGCGCCTCACCGTAGCCCACGGCCTGGATGAGGAACGACTCTTACAACAACTGGATGAAATCGACCGCCTCAACGAACGGCTCAACGGCATTACCGTGCTCAAAGGCATCGAGGTAGATATCCTGGAAGACGGCAGCCTCGACCTGCCGGATACTATTCTGGCGAAGCTGGATTTGGTCATCGGCGCCGTACACAGCAAATTCCATCTTTCCCGAGCCCAACAGACCACGCGTATCCTCAAGGCCATGGACCATGTTTATTTCACCCTGCTGGCGCATCCTACGGGAAGACTCCTGGAAGAACGCGAACCCTACGATGTGGATATGGCAAGAATTATCCACCAGGCCAGCGAACGCGGATGTTATCTCGAACTCAACGCACACCCTGAACGCCTCGACCTGCTGGACACTCACTGCCGAATGGCCAAAGAGGCGGGAGTACTGGTGAGCATCAACAGCGACGCTCACAGCACCGTCGACCTGGCCAATCTCAAATACGGCATCGGCCAGGCCAGGCGCGGGTGGCTGGAAAAGGGAGATGTGCTGAATACTCGGCCGTTGAAGGAACTGCGCAGATTACTTAAAAAAACGATGTAGACGCTGTCTTTAGCGCTCACAGGTTGGCAAGAAATCAGTGCCTGGACTTGCCCGGTTTTTTTTGACAGGTCAGTGCCGGCAGAAAACGCACCGTCTGTTCATCATGCCGCCGCAGACTATTGATCCGGCTCCTGATTAATCATATGCGTTGCCAGATGTTGCAATGCATTCTGGATATTGGTTTTCAGCAACGGATCCATGGTCGTTTCCGCCAGTGCTTTATTCATGCAGAGCATCCACTGGTCGCGCTCCGATTCGCCGATTGCGAACCGTAAATGACGGGCGCGCAGCATCGGATGACCGAATTCTTCGATGAACAAATTGGGGCCGCCCAGCCAGCCGGACAGAAACTTGAACAGCTTGTCCTTGGCGGAGGCCAGACTGGGCTGGTGAATGGCGCGTATGCCTTGAGCCTCGGGAAGGATATCCATATAGAAGTAAAACCGGTCGACCAAACTGAGGATGGCCTGTTCGCCGCCGATGACCCCGTAAGGCGTGATGGTTGTCATTGCTAATTGCTCTTTTTAGGTTGGATTAATGTTTATACTAGGGATGCCAGTGACATTATTCAAGGCGGCGAAACCAAATCATGGGGGCGGCTGGAAAATGGTTCACTCGATAGATGCAGTCAAGAACTTAACAAACGCATCGGGGCCGAAATCAAACACAAATCCGGTCTGATGGTCGAACGGGTCATTGAAATGCGCCGGAGAACGCCATCAGAAACTGTCGGCCGCATTAGAATCGAATCTTGCCGGTCAGCATGTCCCACCACATGCGCCAGTCCCCGAGAAAGCTGAGCCATGGATACGAGAAGGTGGCAGGCTTGTTATGCTCAAAGAAGAAATGCCCGGCCCAGGCGAAGGCGTAGCCCTGTATAAGGGCTAACGCAAGCGGCCACCACATCGAAGTAACGAAAGCGGTGATGAGCAACACCAGGGCTATGGATGTGCCGGCGAAGTGCAACCGGCGGGAAACCCGGTTGGAGTGTTCACTGAGGTAAAACGGATAAAACTCTTTAAACGTATGGTAGATCTTTGTTTCATTCACGACGATGCCTTCAATTTGACACTATGTGCCATTTATCTATGCTTTCCTATCGTTAGCGTAAGCGAAAATTTACACTTCTTTCGGGCTAGAGATTTTCATAACGGCTCAAATCGAGCAGCCCCGCCTGCATACCTCTGTATTTTTTATGCTGTTCATTAAACCAATCGGCCTGTTGCCAGATTTCGGGATTGGTTCGGCGTATGCCGAATTGACTGTAGACCGGTTCCAGATCGGTTTCGGTCCTGGCGCTTTGAATTTTGTTAATGAACTCGCCCAGCCCGTTTTTATCCACGCTAAAGAAAAAGTTCGGATAACTGCCGATAAAACCGGGAACGATCGTAATCCTGTCGTTTTCTGGCAGCCTTCGGGAGCCCATGGATACCATTTTCGAAATATTGCTGTACGCTTTATCGATGAGTAAGGAATAGACCAGGTCTCCGTCGGGATCGCCTGTTTTGACCCGGAGCAGGGACATTTCCGGTAGAGCGCCCAATTCCAAGCCCTTTAACTTTGCGAGTTTGCGCATCTCATCATCGACTTGCCGCTGAACGGGCGTTGTATCGGCTCTGACGCAGGCCTCTTGTTCACACCGGTTTATGCTGTCCGCTATGCCGGCCGCCTTGCCCAATCTCTGCCTGACCTGATCGAAAAATTCCTTTTTATATTCCGTGGTTTTGAATTTGACCTGGGTTTCATGGCCGATGTTGAATAAGGCATCAGCCGTTCGAAGACCCTTGAAGCCCATATACCAGCTGTCATAGATCGCCTGCCGCTGCATCGCGGGCATGAAACGCAAGAAATTGTCTTCCCCATCCTGGCGCAAAATGTCCATATAGGTCCGGCTTGCGATCTGATGCCCTGCCGTACCATACACGTTAAAACCGGCCACCAGTAAATAATGCAGCCGTTCAAAAATCGGATAATCAATCACCCACGCCGTTAACGGGGTATCGCCAATAAGGCCTTTGGTCACGGTAGCGCTGTCGAAGTGCCTGAAAATGGTCAGCGCCGCATTTTGATTGTCACCATCCCCGTCCCAGATGTTGGCCAGACCAAGCCCTTGATCTTTAGGTAGAATCAGATTAATAAACTCATCTTTCTTTTTGAGATATTGCCTGCCGAAGTCATCAAATTTAGTCCATCCGAACAGGCCGATTTGATCCCCTTCTTCTCCGGGCAAGCCCAGAAGCTGGTTGTTTTCAGCTAAAGCCTTGGCCACTTTTTTTGGATAAATTTTGCCTGGCTGGGTAAAAACAACCCAGAACTGATCCCTGATGCTCTCGGTGGCAATTTCTCCGCGGCATACCGGGCCCTTGATGAATCCGGTCACAAAATATTCGGCATCATCGAGCAGGAATCGATATTTGGAAACCAGGGGCAGTTCAATAAATGTTTTGAACGGATTCGCCGCCACTTCGGGTCGATAGGAGGGTAATGCCGTGACCTGATAATCCGGCTTGAAGAACAGCTCATCATAGCGACGCATCTTCTGGTCGCTTAATTCGTAGACAAAATGAATCTTGTCAATAATCGTCTCGGTAACAGGCCGTAAACGATAATAAAAAGCATCCGTGCCCGGGTTGTCATAAGGCCGTACCGTATTGATTTCTTCGATGGGCTGGCCGGGGGCCGTTCTCGAGCGCACCAAGCTATAGAACTCATGCTCGGGATGCCCCTTGAAATGAAGATGCCCGATGAACAGGTGTTCATAAATGTAGCGGAAAACGAGTTGCTGTTTGATGCTGGAACCATTGAAATAACGCTCCCATTTTGCGATCGCCGCTAAAGTCTCACTCGATATTGGCGGCACCGGTTCGGCTTTTGCACCCTCCTGCAGCCATTTCATCAGGGTGTCTTCTTCTTTCTGAGACAGTCCGGGCATCGCGTAAGGCATGCCCCATTGGGAATGCTGGTGCTGGTATTTTGGGAATTCTTTTATTGTTGGGCATTGCAAGTCTCGGCTGGATTCGAGATCATAATCCTTATCCAGTTTTCCCGATATCGGCTGCGGATTCAGGCGTTTTAGTTGAATCAATCTGGCCAGAACCGAATTGTCCAGATTGGCGGCTTTTGAATCCGTGCGTTCATTTAAAACCGGATAAAAGTCTTTCTGTCTCCAGCCCGCAGTATCGGTCGCATCGATAAAAAGCCGGGTAGGAACGGCTGCTTTTAATCGGATGGAATCATAGACCATCTGCTTGGTGGCGCCCCGGTCAATTCCATCGATAGACCCGAGCTTTAACTGGCAGGGAGCATCATAACAGCCGTGGCAAACTACGCAGCGCGAATCCAGGATGGGTTTGACGTCCTGATGAAATGAGACTTTATTCTGTTGCTGACTCAGTATCACTTCTTCTTGGGTCAACAGCCGCTGTTTGGGTGCGGAAGGGCCGTACAGGCTTTCAAAATCTTCAGCCTGATAAATAATGGATGCACAGCCGGTAATAATTAGAAAAATAAGCAGTATTGGGGGTTTCATGATGTTTACCTGCTGATGTTTTGATTAGGCAAACTATATAATTCGGTCGTTAATTAGAACAGTGATTTTTTTTATTTTCGCTGATAGTTTGCTGGAAAGGGCTGATCAAGCATATTATTTGATCCGATTTACGAAGCTTCGGCGTTTTTTTGTGGTTTTTCACAGGATGAACGACCAGTCGCAGGCATCAAGAACTGCCGAGAATAGTAGAAATAAAATGAAGAGAAAGCTATGACAATAGAGGTTCAAACTATTACATCACTTCCTGCATGGAAAGCCTTACAAGCCCATTACCACGATATTCAGGACTTGCATCTGCGTGATCTTTTTCGCGACGATCTCCATCGCGGAGAGCGCTTGATTGCTGAAGCCGTCGGTATTTATCTGGATTACTCGAAGAATCGCATCACGGATGAAACACTGGGGCTTATGCTTCAACTCGCCGAAGAGTGCCACCTTCGCGAGCGTATCGAAGCGATGTTCCAGGGCGAAAAAGTCAATACGACCGAGGGCAGGGCGGCCCTGCATATTGCTTTGCGAGCGCCGAAAGAAGCAACCATACTGGTTGACAGCAAAAATGTCGTGCCCGACGTGCACGCCGTGCTCGACAAGATGTCCGGCTTCTGCGAACAAGTGCGCAGCGGTGCATGGCAGGGTTTTAGCGGCAAGCAAATTCGCAACATCGTCAATATCGGCATCGGCGGTTCCGACCTGGGACCGGTGATGGCCTACGAAGCGCTCAAATATTACAGCGACCGCACCCTGAGTTTCCGCTTTGTCTCCAATATCGATGCGACCGACCTGGTCGAGGCTGTCATCGACCTCGATCCCGCCGAAACCCTGTTTATCGTGTCGTCGAAAACCTTCACGACACTGGAGACGATGACGAATGCCCTTTCGGCGCGCGACTGGTTGCTCGCCGGTTTCGGGAACGATAGCCGAGCCGTCGCAAAACATTTTGTTGCAGTCTCGACCAATACGGCGGAAGTCGCCAAGTTCGGGATCAATACCGAGCACATGTTCGGCTTCTGGGACTGGGTCGGCGGGCGTTATTCGATGGATTCGGCAATCGGATTGTCGACGATGCTGGCGATCGGTCCGGATAACTTTCGCGCCATGCTGCGTGGCTTTCAGCAAATGGATGAGCATTTCCGCACCGCTCCGTTCGAGCATAATCTGCCGGTGCTGATGGGGCTTTTAACCGTCTGGTACAACAATTTTTTCGGTGCACAGACCCTGGCCGTATTGCCTTATGAACAATATTTGAAACGCTTTCCGGCCTATCTGCAGCAGTTGACGATGGAAAGCAACGGCAAGCGGGTGACGGTGAACGGTACTCGGGTCGATTACGATACCGGGCCGGTCTACTGGGGAGAGCCGGGAACCAACGGACAGCACTCCTTTTACCAGCTGATTCATCAAGGAACCCGGCTAATCCCCTGCGACTTTATCGCCTTCGATCAGGCGCTTAATCCGATCGGTCATCATCATGACCTGCTACTGGCGAATGCTTTTGCCCAGTCCGAAGCGTTGGCGTTTGGTAAGACGCCTGAACAGGTCAAAATGGAAGGCATCCCCGACTGGCTGATTCCGCATCGAATTTTTGAAGGCAATCGGCCGTCGAACACGATTCTCGTCCAGCGCCTTACTCCCGAATCCCTCGGCAAGCTTGTGGCGCTTTATGAACACAGCGTGTTCACGCAAGGGGCCATTTGGAATATCAATCCGTTCGATCAATGGGGCGTCGAACTGGGCAAGGCCTTGGCGCAGCGTATTATTCCGGAGCTTGAATGCCAGGAAGAGCCTGAGCTGCACCATGACGATTCAACAAATACCTTGATCCATTATTACCGGAAATATCGCAAATGAGTCGGCTAAGCGATCGTAAAGTTTGCACTGGCCAACGCGGACCGGACCCAGCGAGATCATGCGGCGTTGATTCAATCCGTCAGCTCCGGGCGTGTGCAGGCCATCATCGAGGAAGATGAGTGATCAAAGCATTATAAACACAAGGTTTATTCATGGCTAGGAACAACACATCCGGTTTACAACTTGAAAACGATTTTTCGCTGGTAGGGCGGGCCGTTATTCCAGCTTATCGTTCACAGCGGCTTATAGGAATCCTGTTGTGAATTAAAATTGAAACTGACAAATCAAAAAGAAGATAATGCAGAATTCAGGGCATCATACAAAATTGACGCGAACGGGCCAGATATAAGGGCCGATTGCTCTTTTATGGTGTTGAATGGCTGTATTTGCCAGCACAATCGATAAATGATCTGTGTTGATAAAATTGTTTCGTTATAGCTTACTTCATTTAATCCGGAGAAAATTATGTCTTCAAATCCAGGCAACACTAATACTAAACTTTTTGGTCACGCAATTTTGATCTTTCCGCTTATCATCACCGGCTGTTCCTTCTCAGATAGCTCAGAGAGCATTTCCGATTCTACCAGCTCAATTATCAGCAGCCCGTCTTCAATTTCCGACAAAGAAAAGAAATATGAAAATGAAGTATCCGATTACACGATGGCTTATGTGAAATCGTCGCATGCAGGTTCCGATTACACTGGTTTTCTTAAAGGCTTGAGCGATATTGCCGAAAAAGCCGGTATCGTAAACTGGGATCAGGAGCCAAAAACATATATAGCGATCGGAAAAGGCTTGAAGAAAGCCGGAATCGAAGGTATCGCTTATGAAACCTATAAAAGGAATTTTGCAAACTCCGATGAAGAGAAGATGCAGAGTATTCAAAAAGGTTACGAGTCGGAAAAATAATCCTCCTAACACAATCATTGATAATAAGTCTTCAAGGCCGGCCATCCGAATCATGATGCGCCCCAGGTTGCTTACTATCGGCGTTCAAGCGGTGATGGCGGCTGTGTTTTTACTGTCGTCAACGGCTGAGAGTGCCTCCTTTAATTATCTTTATATCGAAGCCAGCGAAGGGAATTCGAGCGGAGGGCACACCGCGATTCAATTCGATGACGACATTTATCATTATCAACATCTTGATTCCGGCCTGATTCGCCTGTTCAGGAGAGAAAAAACCGAATTTCATTTTTTATACCGCTACTTGCAGAACCGACCGATGCATCTAAGCCGTATCGATGTGACCGATGACACCTTCCTACGGCTAAAAGATCAATTCAAATGGCAGTTTTTGTCGCAGGAACGGCAGTTCAAACTGCTCGACGATCTGCATAAGGATCGGATTTTTATTCGCTACTTGATTCGGCTTTTAACGGCCGGCCATGCCGCTGTTGACGCTGATGCGGCATCAGTCATGCGATTGAGAGGCGTCGGGCTTTTTTACCCCGAACCGGGCCTTCCGCCTCAATTTAAAGATATCGAGTCAGCAAACCAACAATCGCGAAGCATTCAAAACTTGCGCCAAAAAGTGGAGCAGCGCTATGGATCTGACTTTTTACTGCACCGCCGCAAACAGCTCGAATCACAAATTAAAGCATTATCCCCTCGCTATTGGCCTGCCACAGATTCGAATGTAGCCGGTGAAAAGTTCCCTTCGTCAATCTATTCGTTCGCGGACAGCTACTCGGACTACCTGACAGCGTTATATGCGATCAATGCCCTGATCGATGCACCGCCATTGCAAACCGATGCCTTCTTTCAAATGAATCAAGAGACCTTCGGCATTTCCAAGGCGGAACGGCAAGGGTTGCTGGACTTACGCAATCACCTGGAAGCCAGCCTTGTTAAATCGATCAACTCAGGCCGGCCGGACTGGGGCTATGCCGTTTTAGTCAATATGGCTCGCTACATCGCGGTCGACGTCTCATTGCAGTCAGGCTTTTGGGTTTTTATCGACGATTTCGCCGAAAACAGTGAATGGGTCAGGCCGGCTCAATACCTTGAACATGGCGACCAGATACGGATTCTGATTAGCGACGCGAGGGCAGTTCTGGAACGCAGCCTGCAAACGGCAGCGACTGGCGAACGCCTGTCCGAAACCGACTATAGCCGGATCGAGATGGCGGCCAATCGCTATGCCGAACTGCTGAAGAGCGAACAACATCGTGATTTCCGCTTTAACGGCGAAAAAGCCTTGCCTAGCAAAAGCATCGGTTTTCCGCTTGGTCCGGTTCCGGACCTGACAACGGAACAATTATCAACAGCGCTTTCTGCAGTAGATAACATTGAAAGCAGCCTGCTTGAAAAATTGAATCAGGAGCATCGCTACGATCTGATTGGCCGCAATTGCGTCACCGAACTGTTCAGAACCATCAACCAGGCGTTGTTGACGCCTTACCGTTCCGGCGATCAACGAACGGACCCGTCCGACCTGGTTATCAAGGAATCCGAAAAACGTTTGGGGGGTTATGTCGATGGACCTTATAACTTCATTCCGTTTGTGTCCTATCAATCGGTCCTGGATCACTATCATGTGACGAAGCGTACCGATCTTAATTCATACCGGGAACAGGAACTGGCAAGGCTCAAGACCCGGAAAAACCCCATGCTCACGGCATTGAGGGAATCGAATATCGTAAGCAGCCGCCTGTATAGATACAATCCCGATGACGCGTTATTCCTGTTTTTCACCGATGACAATGTACTGTTAAGGCCCGTGATGGGCCTTGTCAATACCGCTGCCGGTATCGGCCAGGGCGTCTATGGCTTTTTCAGCTGGCCACTGGATTCGGGAAAAAATTTGAAATCGGGCGCAACCGGCATTTTGATGAGTCTGCCCGAATTATTTTTTTTCAATATGCGCAAGGGCAGTTACAAATATTTATCCTACAATCAATTGACCCATGCGGATTGAGTAAACGATTGATCTTTTACTTTCTTCCAATTCTAATTTACTAAGAAAATGAGTGCGGACTTGAACGACAGATTTTTCGAAAGGGCGGGCGGTCTTGCCATCATCGCTGTGCTTGTCATTGCCTGTCTCAAAATCATAACCCCTTTTCTGGGAGCATTGCTTTGGGGCACAATCATCGCCATATCGACCTGGCCGGTGTTTGATCGACTCCAACGGCGACTGAGAGGGAAACAGGGATTAGCAGCATTTATTCTGACTACCGGGCTGATCCTGGTTTTTGTCGTTCCCATTTCACTGCTGGTTTACTCCTTAACCGAGCATGTCGCTTCCGTGGGCGGACTCATCAAAGACTTGACAACGATGACCTTACCGCCGGCGCCGGCCTGGTTGGTCAATGCGCCCTTGATCGGACCGCGAATCGACACATTCTGGCAGCGTGCCAGCACGGATATGCCGGCGATGCTGGAAACGGCGAGGCCCTTCATTAAAGACGGTGCGACCTGGCTGCTCAAGCAAAGCGGCAATTTGACGCTGGCTCTTCTTGAATTTCTATTATCGATCGTACTGGCCGGTTTTCTGTGTGTTAACGGCGCCGACGCCAAAAAATTGATTGAACGGTTAATTTCCCGGATTGCGGGACAGCAAGGTTTTGCTTTGATTAACGTCGCTGGTCAAACCGTGCGCTCTGTTTCGGTAGGTGTAATGGGTACGGCAGTGATGCAGGCTATATTGAGTGTGTTCGGTTTCGTCATCGCCGGCGTGCCGGGTTCCGAGTTATTAGGTCTGTTTTGCTTGATTTTGGCGATGATGCAGATCGGCACAGCGCCTATCTGGATTCCGACAGCCATTTGGCTTGGCTATCAGGACGCTACGGGGTGGGCGATTTTTACCGTTGTCTGGGGTATATTGATCAATATTTCAGACAATTTTGTAAAACCCTACCTGATCAGCCAAGGCAGCAGCCTTCCTATCCCCCTTATCTTTCTAGGCGTACTTGGCGGCATGCTGGCATGGGGTTTTGTCGGCATCTTTGTAGGTTCTACCCTTTTGGTCGTTTGTTTCACCTTGTTGAAAAGCTGGCTGGATTTTGAACAACCGATTCGGCTCGTTAATGTCGGGAACGCCGAAGATTGCAATATTCCTTAAAAGCCGTCGCAACTGGCGGCCTCATTGATAAGCGGACGGAGAATTGCATGTCTATAAATCCTTACTGCACGGCCAACCGAGCCTCCGTGACGGCAGGAAAATCCGGCTCATCCCAGGGGCTCGGCGCCATGATGGCATAACCTTGAGCATGATCCAATCCAAGCTCTTTTAATAGAGCCAGAGTCGTGGCGCTGTCCGCGCACTGCCCAACCGTTTCTATGATCATCACATGGGCAACCTGGTTAATTGCCTTTGCGATCGCGCGGTTGACGGGATCTACCTCCAGACTTTTGATGAATCCGCCATCCATCTTCAGAAAATCCACCGGCATGACTTTGAGGTTGGTAAAAGCAGCGATGCCGCTGCCGAAGTTTTTGATGGCGATAAGACAACCGAGTTCTTTGAGTTTCTCGATAGAATTTCGAACATGGCTCAAATGAGAAAGCGCAGCCGATTCATCGACTTCAAAACACAGCACTTGGGACGGCAAACTGGAGGCCAGGAGCAAGTCGCGGACAAATTCGACAAAGCGGTCGTCGATCAGCGAGGCTACGGAAATATTAACCGCATAGATAGGCAGTGATTCCGGCATCGCTCCCTTGAAATCCTTGTATATGTGTGCGACAACCTTGGTCAGCACCCAGCGATCGATGGCCGGCATCAGATGATGACGCTCCGCCGCCGGAATGAACGCGCCCGGATTGATCAGGCTGCCGTCTTCATCCACCATCCGCAGCAAGATTTCATTATGCTCGCGTCCCGCCGTACCGGTGAGACTGCTGATCCGTTGGCAATAAAGGCGGAAACGATCTTCATCCAATGCCTGCGTGATACGCGCAATCCACTCTCCTTGCAGGCGTTTCTCGGCTAGCTCGTCATCCTGGAATTTGAAGATATGTACCCGGTTGCGCCCCTTTTCCTTGGCCATATAGCAAGCCGCGTCGGCGGCAACCAGAACGACGGAAACATCGCTGTCGGCGCTTGTCAACGATGCCATCCCGATGCTTGCACCGACCGAAAAGGCTTTGCCTTCCCAGATGAATCGAAAATTCCGTATGCTTTCGCAAAGTTCATTGGCAATGATCCAGGCTTGGTCGAGCGAACAGTGCTCGAGCAACAGAGCGAATTCGTCTCCTCCCAGACGCGCCAGGGTGTCTCTCTGACGCAACTTGGACTTGAGAAATGTACCAAGAGCGCGGAGCAATTCGTCACCGGCTGAGTGTCCGCAGGTATCGTTGATGATCTTGAACTGGTCGAGATCGATATAACACAGTACATGCTCGCACTGATTCTCTCGGGTGCTTGCCAATACCCTGGCCGCACGCTGCTCGAATTCCGTCCGGTTGAAGAGGCCGGTTAGGGGATCGTGGCTGGCCTGGAAGCGAAGACTCTGCGTCACGGCCTGTAATTCGGTCACATCCCGAAAGACCAGCACCGCCCCGGTGATCTGTCCGTCAAGCTGAATCGGGTAGGAGGAGCATTCGACCGGAAAAGATCCGCCGTTCTTGCGCCGGAATATTTCGGTGCTACGGTGCGGGATGCCGTCGCGGAACGCATCGTAGATGCCCCATTGTCCCACGGGAGTGGGCAAACCGTCGGCATCACCATGATGTACTGTCGCATGGGTGTCTTGACCCAGAAGCTCTTCCTGGGTGTAGCCCAGCATCGCAAGCGCCGCCCGGTTGACGAAAGTACAGCGCCCTTCCGCATCGATCCCCAGGATGCCATCGCCGGCCGAATCCAGCAGCAGCCGGAAGCGTGTCTCACTGGCGCGTAAAGCCGCTTCCGCTTGCTTGCGTTCGCACAGCGCCTTATCCAAATTGGTGTTTGCGGAGTTGAGAATGGCGCATTGTTTTTCCAACTGCTCGGTACGCCGGCTTACCAGATCTTCAAGGCGGCGCCGGTAATAAAACAGCTCCTGTTCTGTTTCCTTGTCCTTGGTAATGTCGACTAGAATGCCCTGCAGAAACAATGTCCCGCCGGTCTCGTCGTGCACTACATTAGCTTCGTCCAGAAACCAGCGCGTCTGTCCATCACTCTTGACCAGCCGATATTCGCAACGCAATGGAATATGGCGCTCATAAGTTTGGGCATAGGCCTCGATCACTTCTGAACGGTCGTCTGCATGGATCCGTTTGAGCAAGCCCTGTGAATCGTCGAGCCAATCCTCGACCGGAAAGCCCAATTGATCAATCTGCGGACTGAGATATAACAACTTTCCAGGGCTTTCCAGCGAAGCGATATAGGTAATCGCCGGAATTTGTTCAACCAGTGTCCGGTATTTGGCCTCGGCCTCGGTCTTTTCAAAAATGGCCTGCTGTTCGCGTAGTGCACGGAACAACACGGCCGGCAGCCATTGCAAGGATTCACGATCCGAACCCTTGACCACATAGTCGCGCGCGCCCAATTTGAGCGCCTCAACGGCGATCGTGGCGTAATCTGACACAGTCAGCATGATGACCGGCATCGGCAATTTGCCAGTTTCCTCGGCAAGTTCGGCGAGAAACTCCAAACCGTTCAAATCCGGCAGATTGTAATCGAGCAGGATGCAGTCAAGCTGCTGGTTACGTGCGATGTTAAGACCCTGATCGCCTGTTTCGGCCTCGAAGATCACAAAATCGCAATCCGACTGTTGCGTGAGAACCCGCTTGCAGGCCATGCGGTCTACCTGATCGTCGTCTACCACCAGTAGCCGAATGATGGATTTGCTGATCAAATCGCTCATACAGGGGACTCACTGATGGTCCAATACGCATCAATGGTACGGATGATGTCGACGAATTGTTGATAGTCCACCGGTTTGCGCATATAACCGGCGACGCCGAGTTTGAAGCTTTCCAATTTGTCTTTCTGCTCATCGGAGGTAGTCAGCACGACTACCGGTATGTGCTTCAGTTCAGGGTCATCCTTGACCACCTGGAGAAATTCGATGCCATTCATAATGGGCATATTCAGGTCCAGCAGTATGATGCACGGACGGTCTTTTACCGGGTCGCGCAGAAAGGCCAGGGCATCCTCGCCGTTTTCCACGTGCTCGAGCCGATTGGTGACATGCAGCTCTTTAAGCGCCCGCCGCACTGTCATTGCATCTACCTGATCGTCCTCGACGAGGAGGATCACTTTGCAATTTGCTTTCATTGTTCAACTTCTCCTTTGGGCGTTTAAATGATCGTTTTGGGAAGGGTGAAAAAAAATGTGCTCCCCTGGCCGGGTGCGGATTCAATTCCAACCTGCCCACCGAACTGCTCGACGATTTTCTTGACGATGGCCAGACCTACACCGGTGCTTTCCACCCGGTCCCGCGGATTCAGCGTCTGGAACAATTGGAAGATACGATCGAAATGACGCGCTTCGATACCGGGGCCGTTATCGGCCACGCTAATACGCCAGCTGTCGTCTTGGCTGGCGCAATCGATTTCGATCCGCCCTTGAGGTTTATCCAGATAACGAATGGCATTGGCGATGAGATTCTGCAACACTTGCTGGATGGCGGTTTTTTCCGCTCGGATTGACGGCAATCCAGGCGCGACCGTGACGTCAATGTGGTCGGGTGGCGCCAGCAAGTCTATTACTTCATGCACCAACTCGTTGAGATCGATCGCAACAACCGCCTCGTGCAGACGTCCGATGCGCGAATATCGCAGCACACCATCGATGAGAGCATTCATGCGCCGTACTCGCTGGATGAGCAAACGAAGGTGTTCCTTTCCATCGGCATCAAGCCTGTCCTGTTGATCTGTGACGATCCAGTCGGCCAGCGAGCCGATGGCGCGTAGCGGCGCCTTCAGGTCGTGGGAGATCACATAGGCAAAGTTATTAAGTTCTTCGTTGGCGCTTTGCAATTCGTGAATCATACGCGACTGTTCCGCTTCCAGCCGTTTGCGTTCAGTGATGTTCAAGAAGGTAAGCAGGGTCAGATTCGACCGATCAAACTTACCCTCGATCAGGCGCGCCCTGATCAGAACGGTACGGCTGCCGATGCCGGGAAAATCATGCTGCAATTCAAAGGCCTCGACCTTGCGCATTTTCGGGAGATCCACTGCCAGCAACTGGCGCAAAACCGGAATGTCCCATTGCTTCTCATTCAGTTCAAAGAAAGCCTGGCCAAGCGTTTCCTCTTCGGTAACCTGAAAAATCTGATAGAAAATCCGGTTGGCGGAGACTACCCGTTCATCGGCGTCCAGCACCACCAGCGGTTCCTGAATGGTAGCGACAATGTTATCGGAGAATTCCCGCGCTGCTGCGAGGGTTTGTTGGCGTTTGGTAATGTCGTGCACAATGGCCAGCACCTGCCCCTTTTCGAGCGGGGTGAGGCTGACGTCCGCGGCGAATTCGCCGCCATCCTGGCGCAAGCCGACGATATCGAGTCCAGAGCCCATGGTGCGATGAATCGGATTTTTGCTATAAGCGGCTCGGCTTTTGTGGTGCGCCGCCCGCAAGCGCAGCGGAATCAAGTCTTCTACAGTGAGTCCGGTGAATTGATCACGCGTAAAACCGAACAGGCGCTCGGCGGCGGAATTGGTCAGCCGGATAGATCCGTCGGAATCAGCGACGAGCATCGCATCCGAAGCGGTTTCCAAAAACCAGGCAGCGCTTTTACCGGCAAGCACTTTATCGATGGAAGATGGCATTAATTCAAACCTTCAAGTAATCGTATAAAATACGAAGCTGGAGCACCACTTGCTGTTCAGCATATAAATTATCTGCATAAAAAATTATAACCCCATTTATTATGTATATATTAGTCCGCGTAGCCGGGTTATACCAATTTTGAAAGTCAAAAATTAAGAATGCCGTTCAAAAGTGTTGCGGCATTGGCTGATTTAACAAGCTGTGCAGAACATAAAAGAGTATCTTGCCACTAATCATGTATTGGAAGGTATTGACGATCCCGGGCGCGTTTAAGTTCCGCAGGAACTCCTCCTTTATATTTTCAACCTTACTACTGACATAGAGACATTTTCGATTTCTAAAAAATAGGCAATAAAAAAGCCGAACTAACGCATGCGACATTATCGATGCCACCCGCAGCAGTCCGGCTTTCCATTATCCTTTGTCAGCGACTTTTTCCCTGCCTTTCAATAGGGACGGCTATAGTAAATCAAATAGTCTTAGTAAATGATTAATTGGGGAACTAAACAGACAAGCGCGTGAATCAGGCACACATCAACATGTGCCGGCGGCCGCCACGGATGATCATGATCTGAACCAGATTGCATTTTTCGTGGATGAGACGGAGGTCCGGTGGTATATCCCGCCGGATCATGCCCGCTTGGGAACGGTGATTATTGTACTTTCGTTCGGTTCGGACTTGAATAAAAACATCCGTTTCCGCCGATGCGTCATCGATGGCGTGTTTAACGCCGAAAATGAGACGGTAGTGACTAGGCGGCCATAACACCTCAAAGGCTAGCGAAAGTGCAAACCCCGATCAGGGATCGGGTACTTTCAACAATAACGACTATTTAGTAGAAAAGATATTGAACAGGTTCTATGACTGGACTTGTGCAGCCAACATACCGTAGCGTTTCATACGATGCCTGAGAATATTGCGGCTTAAGCCAAGCAATTTTGCGGTTTGAACCTGATTATTTTCGCAAAAGGCAAAAGCCTTGCGGATAAGGGTCTCGTCAATGATGTCATACAAATTGTCTGGGGACAGTTCGAACAAACGCTGTAAGGCGTCTTCAAAAACTCTAATGGAGGCAGTTTCGGCGGATTGAGCGCTTGTGGCAGTTGCAGCCAGTCTACCTCCGGAACTTTCATGCAAATGCAGATCGGCTGCGCTGATGGTGCTATTCCTACTGAGCAGCAGCGCATGATGGATCACATTCTCCAATTCGCGGATATTGCCCGGCCAGGAGTAATTCAATAGCGCCGCATCCGTTCCGTTGGCAAAAGCAGCATCAGGTAGTTGCAGACGTTTGCTGTAGCGTTTCAGGAAAAACTGGGCCAGCGGGAGAATATCTCCAGGCCTCTCTCGTAACGGCAATAAATTCAGACCGGCGACATTCAGGCGGTAATATAAATCTTCACGGAAATGCCCTGAATGTACTGCGGCAGCCAAGTCAACATTGGTCGCCGCGATAAGCCTGACATCGATCGCGGTAGGCTTCCGTGAGCCGATTCGGATGACTTCCCGTTCCTGAAGCACCCTCAGTAATTTTACTTGCGCTGATAACGGCAAATCGCCGATCTCATCAAGAAACAAGGTTCCTCCGTTGGCCGTTTCAAACCATCCGCTGCGAGCAGTTTGCGCACCTGTAAAAGCGCCGCGCTCATGGCCGAACAATTCGCTTTCTATCAAGGTTTCCGAAAAAGCGCCGCAATTAATTGCAATAAAAGGCCCCTCACTGCGCTGGCTCAGCGCGTGAATATGACGGGCGATCAATTCCTTGCCGGTACCGGTTTCGCCGATGATTAATGCGGTGGCCTGACTGGGTGCGATGCGTTCGATATAATCCAGTAAGCGGCGCGAGGCGGGATCGGCAAACACCAGCGCCGTGGCGCGTATCGAAGTAGCATGCGCATGCGGTTCCGGAAAGGTAATGAGTGGAGGATCGATAATAGCAGGGATATATTCATTCATATCTCTATATTTAGCCATGGTGCAAACCTTATTCCTTTAATAACGGGTTATTACGGATTGCCGTCAGTTGGGTGACGACAACCCGGCTGGTATGGATTATGGAAAAATCGCTTCTTAGCCTCGAAAACGGACTCAATTATCCAAATGAATCATAGTAAACATCACAACAGCGTTCTGACTTAACTATATAAACTCAAAGAGCTTTAGTAAAACGATATAATCAGAATTTAGTATCTAAATAATAGATAAATATATCGGCATACATCGTATGCAATCTCGAAAGAATTCTTAATGCCGCTACTGACGGCTAGCTACCCAGCTACTTTTTTATGTGGATAGGATAGACACACTCATTAGCTGTTCCCCAAAAATACGGCTGCCTCGACATCCTGCGTCACTTGTATCATCGTATTGCCCTCTAGCAGCCAGATCGGTCGCAGTTCATCCTGAAAATGCACTTTGGTTAGTGCAACCAAAGCGCCAAACGGTTCGTCAGGCAGTAGAGTTTCAGACCGGGTCAATTGGGCCGAACTGATCGGCTCCTACGCTCCCGGCACTGCTCAGCAGATCTTCCACTGCCGGTCGAGGCCTGCCCGCCCTCCAAATCCGACTTCGATATACGCCTCGGCCAACAAGCCAGAACAAGCGCGTCCCCGTTTATAAGGATATATTCGGAATGAGTAGTTTTTTAAGCGAGTATATCAATTTTATTCATGTCGCGAAGACGACTGGAAACCCACCGACGCCTGTTGCTGCACAGACAACCACAGTTGATCGGGTGTTGATTCATCAACATGATAGCCGACGCCGGAAATAAACAACGGATAAGTTAAATTTAACTGCAATATCAATGATATAAAATTTCTTGAAATCATTTTCAATCGCCCATCGTACAAATCATGACTGTAGATTATTGATTCCTTATTCATTTATTCATCGGAATGCCAGTAAATGTATATTGTTTTTTTCGACTATAACTTACTGAATATTATATAAATTTATTTTGGCATAATTTCTGCTTAATCGTAATAAAACACGGCTGATTTTGGAGACCATTCTAAATGGGGATATGAGCTTTCAAAATTAACCGCATCATCGAACCGAAGATTACAACCATTTTTTAACAAGCTACAGGGAATTTACCGGACAACCGGCGGTTACTGTTCCACAGGGGAAACCATGAAAAGATTTAAGGTTTTAGTGCTAACCACTGCCATTAACAGTTTATTGGGTGTCAATAGCCTTCAGACGGTTGAAGCCGCTACCGAATCAGACAAGGATGCCAAAATCGAGGCTCTGGAGAAGCGCTTACTTCTGCTTGAAAAACGTTTGAGCGGTTTTGAAAGCAAACCGGCGCCAAATGATGAAACCGTTCAACATTTGGATCAACAAGTCAGAATTTTAAAAAGGCAAAATGAAATTGATAAACAAGCAGCATCGGAAGCGGCAAAAAAATCGCCCACTTTCGATATAAGCCGGAGTGGTTTTAAGTTTGAATCGGCCGACAAGGATTTTTCTTTACAAATACGTGGATTGGTTCAGGCCGACTCCCGTTTTTTTCTAGATGATGAAACCGATGCCACGCCAGTTACTGACGATACGTTTGAACTGCGCAGAGCAAGATTGCTGTTGCTCGGCAAGTTGTATAAAGACTTCGATTACTTTTTTCAGACAGAATTTGGCGGGAGCGGCAGCCCGCAACTGCTCGACGCCATGATTAACTATAGATTAATGCCGGAACTAGCGATCCGCGGCGGGCGTTTTTTGGTACCGTTCGGTCTTGAGCATTTTAACGGTGCCCCATTTCTTAATTTTGTAGAACGCAGCTTGGTCGAAAATCTGGTTCCAGATCGCGATAACGGCATTCAATTTTACGGCGATATCGGTACAGGTTTAGTGGAGTATGAAGTCGGTGTGGGTAACGGCGTAAAGGATTGCTGTGGCGATGCCGCCAATCTCGATACATCGGACGATAAAGAGTTTTTTGGCCGTGTTTTTCTGGCGCCATTTAATCGTACCGAAGTAGAGGGATTGCGCGATTTAAGAATCGGTATTGCAGCAACCTCGGGTGATCAGAGCGGCTCTTTAGCGAGCCAAAAATTTAAAACTGCTGGACGGCAAGTATTTTTCAATTATGACGGTACCGTGGTAGCGAATGGCGACAGATACCGTATCGCGCCACAATTGTACTATAGCTGGGATTCTTTTGGATTATTAGGTGAATATGTCCTGACATCTCAGGAGGTCAAGAATGGGGCGGGTCAAGCAGCGCGTATCGATAACAGCGCCTGGCAAATAGCCGCCTCGTACGTACTTACCGGTGAGAAGCACAATTACCTCAGTAATTACCCCATCTGGCAGAACGGTATTAGCGTTAAACCCTACAATGACTTTAATCCGTTTAAGGGCAAGTGGGGCGCATTCGAAGTTGCTGCCCGTTACAACGAATTAAATGTGGATGACGTCGTTTTTTCCGTGTTTGCCAGCCTGGATAATTCTGCCCGCGAGGCCAGTTCCTGGGAAGTCGGTCTGAATTGGTATCTGAATAAGCACATAAAAGCCCAGGTTGATTACTCGCAAACCAGTTTTGACGGAGGCGCAGTATCAGGGGGCGACAGGGACACTGAAAGCCTTGTTCAAAGCCGTCTACAACTATTTTTTTGATGAATCGTTCAGGAATATTAAGCACATGACTCAACTGATTGCAATTGCGGGCAGCCCCGCATTGAATTCGAAATCAACTCAATTTCTACAAAAGGCACTGACACAGGCGGAAGTACAAGGCCTGACCGGGAATTTAATTTCCGTGCGGGATATCCCGGCTCACGATTTGATTTACGGTGCCGATGAGAATAACCCTCATGTAAAGAAAATTATTGACCAACTTGAGCGAGCAACCGGCGTCATTATTGCCACGCCCATTTACAAGGCCGCTTATTCCGGCGCATTAAAAACCTTATTGGATTTGCTGCCCCATAAAGCTTTGGCCGGCAAGGTTGTGCTACCGATTGCAACGGGCGGTTCGGATAAACATCTGCTCGCGATCGATTATGCATTAAAACCGGTGCTGTTTGCACTGGGCGCAACCCAAGTGCTCAACGGCATCTATATCTCCGATCATCAGGTTGAAAGAGATCGTCTTGGGCAATTGAGTCTTAATAAAGAAATTGCCTCACGATTTGACGAACAAGTTGATACGTTAGCACATGAAGCCAGACTGATCAGATCGCATGAACTCTTTTTGGAGAGAAGCGTGGCATGACCATTAAAAAGCTGAAGCACCTCATTTTCAATAAAACTTAACACTATCGGATCAGGAAAATACTATGAACAGAAGAAAATCCATTCGGGAATCGTTGTTTTTCATCGCTCTACTGACTTGGATAACAAGCAGTTTTTCATTATTTCCATCGTTATCTCATGCAGCCGATAAAGGCTGGCCGGATGAAATAACGCTTGGTTATCAAAAATATGGAAGCTTGATTATTCTTAAAACCACCGGCGAATTGGAAAAGCGTTTTAAAGAGCATGGCGTCAAGATTAATTGGGCGGAATTTCAATTTGGCCCGCCCTTGCTCGAAGCGGTGAACGCCGGCAAGGTGGATTTTGGAATTACCGGCGAAACGCCGCCAGTGTTCGCCCAGGCGGCCACCGGTTCGTCGATAGTCTATCTCGCTTATGAGCCGGCCTCGCCAAAAGGGGAAGGCTTGCTGGTTAAAGGTGACTCACCTTTAAAAAGCGTAGCCGAGTTAAAAGGCAAGAAGGTTGCGGTCGCCAAAGGCTCCAACTCGCATTATTTCCTGATCCAGGCGCTTAACAAAGCCGGGTTGACTTTAAATGACATTACGCCAAGCTATCTGGCTCCGGCCGATGCCCGGTCCGCTCTGGAACAAGGCCACGTGGATGCCTGGTCGATCTGGGATTATTTCTATGCCTCGGCGGAAATACAGGCAGGAGCCCGACCTTTGATCGACGGTGAGGGTGTCGTAGATAACCATGCGTTCTATCTGTCAAGACGCGATTTCGCCGATCGATACCCAGAGGCGCTGAAAGACATTCTCGAAGAAGTCCGTAAGACCGATAAATGGATTGAATCCAATCCTGCAGATGCCGCAAAAGCACTGGCGGAAACGACCGGCGTGGATGCGAAAATTTTGGAAAAAGCAATTAGACGTAGTGGCTATGGCCCGGAATTCCTGACGCCAGCAGTGATTACGGCTCAGCAAAAAATAGCAGACACCCTTCATGGCATTGGCTTAATTCCAAAATCCATCGTGGTTAAAGATGCGGTTTGGCAACCCCAATAAATCTCTCAACAAGGCGGTACTTTTCGGCACCCCAACACCCAGGAGCTACGGACTCGTCGCAATTAATTCAACTATTTAGAATCGCGACAAGGACATAGCTCCCAATCAATATATTAGGAGTAACAAATGAATATTTTCTGGTTCTTACCTACCCACGGTGACGGACGGTATCTGGGCTCAAGCATCAATGCCCGCCCCATCAATCATCACTATTTGACCCAAATTGCGCGCGCCGCCGACGAACTGGGCTATGAAGGCGTATTGATACCTACCGGGAGAACCTGTGAAGATGCCTGGATTGTGGCGTCCTCATTGGTCCCCGTCACCGTGCGTCTCAAGTTCCTGGTAGCTCTGCGCCCGGGTCTAATTACACCCTCCGCCGCAGCCAGGATGACTGCAACACTGGACCGGTTTTCCGAAGGTCGGCTTCTGGTCAATGTCGTCGTTGGCGGAGATGCAACCGATTTGGCGGGAGACGGCATTTATCAAGCGCATGACGAACGCTATGATCATGCCGAGGAGTTTTTTCATATCTGGCGGGAATTGCTGGCGGGTAAAGACATTAGCTTAGACGGCAAGCATCTTAAAATTGATAATGGGCGGCTGCTTTTTCCCCCAGTTCAAAAGCCGCATCCCCCTCTCTATTTTGGCGGTTCTTCCACCGCAGCGCATAAATTTGCCGCTGAACAGGTTGATACCTATTTAACCTGGGGTGAGCCGCCAGCGCAAGTCGCCGAAAAAATTGCCGATGTGCGCGAGCGCGCGAAAGAACACGGAAAAACCGTCGATTTCGGCATCAGATTACACGTTATTGTTCGGGAAACCGAAGCGGAAGCCTGGGCCGCCGCTGAGGAACTGATCAAGCATGTCGATGACGCCGCGATCGAGCGCGCTCAACGGGCTTTCAAACGCTCCGATTCCGAAGGCCAGCGGCGGATGGCGGAATTGACTCAATGGGGCGGGTCTCGTACCCGAGAAGCGTTGGAAGTTTCACCCAACCTGTGGGCCGGCGTCGGCCTGGTGCGCGGCGGCGCCGGAACGGCGCTGGTTGGCGATCCGCAAACAGTTGCCGACCGCTTGCAGGAATATGCCGATCTCGGCATCGAACATTTTATTCTTTCAGGCTACCCGCACCTGGAAGAAGCCTATCGGGTCGCAGAACTCTTATTTCCGTTGTTACCGGTTAATCGCGCCAAGTCCAGGGAAGGCGCCGTGGTCCATTTGAGCCCGGTAGGCGATACCGGACATGTCGATGTCACTTCCGAATCAAGGGTGTCCGCCTCATGAAAAAATCATTCAACTCTGTCTTGTTTGTCTGGATCAAGCTGGCAAAAAAATTCACCGGCTGGCTGTTGCCGGTGATTCTGATCGTAATTTGGGAAATCGCCGCACGCAATGGCTGGATTTCTTCGAGAATCCTGCCGTCGCCATCCGATGTTATCCGGGCAACGATTCAATTAACGTTGTCAGGTGAACTGGCCAGTAACATAGCCACCAGTTCCGGACGCGCGGGCTGGGGATTATTGTACGGCGGTGCGATCGGCTTGATTCTAGGCCTGCTCAATGGCCTGTTCCGGCCGGCGGATCGTTATCTGGACACCACCTTGCAAATGGTCAGAAACGTGCCGCACCTGGCTTTAATTCCGCTTGTGATCATCTGGTTTGGCATCGGTGAGGAAGGCAAGATATTTCTCGTCACTTTGGGCGTGTTTTTTCCGATTTACGCCAACACCTATCATGGCATCAAGACCGCCGACCCACAATTGCTGGAAATGGGACGCGTGTATGGGCTTGGGCCCTGGCAATTGTTCAGCCAGATTATATTTCCGGGCGCGCTGCCTTCGATTCTGGTCGGGCTGCGCTATGCCCTGGGTTTCATGTGGCTGACCTTAATCGTCGCCGAAACCATTGCGACAACCTCCGGTATAGGCTATATGGCGATGAATGCGCGTGAATTCATGCAGACTGATGTCGTGGTGCTGGCTATTTTGCTCTATGCCATATTAGGCAAGCTGGCCGATACCTGCGCGCATTTGTTGGAATTACGCCTGCTTCAGTGGCATCCGGGTTTCAGGAGCCGCTGAGGAACCTGCCAAACTTTCGTATCGGAGAAAATCTACATGTCATTACCCGTGAAAAAAATTAGCGAAAACCCTTTAACCGATTCTAAACCCGAGCTCGTTATTGAAAGGCTCAATAACCGCACCCATTCAAAAGTGGCTGCAATCAAAACGACGCATTTAGCTACCGCTCCCGGCATTGCGATCAAAATAGAAAAGCTGGGCAAACACTTCGGTGATATACAGGTGCTAGAAAATTTGGACCTTTCCATCGAGCCAGGATCTTTCGTCGCGATAGTCGGCCGTAGCGGCTGCGGTAAAAGTACCTTATTAAGGCTGATTTCAGGTCTTGAGCAGCCAAATAAAGGCACGGTGTTTTACGATGGCAAAGTACATAACAAACTCAATGAAGAGGCCAGGTTCATGTTTCAGGAAGCGCGCCTGCTGCCCTGGCTCAGTGTGCTGAACAATGTGCGATTGGGGCTTAAAAAAAACCAGTTTCACAAGGCCTTGGATGCTTTGCAGCAGGTTGGGCTGGAAAATCGCTCCGATGAATGGCCTTCTGTACTTTCGGGCGGACAGAGGCAGCGCGTCGCCCTGGCGCGTTCTCTGGTCCATGAACCGCGATTATTGCTGCTGGATGAACCGCTGGGCGCTCTGGATGCATTAACGCGGATAGAAATGCAGAGCCTGATCGAGCGAATCTGGCGTGAAAATGGTTTCACCGCGATTCTGGTGACCCATGATATTGCCGAAGCGGTCGCATTGGCCGACCGGGTTATTTTGCTTGATCAAGGGCGCATCGATCTGGATCTGGATATAGACCAGCCACGACCTCGGAGAAGAAACAACACTCAATTAAACCAATTGGAAGCAGAAATTTTACAACGCATTTTAACGACACCGGATGCCTCTGTAACTCCTTTTACTCATGACAAAAAAGAATGACATTAACGTGGACGATATCAACCTAACAACAGACATTCTGGTGATTGGTGGCGGCACCGCTGGGCCCATGGCCGCAATCAAAGCCAAACAAAAAAATCCGGAACTGAATGTGCTGCTATTGGAGAAAGCCAATGTCAAGCGCAGCGGCGCCATTTCCATGGGCATGGACGGGCTCAATAATGCGGTGATTCCAGGGTATGCAACGCCTGAGCAGTATGTCAGGGAAATCACCGTCGCTAACGATGGCATCGTTAATCAGAAGACGCTGTTCGCCTATGCCGAAAATAGCTTTGCCATGATCGAAGAACTGGATAGCTGGGGCGTCAAATTCGAGAAAGACGAAAACGGCGACTATGCGGTGAAAAAAGTCCATCATATGGGCACTTATGTGTTGCCCATGCCGGAAGGACACGACATCAAGAAAGTGTTATACCGGAAATTGAAGCAAACGCGGGTGAATATCACCAACCGGCTGGTCGCGACCCGTGTACTGACCGACGCGGAAGGCCGGGTGGCGGGAGCGCTGGCGTTCGATTGCCGAAGCGGCGCTTATGCGGTGATCCGGGCCAAGGCGGTGATTCTATGCACCGGCGCGGCTGGCCGGCTGGGTTTACCCGCATCGGGCTATCTGTTCGGTACTTACGAGAACCCCACTAATGCCGGCGATGGCTACAGCATGGCTTACCATGCTGGCGCCGAGCTATCCGGCATCGAATGTTTCCAGATCAATCCCTTGATCAAGGATTATAACGGCCCGGCCTGCGCTTATGTCACTGGACCCATGGGCGGCTATACGGCCAATGCCAAAGGCGAACGCTTCATCGAGTCCGATTACTGGAGCGGCCAGATGATGCAGGAGTTTTATCAGGAACTGGCGGGCGGCAAAGGACCGGTTTTTCTCAAACTGGATCATCTGGCCGAGGAAACCGTCAGCACCATCGAAACCATTCTGCATGGCAACGAACGCCCCAGCCGAGGCCGTTTTCATGCGGGGCGCGGCACCGATTACCGGAATGATATGGTGGAAATGCACATTTCAGAAATCGGCTTGTGCAGCGGTCACAGCGCGTCGGGGGTGTGGATCAACGAACGCGCCGAAACCACGGTAGCAGGCCTTTACGCCGCCGGCGATCTGGCCTGCGTGCCGCATAATTACATGCTGGGTGCATTCGTATATGGCCGTCTGGCCGGTGAAGCGGCAGCCGATTTTTGCGGCCGGCGCGATTTTGCCGAGATCGATGCGAATCAGGTGAAAACAGAGCATCAGCGTATATTTGCGCCGCTCTTGCGCAAGCATGGACTGGCTCCAGCGCAAGTCGAATACAAGCTACGGCGTTTGGTCAACGATTATCTGCAACCACCTAAAGTAGCGCGACGTATGGAACTAGGCCTCGCCCGGTTTGGAGAAATCCGGGCCGACCTGGAACAGATGGTTGCATCCAACCCGCATGAATTGATGCGAGCAGCCGAAGTCAGTTTTATTCTGGATTGCGCCGAAATGGCCGCCCGCGCCTCCTTATTCCGCACCGAGAGCCGTTGGGGACTCTATCACAATCGTCAGGATTTTCCAGAAGCAGGAGGTGAGGAATGGCAAGTGCATGTGCAAGTCAAAAAGTCGTTGGAGGGTGCTATGACGGTATTCAAGCGTCCGCTGGAACCCTACCTGGCCCCGCCCGAAGCGGCCGAAAAATACATTTATCAGAATTTGCGTATTAAATCTGAAGCTGCAACTACTTAAGGAGGAATCATGTATTACAAGACCACCGATTTTCCGGTCAAAGTCAACCTGGACCTTTGCATCGCCGATAAAGGCTGCACCGTGTGCATTGATGCCTGTCCGCTCGACGTTCTTTCAATCGATCTCAGCACCGGCAAGGCGATCATGAAATATGATGAATGCTGGTTTTGCCTGCCTTGCGAAAAAGATTGTCCGACCCAGGCAATACATGTGGACATACCCTATCTGCTGCGATAAACACAATGACTATCAACTATCCTGCCGAACTCGACCCGGGCCTTGCGGCTCGCTTGATCAATGCCGACGCGACCGTCAGACGAATTGCCCTGATTGATTTAGTCGATGAAACCGACCCGGACACCGCAGAAACCATTCTGATCCAGGCATTAACCGACTCTGCCTGCGAAGTCCGCCTCGAAGCCGTCCAGGCGCTTGAATCCCGGGACAGCCCCGAAGCCGTAGAAGGATTGCTGACGGCGCTGGAGGATAACAACCAACGCGTGCGCGAAGTGGCTGCTTTATCGCTGAGCGCGGTCAAAAACCAGACCATCGGTTCGCTTCTGCTTAATCGAGCATCCCATCCGGATGCCGAGGTGCGTACAGCCATCTTCCGAGGGCTGCGAGAATTGCGCCTGCCAGCGGCCGAAGCACCGGCCGTCCAGGCATTGTCCGACCCTGATCCCAGCGTACGCCGGGAAGCCATTGCGGTACTAGGCTGGCTCAAGGCCTCTGCCGCACAGGTGCCGCTCGTCCTGCTGACAAAAAATGACCCTGATCCCGCTGTACGCCGGGCCGCAGTTGGTGCACTGGGCTTTGCCACTGACCCCGCTATTCCTACGGCTATCGCGTCCGCGTTGACCGATCCGGACTGGCAAGTACGCGAGGGGGCTGCAACAGTGGCGGCTAAAATCGCTTTTCCTGAACTGGTCGAACCATTGATTGCGGCCCTGGATGACAGCTTCTGGCAAGTCAATCTAAGGGCCGCTCGCAGTCTCGGTCGTTTTAAAAATAAAATCGCCGTACCTGCCCTGATCGGAGCGCTTAACCATCCCGTCAGTAACTTGCGCAAGGAAGCGGCACTGGCATTGGGGGAAATCGCCGATCCGTCATCGGAACCCGCGCTCATGAAGGCCGCTCAGGACGTTGATCCTGACGTGCGTAAAGCGGCACTGCTGGCACATAGCCAACTCATGGCTTTCCAGCGGCAAACTGAAAGGGCTTAAACAATGGCTGACCATTCCGGTCACGTTCGTCATCCCGGAACGAGCCTTTGTGGCTCATCTCCGTCGGAAGGCAGTCGTGCCAACCTCCGGTGAGGGGAAGCCGGATCGCCGCTCGAATTCAGCGCCGACACCGGCTTTGGTAACTGACGCTACGACAAAATCCATTTGTCGCAGGTATTCAAAATTTAAAAACAGAGCGATATTGTCCAGTACTGTCTATCGCTCCGCCATTTGACTTTTCAGGCGGTGCCTGTTTTCAAAGGTTGAGTTTGAGCGACGGTAGCCTGCTCGGCAGACAGAGCCGCCTGTACGGAAGGCCGGTCTTTATAGCGTTGATGGAAAGCCGCGAAATGAGGGAAATTTTCCAGCGGCAGTTGCAGGCGTTCGGCCCAGGTGGAAAATACGCCCAGATAAGCGTCGGCGATGGTAAAACGATCGCCGACAGCCCAGGTTTTACCCGCCAGTTTGTCGTCAATAATTTTAAACAGGCTTAGCAGACGCTCCCTACCCGTTTCCCGAATAGCTTTATGCGCATCCGCTTGATGGGTGAACGCTTCCGGGCGGAATACCGGGCGAAACGCGGTATGAACATCGGAGTTCAAAAAGCCGATCCATTCCTGGATATGGGCACGCTCGGCCGAACCGGCCGGAGCGCCAAGACCCGCTTCCGGTTTTAGATCGGCCAGATACGGCAGAATGGCTCCATTCTCGGTGATGACATCACCGGTATCCAGTTCCAGCGCAGGCACCCGGCCCAGCGGATTGACTTTATAGATAGGCGAATCCGGCGCTCTCAGCGGAACAACGCGGACGTCATGCGGTATATCGAGTTCTTTCAAAGCGACATGAGCGCCAAAAGAGCAGGCGCCATTCGCGACATAAAGTGTAGGCATGGGTTGTATCCTTGTTGATTTTATTTAATTGAATTAAGACAGGTACGATTTCCAGAGAAAGCTGATTCAAAAAATCGCCCATACAGTTCGAATCATCCGAACAAACAGAGAATTGCAAGGCTCGTGCCACCTGAAGACTGTTAAAAAAGCTGGAGGACTGGAATGATACCCGGGAAAAACTGTTCAGCCGTGTACATTAAGTGCTGAAAGCTTGTTGCCTGATGAACACCGGTATAATTATTGGACATATCCGGGAAAATATTGAATCAAGCCATCCCTGGTTTTATATCGATTCCCATTCCCGTTCGGCAATGGCTTAAACCAAAGATTTAGAGCCATGCGATACCGCATCTTTGGTCTATCCGGTGATGCCTTAACTTCGAATACGCTGCAAGTTTTCGACAACGAGGTACAAAGTGGCGTCATCATTGGCGAAGCAAAATCTGAGCAGGCGCTCGCCTATGGCATCGCGATAGAATGCGCTGCCTGGAATGGAAGAAAACCCGGTGATTTGTAACAATTTAAATGCAGCGATTTTGGCGTTGGGCTAGGCTACCGTATAACCCAGACGACATCCAGTCACGCTGAAGGTTTTGAAAAAGCCCATGATGCTGACGGTACTACCGCGCAGGCTGCCGTTCGTGACTGGAGAAATATGCCGCTTGCGGTCGTAAACCAGGTATTCGTAAATTTCGTCGGTAATGACCAGCAAATCTTTATTGTCAACAATGCGTTCTATTATTTTGAGTTTTTCTTCGGTAAAGACTATGCCGCTGGGGTTACCGTTTACGGCCGTAAATTGGCCGAGGTCAAACCAGCTGGGAAAAATAATCTTGGTCAAACACATGAACAAATTATTAGATAATCATATAAATAATTGATTTATATGGAGCCAATGGCGGGAGTCGAACCCGCGACCTACTGATTACGAATCCTGTGCTTAGCACAAGAGCTATTTAATATCAATAACTTACAGAACTCGCCTTGTTCTAACCTACTACAAGTTTACTACACTCTACGTTATAGCAATTACAGCGTAGTGACAAATTTACTACACAAGTTTCAAAGGTGATCCTGCCCGTATTTCACAGACACCTGGTTAAATTACAAGAAGTGTTAGTAGACATCATAACCTTGAGCACATTGCCTGCACCCACCGCAAGCAATTGATCCGGATCACCGATCAACTGTAACTGGCAGTTAGGAGGCACCGCTTTT
>CAZMRW010000050.1:12455-31713 GCA_964568805.1 uncultured Methylococcaceae bacterium | reverse complement strand
CCACTTTTCAATAATATTGTTAGCAGATATTTTAATATCTGATATTTTCTTATATTTTCCTTTGTATGCGGTATATAGCTCCCCAACAATCTCCTCTCGATCTTCCTTTTTAAAAGGATTTAGATTGTAAATACCTACTGAGTAAATCATCCCAGCCAAAATTCTGCTTGTATATGCTCCTCTACTAAACCCAAATATATACAATTTGCTTTTTGGAGAATAATATTTGGCCAAAAAAGTGTATGCCTCTTTAACGTCTTTATCAATACCCAATCCTGTTGCTGCTCCAACAAATTTAGCATCAGTACCCACTCCCTCATTGTAAAACATATACAAATTATCTTTATCTTGATGTTTTACAATTTCACTTAAAACAGCCACATTAGTCCTGCTATCCCTGTTATTCTGAGTCCCATCTAAAAACAAAGCAATCTGCTTGTTACTGCTAGTCACTTTTAGGGGTTCATGTATCTGAATGGTATATGTTTCATTGCTAAAACAACCAGCCGAAAACATACTGAAAAAGTGTACTAATAATATTTTATAACTTTTTGTCATAATAATTTTCCTGTTATGCCATTAATATTAAACATAACGTTAAGGCGAAGGCCACCACAAAAGCACAGCTTTTGTGGTGGTATCTAACTCAACCGTAACATTTAGACAAACTGTTTAATAGTTGAGGAGAGATGACCAATAAAGTCACTATCTATCCAATACTGGCCATGACTAAAAGGATTCCAGGATTTGGTGATTGTCCCGATTACATTTCCGCCGGCATTAATAGAAATATCTTCAACAAGTTGATCGTAAGAAGGACTTAGAGGTCTAAGAGGCCAACCAAGAACATCATCTTCATCGAAAAAGTTGTGCCACTTGAATGACGGAACAGGAGGGCGATCTATTGCAACGATTTTCTTATGCCCTGATACAAAAATCGGAATATTGCAGCCAGTTGTGTAAAAGCGATGAAGACTCTTCATTCGTCTAAAATTGTCTTTCGGCGAACCATCAGCAACTCCGTCATTTCTTGCCACGCTCCAAACGCCAGAGGAAACAGATATTTGTTTTGCATCTTGTTGCGCATCCCAAATGTAACTCGAAATAACTTGGCAACCGAGGGACTGAGCAAGAACAATTACTGGTATTTCTGTTTGCCCTGACTCATCAAATACCTCATCCATGGACTGCATAATCATCTGCTGAGTTAAAAAATATGGGCTACCAATAGTATCTTTCTTATATTCAAGGCTTGCAGCATCTGAAAAGCCAAATAGCAAAAACTTTCTAAGCTTCATCCAGTCAATCTGATCCCGCATTCGGTTGAAAATGGCTTCTTGCTGGCCTTGAAGAATATCTTGGTAATAAAGGGGCCTAAAAATTATCTTATCCCACGCAATTTTTCCAAGGGATTTTTTGATTACGTCGTAGAACCCCGTATAATAGTTTCTAGGTGTATCACCCATTCCATGAATTGTGACCAATGCAATTGTTTTTGGCATAAATGTTCTCTTAATTGGTCATTGTCTAAGGTGGAGATTCGTTCGACGTAACATTCACTAGGATTGCTTCATCTTTTTCAAAAATTATCCATAGCGACTTAATGTCTTTATTTATGCTTTTGGTTACAGCAAAAGGAACGATAACCTGCGGAGCATATGTTCCCTCACTTCTTTTTCCCCCACTTCTTTTTTTAAGTTCAAATTGGAGAACTGGGCCATTATGTTCCCCATGATCAATTATTTTTGACAATATTTCATCAGGCATTTCGGTAAGTGTAGCCTCATAAGCTGGGCTTGGCTTAACACCAAAAATAATAACAATAACCTTATTTTGTTCTTGTCTCACCGCCATAGCATGTATCCCGTTACTGCTAATTTCTGTCTTGGGGGCTAATACATTCCAAGGCCAAGGATTAACTTGCCCATGTGAGTACGTGCTAATAAAGATTAGCGATAGTAAAGCGAAAACTCTAAGCATGACATTATTCCTCGTTATGGGGATATTGTTGTTTGGTTAAAGAAGTAATCATATGGTTTCCGAGTATCTCTCCTGACATTACCTTAAATTTGAAACAAGAAACTTAGTAGGAATTCAGGGCCTGGTCTTGCAATATTACATTCTAAAAAGGGCATAAGTATTGATCCATAACTTTTCCATTCCCAGATGCAATTACAATATCTCATTCCCTACCTTGTGTTTTTCCTCGATCTTTCGCCCCATAAACCTAAGCCAGCCTCCCAAACAGGGTTAACTTAATTTTTGCTTAAGCCTTGCTTTTTAGTATACTTATTTCGCCGTTTTAAGTTGTTAGCAAACTGTTATCGGTTTGTTACCAATCCCTCCATAACACAAATAATAATTTTGAGGGTTTACACTTATGGGACATAACGTTACATACGGATTCGGGACATTTTACCTGGAAACAAACACCCAGCTCTTGCGACATAAAAGCGAGAACATCCGTTTACAACCCAAGGTTTACCGCTTACTGCTGTATTTTTTGCAGCATCCGGGGCGTCTGATTTCCAGGGATGAGCTTTTCGACGAGGTATGGCATAGTAAATATATAGAGGATGCCGCCTTAAGGAGGGCCGTTAACGCCTTGCGGAAGGCCTTGCTGGATGAGAGCAAAACACCGCGCTATATTTTGACGGATTGCAGACGCGGTTATCGCTTTCTTCCCGACGTTACGATTGAAATCGGTTATAAATGGAACACCAAATCGGATCAAATTATTAATCTGCATGATCGGCCGTCGACTGAATTTCCCGATGATGCAGTGCAGTACGACGTTGAATTGGCACAGTTGCTCGAAGCATTTGATCAAGCCGCCGATGGCAAAAGACGTCTGGTGTTTTTGAACGGTGAACGAAATACAGGCAAAACCACATTACTCGAAAGATTCCTGTCCACAATTAGCCATCCCGACTTGGCAGTGCTCCGCGCCCGTTGCGTTCAATTGAGCGGTGCCGCAGAACCCTTTCTGCCCTTGCTGGAAGCTCTGGAATATCGATGCCGGAAACCTTGCGGAAAGCCGCTCATCGACAGCCTGCATCAGTTTGCGCCGACCTGGCTTTATCAGATGTTGAATATGCTGGAGCCTGAAGAAATCGCCGCGCTCCATCCGAAAATTTTGCAACTCAATACCGGCCGCATGTTGCGAGAGGGAGCCGATTTCTTTGAAAAACTGGGGAGTGAATCAATCTTTATCCTGATCCTCGACAATTCACATTGGAGCGATGAATTCTCCCTGGATTTGTTAAATTTTTTGGCGTCCAGAAGCTCACCTACGAGGTTGCTGATGATCCTTAGCTTCAGGCCGGACGAGAAAAGTACATGCGCCCGGCGGCTTGATGTGATGCGGGAGGAATTACGGCATCGTGGGATAAGTCTGGAATTGTCGCTAAGTAGACAACAGTAATACTGTTTTGATAACCTTATCTGGCGCAAACCCTACCTGATGAGCTTAACAGCATTGAACATGTTGCTGTGGCTTGGTTATAGCGTTTGCACATCAAAATTCGGTTTTTCAAATCTCCTCTCCCTAACCCTCTCGGCAACTGCTCCTGCGTTGCTCTACTTACCTACATCCATGTAGGCATCCAGCAGGAGAGGGAATAAAGGTGCCGAATTTTGAAGTGCGATGAATATATTTCGATCCGGAAAACGCTGATGCCATTCTATTGATAGTACGAGTTGAATATCCACGGACGCAGTGGAATTCCGCTTGATATGAAATCGTCCATGCGCCGGTTAGCCGCCACGTCCGCCCTGCCCCGCCGCCTGGGAACAGTAAAAAAAGCCTTATCACTGCTTACCCCAAATCCTGAGATTCAGATTCAGGTCTTCGACGAGTCCTGTGACCAGATCAAGGTAGCGGAAATAGTCTTGCAGATAGTCCGATTTAATGCCTGTAGAAAACACATTCGGTTCGAACAGATTATTGCTGATCGGTAAAGCCATATATAATGTTGAATTGATGAAGGACAGATGCAGCCGGCTGTTGGCCTTGCGTCTGAAATTGACCAGCCTTTCCATTAATGACGGAGATAACAGGAAACGGGCTTCAACCGGGTCCGTTCCGTAAACGGTAAACAGTTTCTCGAACTCGGGATTCTCCAGTTCCACTAAGTCACCCCTGTTGACACTCCACTTTTCAAACAACTTGCCTATCCCTAAAAAACTGCTGCCGGCATCGGGAAAAATATAGGTCCTGCCATGGAAATGCTTGTTGAAGTCGGCAACAAAAAAAATTCCTTTGAAAATAGTCACCCAGTGCGTCCGCCTCCTGCCTTTTGAATCGACGCTTTCCTTTTTTTCCTGGTGATGAAGTTCAGAAAACCGAAGCTCGGTGACGCCGAGAGTTCCTTCGACAAAATCATCTCCCGAATAACGATCTAGCGGGGCTCTGAAAATATCGGATTGTTGGTATTCCATTTGGCTGATCATCCGCTCTGGATAATAATGGAGACCGGCATCGATCGATCTGACCAGCTCCCGGATCACCTGTTCTTTAAATGCCGCAGCATAGTCCCTTCGCTTCCGACCGTAGCCGACAAAACAGTATATGCCGATGCCTAACGGCACCAATGCCAGCAGCAAAACCACCGGCTTTTCGATTCGAGAGAATGCAATGAAGCCGGGAATACTGGCAAGACCAAAAAACAGGGCTTTAATAAACGCGGCAAGCGCCTTTTTTCGGACCGGCTCCAGAGTCTTCAATGCCGGAATCAATTGCGATTTATAGACCTGCAGAAATGCGGTTTGGGAATTCATCAAGCGACCGGCGATTCAATAAAATCCAGAAAATCTCAATGACTCAGCGATTGAATAAATTTCGGGCATTAATGTTCTGCCTCTCCTGTTCAGGGATTTCAATATACGTTTTCACCTGATAATGCATCAACCCTGCCAGCAGGTTGGTTGGAAACTGCTCGCAGGCGTTATTATAGCTGTTCACCGCGGCATTGTAGGTGCGGCGGGCCGCAGAAATCTGTTCTTCGATTTCATTCCATGCCCCCTGTAACTGCATGAAATTCTGGTTGGCTTTCAGGTCGGGATAATTTTCAACCTGCACCATGATGCCGCGCATCACGGTTCCGATCTGGTTTTCCAGCGCGATTTTCTGATCGGCCGGCAGATTCGGATCGACGGCCCTGCCTCGCAGCTCGGTGACTTTGGTTAAAGTGTCCCGTTCGAAATTCATATATTGCCTGACCGTTTCGACCAGGTTGGGCAACAGGTCATAACGTTTTTTCAGCATGGCATCGATCGTTCCGAAGGCATTGCCGACCGCATTTTTCTTCGCGACCAGCGAATTGTAAAGCAGCACAATAAGGAGTATTACGCCAAGAAGAAGTCCAACGAGTACCAATATCATAAATTACGTTCCTGAAGTATGTGTTTACAGCTAAATTCGGTTTATGACGGCAATGACGATCAAGCCGTTTCGGAATTTGATGCCGCATCGCCGGATTAGCTACCAGTATAGGCAAAATCGGCAAACGCATCTGCGATTTATTCGATGGCAAGGGCAGAGAATGAACCGCCATCCTTATTGCACCCTGTGCTCGGAGACGGCCTTTGATGCAGAGTTTCCATTAGAACAGTTGACCAGAACCCAATCCGCCGCGACAATGCCCCATATTCACTTCATGGAGGCGCACTATGACTGCACCGGACATTCTCTTTTCACCAATTAAAATCGGCCGATATACACTGAGTAACCGCATCATCATGGCGCCTCTGACGCGTAGCCGCGCCCAACAGCCCGGCGATATACCCTGGACCTTGAATGCCGAGTATTACCGTCAGCGTGCAAGCGCGGGGCTGATCATCTCCGAGGCGACGCATGTGTCCCGGCAGGGCAAAGGCTATGCCTTTACGCCGGGCATTTACAGCGACGCGCAGATCGAAGGCTGGCGATTGGTGACCGATGCGGTGCATGGCGAAGGCGGCCTGATTTTCCTGCAATTGTGGCATGTCGGGCGGGTATCGCATCCCGATCTGCAACCCGATCATGAATTGCCGGTGGCTCCTTCCGCGATCAGCATCGACGGCCAGGCCTTTACCGAAACGGGTTTCAAACCCTTTGTCACGCCCAGGGCTCTGGAACTGGATGAAATTCCGGGCATTATCGAACAGTACCGTCAAGGTGCAAAAAATGCATTAAAGGCCGGATTCGACGGCGTCGAAATTCACGGGGCGAACGGTTATCTGATCGACCAGTTTTTACGGGACGGCTCCAACCACCGGACCGACGCCTACGGCGGCACCATCGAAAACAGGGCGCGCCTGCTGCTGGAAGTGACGCAGGCCGTGGCCGGCGTCTTCGGTTCGGACCGGGTCGGACTGCGGCTATCGCCGACCAATGCCTTTAACGGCATGTCCGACAGCGATCCGCAGCGGCATTTTAATTACGCCGTCGAGCAGTTAAACAGTTTCAACCTGGCTTATTTGCACATCGTAGAGCGTATGGTGCCGGTCGAACAGGATACGTCGACTTTTGATTTTGCCGAGCTGAGACGGCATTTTAATGGGCCGTACATCGCCAATGGCGGTTACACCGCCGCCAGCGCCCGCTCAGCTATCACCCGCAATGATTGCGATCTGGTGGCTTTCGGCAAACCGTTCATCGCCAATCCCGATCTGGTCGAGCGCATTCGTACCGACGCCGAACTGAATAGCCCGGACCCGACGACGTTCTACGGAGGCGATGAACACGGCTATACCGATTATCCTTTTTTAAATCCAGTCCGATAGCAGTCAAAAGTGAAAAACCGAAGGTCAAGGTCGACAAAGCAGCTGTACGCGGTGCCGTTACACAGCCCAAATACAGCGTTTGCCATCAATCATCATCTCTCCTTAACCTTATGATCCGCAAGTATAAAATGTCAATCCCACAAACTTGTCATGACAGCCTATCCGGAATGCCTACGTATAAATAAGCACCGAATCGATTTTTCATAAATTCGCTTGACATTTATTCTCAATTATGACGAATATCTGCCGGTACGACATCAAAACTGATGCCGTGCTTTTATACATACATTAATAACAATTAATAACAATAAAGAGAGGTATTGCTATGGATATAGTTACAACCAAACTAGGTCTGGAAATGCTGTTGAGATGGGGTCATTTTTTGGGCGGCATCACCTGGATCGGTTTACTTTACTATTTTAACTTCGTTCAAACCGAATATTTCAAAGAGGCTGACGCAGCCGCCAAATCGGACGCCCTGCAAAAACTCGTGCCTCGTGCCTTATGGTGGTTTCGCTGGGGTGCCGCGCTGACTTTTTTGACCGGTTTGGGAATTTTCGGCGTCAGGGGCGCTGGCTGGTCCGTTGATATTTATGTCGGCGCGCTACTGGGCACCATCATGTTTTTGAATGTCTGGTTGATCATCTGGCCGAAGCAGAAAATTGTGATTGCTTCGGCAAAACAGGTCGCCCAGGGCGGCAGCGCGCTGCCGGAAGCCGCAGGCGCATTGGCGGCGGCGGGATTGGCCTCCAGAACAAACACCTTGTTCTCGATTCCCATGTTGTTTTTCATGGGCGCTTCAGCACATTACCCTCACGGCTTTAAGTTGCTGGCGCTGATCGTTGCGGCCGTGGTTATTCTGCTGTTGGAATATAACGGCGCTTACCTGGCCATCAAAGAAAATAAATTTGTTAAAAAATTGCCTGCCGCCGGAAAAATGGGGCCCTATACCAGTCTTGCCGGGGTGATTCATAGCGGCCTGGGTCTGGCTGTGATCCTGTTTCTGATCGTGGACCTGCTCTGATAAATTGTTTGAAGCATGGTTAAAATAGCCGTCATCAAGGCGGCTATTTTTTATGTTTTCAGTTGGCCGGGCACAGGCGCTCCCGACACTGTCAAATTGGCTATTTTCCCGCCGATGTTATTGATATCACCTTTGCATCAATCCTTATTGACGCCGATCGAAACAGTCCTTGATTTTCCTGGCTATGTCTTCCGGTGAAGAGACCGACGTATCGATTACCAGATCATAATTATCATGGTTCCTGAAATGAATGCCGTAGAGTTTGTAAAATCTCTGGTCTTCGAATTCCTGGCGTTTCAGGTTGTTTTCCAGCGTGACTTCCAGTGACGGGTTATTCTCGTCGCTGCGCGAGGCGCTAAATACCCGTTCGGCGCCCACCCTGGCATCAACCGACAAATACACTTTAAATGCAGACGGGATAAAGTGCCATGCCAGCCTGGAATCGATAATCAGATGGTCCGATGTTTTACCCAGATTAATGACAAAGTTGTCTATTTCATCATCAATGCTTCTGTCTGTTTCGGATATTTTGTTGAGTTCCAACGTGGTCAGCCCGCGCCTTTCGGCGATAGACCGCTGAATTTTGCCGGTTCCGATAATATCGTAAGCGGTTATTTTCTTGAGCTCCGCCGCCACCGATGATTTGCCGCTGCCGATATCGCCCGACAGCGTGATAATATTTTTCATATTGATGTAACCCTTTGAGAAACCTTGTCTGTCAACTAATTAAAAAGCCTGGCCGCCCAACCTTCAATCACCGCTGGATTCAGAAAGGTTTAACGACAGCCAGAATGACGATGCCCAGCAAAAACAGAACCGGCACTTCATTCATCCAGCGGTAATACACATGGCTGCGAACATTTCGATCATGTTTAAAATCGCTTAGCCATTTGCCGCACATAACATGGTAAGCCACCAGCAATGCCAGCAGCAGCAACTTGGCATGCAGCCAGCCGCTGGCAGAATACAGTTGCCAGGCATAATCGGCCAGCATCCACACCCCGAACACAAATGTGAGCACCATGCCCGGCGTCATGATGCCGAAATATAATTTCCGTTCCATAATCTTGAACCGTTCATTGCTGATGCTGTCGGAACTCATCGCATGATAAACGTACAAGCGCGGCAAATAAAACAAACCGGCAAACCATGTGACCATAAAAATCAGGTGAAACGCTTTTATCCAGAGCATGATTTATCCTTTGAGTAGAGTTTCGAGTCGGGTTTTCATTTTTTCGGTATCGATTGCGCCGATGGTGCGCCCGTCGATCACTCCGTCAGGGCTGATCAAAAATGTTGTGGGAGTTAATTTGACATCACCAAAAGCCTGGGCAAGACCGGCAGTGGTATCCAGGGCCACATGATAAGGCAGTTGTTTGGCATGGGTCATGCTGACGACATGGCTTGGCGGGTCGTAATACATCGCTACGGCGATCATCTCAAGTCCACGCTCATGATATTGCCGGTAAAAATCAAGCAAGTGAGGAATTTCTTCGATACAGGCCGGGCAGTCGGTCGCCCAAAAAGTGACGATAACCGGCTTTCCGCGCAGTTCTTTCAAGGCAATTTTATTGCCGGTAATGGTCGCGAAGGTCACGTCGGGCGCAACGATACGATCCGGTTCGTGCACACGGCTGCCGAGCCACAGGATCGAAGCCGTGAACAGCGCTAACCCGATATATTTCAGTTTCAGGAACCTTTCGTACATCAAATCTTCAGAGGAAGTTTAAAAAATATTTGAGCGTTTGCATTAAAGTCTCACATGGCAATATCAGGATTATATCAAAGCTGTTAAAATGTGCGTTTTTTAGCGCGTCGTCCATCGGGCCATATATACATGAAAAAAATCCTTATTTCCGACAAATTATCAGAAGCGGGCATTAATTATTTAACTGAACAATCCGGCATACAGGTCCATATCGAGACGGGTCTCAAGGAGGAAAGCCTGTGCAATATTATCGGAGACTACGATGCCTTGTTAATCCGCAGCGACACCCAGGTTACCCCAAAGGTGTTACAGGCAGCCAAGCGACTGAAGCTGATCGGCCGCGCCGGCATCGGTGTCGATAATGTCGATCTCGCAGCTGCAACGGAACTGGGGGTTATCGTCATGAATACGCCCGACGCCAATGCCACAACGACTGCCGAACTGGCCATCGCCCATATGATGTCGTTAAGCCGCCATTTACCCACGGCTGATCGTTCCGTCCGGGCAGGCAAATGGGAACGCTCCAAATTAATGGGTTCGGAAGTGGCTCATAAAACCCTGGCCATATTGGGTTTCGGTACCATCGGAAGGATAGTCGCACAGCGTGGTTTGGGCTTGAAAATGAGGGTCATTGCCCATGATCCCTTTGTGGCGCCTGAAATATTTCAAGACCTGGGCGTTGAATCCGTTGGTCTGGACGAGTTAGTGTCCAGCGCGGATTATTTGACCCTGCATTGCCCGTTGATCGAAAAAACCCGAAATATTATCGGCAAAGCCCAGTTCGCGATGATGAAAAAGGGAGCCATGCTGATTAACTGCGCACGGGGCGGACTCATTAATGAAGAAGCCTTGTATGACGCGTTGAAAACCGGAAAAATCGCCGGCGCCGCACTGGATGTCTATGAAAATGAACCTCCTGCCAACTCGCCTCTACTGGAGCTTGACAATATTGTCTTCACGCCGCATCTGGGCGCCTCGACCGCCGAAGCGCAGGTTGCGGTCAGTGTCGAAATTGCCCGACAGGCGGTCACTTTCCTGAAAACCGGCGAAGCCATTAATGCCCTGAACCTGCCCAGACTGTCCGCCGAGGAATTGAAGAAATCCTTCGCGTTTATGAACCTCGCCACCATCCTGGGCAAGGTATTGGTAGGTCTGGCGCCTCAGCCTATCGAAAAACTGGAGGTCGCCTTATTCGGCAGAGCCGCCGAAGTGGAAGTGCGTCCGGTTTCGGTTGCCGCTCTGGTCGGTTTGCTGAGCGGTCAATTCTCCACGCCTGTCAACCGCGTCAATGCCGAGAACATCGCCAAACGCCAGGGCATTTCCCTGATCGAGACGAAAACGGAAGAACCCCAGGATTTTATTTCCTTGATCAAGTTGACCGGCCACGGCGCCAGCCAAAGCATCAGCCTGTCTGGCGTGTTATTGGGCGGCCGTCATCCGCGTCTGGTATGCATCAACCACTTCGATATCGAAGTCGTACCCGAAGGCACCTTACTGGTGACACTGCATGATGACAAACCGGGCGTCATTTCGTCCATCAGCGCCGTTCTCGGCAATGCCGACATCAATATTACCCGCATGCAGGTCGGCACGGCCGATGACAAGCAGCAAGCGATGGCCGTCATCAGCGTTTCCGAACCGCTGACTGATGATTTATTGCAGCAGCTTTGCGGAATTCCGGCGGTACAAAAGGCGACTCAGATCGTTTTATGAGTTTCGACGTCATCTGTTTCGATTGCGACAGCACCTTAAGCAAAATTGAGGGCATCGACGAACTGGCCGGCCGGGTCGGTCTGGGCGAGGAAATGTCCAGACTAACCGATGCGGCAATGAATGGGCTGGTGCCGCTGGAAGCAGTCTACGAAAAACGCCTGACGCTGATCAGGCCGGACCGTGCCAGTATCGACTGGCTGGCCGGCTTGTATATCGCCGAGATCGTCGACGGCGTTGCCGAGGTATTCGCATCGTTAGCAGCGCAGGACAAAGAGCTGCACATCATCAGCGGCGGAATCCGCCAAGCCATCTTGCCGCTTGCCGGTTATCTGGGATTAGCGGAAACCCATGTCCATGCCGTCGATATTTATTTTAATGAAGACGGCAGTTATCGCGGTTATGACCAAAGCTCTCCACTTGCCAGAAGCGGGGGCAAAGCCGAAATCTGCAGGCGCCTTGTTAAACCGCAAGCGCCGCTGCTGCTGATCGGAGACGGTAAAACCGATATGGAAGCCAAGCAAACCGGGGTTTCCGTCATCGGTTTCGGGGGTGTCGTCGAAAGGCCGATTGTGCGTGAACTGGCCGATTACTATATTGCCGAACCGTCCCTGACATCTGTCCTAACCCATATATTATAAGGCTATCGAAATCTTGCGATAGAATGTTAAAATATCATATAGGCACTTGATTATTCATCATTATCCCCAATCTGGCGGCGCACCTCACCGTGCTGTACTGATAGTCCGCCAATGAAATTTTGACGGGAAGCGCGATGATGTAAGTGCGGATTTATCCGCATTTATGCCTTGTGGGTACAGTGCGAATGAATTCGCACCTGCGTCTTGACTGGCTTTCAAGCTTGGCGGATTACTAGCCTCCCCGTAACAGCTCCCGAGTTGCACTGCGCGGGCAATCCTCACTGAGGGAATTAACATGACGAATTATCAAGTGCTGTTGAATATGACAATCTTTAACTGTTCTTAGAGAGACACAATGGCTGGACATAGTAAATGGGCAAATATCAAACATCGCAAAGCTGGACAAGACGCCAAGCGAGGTAAAATTTTTACGAAAATGCTGCGCGAAATTACCGTAGCGGTTAAAACCAGCGGTCCGGACGCCGGCAGCAATCCGGCTTTACGCACCGCTATTGATAAAGCCCTGGGCGCAAATATGCGCCGCGATACCATTGATACGGCAATCAAAAAAGCATCCGGCGCACTGGAAGGCGTAAACTACGAAGAAGTGCGTTATGAAGGTTACGGACCCGGCGGCACGGCCGTCATGGTGGATTGTTTAACCGACAATCGCAACCGTACCGTCGGTGAAGTGCGCCATGCCTTCGCCAAGTCGGGCGGCAATTTAGGCACCGACGGTTCAGTGGCGTATCTGTTCAGTAAAGTGGGCATTATCAGTTACGCTGAATGCGATGATGAAGACGCGCTGATCGAAGCTGCTCTGGAAGCGGGCGCAGACGATGTCATCAGCAACGATGACGGTTCAGTGGATGTCATGACCACACCGGAAAATTATCTTGCCGTAAAGGAAGCCATGATTGCCGCCGGCTTTGTGCCCGACAATGCCGAAGTGACCATGCAGGCGTCGACCAATACCGAACTGGATGCGGAAGATGCGGAAAAAATGATGCGCCTGATAGATCGGCTCGAAGATCTCGATGACGTGCAGAATGTTTATTCCAATGCGGACATTAGTGATGAGATTATGGAAGGCTTGGATTGATAGGCGGTTTAGCCGTAACCCACAATACGTCGAATCGGCAAATATTGGATTACGCTACCACTAACCTACTAGGCTACGTTAATTCATTGAAGTTATGATAACTATGGAAAATTTTTCAGAAAAAATATGGAAATACATGGATTTGCCAAAGTTTATTTCTTTACTATCTAAGAAGTCTCTATATTTCGCATGTCCCTGTGAGTTCAATGATCCTTTTGAAGGATACTTTCCAAAAAGTTATGCGCAAAATTTCGCAGATAAACATCAAAAACGCATAGACGGCTCGGAAGCTGAACGAGATGAGTTATTAGCTAGTAGTCAAAATTCAAAAGATGAGCAATTTGTCGATCGCTTAAAATATCGGATAGATTATGGGATTAATGGAATAAACACATCTTTGGTAAAAGAGATAGAAGAAAACATTTCTCAATCAGGAGTAAGTTGTTGGCACAAAAGCGAATATGAATCAGAGGCTATGTGGAAACTGTACACGGCTTCTGGGCAAGGCATTGCTATTGAATCAACTATTGGTCAGTTAAAAGATTCAATAATAGATGAAGAAAGCCTGAAAATTGAAAGTGTAACTTACCTAACTGAAGATGACCCGAAAAAAGAATATGGAAAACACGATCCTCTATTTTTGAAGAGGAAATCTTTTGAGCATGAAAAAGAATTCCGAGCAGCGATTAAGCTTAAAGAGAAAGGAAAAGGTACTTTCGTAGAATGTGACTTAGATAAACTGATTAGCCGCATCCATGTTTCACCCCTTGTAGAGCCTTATTTCACGGAAATTGTTAAAGAAATTTGTGCGGGTAAGGTGCAAGACATCAGTAATCTCGTACATCGGTCAACGCTGTTAGATAAACCAGATTATACGGTAACGGCATTAGCACGACGATAAGGGATAGACTGTAGACAGGTATAAAGATAAAGGATAATCCCATCCTACAAATTAACCCAAACTGCTATGTTTTATGTGATCTTCTATTTTAGCTAGGGAATTATTTTGGCTTATGCTATTTGCTTTACCGAAGTAGCGTTGAAAAGTTTGCAACGTTGTTCGCAGAAAGATAAAAACTTGATTATCCGTAATATCGAACAGTTGGCCGCAGACCCTCTGCATAAAAGTAATATCAAAAAACTGGTTGATTTTGATGCGGCAGCTTTCAGGATGCGCGTAGGGCATTATCGAATTTTATTTAATCGAGAGGATGACTTGAAAATTATTGATATCATAGACATCCTGCATCGTAAACAGGCATATCAGAAGAGGTAGCTATGTTAGAGCATGTACAGATTATTGAAGAACACGGGCAAGCTAAATTTGCAGTGATTGATTTTGAAGAATACCTGTCAATTAAGGCACTGTTATCCGAACCTGAAAAATTAGAAGATTATTTGGATTATTTACATATGCAAGAAATTAAACAAAAGTCTTCAAATAGGCTGACTTTAGCAGAGGTTAAACAGGCTTGTGACCTCATTTAATGAGAATTTTAGGGATAGACCCCGGCTCAAGACTGACTGGTTATGGAATCATTGACGATTCGACGGCAGGCTACAGATACATAGCCAGCGGCAGCATTCGGATCAAGGCCGATTATTTTCCTGACCGGCTCAAGGAAATTTTCGATTCTCTGAAGGAAATCGTCGAGATGTACCATCCGGATCAAATGGCGATAGAACAGGTTTTCATGCACAAAAATGCCGATTCCGCGCTCAAGCTGGGACAAGCGCGCGGGGCTGCCATCTGCGCCGTGCAAACGGCCGGCTTGCCCGTTTTTGAATATGCCGCGCGGCAAGTTAAACAGGCCTTGGTCGGAAAAGGCAATGCTGAAAAAAATCAGGTCCAGCATATGGTAAAAATTTTGCTCGGCATCCAGGGCGAAATGCAAATCGATGCCGGCGACGCCTTGGGACTCTGTCTTTGCCATTCACATTATCAGCAAACCGCCGTGCGCTTGAAACACGGTTGGTCAGGGAAATAGCGCGCTCGCCCGATCATGATGATAAAATGAACAGTTTTGCAACCCTTAGAGAATTGCTGTGATTGGATTTCTACGCGGTATACTCATACAGAAAGCCCCTCCGTTTTTGCAACTTGAGGTTCATGGCGTCGGGTATGAAGTCGAAGCTCCGATGACAACTTTTTACACGCTGCCGCCGGTCGGAACGGAAATAAAATTGCATACCCATCTGGTGGTCAGAGAAGACGCCCATATTTTATTCGGTTTTTCGACGGAAGCAGATCGCTCGCTGTTCAGATCGCTGATCAAAATCAACGGCGTAGGCCCCAAGCTGGCGTTAACCATATTATCCGGACTCAGCGCCGAAGAGTTCCACCGCTGTATCAGCGTCAATGACACCCAGGCCTTGGTTCGTTTGCCCGGCGTGGGCAAAAAGACCGCTGAACGCCTGCTGATTGAAATGCGCGATCGCTTGCCGAATTTATCCGATACCTTGATCGATTCTGCCGGCATAGCGGATCAAGCCACGGGCAATCCGAAACAGGAAGCCATCAGCGCCTTGTGTTCATTGGGCTACAAACCGCTGGATGCGACCAGAATGATTCAAAATATCGCCGTTGACGGAAAAAGCTGTGAAGACATTATCAGACTGGCTCTACAAGGTGCCGTCAGATGATTGAAAGAGATCGGATGATCACGCCGCACAGTCATTTGGACGAGGAACGGCAAGACCGCGCCATCCGTCCCAAGCGGCTGGCCGATTACATCGGGCAGGAAGAATTGCGCGGGCAGATGGACATTTTTATCCGGGCGGCAAGCGCTCGCCAGGAAGCGCTGGATCATGTCCTGATTTTCGGTCCTCCCGGTTTGGGGAAAACCACGCTGGCCAATATCATCGCCACGGAAATGAGCGTGAATATACGCCAGACATCCGGGCCGGTTCTGGACAAAGCAGGCGATCTTGCCGCCTTGCTGACCAATCTTGAAAGCCATGACGTCCTGTTTATCGATGAAATCCATCGTTTGAATCCGGCCGTCGAAGAGATCCTGTACCCGGCCATGGAGGATTATCAGCTCGATATCATGATCGGCGAAGGGCCGGCCGCAAGATCAATCAAACTGGATTTGCCGCCGTTCACGCTGGTGGGCGCCACAACGCGCGCCGGCCTCCTGACCTCCCCTTTGCGAGACCGCTTTGGCATCGTTCAGCGATTGGAATTTTATACCACGGACGAACTGGCAAGGATCATCATCCGTTCGGCAACGGTTTTAGGCATTGCCATCGAGCAATCCGGCGCCTTTGAAATAGCCCGGCGTTCTCGAGGTACGCCACGAATTGCCAACAGGCTTTTACGCCGGGTACGCGATTTTGCCGAGGTCAAGGGTGACGGGCAGGTTACTAAAACGATTTCCGTTCAGGCTTTAGACATGTTGAAAGTGGATCATAATGGCTTTGACGCCCTGGACCGTAAATTGCTGTTGACCATGATAGAAAATTTTGCCGGCGGACCGGTTGGACTCGATACCCTTTCAGCGGCGATCAGCGAGGAACGGGGAACCATAGAGGATGTTCTGGAACCCTATTTGCTGCAGCAGGGATTTATTATGCGAACACCCAGAGGTCGGGTTGTCACCCGCCAGGCATATTTGCATTTCGGTCTTGAGCCGCCCAAATCTGCGGGTTTCTCGGCAGACCTGTTTGAATAACAGCCCTACGCTGTAAAAAACGGGTGCAGACTTGAAACCGGTATTGGCGGACATACAATAAACTCGATGAATAATTTTCAGTGGCCGATACGCGTTTATTACGAAGATACCGATGCCGGCGGCGTGGTGTATTACGCCAATTATTTAAAGTTTTTCGAACGGGCGCGAACAGAAATGCTGAGGGCCAAGGGTTACGAGCAGGATGAGCTGATTGCCTCAGCCGGCATTATTTTTGTGGTTCGCTCGGTACAAGTCGATTATTTAAGTCCTGCCCGTTTTAACGAGCAATTAATCGTCAGCGCCAAAATCTCTGAGGCCAAAAAAGCCAGCCTCATTTTTGACCAAGTTATTACCCGGGGCGACGATATCTTATGTACCGGCATCATACGCATCGCCTGCCTGGATGCCAAAACCATGCGTCCCAAAGCTATTCCTGAACACTTATTAGAGCTGCTATAGAATGAATACTGATTTATCCATTTTCCATTTAATCAAAGAAGCCAGTTTTGTTGTCCAATTTGTGATGTTCTTGCTATTGGCCGCATCCGTCGCTTCATGGACTTTCATCTTTTCCAAACGCAAGGAACTCAACCGGGCGATTGAAATCACCGATGAGTTTGAAGCCGAATTCTGGTCTGGCGTGCCCCTGGCGGAACTCTTCCGGAAACTGACAGCAAAGGGTTTCGAACCGGAAGGCATCGAAAAAATATTCCTAGCCGGATATAAAGAATTCTCGAGAATGCGGCAAACCGGCAATGTCGAACCGATGGTTCAGGTAGAAAGCGCCCAACGCGCCATGCGCATCGAATTATCGCGCGAACTGGAACGGCTGGACGAACACCTGCCCTTTCTCGCCACGGTCGGCTCAACCAGCCCTTATGTCGGTTTATTCGGTACGGTCTGGGGCATCATGAATTCATTCAGATCACTGGGCAATGTCAAACAGGCCACGCTGGCGCAGGTTGCACCGGGTATCGCCGAGGCGCTGATTGCAACCGCCATTGGCTTGTTCGCCGCAATTCCGGCTGTTGTCGCCTATAACCGATTCTCCACGCATCTGGACAGACTGACCGGACGCTATGAATTATTCGTCGAGGAATTCGTCGTTTTATTGCAAAGACAGGCACATCAAAAATGAGAAAAAACCGGCGCAGAAAACCGATGGGGGAAATCAATGTCGTGCCTTATATCGACGTCACCCTGGTGCTGCTGATTATTTTTATGATAACGACGCCATTGCTGCAAACCGGCGTGGATGTTGACCTTCCTCAAGCCGAGTCGGCAGAAGTTCCACAAAAAAATGACCCGCCTATCGTTATTTCGATCAAGGAAGACGGTACTTACTACTTTGGCGTGCTGGGTGAACAGGACCAGGAACAAATCAGTCCGGAAGATGTTGAAGAACGAGTGGCCGCTGTGCGTGGCAATAAACCGGAAACCCAGGTACTGATCGAAGCCGACAAAGGCGTCGACTACGGTACCGTCGTCTCGGTGATGGCCGGATTGAAAAATGCCGGGGTCCCCAAAGTAGGGTTACTGACCAAGCCAAGCGAACAGTAAGCTAGATGGATAGTAAACACAGATATTCCTGGCCGTTTATTTTGGCCCTGGCTTTACATCTCAGCATTTTATTGCTGTTTGCGTTAAGCTCGCTGTTGAAACCGTCGGCCAAAGAGTCTCAGCCTCAACCGGAAATTATCAACGCGACGATTGTTGAAGAGCCCCCGGAACAGGCGCAACGCGAGCCAGAACCCGTGGACGAACCGGAACCAGCGCCGGCGCCACAGGAGGAACCAACACTACGGCAACAACAAGCCGCTGCCATCGCAAAAGCGCAGGCGAAAGAAAAAGCCGAGGCGGCCGAAGCCAAAGCGGCTGCGGAAAAAGCCGAAGCGCTCAAAGCCCGGAAACTGGCCGAAGAAAAGGCCGAGGCCGCCAAGGCCAAAGCGGCGGCTGAAAAAGCCGAAACACTCAAAGCCCGGAAACTCGCCGAAGAAAAGGCCGAGGCGGCCAAGGTCAAAACGGCCGCGGAAAAAGCCGAAACGCTCAAAGCTAAAAAACTGGCCGAAGAAAAGGCCGAGGCTGCCAAGGCCAAAGCGGCAGCAGAAAAAGCCGAAACGCTCAAGTCGCAGAAACTCGCCGAAGAAAAAGCCGAAGCCGCAAAGGCGAAAAAACTGGCCGAAGATAAGGCCGATGCCGCTAAAGCCCGGAAACTCGCCGAAGAAAAGGCGGCCAAAGCGGCTGCGGAAAAAACCGAAACTCTCAAGGCGAAAAAACTGGCCGAAGATAAGGCAGTCAAAGCGGCCGCCGAAAAAGCCGAAGCCGCCAAGGCTAAAAAACTGGCCGAAGAAAAAGCAGCCAAAGCGGCTGCGGAAAAAGCCGAAGCCGCCAAAGCTAAAAAACTGGCCGAAGAAAAGGCGGCCAAAGCGGCCGCCGAAAAAGCCGAAGCTGCCAAGGCTAAAAAACTGGCCGAAGAAAAGGCAGCCAAAGCGGCCGCCGAAAAAGCCGAAGCCGCCAAAGCTAAAAAACTGGCCGAAGAAAAAGCAGCCAAAGCGGCCGCCGAAAAAGCCGAAGCCGCCAAAGCTAAAAAACTGGCCGAAGAAAAAGCAGCCAAAGCGGCCGCGGAAAAAGCCG
>CAZMRW010000050.1:0-12355 GCA_964568805.1 uncultured Methylococcaceae bacterium | reverse complement strand
AAAGCTAAAAAACTGGCCGAAGAAAAAGCAGCCAAAGCGGCCGCGGAAAAAGCCGAAGCCGCTAAAGCTAAAAAACTGGCCGAAGAAAAAGCAGCCAAAGCGGCCGCGGAAAAAGCCGAAGCCGCTAAAGCCAAGGCAACCGCCGAAAAGGCTGCTGCTGATAAAGCGGCTGCTGAAGCCGCCAAGGCCAAAGCAGTTGCCGAAAAGGCCGCGGCTGAAAAAGCTGCTGCTGAAGCCGCCAAGGCCAAAGCCGCTGCCGAAAAGGCTGCTGCTGATAAAGCAGCCGCTGAAGCCGCCAAGGCTGCGGCTGCAAAAGCAAAAGCTGCCGCATTAGAAGATGAATTCAAAAAAGCAAGAGATGCTATTCAACAGAAGACGAACAGAAGCTGGATCAGGCCTCCTTCTTCCCGATCGGGGTTAAAATGCAGAATCCGGGTCAGACTGACGTCCACTGGAGATGTGATAGACGCCTCTGTGATATCATCCAGCGGCGATGAAATTTTTGATCGCTCCGCGGAAAATGCCGTCAACAAGGCTTCACCGTTGCCGGTCCCTAAAGATAAAGAATTGTTTGCCAAGGAATTCAGATCGTTTACCTTTACCTTCGATCCGGATCGTTAAATCCATGGCTTTGACTTGATGTTTATTATTGATCTGAACAATCAGTTTTCCACCAACAAACAAGCGTTATTGGCGTTGAACTCTCAATGAATTTTTGAATTAAATTACAGAGGTAATCGCGTGAATTTTTTTAGAAAGTTATGTTTAATCGGCTGGCTTTGCTGGTATATGCCGGCTCTACATGCCGAAATGGATATTGAAATCACCGAAGGCATTGAAAGCGCCCTGCCAATCGCCGTGGTCCCGTTTGCGCTGCAGGGTGCGGCCGGCTTGCCGGTCAATATCAGCGACGTGGTCGACTCCGATTTGGGCCGCAGCGGCTATTTTAAGCCATTGAATCAACAGTCCATGCCCAGCCGTCCGAGCACAGCCGAGGCGATTCAGTTCGATCAGTGGAAATCGATTGGTCAAAATTATCTTGTTATCGGTCAGGTCACTCCGGGCGGTGGCCAATATAATGTGCAATTCCAGCTTTTTGATGTCAACACGGGTTCACAGTTGCTGGGCTATCGCATGGCGTCATCTGCCGCCGACTTACGGAGAACAGCCCACCATATCAGTGATCTTATTTTCGAAAAACTGATCGGTAAAAAAGGCGTGTTTAGTGGACGCATCGCTTACATTACCAGCAGCGGGCAAGGTCAGCAGCGCACGCACAAACTTCAGGTTGCCGATGCCGACGGTTTCAATCCTCAAACCATCGCCACGTCTTCTGAACCCCTGATGTCGCCCGCCTGGTCGCCGGATGGCAGGAAAATGGCTTATGTGTCTTTTGAAAGAAAAACTGCCGCAATCTATGTGCAAACCCTGGCGACCGGCCAGCGGATCAGAGTTGCCGAGTTTCCCGGGATCAATGGCGCGCCTGCCTGGTCGCCCGATGGCTCACGCCTGGCATTAACCCTGTCAAAAGATGGCAGTCCTGATATTTATGTCTTAAACCTCGTCACCAATTCGCTGACCCGATTAACCCAAAGTTATGCGATTGATACCGAGCCAGCCTGGTCTCCCGATGGCAACAACATCGTTTTTACCTCCGATAGAGGCGGCAAGCCCCAGTTATATATCATGCCAAGCCAGGGCGGACAGGAAAAAAGACTGACTTTTTCCGGCGATTACAATGCCAGAGCCAGTTTTTCACCGGATGGTAAAAACATTGCCATGGTTCACGGCAATGGCGGCGATTATCGAATTGCCGTTATGGATATGGCGACGAGGTCCATCAATGTATTAACCGGCGGGCACACCGATGAATCGCCCAGTTTTGCACCCAATGGCGATATGATTTTATATGCCTCTCAAAGAGGCAGCGGGGGCTATCTGGCGGCTGTTTCCATCGATGGAAAAATGCAGCAAAAGCTGGTATTTGATAGTAATTCCGTGCGTGAGCCCTCCTGGTCGCCCTAGTTGAAGCTGTCTTTCACCTGGATCACCGGTTTGATGATGCAACTTGATAAACCGCAAGAACCTGGCAAACGCAGTAGCCGCTCTAGTTTTGTTGGCAGCAACAGGTTTTTTCTGTAAAATTAGTAACTTATTTTTTTGGACATAGAAAATGAAATTGAATAAAACAGTATTGGCCTTGATGATCAGCTCAGTATTTTTGGCTGCTTGTAGCGATGATGAGCAAGATACCAGCCTGACCGACGGCACACAAACCAGTGCGAGCGGCATCAATGATGCCTCAACCAGCGGCCTTAATGACGGCTCGGGTTTATCCGGCTCTCAGATGGGTGGTTCCGGACAATATGGCGGCGGTAAAGGCGGTTTGGGACCTGAATTCAGCGATCCCAACAATCCGTTGTCAAAGCAAACCATTTACTTCATGCTGGACAGCAGCCAAATTCAACAGGATTTCGTCCCGGTTATCGCTGCCCATTCGCAGTATCTGACAGCGAATCCCGGACAACGCATCAGCCTGGAAGGCCATGGCGATGAACGCGGCTCACGCGAGTACAACATTGCCTTGGGCGAGCAACGTGCAAAATCGGTTGCCAGTTTGATGAAAGCGCAAGGGGTTTCCGACAGCCAACTCGACATCATCAGTTATGGCGAAGAGAAACCGGCCGCATTCGGCAGCGATGAATCCTCCTGGGAACTGAACCGCCGAGTTGAGTTGGTTTACAAATAGTTCCGCCGGCATACACAAAAATGAAACCACATTCTCTATTGCTACTGTTCTCGATGGGCGGCATCTCCATGCCGTCATGTGCGCTGCCGCCCGTGGTCAACGACCCGGGATACCGCGCTCCTGAGCCCATTAACGCGAATGTTCCCAAGCCGCCATCCGCCAACACGCTGTATGAACTGATGAGCCGCCTCGACCGGTTGCAGTCTGAAGTACAGCAATTGACCGGCAAGGTAGAAGAGCAGGCCTATCAGAATGCGGAGTTGAAAAAACGCCTCAGTACGATGTATTCTGATTTCGATGAACGCATGCAAAATGTCGAAAACAGATTGGACGGCGGCAAAGAGCCCGATGCCGAAGCGCCGGCGTCTCCGGAAAGTACGGGCGCCAATCAGACTGAATCTGAAACGCCGGTAGAAGCGGAGCCGGCTGCCGAATCCGAACAACAACCGGCTGAACCAAGCGGCCAGCAACCGCAGGAAGCAGCTGCCGCTCCCGAAAAACAGGAAGCGCAGCCGACTCCTCCGGAGGCTGAAAAACAGGAATACCAACAAGCGTATGACGCGTTAAGAAATGGGCGCACCACTCAATCCATTGAAGGCTTCAATGCTTTTTTGAACAAGTATCCGTCAAGCCAGCTGGCGAACAATGCCCAATACTGGCTGGGCGAAGCCTACCGGGTCAATCAGGATGCAGATTCCGCCCGGAAGGCGTTTAACAGCGTTATCGATAAATATCCCGATAGCGCCAAAGTTCCTGATGCACTGTTGAAGCTCGGATACGTCGAATTCGACCTGAAAAACTGGGCCAAAGCCCGCGAGTATCTTACGCGCGTGACCACTGACTTTCCAACGTCCAAAGCCGCACAGCTGGCATCGAAAAAATTGCAACTTATTGACGATGTCAAACCCTGATCGTGAGTTCCCTTCGCATTACTGAAATATTTCATTCGCTCCAGGGTGAATCCAATTCAGTGGGCCTCCCCACTGTTTTTATCCGGTTAACCGGCTGTCCTTTGCGATGCGTCTATTGCGATACCGAATACGCCTTTAGCGGCGGAAAAAAAATGCCAATTGATGCAATTGTTGCAGAAGTCAAGCAATACGGAACACCCTATATCACTGTCACCGGGGGCGAACCTCTGGCTCAGCCAGCCTCTATCGAATTGATGAATCAACTGCTGGATCATGGTTATGTGGTTTCGCTGGAAACCAGCGGCGCACTGGATGTTGCCAAAGTTGATCCTCGCGTTATCAAAGTCATGGATCTTAAAACACCGAGCTCTGGCGAATTGAATAAAAATATCTACAAAAATATCGACTATTTAAATCGTAAAGATCAGGTGAAATTTGTGATCGGCAATGATGAGGACTATGCCTGGTCAAAGGCGGCGTTAGCCGAGTACGAACTGCTTGGCCGTTGTGAAGTATTGTTTTCGCCGGTGATGGGCAAGCAAGATCCGACCCTGCTTGCAGAAAAAATTCTTCAGGATAAATTACTCGTTCGCTTTCAAATTCAATTACACAAGATACTTTGGGATGATGCCCGGGGTAAATAAACGACATGCAAAAAAAAGCCATCGTCCTTTTGTCAGGGGGACTTGATTCAATAACCACGCTGGCGCTGGCAAAAAATGAAGGATACCGGTGTTATGCCCTGAGCTTTGATTATGGTCAGCGGCATAACGCGGAATTGCAAGCGGCAACGAAAATCGCAGCGGCTTATCAGGTTGAAGATCATAAAATCATCCGGCTTGGGCTGAGCGACATTGGCGGCTCAGCACTGACCGATGCACATATCGCAGTGCCGACGACGCCGCAGCAAGGAATTCCCGCCACCTATGTTCCTGCAAGAAATACCATTTTTCTGTCTTTTGCCCTAGGCTGGGCGGAAGTTTTGCATCTCCACGACATTTTCATCGGCGTCAATGCGGTTGATTATTCGGGTTACCCCGATTGCAGGCCCGAATTTATCAGCGCCTTTCAACAATTGGCGAATCTTGCGACCAAAGCAGGCGTCGAAGGCGAGCATTTCCAGATCCATACACCGTTGATTGCATTGAGCAAGGCGGAAATCATCAAAACGGGAATTGCCTTGGGTGTCGACTATAAAGTCACTGTATCCTGTTATTCCGCCGATGAACTGGGACGTGCGTGCAGGGTATGCGATGCCTGCCGTCTGAGAAAACAGGGCTTTATCGAAGCAGGAATCGAAGATCCGACGAGGTATCAAAATTAAACTAATACCTTAGTACAATTCACATTTTCAAAAAAACCTGTAAACTGTTTCTAACCGGAAGTTGGGTAGCATTCTTGATTAACGCCTATGATAGATGTTTATATAATTGATAATGAAAATGCCATAGCCCGCTTCGTTGATGGGGACGGAAAAAAAATTGCCGTTTTTGATGATGAAATACGCGCCTTAAATGAGATAGAAAACACTAAGCCGGCGGTTATCATCGTTAATTACACAGTGCTGCAAACCGATACAACCCGGTTTATATCCTTATTATTTAAAGCCAGCAGACAAAGCAGGATTGTCCTGATCGCGCAAAGGCTTACTGATGATGAAATCCTGGATTGCCTTGCGGCTGGCACGAAAGGCTATCTGCAAATGCATGAAGTGGAAAAATTCATCAATAAGCTGATAACCGTCATAACCAACGGTGAAGCCTGGATTTCAAGACGCCTGGTTTCTAAATTGCTGGCGAGACTACAAAATCAAAAAATCAGTCGAAACGGGATAGCTGAAAAGCCGGCATAATTCAGCCACGACTGAATTTCATTGCTTGCCAAGCACCAAGTCGCGCAACGTCAAGTCATCGAGAACAGTGCAAGCCGATTGTTCAATCTGCGCTATCAATTCCCCGACTCTCCCGGAATAATGAATACTTTGCATCGGCAGACTTTGCTGTTCTCCGTAGCGCTGTAAAGCCCGATAAATTTCCAGTAAATCCAAAGTTTCAGGCGCTCTGGATGGCAGAAAAGATTCCGGTTCGGAATGCAATGAAACCAGTAACCCGCTTTTTTCCAGAACATTTAAAATCTCTAACACAGTCTCCCAAGGCAATGACACGGCATCTGCCAGGGTAATCACCGTCCAAGGCGCCTTTCCTTCATAATAAGACTTGCCAATCAAATACATCAGGAAAAATCCAAGAGAGTCATGCTGTCTTTGGCTTAATTCCGGACACGCGCCCTGATAGTGCAGATAACCCGGATGCTGATGATAAAACGAAACAACCCCGCCAAGCAACAGCACCACCCAACTGACATAAATCCAGAACATGAAAAGAATGATAATCGCGAAACCGGAGTAGATGGCGTTATAACTTGCCGATTTGACGACAAAAGTCGCAAATACCCAGCCAACGGCCTTCCATGTCAAGCCTCCCGCGATGCCCCCAATCAAAGCGGAGCGAAACTTGACCCGGGTACTTGGCATGAACATATAAACAAAGGTAAAAGCGCAGATAATCAATACATAAGGTATCAGTATGCCAATCAGATAATAAATGGTGCCTAAAGGCTCCATGGCGATTATTTTTTGCACCCAGTCACTGTTCTTCATTGAAGCCATGACGCCTAAAGCTGAAAATACCAGTACCGGCCCTATCAACAAGATGCTCAGATAGTCGCTGACCCGGCGTGCCAAAACCCTGGTCTCTCTCGTCCTCCATATATTGTTAAAACTATCTTTGATAATCTCCAACGAAGATACCACCGAATAGATCAAAAACACGATACCGACTGAGCCTAGCACTCCTACATTTATATTTTCAACAAAACCAATAATATGGCCCCCTAATTCGACCCCTTGCTCGCCAAGCGGATTCAGTATTTCGAGCAGAAATGGTTTCAGTTGGTTGTGGGCTCCAAAGGCCTTGAGTACGGAAAAACTGACCGCAAGCAGCGGCGCCAGTGATAGAAGCGTGGTATAGACCAACGCTTTAGCGCGGTAAATCAACCCTCTTTGAGTGAATTCACCTTGCAGCGTACGGCTCCAGGACATCAAATACGGTAGATATGAATCTCCGGCCGAATTAGTTCCTGATTCCGGTTCGCGATTCTCTTTGGCCGGACAAGATTTGGAATTTTTTACCTTCGACATCATGATCTGATAATCCAAAATTTAAACGATGGCCATATCTAATTAGCCATACCGAGTATCAATTATTGCCTGCCGGCTTTTTCCAGGATCGCTTTTGCATCTTCGTTACCCTGGGCGGCCGCGCGCTGATACCAAATAATGGCTTGTGAAAAACTCTTTTCCACGCCCTTGCCTTCCAGAAACAGGTCACCAAGATTTTTTTGAGCTCGGGCATAGCCCTGGTCCGCCGATTTTCGAATCCAGTGTATACCGTCCGCCACATTCAGCGGAGCGCCTTCGCCTTGCAGCAACATCTCACCGAGATTATTTTGCGCATCCCTATTTCCCTGATCGGCTGCTTTTCGATACCAGTCATAGGCTTGTTGATGGTCAACCGGGGCGCCTTCACCGTTATAGTAGAGATCGCCTAGACTGTTCTGAGCCTTCGGGTATCCCTGCTCCGCAGATTTCCGGTACCAACGGAGAGCAATCGACGAATCTCTCGCGACCCCGTTACCATAATCGTACATCGCGCCGATTTCATACTGGGCGACTGGATCGCCGGCATCAGCCGCCTTGGTCAGCCAGGAGATAGCCAGGGTACTATTTTGCGGCACACCCTGACCTTTTAAGTAGCGCAAACCTAACTCACGTTGAGCCCTTATATCGCCGGTTTCGGCTTTAACGACTGTATAGTCTGTCTCCACGCCCTGTTTTTTTGATTTTTCGGTTTTTTCACTCGAAAATCGGCCCAATAAATTGTCGACTTTTACCCCAGGCAACTTGAAGTATGTGAAAACAAACAGGACTAAAACGAGCAACGTGCCCGGCCAAATCCAGCGAGACTTGTGACCAGTAAACCATGAAAAATAGGGAGGAAGTTTATTCTCATGCCGCCTCTGCAAGTCCTGATATGCCCTGATGCAGGTTAAAAATTCATCGCAACTCTGAAATCGGTCTTCCGGATTTTTCGCCATCGCTTTACGAATCATTTGGGACAGTTCTTCCGGAATACTGGAATTTTTTAGTCGGGGGTCGGGGACGTCCGATAAAACGTGTTGTTGTTTAATAGTGAAGTCGGTTTCTCCATCGTAGGGCACATCGCCTGTCAACATTTCGTACAACAAAATGCCTGCGGAATAAATGTCGCTGCGGTTATCGACTTCTTTAGGATGCTGGATCTGTTCCGGACTCATATAACAGGCCGTTCCAATGTCCATCCCGGTTTCGGTGAGACGTTCGCCGCCCTGCAATAGCGCAATACCGAAATCAGCGATGCGGGGCACGCCGTCTTCGTCAATCAGAATATTGGAAGGTTTGATGTCCCGGTGAATAATTCGTTTGCCGTGGGCATGTTTCAAACCTTCCAGAACACCTTCCATGATAACCAATGCTTCGCTTTCGGCGAACTTGCCTTTTTGTTGTATCACCCCTCCCAGATCAAGGCCCGGGACGAATTCCATCACAAAATAAACGCTTCCTCCTTCTTCGAAAAAGTCCAGTGATTGAACGATATTCGGATGATTGAGTAACGATTGCTCGTAAGCTTCGCGAAAAAAACGTTCATGAAATTTAGCGTTTCCGGTTAACTGGGGCTTCAGCCGTTTAATCGCATAGCGTCTGGGAAGAAAGACATGTTCGGCCAAAAAAACATCGCCCATCGCGCCAGCGCCCGGACTGAGTTCCTTAATGACTCTGTATTGTCTGATTATTTCGCCGGCCATTTCGATTTATCCGAAAAAAGATCACTGATTAGATCATGTCATTTCACATCGTTCACAATTAAAGGTCATTTCATGCATTATTTATGAAAGAGCCTCATGGCTTTGCCGTGTGCAAGTCCATCCGGCTACCGGGTCTGACATCGTTTTGATCGAACCAGTGACGATTGACTTCCAGAATATATCGGATGGGCGCTGGGGCGCATTGCAGCTCTTCTGAATTCGGCTTGAGATCGATAATCTGCACGACTTGTCCGGCATTATCTATAAAAGCAGCACTCAACGGAATGAGGGTATCTTTCATCCATATACAAACCGTTTCAGGGGCGTCGAGTACGAATAACATGCCGCTATCGGTACCCAGATGCCTTCGCTTCATCATTCCGTATTCGCGTGATTCAGGCGAGCTGACAACTTCCGCCTTTATCGCGCCCTTGCCTATTTCAACGATAATTTCAGCAGGCTCTTGCCACCTGTCGGCATTGGCGTTCAGGCAATAAACCATGACCACTGCTCCCAAACTTGACATCCATAGACGGTAAAATCGGTTTCGGTGGAAAAGACCCATCACGACATGCACAGATGTCGACAGGCGACACAGTTTACTGAGGCAATGCTATGACCACTCTCCGATTTTCAGAGGCATTCGGTTCGGCGGAATTAAACAGTTCCGTCGAGCCCTTGCCGACTGTCTGAAAGCGCGCGGGATCCAGAGCAAATTGATTGACCAGATACCGTTTCACCGTCAGGGCTCTTCGTTTTGACAACGCCAGATTATAGGCTGATTTTCCCTTTGCATCGGTATGCCCCTCTATCACAAATCGTCTGTTGCGCAATTCTTCGGAAGCTAACGCTAGAGCGACAGGCTGAAGCGCCTGTTTGCCGGACGGGGTTAGACGGGATGAATTAAACTCAAAATTGATCTGCATGGACAATTTCTTCGGAGAGGACGTCAGATCGGTTTTTTTCTTGATTTGTCTGGTTAACATTTTCGGGCAATCCTGGCCTTTGAAAAAACCGACGATGTCCGATGAATCGGGAGTTTTGTCGCCGAGATCGAGAGTTGTCGAGTCTTCATTCCTGTTTCTCCGGCAAGCATCGGGCTGTTTCTGGGCAAGCCGTAAGGAGCTGTCTTGTTTGGCGCTATCGGAAGGACTGGACTGCATATTATCAGTTGCCACAGCCGATTCAACCCGCTCAGGTTGAGAACAGGCGGAAATGATCGTTGCCATGAAAAACACGGAACCGACGCGTCTAATGAATAAAGATTTGCTGCGATGATTCATGCTCATCTCCAGTTAAAATTGCAATCTATGAATAGAGGCATTATCCTGCCCGGAAATGGCGCAGATCAATGCCTTTTTGCCGCTCTTTGCTTCATTACACTCCAAACGGCCGTCCCGTAGCCAATCATTGCAAATAAGGCCCCGTTCCGGTTGGACCCAAGGCGAGACTGCACTGGTCGCTCTAATTGTCAACGGTAATGACGACTGATTTTGACAAATGAGTTGATGCCGGGAAGCGCCAGGTTTACCCGAAGACGAGACAAACCTGATACTGGTGTCCTCCTGAAGAGATACAATCGCATTTAAAGCAATATCCGAACCTGTACAACGGTTGTTTGACACCGCAACGCCGGGTTTAGCAGCTTTTTGCAACTGCAATACACCACATAGAGCAACAGCGACCGGATTGACGAGAAGTAAACTTGACAACACTACTGCCGCTTGAAACATCAACTTATAACAAGTCCTCTTCGTCTTTAGTAAATGCATATCGCAAACTCTTTAGACAATTTTCCTATGGAAACCAGTGCCACTGATCAGGGATCAGCCGATAATTCCCTGGCACTATTTAATGCCGGCCTGGATTTGTTCCACCGTTTTAAACTGGGTTTTTTATTTGTAACATAAAAAAATCTTGTCGCCTATTAAGTATTCACTATTTTCGACAGAAATAACCTCTATTCTAATCAACAGAGAACCTATCCCGATTTATTTCATCATTTTTCATGGTCTTAATAATCAAGGATTCTAGTTAATTGGCTAATGATTAAAATGTCTTGCTAACTGTAATTGCTAAGGTGTAATGTTCTTGTGGCTGACTATCAGAAACCTATCCTGGCCTTCAGATCATCTGATTCGATTTCACCCACACAAATCCGATTCAAGTGCTTTGTTGAATACAGGGAGAATGCCCAATGTTGAATAATGAGCTCGTTCAGGATATTTTTATCAGCTACGCCCATGCGGATGACGAAATTCAGTTAGGGGCTGAAGCCGGCTGGGTAACCACTTTTGTCGATGAACTGAAAAAACTGCTGCGCCGCAAGTTGGGCGGTAACGGAGCGTCTGTCTGGATGGATCATCAGTTAGCCGCCAATGAACAGGTCACCGTCACATTGATGGGATCGGTAGCTCGTAGCCGCACGATAGTCCTCTTCATGTCGCCGGGTTATTCAATGTCGGACTGGTGCCAAAAAGAGATAGGTTGTTTTCTGGAAACCAACCGAGCCACCAAAAACAAGGAAAATGTCTTTATTGTTGATCTCGCGATTCGACGGAAAGAAAAAGCTGGCATCCCCGCCTTCAGGAACTGACCCCGATCCGTTTTGGCGACAAGACTGGAATAATGTGACCCATCTCCTGGGATGGCCGGTTTCTAACCTTGACCCGGACGATCCTTTCTGGCTGAACCTGAATAAACTCGGTCACTTCTTAGCCGATTATTTGATTGGTTCGACCTCCTTAAGAATCCATTAACACCGCGAAATATAATGTTGGCAGCGATTCGCCAGCGGCTTTCGGATGTGCCCAAGGAAAATCAGGGCGTCTGGGAACTCATCGAATGGGCGGAGCAACGCTATCTTTTTATCGACCGGGAAGCCCCATCGAAAGAACCCGTCAACCTGTAAAACAATGTATAGAAAAAAAATGAAACCCGCTTTTGTGACCCAGGGTGGCTAGTTGTTGTCCGATATGAAACCGTTGTAGCCCCAACTTTTGAATGGATCGGAACTGCCGATATCATCATTGGCATCGCGGCTGCCGCGTTTCTTGCCCTTCCGCAGAGATAAAACCTCTTTGACATAATGACGTGTCTCGGCATAGGGGGGAATGTGATTATTGTGTCTGATGACGGCATTTTCTCCGGCATTGTATGCGGCAAGAGTAAGATTCAAATCAGAGTCGAACATGTCCAATAAATGTTTCAGGTACCGGGTGCCGCCCTCGATGTTTTGTAAGGGATCGCTCCGGTCGGTAACGCCGTACTGCCTGGCCGTACCGGGCATCAACTGCATCAAACCCACCGCGCCGGCCGGCGAAACGGCTTTTGCATTATAGGCGGATTCGGCTTGAATAACGGCGTGCACTAATTTGGGATCGACCCGATGCTTGTCGGCGGCCTCGGCAACCAGAGTATCGTATTTCTTCTTGCCTTTGTGGTTAGAGCCCCCGCCCCAGGTTGGAACGGAGTCATCCCTAGACTCTGTATCGGAGTCTGCATACGATATCGAAATGGAGCCGTCATCCTCTAACGACACGGCGTCATTATTCGATACGCCGTTCTCGTCGGAATAAGACACTTCTTCGCCATCAACATTGATGGTGATAGCGTCGTAGGCATCCGCAAAACCGTTTGCGCTGACAATGAGCATCAAAACCAAAAGACAGCTTTTTACAGGAAAATTCATCATAAGACTCCCCGGATCAGAGACCAATTTGTTTAACTTCTTATATGAAGAGGAACTTGCAAAACTAAATAAAGCGAGCGGAATTAGAGCTATAGAGGTCAA
>CAZMRW010000049.1:0-31775 GCA_964568805.1 uncultured Methylococcaceae bacterium | reverse complement strand
TTAAGCGCCTTGCCGGTTATTTCTTTCAGTTTAACGATCATGTCGACCGCATCAATACTGTCAAAATCGAGGTCTTTGTAAAGGTGCGCTTCCAGTGTTACCTCGGCTGCTTCAATTTCAAACATCTCCTGCATGATATTCCTGATCAACTGCAGAATGCCATCGCGATTTTTCATACTGTCCTCAACACTGATATCCTCCAAATCCAGCGAGTCAATATCAATTGTTTTAAATCATCCTCCAAACTGCTCATAGTGCTCCCTTTGTGGGCTAAAAAAAATCCTGTAAACAGTCATTGATCATTTTTTCGGATCGCCGTTACTGATACATTCGGCATTGCTAATAGGACCTTTGGCACAGTTATTATGCCATAACTTTTCTTTAACGATGCAGTTTGCCGCGTGGGAATTATGCTGATAAGAAATGCTATATCGATCAAAGTCCGGTGCTTGGCGACAATAAGCTAATTGGGTCGGTTGAGCTTTTTCAGACCGGTAATTTCATAGGACATAATACTGATTGAGCATTTTTTTCCCAGCGCCAACTGTGTCGGGGTGTTTTAAGTGTCAGTCGTGCTTGTGGATCCTCCAAAAACCGGATAAAGGCTGGTAATTGCACGGGTTGCTCGCCATCATTTCCGGTCAATGGCAATGAAGACATTCTCACTGCCTGCCCCTCACCTTTTTTAGCAATGCGCAAAGCCAGTGCGCAGCTTTCATCTGCTGACAATTTAAACGGTGCAAATGGATAAAAGTCCAATATCGGTTCATCATAAAACACCAGCAGCACTTGCTCAGCACCTTCCTGCAGCAATCCTAATGCTTCAATAAACGCCGCCGCCAACCCATCCTCGCCGGGTGCAACCACAGTACATTGCAGTTTATTCTGCCAGGCCATGGAAAACAGCCCGGCAATGGCATTGTGTACCGATAAGCTGAATGCAGTCGGTGAAATCTCTTCCCCGGCTTCCAGCATTTCCATCATGACGAAGGATTTGGCCAGCTCGCCGTGGGTGGAACTGAATACCGTCGGTATTATCGTGTGTTCATCGATACACTGGTTAGCGGCACAGAACACAATTTTAGCCAATGGGCTCAAGCGGCGTTTCAACATTTTCGGCACGCTTGCCAGCAATTCTCCCTGTCTGGCCAAATCCTGTTCTGCATTGGCCTGCAATGGCGGCCAGACAGCCCATTTATGTAAAATGAAATCCTGTTGCATTAACATAGGCCCCCATTAACAGAGAGTACCTGTCGGGTTATATAGCCGGCATCTTCAGACATTAAGAACGCTACCGCTGCTGCAACCTCTTTGGGGTTACCGACTCTGCGAGCTGGAATCATTTTTTTTATCTCATCGAGAGGCAGTTCACTGACCATTTCCGTATCGATAAGGCCCGGTGCAACACAATTTACAGTAATGTCTCGTTTTGCCAGCTCTAGTGCAAGCGCTTTTGTTGCGCCGATTATGCCTGCCTTTGCAGCACTGTAATTGACTTGTCCGCGATTGCCCATTAAACCGGAAACCGAAGACAACGTGACAATGCGTCCGGGCTTGCGCCGCCTGACCATAGGCATGACTACAGGCTGTAAAACATTATAAAACCCATCAAGATTGGTATGCACCACACTGTCCCATTCTTCTCCTGTGAGTGATGGGAAGGCGTTGTCAGCAGTAATACCGGCATTACAAACAACACCGTAATAAGCTCCATGCATTTCAACATCCCGGTCTATTTGTGCTGCACATTGCGAGCGGTCGGCAATATCAAACTGTAAGATTCTAGCCGTCTGTCCCAATTGTTCAATTTCCAGGGCGACTTGCTCCGCTTGTGGACGTTGACTGCGGCAGTGGACTACCAGATCAAAGCCCTGTTTAGCCAGGTATAAAGCAATGGCTTTACCTATACCACGACTGGAACCGGTTACTAAAATAGTTTTATTCATAGTCTACTTGTATGGGATCATTGGGTAGTGGTTGATAATCCTTCAGAAGTCATTCAGATAAAGCTTCGTAACTTATTGTTTTAATCTGTAATCGGTAGTTATGGCGATAATTAGTCAGCTCGACCGATTTAGCCTAGGTCGCATCAGGTAATAGATAATTAACTTCAACCGTTTTGTTGCCCTGGTAATATAATCGCCGATGACTTGTATCAACCTCCAGCCGCCATGTAGAAGCGGGCAGATTTTTTTGCAGTACGCTAACTGGCCAATAGGCCAGTTGCAAATCGGTGATAATAAATTCCGGGGTTACCGAATCCGGCAGTAACGGGCTTTTATCCGATACTATCGTTTTACCGTCGTAGTCAGATTAAACAAACTAAGCCCATCGTTCGTTAATCCTGCCATGGCAATACGCTGCTTATCCAGTTCCAAAACACATAACAATGTTTCTTTACGATCTTGCCATAAGGCTGTTATTTGTTGCACAACACGCCTGGAAGGCCCGACAGGGGGAGCCATCGGCATCAATACTGCCTGTTTGAAATAATCGGATTTAGTCAACAATGCGCAACCGCCTAATAATGCGCAAAGAGAAAAAAGAAGCATTGCCGCACTATTATTTTTCATTACATACCTCTCGCACTTCAAATTTCGGCATTATGCTCCCTCTCCCATATTGGGAGAGGGCTGGGGTGAGGGTTTAATAAAACCGAAATTTTATGTGCGAACACTATAAATTTTATAACCTTTAAACCCAATCAATGGCGCACCCATAAGCGCTGTTAAAATTCCTGTTGCTATAGTAAAGCCAAAGGCATGGACGATTTCAGTAGAGCTAACGGTTAATAAACCAAACGCCAACAATGTTGTTAATGCCGAGAGGGTGACAGCCAACGAGGTGCTGTTGCGTTTATCTGTGGCCATAAAAAAGAATACAGCATCATCAATGCCTATGCCCAATACCAGCAATAGCGCAAATAAATTAAACAGGCTAAATAACTGATTAAACCAACCCAACATCGCGAGTGAAACCAGTGCTCCGACCACAGGTATCGAAATTATAGTTAAGCCATTGCGCCAGCCAAATTTTAATCCCAGGCCCATGAAAACCAAACCATAAGCCCCTACCAATAACCAGCTGGCTATAACTCGATAGCGCGCAAACAGCGCCGATAAATCGCCCGCTGGGTCAATCAGACTAACCCCTTGCAAATTTTGTAGCTCTGCCAATACCGGTAAATCGCTGATGCCGGTTAATGAAACGATGCTTAAACAATGCCCCGAATCACAACCCAGCCACAACTGCTGCCTGGTTTCATCGGCGGTTTTCAACCAAGGCGTCAACGCAATCGATTTATTTTCAGCCGCTAAAAATTGTTTTAATTCAGCTTTTACCGCCGCATCACTAAACCCCAGATCAGTCATGTATTGCTTCAATAAACCGGATTCATAAAACGCCTGCTTGAGTCGTTGGTAATTTTCTCGCTGACTAGCCTCATTTGGCCAGTAGTTGCTGATGCCTTGATAATATTTCAGTGCATGTTGCTGTTTTAATGCCTCCAGCCGATTGAGTAATTGCTGTTCATTGTCATGCCAGTCATTTTGATTGTTTCCTGACACCAGAAAAAACTGATTATCCTGACTCAAGGGAAATAATTGTTTGATTTTATCAGCAGTCTTTACTAATTCGACCGGGGCTGATTGCAGCAAACGCACATCATCACGCGGTGTCAGTTGCCAGATGCCACCTATGATGAAAATTACCACAATAGCAGTTAACCAGCGCTTGTTTTTTAACAACCAGTCCGGCCAATGCTGTTGCCAATAGCTTGTTAGTTTGAGTATTTTGGGCTCATGTTCAGGCTTAAAGCCTGTCAGCAGCACAGGAAATAACATAACCACCGTCAACCAGGCGACTAACAAACCGATTGCAGAAAAAAAAGCCATTTCCTGCAAGCCCGGAAAGGGTGAGAAACCCAAGCCCGCATAACTTAACAGATGAGTTAATAGTCCGATAAAAAGTCCGGGTAAAATATAACGTAAGCCTTGACGCGGATTCCAATCCTCTGAGCCAAAGCTATCGCAAAAAAAATGCACGGCATAATCATCAGCAACACCAATCAAGCTTGCACCGAATACCAGGGTAATAATATTTATTTTGCCAAAAAACAAAACACTGAGGACTAAAGCCGAAAACATGCCGCAGCCTATTGCCAGAAACGACAACAGTAATGGTCTGGGGCTACGAAATGTCAGCAGCATTATCAAAAAAATGCCCACACTGGAGCCGATGCCTACTGTGGAAATTTCCTGATTGGCGGATTGTGAGCCCACAGCGGTAAACAGTGGCAACCCCGAAACCATCAATTCACCGCCGGTTGCTTGCGCTTGACTTTGCGCGCTACCAACTAAATCCAGCAAACTTTCCAGCTTTTCCAGCTTGTTTGTATTGTCCTGTAAATCCGTGAGCAGCAATGCCCAATACTTCTGTTCGTCATGCAGAATAACAACACCTTGTTCTATATTCAGTTTAATTGGATTTTGCGCATTAAAATAGCGGCTAAATAATAACAAAGGGTCGCGTTCAAGATCAGTCGATTGCATCTGCCCGATGGGGCTATAGAGAATTTCCATATTTTGCGCAATCAAATCCTTGGGATTCTTAGTCAGGGTGAGCTTTGTTTGAGGGTCCAGCAACTGATAACGGAAGGGAAATAATTGCTGATAACTCTCGCGGTAGTTTTGTGCGGAAAACTCCAACTCAATACGTTTAAACAAGCCACTTTGATGTAACAGATGTTTAAGCTGTTGCGCCTGGACAATCGCCGTTTGAGATGTGGCAGCTCCGCTTAACCAAATCACTTTACGCGCCATCAATTCATTATGCTGTTTTGTGGCTTTAGCGATTTCAGGCTTTTGTTCGGTAGTCGGTAATAACGCTAAAAAACCCGTCTCCAGCCAGTCTCTGATTAGTACCTGACTGCCAAGAATACTGATGACCACGATCCCCAGCAGCCAAAGACCAGCGGTTATTTTAGGGTGATAAATGTTCAAAATCGGCTTCTTGTTCAGGGGTTGTGTGGGTAGGGTGAGTAATTTGAGCAAATGTAATCCGCGTTATATTACCGCCGGCTTCCTGAATTTCCAGCATCATTCACCAGCAGTAAGGAAGGCACAGGTGTCACGGTTTTCCAGATAACACCTTTAGTTTGATGATAGGTAAATGTACCTGTAGAAATTAACGGTTTGGGTAAAACTGTCAAGTGTTTTTCGTGTTGAAAATCGCCATGGATAATTTCAGTTTTTGCCAAACGAGTGGTGATTTGAGTTAATACATCGCCAGCATGACTTTGACCAAACGACAGAAGAAACAGTAGTAATGCTTTTAGAATAATCACACGATGTTCGTCTTTTATAAGTTATTGAATTATGATTTTTTAATAAAATAATCTCCAATTTTCTTAACATCGCCATTGAATAAAATCAATTCGATATATAAAAAAGTCGAACATCAAGTTTTGTTGTAGTTTCTTAGTAAAGAGATTCTACATATTTGTTAAGTGATTCTGAAAGAAGATCTTGGGGTGGTCTCCACCGAATGTCGCTCATTTACTCTTTCCAGAAATGATTGTGGAGGCTATCTCTTTCCAGTTTTTCCCCTCGTAAATGGACAATTTTACTTCTATCTTGTCTGGAATTCCAGACCACTCAGTTTCTAATTCGAACCTCTAACGGACAATCGATCTTGATAGCTCATAATATCGATTTAGTAAAAAAGATAAAACAATTTAAACTCTATAATTAGATTACTCGCACTAACGGGCTTGACAGTTTAAAAAAAACTGGAGTAGAAGTCGAACATCACTAGATAAAAATCGTTAGACTTTTGTAATAAATAGCAATACTACTTGATGGGCAAGTCGATTCTGCCTTTGTTGTTGCGATAATTAACGAAAACAGTGGTTTCTGTTGCTCATCAGGCAAACTCAAAATTGGTTTTTCCCTTGAATTATTGCGCATGTGGCAAGGACGGAGAGTTATGTCTAGCAACATTTTCCAAATTAAAAATCGCGTGTCGTTTTTTTTCTGGTTGGCCATTATGTCCCTCACGGCGGTATCACCGGCCCAATCCAAATCTTCATTCACCTTATTCGAAAGTGGTCAGGTCCGCCCTCTGGCGCTTTCACCCGAAGGCAGCCATCTTTTTGCCGTCAATACGCCGGACAACCGGCTCGAGATTTTCAGAATTCGCAAGCATGACCTGAAACACGTCGGTTATGTCTCTGTAGGTCTTGAGCCAGTCGCTGTTGCGGCACGATCGGACACGGAGGTCTGGGTTGTCAATCACCTGTCGGACAACATTAGCCGTTGTCGATCTTCGTCCGGGTCATGTCCCTCGCGTCGTACGAACTTTGCTGGTTGGCGATGAGCCGCGGGACATTGTCTTTGCCGGGCCGGACGGCAATCGTACCCGTGTCTTCATTACGATCGCTCACCGGGGCCAGAATACCGAATACAATGCGGAGGAACTGACAAAACCGGGCGTCGGACGCGCCGATGTATGGGTCTTCGATGCGGATAATCTCGGCGAATCGCTCGGAGGCGATCCTCTCACAGTAATTACCCTCTTTACCGACACGCCCCGCGCCCTCGCGGCGACCCCGGACGGCGCCAAAGTTTACGCGGCGGGATTCCACACCGGGAATCGCACCACGACGATCAATGAATTTCTGGTTCGTCAGAATACCAAGCCATTAAGCTAAAACCCCGATGAAGATCGCGAATACCCTGGGCCTTTAACTAACTATGCCAACGTTTTGCAGCCGACGGTAGGCTTGATCGTGAAGTTCGATGGAGCCCACTGGGTCGACGAGTTGGGAAAGCAATGGGACGATATGGTGCTGTTCACCTTGCCGGACAGGGATGTGTTTACCATCGACGCCGCTGCCAATCCGCCCGTGGCCTTGACGAATGGAGAATACAGCGGCGTCGGCACTGTGCTTTTCAATATGATTGTGAATCCGGCCAACGGGCATGTTTACGTATCCAACACCGATGCCCAGAACCAGAACCGCTTTGAAGGCGCAGGCGTTTTCACCGGCGGTCGCACCGTGCGCGGCCATTTGCATGAAAGCCGCATCACGGTGTTGGACGAACCGGAAGCCCCGAGCATTTCGCCCCGCGTTACGCCACGTCATTTGAACAAACACATCGATTACAGCACCTGTTGTGCACCGATACCGAACCGGGGAAACGCCACCAGCGTGGCATTTCCCCAGGATATGGCCATCACACCGAATGGCGAAAGCCTTTATGTGACCATGTTCGGAACCAGCGAGATTGGAGTCTACCGGACTGAAGAACTCGAAGAAGACAGATTTGATCCGTACACCGTAAGTCAGATTCCGGTCAAAGGCGGCGGTCCCAGCGGCATCGTGCTCGATGATGACAAAAAGCGCCTCTATGTGCTGCCCCGATTCGATAACTCCATCTCAGTCATCGATACAAAAAGCCTTTCCGAAATTCGCCATATCCGTATGCACAACCCGGAACCCCCGCATATCGTAAAGGGACGGCGCTTCCTCTACGACGCCTCCTTCTCCTCCAGCCACGGAGACTCCGCCTGCGCCAGTTGTCATGTCTTCGGGGATTTCGACAGTTTGGCCTGGGATCTGGGCGATCCGGATAAGGATGAGACGCTGAATACCGGGCCTTTCCGTATCGACAAAAACATCGGCTTCTTTCTGCTGCGGGGTAAATTCGAAAATCCGGACTTCCGCCCTATGAAAGGCCCTATGACCACGCAAAGCCTGAGAGGGCTGGACAACCACGGCTCGATGCACTGGCGCGGCGACCGGACGGGAGGCAATGACGATAATGGGTTGCCTAATGCAGGCCCCAATATACAGCCGAATGGAGGTTCGTTCAACGAAGATGTCGCTTTCCGCAAATTCAATGTCGCCTTCGTGGGCTTGAATGGTCGGCACGAAGGAATTTCAGAACAGGACATGCAAAAATTCGCGGATTTCATGCTGGAAGTCACCTATCCGCCGAACCCGATCCGCAACCTGGACAACTCGTTGACCAACGAGCAGCGGGCAGGACGTGAATTCTTTTGCGGTATGGATGCCACATCATGCGCCGGAGGCGCCAAATCGGACACCTTCCAGACCTGCAATGGTTGTCACGTGCTGGACAGAGACGGCAATAGCGAGTTTCCCGAAGTCAAAAAGCCGGGCTTCTTCGGTACCGACGGTCAGTTTTCCTTCGAAGGCGAATCGCAGTTCTTCAAGATTCCGCACCTTCGAAACCTGTACCAGAAGGTCGGCATGTTCGGCATGCCGCCCAATCCGCCATTTCCGTCCGTGATTGCACCACCCGGCAGCCTGGTTTTCTTTACATTGCCGAATACACCGCTTCCTGACGAAAAAGAGGAGCAGGTACGCGGCTTCGGTTTCCTGCACGACGGCAGCGTGGACACGGTATTCCGTTTTGTGAGCGGCTCGGTCTTCCTGCAACGGCCGCCAAATCCGAATTTAGGCATCGACCCGCGCACGCCGGACGAACTGCTGGATCCGGATACTGGCAAGGACCCAGGCAATGTCAATGTTCTGCCATTAACCTTGGAAGGCATAAAAAAGCGCCAGGCATTGGAGGCATTCCTGCTTGCCTTCGACAGCAACCTGGCGCCTATTGTGGGCCAGCAAACCACGCTCAGCAAGGATAATGGGGCAGTGACCGGGCCACGCATCGATCTGTTGGTGGCGAGAGCTGAAGCGAAAGAGTGTGAGCTGGTCGCCAAAAGCCGCTTGGGCGGGTTCCTCTATGTCGGTAACGGCAAGTTCAGAAGATCGAACCATGGCGTTCGGGTTATCACTGATGCTGATCTTCGGGCAATGGCCGGATTACCGGATGGGGAGATCACTTATACTTGCGAACCGCCCAGTTCCGGCGTGCGGATCGGCATCGATCGCGATTCAGACGGTGTGTTTGACGAAAATGATGCGGACACAGGACAAAATTAATCGTGTAGAAGGCTCGAATCCGTTATGCGCATCTGTCCATTTAACTCGACGATTAATGAGCATAGGTTGGACACTCAGCGCCTTCTACGCCTGCGCCAGATAAAAAATCCGGCACCGGCTAATAGCAGCGGCAGGACAATCAAAAATCCGAAACCGATCACGGCAACCGAGGTTTGGGTCAGTTGCAGGGACTTGTCGGGCGCTGTTTTTGCCGGGATTTCGATGAAGCGGTCGTCATGGACCAGCCAGTTGACCATCCTGAGGCCCATATCCAGATTACCGACATTGCCGATATAAGCGTTGGCCAGAAAGTCGCCGTCGCCTACGACAATGATGCGTTGCTGGAGTTCAGGGCCAAGATCGCGGGTCAGGGCATAGGCAAAGGTGATCGGGCCCTGGCGTTCATCGCTGTCCGGGTCGAATCTTATTTTTCCGGACAAAGGTCCGGTTTCCGTCCATGATTTTGCACTGCTGTCCAGCAGGGGAACGCTCAGGAATTCGGTTTCATCGCCCAGCTCGAATCCCGTGGCGGCCGGAAAGAGGCTGATTAACTGAAAGCCGCGAGTGATCGGATGTTGTGTATATTGCGAAGCAATGATGAACGTAGGATCGGTTATTTTATAGAGATTGGTCGTGGCGTCCACGAGCATCCCCGGTAACTGCTTCAGGCCTAAATAGCGCAGCAAGGGTTCAAGCTGGAGATTACCGGGGTCTGACAGCAGGAGTAGATTGCCGCCGCGTTGCAGGTAGTTTTTGATAATGTCGATCTCGCCAGCCAGCAAAGGCACGGAAGGCGCGGAGAGCACCAATAAGGCGGAGTTATCGGGTATGGCCGGCATGTTGGCGAGATTGATGATTTGAGCCTTAATGTTGCGGCGGGTCAATTCTTTGCCTAACTGGCCTAAATCGAAATTGGCGGTGCCCTCGGGAGATCGTTCGCCATGCCCGCTGAGAAAGGTCACCCAGCGGTCTTCGGCTTTCGCCAGCAGTAACAGCGCGTTGGTCAGCGATGATTCGTCGACGAAACTTAATTTTTCGGTACGTCCCTGATAGCCGACGAGGACGAGCCCTTCCTGACCGATATTCAATTCTCGGGCTTTTTCAGGCTGGTTGGCCGGATCGATAAAACTCAGAGTTACATCCGCCTTATGACGGCTGTAGCGGTTTACCAGCTGGGCAATCTGCAGCCTGATGGGCAGTCCTTTTTTAATATAAGCCGTAATGTGAACCTTATCGGGCAGGGTTGCGAGCAATTTTTGGGATGCGGTCGATAAGGTGTTGCTTGTATTTGCGGTGATATCGGTCTGCAGCGGGTAACGAACGCTCAACCAGGCCAGGGCGCCGAACAGGCACAATAACGCGGCGGTGACGAGCAGGTTTTTCAATCGGATTTGTTGATGAATGTGCCGCGATAGTCTCATTTTTGCAACCTGTCGTTATCCAGACGGCGGATGCTCAGCACGATAAAGGTCGTCATAAACAACAGGAAATAGACGACATCGACCGAGCTGATCAGTCCGCTTTGAATGTTCTGGAAATGTCTCAGGATGGACAGGTATTCGAATAAATTGCCGCGCCGGTCTTCCTGGCCTGCCGACCAGTCCAGAATCCAGAGCAATAACAGTATGCCGAAGGTTGCCATTGCCGCAATCGTAGGATGGCCCGCCAGACAGGACATATACAGGCCGGTGGCGGTAAAGGCAAATATCAATAGCGACAAAGCCAGTATATTGGCGATCAACTTGCCGAAATCCAGGTCGCCGCCGCTGAGCAGCGACAAAGGCATCAGCGTTGTCAGGGCTATAATCAAAAAAGTCAGTCCGAGGCAGCCCAAATATTTGCCGATAATGATGTCGGCATTATCGACCGGGGCACTAAGCAGCAGCGCCAGAGTTTTATTGCGGCGCTCCTCGCAGATCAGGCGCATCGTCAATAACGGCGTGACCAGCAACAAAATGATGCCGGCGTTGCCGAACAAGGGGGTGACGATAATATCGGTCAGACCCGGTGCATTATCGAGAGCCGCTAATTGCGGTTGCAGCCGGGTGAAAGTTTCAATCTGGGTTAAAAACAGATAGGCGAGTATGACCTGCATGATGGCCAACAGCGACCACGCCAGGGGCGACAGAAACAGGGTTTTAAATTCACGAGCGGCAATGGTCAGCATCATCTTCATGTAGCGCTCTCAGGTGATTCCTTGGTCAGGGCGATGAAAATATCTTCCATCGATTTTTTTACCGGGGTCAATTCTTCCAGGCCGAAACCGCCGGTAACCAGATAATCGGCGATTCGTTTGGCCGAGTCATCCGCCGCGCTGTGATGAATCCTGATTTTATGTTCCCCGATGTGTTCAAACGAAATGACGCCGGGGATGCCCAATAACGCGTTATAGTCGGGCGCCACTCGGGTGATCACTTCAAGGCTGCTCGTATTCATTTGCCGGTTGAGGCCGGCAACTGTTTCATTCAGTATCAGCCGGCCCTGATGAATGATCTGTACATGCGAACAGGACTCCTGTACTTCCGTGAGGATGTGGGTCGATAGAATGACGCCGTGATCCTGCCCCAATTCGCGTATCAAAGCCCGGATTTCCCGGATCTGGATCGGATCGAGGCCGACCGTCGGTTCATCGAGGATGATGATGTCGGGGTCATGCAGGATCGCCTGGGCAATGCCGACTCGCTGCTGAAAGCCCTTGGACAGATGATTGATCAGACGATCGGAAACGCCGGTTAAACCGCAGCGCTCTTTGGTTTCGGCTATTTTTTGAATGATTCGGTTTTTGGCAATGCCATGCAGTTCGGCGCAATAATGCAAAAATTCCTGTACCGTCAGCTCTTTGTAAAGAGGCGGGGTATCGGGCAGATATCCCAGACTGCGTTTGGCCGTCTTCGGTTGATCCAGCAGATCGACGCCGTTAATTTTAATCAGGCCCGAACTGGGTGCGAGATTGCCGCAAAGCATCTGCATGGTGGTGGTTTTGCCGGCGCCGTTTTGGCCTAAAAAACCGAGCACTTCGCCTTTGTTCAAGGTAAAGCTGACATCATTGACAGCGCAGTGCCGGTCGAAATACCGGGAAAGATGTTCAGCTTCGATCAGATGAGCCATATCAACAGCTAGACTTGCTTGAGCAGGATTTGCAGTTCATTTTGAATTTTTTTCCGGTAAAACAAAAATTTCCAGCGGGCGCCGCCACATTGTCTCCATAGTATCGCCGACCGGATGCCGGCTAACAAAATTGCCCGTATTTTATTGACGACATCGGGTCTTGATAAATACTCCTGCTCGCCGTTGACCATGACTCTGGGTTGCAGGGTGCTGAGCGTGTTGTGGTAAATATCAGCAAGATTAGCCAGCACATTCTCGTGCATCAAGCCAAAATGTTCGCTTTGAGTCTGGGCTTTGATAATACCCGACTGAATTGACTTTAATAAATCTTTGCGTTTTGAAAGCTGCTGTTCCAGAAAAACCAGGGTCGCGGAATAACGTGCCTGTTCGGGATTGGTGATTTTATAACCGGTCATTTGCCGGTTCAGTTGTTCGAGTCCAAGCTTCAATCCGGCCAGGCCTCCGTAAACGTCAGTTACACTGTCGGAATCGATTTTCAAAATACTGGCAATACTGGCCGCCATGGCTTCCGAATCGGCTTTGCCGGTAGTGGCTAATTGCTGCACCAGGGCGGCCGCCTGGGCAATTCCCGCCAATGCGATGGTTTGGTTGGTAATGGTGTTTAATTGCATAGCATCAATTCGGGTGCTTGAGTACGGATAGCGCCGTCTATATCATCTCTTTATTGCCGGCAGCTACTGTCCGGAGGAAAAGGTTGAACAGTCCGGATATCGGTGTTGATATAATGAGAATTTAAGTCTTAATTTTATATTATTTCAGCTTAATTTATATCATGATTATCCGCAGTCAGTCGAGTATGATATAAAGATGGCATATTTGTTGTTAAGGTGAAAATCATGACAGAATCAGTAGAGTTGACGGTTATCGGTATGAAATGTGGCGGTTGCGAAACCAATGTTAAGACCCGATTGAATGCTATCGACGGCGTCTTAAGCGTCGATGCGTCCAGCAAGGACAAGAAGGTTACTGTCGAATTTGAAGCCGATAAAACCGGTCTGGACGTTATCCGGGCCGCCATTGCCGAAGTCGGCTTTACCGTCGAATAGAGCTCCGTTTTTTCGCTTCGAGGGGATATTATGACTACTGAAGTGCCTTCAGAAGAATTGCGGCTATCCATATTAGGCATGAGCTGCGCCGGGTGCGTAAGTGTTGTCGAGGGTGCCTTGACTGCGGTGGCGGGCGTGACATCGGTCAGCGTTAATTTCGCTGACCATTCCGCCATGGTCAAAGGTAACGCCGATCCCGATTTACTCATCCAGGCTGTTAAGGACGCCGGTTACGACGCCGCGCTGATGGTCGGTCTGGAGGACCCGTCAGTTCAGGAACAGCAGGAGCTGCAACGTTATCACGAATTGATGAAAAAAGCCGCAGTGGCCGGAAGCTTCGGCGCGCTGCTGATGCTGATGGAGTACGCCGGCTGGATGCCGGAAATCGGATCGTCGGCCGGACGGTGGTTCTGGCCGGAAATTGCGGTCCTCACCTTAGCCGTACTCGTCTATTCAGGCTGGCATTTTTATACCGGCGCGGTCAAAGCCTTATCTTTGGGTCAGGCCAATATGGACACACTGATCGCGTTGGGGACGGGATCGGCATGGATCTATTCCTGCGTCGTCATCGATTATTCCGGATTCCTGCCTGCATTAGCCAAACATGCTTATTTCGAAGCCGCCGTGGTGATCCTGGCATTCATCAATCTGGGCTCCGGGCTGGAAACGATGGCGCGAGGCAAAACGTCCAGCGCCATTCGCCAGTTAATCGGTTTGCAGCCTCGCACCGCGCGCGTCATCCGAAATGCTGTGGAAATGGATATTCCTATTGAAGAGGTCGGTCTCGGGGAGACGTTAAGAGTCAGACCGGGCGAAAAAATTGCCGTTGACGGTGTATTGCTGGAAGGCCATTCCACCGTGGATGAATCGATGTTGACCGGTGAACCGATGCCGGTTGAAAAAATGGTCGGCTCCGAGGTGGTTGCCGGTACGATGAACCAGACCGGAAGCTTTCTCTTTAAAGCGACCCGGATAGGGCGGGATACCGCCTTGGCCCAGATTATCAAGAGCGTGCGCCAGGCACAAAGCAGCAAACCCGAAATTGCTCGTCTGGCCGATAAAATATCAGCTGTGTTTGTCCCGGCAGTGGTGGCCATTTCAGTGTTGACGTTTTTGGTATGGTACACCTGGGGACCGGAACCCGCATTGGGTTATGCTTTTGTAACCTCAATGACCGTTCTGGTAATCGCCTGTCCATGCGCGTTAGGTTTGGCAACGCCTATTTCGGTCATGGTGGCGGTCGGCAGGGCCGCGCAGTCCGGTATTCTGATCCGCAAAGGCGAAGCATTGCAATCGGCCGGTAAAATTACCTGTCTTATTCTCGACAAAACAGGGACGGTGACTGAGGGAAAACCGACGGTGTCCACGATAGAAGCGGTCGGCGACTTTACCGAATCGGCTGTTTTACAATTGGCTGCCAGTATCGAATCCGGCTCAGAACATCCGTTGGCAACAGCCATCTTGTCGGCTGCCGAAGACAAACAAATCAAACTCGAAAAAGTATCTAAATTTGAAGCGGTTGCAGGCCATGGCGTCATGGGTGAGATCAATGGACATGAGGTCATTTTCGGAAATAAAGCCTTGCTGGATAAACAAGGGATTAAATTTGCGCGCTATAACAACAAACTTGAACAGCTGTCCTCGTTAGGGCAAACGCCCATGTTGCTTGCAGTCGATCATAAATTTGCCGGGATTGTCGCGGTTTCCGATCCTATCAAAAAGGATTCTGCGGATGCTGTGCGGCAGTTGATCAAGCAGGGCGTAAGATTGTTGATGGTCACCGGCGATAATGACATAACGGCTCATGCCGTAGCCAAACTGGCGGGTATAACTGAAGTGAGAGCCCAGGTTTTGCCTCAGGATAAAGCGGCGGTCGTCAAGGAACTGCAACAGCAGGGCGAGATCGTCGGCATGGTAGGAGACGGCATCAATGATGCGCCAGCTCTGGCTCAGGCCAATGTCGGCCTTGCTATCGGCACGGGCACAGATGTCGCGATCGAAAGCGCTGATGTGGTCATACTGCAGGGTTCGCTGCTCAAGGTTTCTGAAGTGATCGAATTGTCCAAAGCGACTGTCAGCAATATCAAACAAAACCTGTTCGGCGCATTTTTCTATAATACCATCAGCATTCCGGTGGCGGCAGGCTTGTTGTATCCGGTTTTCGGCCTGTTATTGAATCCCATGATAGCTGGAGCGGCGATGGCGATGTCATCGTTGACCGTGGTCACCAATGCCAACCGCTTGCGTTGGCTAAAGTTCGGAATTGATCAATGATACGATTGATTCACGGCGTGCCGACCACTGGGAGCTGACCGGCAGCCCATGATATCCAGTCATCTTACGTTCTGTTTGCGGGAATTGATGAAAAGAATTCCGGTATCCTCCGGTCCAAAATTCGATAGCATCGCTAGCGAACGCTACTTGACTGGCAGAGGAATCACGCTCCCTAAACTTCCGGAAACCGGATTGCCGCCCTGTATCGGACAATCATTCCTGCTTCTGATGACCGGGAACATTAACGGGTAAGTCCAATGAATCGGGGTGTTACGCTCTTCATGATGCTTGACGGCAATTTCACCTTTGGATTGGACTGCTGGATGATTCCCAAAGGAGGGTTAACTATTAACCGGTTTCCTCGCTTCCGGGCGTAAAATACGCTGAAAAATTAAGATAATGCGCAGATTTCTTCAATTTTCCTATAATGATAGGCGACCGGCTCTTTTATCAATTGTCAAAACAGTTCCAATTTGCAGCGGTGGGTTCCGGACAGACTGATGAATATTGCGATTATATTCTTCAGCTTTATTGTCTCTGCGATGGCTTCACCGACCGCTAGTGCAGCCGGCATCATCGTCAATAAGTCCGTACCTAGTGTTGAGCTTACGCTGGATGATACCCGCGCCATTTTTGCCATGCGCAAGCGGTTTTGGCCCAATGGCAAACAGATCATCGTTTTTGCTTTAACCGATAGCAGTCCCGTCCATAAAGATTTTGTAAAGAAAAATCTAATCATGTTTCCTCATCAACTCAGGAGAGTTTGGGACAGAATGATCTACGCAGGGACAGGAGAAGCGCCCATCCAGCTTGATTCCGAGCAGGATATGATTGATAAGATCGCCAATACGCCTGATTCTATCGGGTATATAAAAAATAGACCGAAAAATGAAAAAATTCGTTTATTTGAATATAAGTAGTTGGCTGAGGATGTTGGCTATGGTAAGCCTGTTCAGCGTCGGGACGGGGCGCGCCGAGATTTTGCCGGATCATGTTCAGATTCACGGATTTTTAACCCAGAGTTTCTTTCATACTTCTGATAATAATGTTTTCGGACAAAGCGACGACGGCATCAGTCCCGGATTGACCGAAATCGGATTGAACGCATCGTATCAGCCGATTGACCGATTAAGGTTTGCAGCTCAAGGATTATACCGGCGCGCCGGCGATATCGACCGCGGGAGTGTAAAACTCGATTATGGTTTAGCCGATTTGACGTTTTTTAACTATGATAAGGGCTTACTGGGCATCAGGGCAGGCCGCGTCAAGATTCCATTCGGTTTGTATAATGAAACCCGGGATGTTGCCTTTACCCATCCGACCATATTGCTGCCCCAGGGAATCTATTTCGACCGGTCTCGTTCGCTACTGGTTTCCGCAGACGGCGGCTCCTTTTATGCCGATCATCAAACCGATTATGGTAATTTTTCCTTCAAATTTGTCTACGCCGTGCCATTAGGGAACAATAAAGAAATACGTTCAACCATATTGGGACCAACCGCGATGGGAGAATTTGAGGCCCAGCCTGCTATTGCGACGCAACTCAATTATGAGATTAACGGCGGCGAATATGTTTTTGCCATCAGCTACATGGATCTTGAACTTAACTACCACCCTTTGGTTTTCGACCGTTTTTTAGCGGGAAAAACACATATTCAGCCCCTGATGTTTTCAGCACAATACAATGGTGAAAAGTTCACGTTGACCGGTGAATATGACTATCGATGGAACCAGGTCAAGGAATACGGAGCATTCTATCCGGATTCAAACTATATAACGGAAAGTTGGTATCTGCAGGGCAGTTATCAATTATTTTCGCAGTTACAGGCAACTCTTCGTTATGATGTCATCTATATGGATAAGGACGACAGAAATGGCAGTCGCGCAGTCTCTTTCGGTTTGCCCAATCATATTGGCTATGCCAACGATTGGATGTTTGGCCTGCGTTTGGATATTTCGACATCATGGATGTTAAGGGCGGAATACCATCGGGTTCATGGTACTTCGTGGATTTCGCAGGCGGACAATCCCGATAGGGACTTGACTGTTCAGGATTGGAATCTGTATGGCCTGCAATTATCGTACAGATTTTAGGTTATTTAATGGTTAACGAACGGTACTTTTTTAGTCTGCGATGGAAACTGGCCATTCTGTCTGGTACCGTTTTTCTGGTATTGCATACTATTTTTTCCTATGTCTCCTATCTGGATGCCATCGATAATTTTGAATTGGACAGAAAAAACATTCAAAGCAGTCATATCAATATTGTCAATTCGTTGACCGAAGATTCATTTCTGGTGATGGAGCAATTTGCAGAGTTGTTGCCACTGCTTGGCAATCTCCAGTTACATCAAAAAAAAATTCAGCATCATTTTTTTACCCATCTGGACGAAAACTGGTCCAGATGGCAATTAAGCTGGGACATGGAGAGCATCGTATTTTTTGACAAACAGGCAAACCCGATTAAATCCTGGGGAAGTCCGAATGCGCTTTCGGACGCAACTATCCAGCAGGTCCTGCAAACGGAAACACCGGCGCATCAGTTATTTTGTTCGGGCAGCTGTTTTCTTCAGGTCGTCATCCCGGTCATCGGAGAATCGGAAACTATCGGAGCCTTCAGTGTGATTCGTTCGTTCGCCGATGTCATCATTAAATACAAGAGAGGGACGAATTCCGATATCGGTTTACTGGTTGATGACCAGTCTCTTGCGGCCGGGAATCTTTATAATCCATGGCCTCTTAAATTGTCGGGGTTGACCTTGTATGAAAAAAACATGCCTATATACCAGTACATCTCAAAGAAATATAGTCTGGCTGAGCTTTTGTCTCAGAGCAGAACGATATCTCTGAACGGTTCAGTTTTTGAAGTAATGATTGTGCCGGTTCAACATAATACTGAAATGAACCGGCCATTTTTTTTGCTGATTGATGATATTACCTCAGAAGTCAGAAAGTTAAATGATGATCTGAAGCAGGTTTGGGCTTACGGCGTGATCAGTTTGGCTGCTTCCCTGATTTTGCTGACGCTGGTCATCCATTTTTCATTACGTCGTGTAGCCAAGCTTTCCATGGCGTTGCCGTTGCTATCGCAAAATCAGTATGATCAATTCCGAAATCAAATCGTCAGTAAGGACAGTTTTATTTCGGGATACGATGAACTCGATCGATTAAACCAAACCGCCCTGGCCCTGACTGACCAACTGGAGTTCCTGGAACGTGAGGTTCGTAGTAATACCTTGAAATTGCTTGAAAAAAGCCAGGAATTAGCAAGCGAAAGAGACTTCATCAGACAATTGATCGAAGCCGCACCCATCATCATTATGACGCAAAAATTAAACGGCATGATACTGACGGTTAATCATGCCGGGATTGACGAATTTGAGTCGGATAGCCACTCGATTATCGGCAAAGTGTTTGATTTGTTTTTGCCGGAATCGGACTGGGAACATTTAAAAAAACTTAATCTGTTAAGAACCGGCATGATTGCAGACCAGATTCAAATTGACGGACTGCTCATTACGGAAACCGGAAGACAACGGGATATCTCCTGGCTGCATAAGTTATTCAATCACGGCGGTGCCAGTGATGAAGCCGTCATTTTGACATTAGGCGTGGATAATAGCGAACGCAAAATGTATGAGCAGAAAATTCTCAGTATGGCTACCAAAGATAATCTGACCGGTTTGAGTAATCGCAAGAAATGTCAGGAGGAGTTGGGGACCCTATTGGCTTCGGCCCAACGTTATGGATTTAAGGTCGCTTTATTTGATCTGGATCTGGATAATTTCAAAGTTGTCAACACGACCAACAATCATGAAGCCGGCGATAAATTGCTGGCGCTGGTTGCCAATGCACTCAGAGAGATCATGCGCACGACCGATATCCTGAGTCGTGTGGATGGAGATGAGTTTGCTTTGGTCATGTCCCATGCTGAAATAAAGGGGGTAAAAGCCATCGCTGAAAAAATCAATCAGAAATTAAAAGATCTGAGTTTTGGTTTTGCAGATAAAAACATCGAACTCAGCGCTAGCATAGGCATAGCGATTTATCCGGATCATGGACTGACGGTCAACGAATTGTTTACCAATGCCAACATCGCAATGTTTCAGGCAAAAACTTCGGGTATGGGCAAATATCAACTATTTTCTCCTGATTATGATTATCAGATTAAATTAAACCGTATGTTATATTGGCGGCAGACCCTGGAAAATGCTATTGCACGCGACAAATTAATTTTATTCTATCAGCCCATACTGCATATCAAATCGAATGTCATCAGCCACTATGAATGTTTGGTTCGTCTGCAGCGGGATGACGGCCAGTTGATTATGCCTGGAGATTTTATCGGTCATGCTGAGGAACTCGGTTTGATAGGAAAAATCGATAGGTTAGTGCTTAAAAAAGCAACACAGAAGCTGGTTGAATTCAAACGCCAGGGTAAGGATTATAAATTGGCGATCAATTTATCGGGCCGGTTATTCAACGATGCGACCATTTTCGAAGACATTTCTCGTTTGCTGGATAATCCTGAAGTTGATCCTGAAAAAATCATTTTCGAGATTACCGAATCCGCCGCAGTGTCCAATTTCGCCGCGGCTGAGTTATTGATAGTGCAAATCAAGGCCTTGGGGTGTATCCTCGCTCTCGACGATTTCGGCGTCGGTTTCTCTTCGTTTTTTTATTTGAAACATTTCCCTGTCGATTACGTCAAAATTGATGGTTCATTCATCAGGAAAATTAATAAAAGCGATGACGATAAAATGTTTGTTAAAGCCTTGAGCGGCGTTGCCCACGCCTTCGGCAAAAAAACAGTGGCCGAATTTGTCGAGAACGAGCAAATTCTGGATATTCTGAGGGAATTCAAGATTGATTTTGCCCAGGGTTACTACATCGGCAAACCGGAGCAAATCATTTAAAGATTCAACATCCTTAAGGATCAAGTCTTAGCCGGAGGCAAATCGCCCCGGAAACAATTCAAAAACGGGCCATGCAGTTATTCTTCAACGGCAAAATTGACAATCTTTTTCAACATTTCATTCATTTGGGCGGAAAAAAGATTCAATTCCTTATTATCCGTATCCGTTGGCAATAAATGAGTTCTGATGATGGTTTTGCCTTGAACTTGATAAGTCACCACATTACAGGGCATGTGCCGAATCGCCTCGGGTGATATTAACAAGATGGTTTTGGCATGGGTCAAATTACAAAATTGAATGGTGTCAAATTCCGGGAAGTCTTTAGTCCCCCTGTCACGTATCACTTTGCCGACGCGGCTGTGTCCGGTTATTCTGAAATTATTTTCGCTAATGGCCAGCTCCAGTTCGGCCAGCACATCGTCGTAAGGCTTGCGTGTTTCTACCTGGTAATAGGGCACAAACTCGCCGGGTATCGACGCACAGCCGGCGATAAAAAACAGGGTAGAGCAAAGAACGATCAATTTGAGCATTTTGGGGTCAACAGTTTAATAATAATTAAAGATTAACATTATGAGCAGTCAAACAAAAGTAACCGGAGTCATTCTGGCAGGGGGGTTGGCCCGGCGCATGAATAATCAGGATAAAGGATTGGTTAATTATAAAGGCCGCCCGATGGTTTGTTACGCGATGGAAGCGCTTGCCGGTGTTACCGGGCAGTCCATCATCAACGCCAATCGGAATCTCGAACGCTATCGGCAATTCGGTTTGCCGGTAGTTGCCGACCAAACCGGAAATTTTGACGGCCCGTTGGCCGGCATATTGGCGGCAATGACGCATACCGATGCCGAGGTGCTGCTGGTAATGCCATGTGATTCGCCTTTGATTAGAACCGACCATTTACAGAAACTGTTATCGGTGCGGGAACAAAACGATGCCGATGCGGCCGTTGCTTTTGACGGAGAAAGGCTGCATCCGGTTTTTTTGGCCATAAAAACCTCATTAATTAACAGCCTGCAGGATTACCTGGCGAGCGGGCAACGTAAAATTGACCGCTGGCTGGAACAGCAGAACACTGTGCGGGCGGATTTCAGCGACACACCGGAGATATTCATTAACATCAATACCATGACCGAGTTATCGGAACTGGAGAATACAGAAAATGAATAGGCCTTATCGACCCGAGATGACCGATGCGGGCCTGGGATTTTCACAAGTGACCCTTGCCATCGATGAAACCGGCGAGCCGCGGGAAATTGAGCTGGTAGGCGAACGCGCTTTAACGATTTATGTCGATAAACAGGAAATCGTTACCTTGATGACCATGGGGACGCATCCTGAATTGCTGACGCTGGGTTATCTCAAAAATCAGGGCTTCGTTGACGACATCCGCGATATTAAAGCCGTCCAGGTAGATTGGGATACCGAAGCGGTCGCCGTTGTGACGCAGCATAAAGACGCCGACTTTACCGAGCGCATGGCGCAAAGGACGGTCACTACCGGTTGCGGGCAGGGCACGGTATTCGGGCGATTGCTGGAAAAACTGCAAAACATCAAAGTGCCTGAATACTCGGTTAAACAATCGATCCTTTACGGGATGCTCGAGTCCTTGCGGGAGCGCAATGAAGTCTATAAAAAGGCCGGCGCCGTCCACGGCTGCGCCTTGTGCAGCGGCAGCCGCATCGAATTTTTTGTCGAGGATGTCGGCAGGCACAATGCTGTCGATGCCATCGCGGGTTATATGTGGCTGCATGGTATTTCCGGCGACAACAAAATTTTCTATACCACCGGTCGCTTGACGTCAGAAATGGTCATTAAAGTATCGCAAATGGGCGTACCCGTTTTGTTGTCGCGCTCCGGCGCCACGCAAATGGGGCTCGATATGGCCAGGCAATCCGGCGTGACACTGATTTCGAGAGCCAAAGGCAAACATTTTCTGGTATTGAACGGCGTTGAAAATATTGAATTTGATGCGAGCATCGATCGCCAAAATGCCTTATAGTCCGCCAAGCGTACGGTTTATTTTGACGGCCAGACTCTCCACGCCTTTCAGGGTCAATTTCTTTTCGCCTCCCTTGACTTCGGAAATATAATCACCGACCAGTTTGGCCTGGCTGACGTCAACCAGATGCGCCATCAGGTAGATAAACAGGAAACTGGGTTTGTGCAATCTGCCTACGATAATATAATCAGCGCCATATTTTCTGCCCAGATTCGCGGCACTATCATGATGGTCAAATAGATAACCGACACCGGCATCAGCCTGCCGATGGTCATCGGAAGCGATGTCGACAATTTCATAACCTGATTTTTTGAGTTCCTGCTCAAGCAACGGTTTAATGCTGGCTGTGCGGGAGACTTCAGCCGGTATGCCTGGAGCAAGCGTCAGGTCTTTCAATTCAAAATCCAGCACGGCGATACGGGGTTTTTCGGCTGCTTCGGCAACAGCCAGGTTCAAAGCGAATGCGAAACCTAAACAGAACTGGATAAGGGCTTTTACTATAGTCATGATGGATAACCGGAAAAGTCAAAAAACCTATTCTAAGCTCTTAAATTCGACCGCGTCTTGCGCTTATAAATACAACTGCCTCGATAAAAAATCAAAATCAGCATGCCCCCTATAAGGTAAAACGCCGAGCAGAGGCGCATCAAGCGCCTGCGTGATACTGCCGATATTATGTTCAACAAGCAGCATATCCGGGTCAGAACAAACCGCTATCCAGCCGGCACAGGGCAAACCGGAGCGTTCGACTGCCTCGGCGGTCAGTTTTGCGTGATTGATGCAACCGAGCCTGACCGCGACGGCGATAATCACCGGCAGAGCCAGGGATTTAGCCAGATCGCTGATATCCTGGTTGCTGTTGATCGGCGCATACCAGCCGCCTGCGCCTTCGACCAGGATGATGTCGGCCTGCTGTTTCAATAATTCAAAACCGGCAATCACGTTATCCAGATTGACCGGATTATCCAGACCTGCCAGATGAGGAGAGACCGGTAAAGAGTAGGCATAAGGATTGATTAAATCATACTCGATGTGCATGCTGGCATTTGCCTGGATCAGCAGGGCATCCTCATTCACCTGTTTGCCGTTTTCAACAATGCAACCAGAGGCGACCGGCTTCATGCCGGCCACGGTTTTGCCCTGATTTTTGAAGTATCGCATCAGGGCGATGGTCGCCCAGGTTTTGCCAACGCCGGTGTCAGTGCCGGTGATAAAATAGCCCTGCTGCATCGACATCAAGCCTCCGCAACGACCTTGATAACGTCGAAAGTCGCAGGGATCAGGCTGCCGGTCCGATGTTTCTCATATGCCGAGATCATGCCCAGCATCCTGGTTTTGCTGGTGAGATTTTTGTTGCGTCCGCTGCTGACATTATGGGCGCCGATCTGTTTTAATTCCTGCATTAGTGCGTTAACGGACATATAGTGGTTTTGATGGAGCTTGCTGTTGATTTGTATGCCGCTAAAGCCGGCCTGTTCAAGGAAATGATGCAACTGCCGCTCACTATAAAATTCGTTGACATGGCTATAGCCGTCGATTTCCGCCCAAGCATCTTTTAATTCGCGCAAAGTTCCCGGTCCGAAGGTCGAAAATACCAGCGGGCTGCCGGGTTTGAGACTGCGCTTGATTCCAGCCAGGACTCCTTCTAGATGGTTACACCATTGCAAGGCGAGATTGGAAAATACGCCGTCCAGCGATTGATCGGCGATGGGCAGTTGCTCGGCATCGGCGCATAGATAAACGAGCTTTTGCTGATCTTTCTCGTTGCCGGCATGGCTGAGTTTGTAGCGTGTTGTATGGATCATGGTCCAGGCCAGATCCAGGGCGATAACCGTGTCGAGTTCGGGCTGGGAAGTCAATATCTCGGTGGTTAAAAAACCGGTGCCGCAACCTAAATCCAGTATCGAACCCGACAGGTTTTCAAGACCGGCATTCTGCAGCAGTTCTTTGCCGACAGTGCGCTGCAATCCGGCGACACCATCATAGGTAGCGGATGCGGCGGCAAAGGATTGCTTGATTTTGGCTTTTTCAAGCAAAACCGTACTCATTGCTGCTCCATAAAACCGGAAATAACCGCCACCAGTTCTTGCAGATGAGACAGAAAAGGCACGTGACCGGCTTTTTCGATGATGGTTAATTGAAGATCCGGCAACAGTTGCTGAATTTTTGTTCCCACTGCGACCGGAACCAGCGTGTCACGGCCGCCTAATATGACCGAAACCGGTTTGGTCAGTTTCGCTAATACCGGCCGTAAATCAGAATTTTTTAAAATTTGCAGGCCTTGTTGCAGAGTAGCGGAGTCGGGAACGGGGCGGGCGAAAACGGCGGCTTTCAGTTCTTTCAATAAAGCCTTTGCATTAGGCAAGCCATGAACTTGCAGCGTCAAAAAATTAAGCAGGGTCGCCTGTGAGTTTTCAGTTAAGAGATCCGCAAATTTTCCGAGCAATTTTGAATCCAGACCGGGCCATGGGCCGGTCTGGCTGTAATACGAACGGGTAAACGACGGATTGCCTGCCAGCAGGATCAGCGAATCAACGCGCTCCGGAAAACGGCCGGCAATATCCAGCACCACGGTCGCGCCCAAGGACCAGCCCAGCCAGCAACTCTGAGGATCATCCACGGCATGAACCAGCGCGGAGCTAATGCGTTCCAGAGTAAACGGGGTTACCGTTTCGCTTAGGCCGTGTCCCGGCAAATCCAGACAGGTTACTCGATAATGTGCCGCCAGGGCTTCGGCGAAACTCTGCCAGATTTCGCTGTGAAGGGCCCAGCCGTGCACCAGGACGATGGGTTTACCTTGCCCGATGATTCGCTTATGGATTTTTATCATGGTTAAATGAGATTAAAGCCAAAACTTTGACCAAATGAGTGCGCTATCAATGTGAGTTGACTTCAGTTCGGCCGACGTTGTTACCTGGTATCTTTATGCTGTCCAAGGCCCCCAGCAAGCGATCGATATGCTGCTCTTCATGTTCCGCCGAGAAAGTGATGCGCAACCGCGCGCTGCCATGCGGCACGGTAGGAGGGCGGATGGCGCTAACCAGAATGCCGGCTTTCAGCAGCGCCTGACTGATTGCGACCGCTGCATGACTGTCGCCGATGATGATTGGCTGGATTGCCGATGCCGATGGCGGCAATTGCAGGCCCAACTGCTCTGCGCCCAGTCGAAAGCGACGGCTGAGGCTGACTAGTTTTTCCCGTCGCCAGTTGTCGGCGATGACGATTTTTAAACTGGCCCGCGTCGCTTCCGCTATTGCCGGAGGCAGGGCCGTCGTATAAATATAAGGTCGGGCTTTCTGGATCAGGGTTTCAATCAAGTCGTCCGAGCCGGCAACGAAGGCACCAAAGGTGCCCAATCCCTTGCCGAGAGTTCCCATCAAAACCGGCACGTCGTTCTGGTTAAGGCCAAAATGATCCAGAATTCCGCCGCCATGCTTACCGATGACGCCTAGTCCATGTGCATCGTCCACCATCAGCCAGGCATGATGGCGATTGGCTGTTACCGACAATGAAGCCAGCGGAGCCAGATCGCCATCCATGCTGAATACGCCATCGGTTACGATGAGTTTGTTGCCGGAGGCGCCCATCAAATTTTCGTTAAGATGATCGACATCGGCATGCCGATAGCGTTTAAATTTTGCCGCCGACAGAATACCGCCGTCAAGCAGAGAGGCGTGATTCAAACGGTCTTCGAACACCGCATCGCCACGGCCAAGCAATGCCGATATCACGCCAAGATTGGCCATGTAACCGGTGGAGAACAATAATGACCGGTCACGTCCGGTAAATTCGGCCAGTTCTTCTTCCAGGGCATGGTGGGCGCTACTGTGACCGGCGATTAGATGCGCCGAGCCGCTGCCCACCCCGTAACGATCGGCGCCGCTCTTAAATGCGTCAATCACATCGTGGTGATTGGCCAAGCCCAAATAATCATTGCTGCAGAAATTCAGGACAGATTTGCCGCCAATTTCCACCATAATGCCTTGCGGCGATGTGATGACGCGTCTGGAACGGTATAAGCCCCGAATCTTCAGTTTATCCAGCTCACCGGCTAAATGCGGCATGGCCTTGGTCATTGACGGACGGTAGACAATTCAAGTGATGCAAAATGGGGCAATCAATCTCTTCCTGTGGACTTAGCCTTGAGTTGCATGACTGGAACCGCCCATGTGCAAACCCAAACGCTTGAATAAGTTCCGATCATGCTTGGTTACCGGATTGTCGGTGGTCAGCAATTTATCGCCATAAAAAATTGAATTGGCGCCGGCCAGAAAACAGAGCGCCTGCATTTCATCGCTCATCGTATTACGGCCCGCCGATAATCGAACCCGCGATTTCGGCATCAGGATTCTGGCCACCGCAATGGTGCGTATAAAAATCAACGGATCGAGCGGCTCGGTTCCCATTAACGGCGTCCCTTCCACCTGAACCAGCATATTGATCGGTACGCTTTCAGGATGCGTGGGCATATTGGCCAGCTCGTTCAACAGCTTGGCGCGATCGGCATCGCTTTCGCCCATGCCGACGATACCGCCGCAGCAAACGTTGATGCCGGCATCCCTGACCCGCGCCAGTGTTTCAAGCCGGTCCAGGTAGGTGCGCGTGGTGATGACTTCGGAATAATAGTCTTCCGAAGTATCCAGATTATGATTATAGTAATCCAGGCCGCCTTCTTTTAGCCGGAACGTTTGTTCATCGGTCAGCATGCCTAACGTGACGCAGGTTTCCATGCCTAACGCCTTGACACCCTGTACCATTTCGATCACTCTTTCGATATCCTTATCCTTGGGTTTACGCCAGGCCGCGCCCATACAAAACCGCGATGCTCCTTCGTTCTTTGCCTTCTGCGCCGCCTTCAAAACGGTTTCCACAGGCATTAATGCTTCCGGAGTCACGCCGGCATCATAACGGGCGCTTTGCGGGCAATAGCCGCAATCTTCCGAGCAGGATCCGGTCTTGATGCTGAGTAAACTGCTCACCTGGATTTCGTTAGGATCGAAGTGATCCCTGTGCACGCATTGCGCCTGATAGATCAAATCATTAAAAGGCAGGGCAAAAAGAGCCTGCACTTCTTCCAGCCGCCAGTCGTGACGTAATGAAAGTGCCTCGTGAATCCGGCGTATTGCTGGGTTTGCAGACATGCAGTTAATCTCCTGTTAGAGTATGGTATTGATTTTGCTGCTTGGTGAGCATCGATCAACCTTTATGAGTGAAAATGGTTAACAACTGGATCAATATTATACAGGATTGCCTGTTTCCGCCAAACTGTATCTTATGCGGAAATGCAGGGTCCAGCTCTCGCGATATCTGTTATTCATGCTATGGCCAGTTGCCCGGAAACGATCATTGTTGCCGCCGTTGTGCCGAAATACTCGAAATATCTGCAGCAGATGCCGGACTTTGCGGCCGCTGCCTGAGTCATAGTCCGGTTTTCGACCTTACCTATGCACCCTTCATTTATCAGGGCGCTGTGAGCCACTTGATTACGGCGCTGAAATTCAATGCGCGCTACCAGAATGCGAGGCTACTTGGCATGCTGTTAGCCGATTATTTAAAACAACATGCAGACATGCCTGACTGTATCATTCCGGTGCCGCTCCATAAAGTTCGCTACCGCCAGCGTGGTTTCAATCAAGCCATAGAAATCGGCCGAACCGTATCCAGGGAATTACAGATTCCGCTTGACCTTGCCAGCTGCTTACGGCTGCGCGATACGCCGCATCAAACCGGTCTTGCGGCGAAACAGCGGCGCAAAAACATGAAAAATGCGTTTTCGATCAATAAACCGATCGATGCCGGCCATATCGCCCTGCTTGACGATGTCATGACCACCGGTTCAACCGTTAATGAGCTAGCCGGGCTGCTAAAAAAGGCGGGAGCTTTACGCGTCGATATCTGGGTATGCGCCAGGGCCTGAAGTGCAATATATTTTGTACGCGGTTACTACAGCAAGGATTGTTTCATTGCTGCACCGTAACGAAGCCTAATTTGACGATACCTGCATGTTGAATGGCCGCCATCACTTCGGCGACTTTGCCGTAATTGACGGCCTGATCGGCATATAAGTGCACGGCAATGTCAGGATTGCGGGCGAGCTCATTTTTAAGCACGGTCTCCAGGGCAGCCAGATCGGCGACCGGTTTTTTATTCAGCGTAATCGCGCCTTGCGCATCGATGCCCAACTGCCAGGGTTGATCTTTTATGTCCGGTGTGGTCGAGGCGGTTTTCGGCAGATTGACTTTAACCGATTGCGTCAGTAACGGTGCCGTCACTAATAAGATGATCACCAGCACCAGCATCACATCGACCAGCGGCGTGACGTTGATGTCGCTCATCTCATCCTGATCGTCGGAGTTTGTTTTAAAGGCCATAGGGATGCTCTCCGGAGGCGTCCGGGTTCAACGCCACGTGCAGAAAACCGTCGGCAAAATGTTCCAGACTCGTACGATATTGTTTGGCCCTGCGCAAGAAAAAATTATAAGCAAGCACCGCCGGCACCGCGACGGCAATACCGATCGCAGTCGCGACCAGTGCGTCGCCGATCGGCCCTGCCACCACATCCAGGCTGGCGGAACCGCTTTTGCTGATGTCTTGCAGGGCGCGCATTATTCCTATAACGGTACCAAACAAGCCGACGAAAGGCGCCGTGCTGCCGATGCTGGCCAACAGGGTCAGACCGCTTTCCAGCAAGCGCTGCTCCTCATGGGTTTGCCGGCGCAACGCCTGTTCCAGCAATTCGGCCGGGGTTCCCCGATATTTCAGGAGGTGACTCTCCCCTTGTTGCCGGTTGTCCAGCCAAATAAAGCCGCAGCGCGCGATACGCGCCTTCGGTCCGCGCAACTGCCGATCGGGCAGACTGGCGGCAGAGGCCAGATTGGGCGCATCCCAGAATGCCTGATTAAAGCGGCGGTTATCACGGGAGATTTTTGAAAACTGCCAGATTTTGAACAGTATCACCGTCCAGGTCATTAATGAAAACAGCAACAGCGTATACAAGGCGCCGTCAATAATAACTGCCGGGGGTATCTGATAGGGCATTAATCACTCCTGATTTTAATCGTGTAACGTAAAAAGAATCGGCACAATCACCGAACTGGCAACCGGCTTATCGCCGCGTTTGGCGGGAATAAACCGCCATTTTTTGACCGCTTCGACCGCCGAATCGTCCAGAATTTCATGGCCGCTGCTGCGATAGACAGTGACCTCATTACTTGTTCCCTCGACCGATACCTGCACCCGCAACAATACTTTCCCTTGCCAGCCGCGGTTGCGCGCGATTCGGGGATAGTCCGGCTTGGGGTTGAAACCGTAATTAGCGCGGAAATTGGCTTCGGTAAAGGTTTCTGATTTAGGAGCCGCTGTTGCCTTGGCGGCCGTGGCGGAGCTTGGCGCCGGAGATGGAACTGGAGCCGGAGCCGGCGAACTGCCAGCGTCGGGTTTGGCTGGCGCAGGCTCGGGAACCGGTTCAGGCGGCCGGGTGATGTCCGGTTGAGGGGGTTTCGGCATCTTTTTCGAAATGACCGGTTTCGGTTTTTTCGGCGCCGGGGCTGGTTTGATGGCCTGGGGTGTGACCGCAGGCTTTGGCGCAGGTGATGATATCAGTGAAACCTGCATGATCAGCGGCAGAGCAGGGGTGACTATGTCATTCGGCCGCAGCCATTGAACGAGCATCCAGACATGTAAAAGCAGCACCAGCAGGCATAACTCCAGGAGCATGCGGCTGGGCTTTTCCTCACCGGCCAAGTGGTCAATCAAAAAACGGGAGATGGTCGTCAAGCTGGTTGCCGTAGCGCCGGATTCCGCCAGTAAATATTTAGAAATGCCGGTTTCATGGCGTTTGAAGAAAAACATCGTTTGGGGCTGTTTAAGCAATTAAATTTAACTATTTTATTATCTCCAAGCCGTTTCTCAAATCGATCGATAGTCGTATTATCAATCATGATTATGAATCTGGAGTCATTATTCGCGTCATTCTTTTCGGCGCTTAACTATACTTGTCGAGAATCAGCAGCGATTGTTAAAGCGTCTTCCCCGGTTTCCTTTGGCCGGAGTCAATATGACAGAATATGATTTTTGATGAAAATAATTTGAAAAAGAGGGAATATACCATGAAAACAAAAATTCCAACGTTTGCCATTTTAGCACTGGCAACCGCTTTTGACCTATCTGCCGGTACGTTGTCCGGAGAAGGTGTCTGGTCGCCGAGCGGTTGCGGCGACCATCCGCCCGCTCCTCCCGCTCTCGATCAGGCCAGTCTGGATGCCTTTAATGCCAGCCTCGAAGCCGCCAATGAATGGCGGCGAAACGCGAAAACCTACTATGAGTGCCTGGTCAAGGAAGCCAATGCGGACAACGCCATTATAGCCAGGACGGCAAACGAAGAACAGGCAAAATACCGCGAGACCGCCGACCAGATCAACACCGATGCCGCTGCCATCAAGAAAAATCTCGAGGGCAATTAACACGTCTGTAGCTCATGAAAAGCATGGCCGGATCGGCTATTAAGGAAGATAAATATTTAAACGCTGCAGGCCGGCCGAAAAACGAGTTCACCTTGCGCAAATGCTGATAAATCCATTCCCGATTTATCAAAGGGTTCTGGCGAAATTGTTTCATCGATCACGGCAATGGCTTGTTCGCAGCTGATCGTATGTTCCCTATGGATCAGTATATAGCGGGCCAAATAGTCTATGGCTCGCCAATGCATGGGATCGGCGATAAACCGTAACGCCTGGCTAAATAATGCGGTGATCGTTTCTTCACGACGTTGCTTGCAGACAATGATGCTTTCCAGATAGTCATAAACCTCTTTAAGGTCAGAGGTGCCGCCATAACGGTGCAGAGTGTCAATTTTGATCCCATGCACATTAAAATGGCCTTGATCGCGAAGTGCGACATGTTTAGCTTCAGCTAGCGAACCGATCAGTAAATTGATAATGTCCGCTTCAAATGCGGTGCGGTAACAATCCTGTTCTGTGCCTGAAAAATAGAGAGCGCTTTCCAGTAAGTCGACAGGCAAATCCTGAGTCAGCCGCCCCCCCTCGATTTCGGCAAGATGGCTCAATGAGCCGAGATTCAACGGCGGATTGATCGCAAACTCGGGCGATTTAAGCATGATTTGAAAAAAAACCGGCGGCAGATGTTTTTCTTTATTGTATAGATAGATGCCGACCGCATGGCCTGCTTCGTGGAAGGCAATTTGTTGAATCAAATCTTGATAGTCAATGGAACCCGTCTCGGAAATCCGGTAATTTCGTTTCATGATTATCCTCGGTTAGCTAAAAAGGATGCGGCCAGGTTTACCGACCGCATTAAGGAGGAAGGAAATAAACTCTGAGCCCTTTAGGAATTGGAGCATGTTCAAGAGTTAATAATAGTTTAGTTATCAGAGCCACTTGCAAAATTATCGACCGGCAAGCGGTGTAAGTTAATAAAGACTC
>CAZMRW010000048.1:0-31803 GCA_964568805.1 uncultured Methylococcaceae bacterium | reverse complement strand
CAATTGATCCGGATCACCGATCAACTGTAACTGGCAGTTAGGAGGCACCGCTTTTAATAAGGAAACTGATATCCAACATCGAGCATTCATCAACAATTAAGAAATCGGTGCTTAATGGGGACGCTTCATTCCTCTGGAACTCCGCCAATTGAAATGCTCAAAAGCAGCCATTGATAATGCGCAAATTAATGGATAGTCGACCTGCAAAAAGCGACCCTAAGCGGAATTCTATTATCATTGCGCTGACCGTCCGGTCTTCTGTCAAACCGGATATTAATAGTTGTCTAGGTCACGCTATAGCTATTCACAGCATGCAAACACTTGTACTAAAGGTCATATAAGCTAGTCAAGCATTTTGGAAAAAAGCACATCCTTGTTGACTGCTCATTTATATCCGTCGCCTTTATGACTAAAGAGGGCCGAAGTCATCGTCTCTCTCTTGTATCGCTCCCAAATTTGACCATGGTCTGCCCGTGATATCCTTTGGCCAGAAGCTCTATCCCATCCGAGTAGATACGCTCAACTTCATCAAGATCTGTAACTAGAAATCCGAATTCGTCACGAGCCTTCTTTCTTGGATCACCTCGGAACGAAAGCCAGTTAAAGCTGGTTACTATGGCAAACGTGTTGTCAGATACTAAAAGTTTCCGGTGTGTATTACCTAAGAACACCAGCCTGAAATTATCAAAACGATCCTGGATATTCGTTAGCTCCTTGTTTGCCTGATCTGTGATGGCTTGCTTCTGCTTTGCCTTGTCGGTGCCTCGGGCACCTCCATCGTCCGCCAGACCATACCCGATGGTCACGTCAACACCGTTCTTCAAAAGTGCTTCCAGGGAGGTCACAAACTTCCAGTCGATGACATTATGCGTTATCCATGGTGAGATAATTAAAAGGCGATCTTTTGACGCAGTGAGAGCTTTGGTGAGTAATCCGGGATGTTCGTGCATGCGAATACATCGCTGAGTCATGGCACGAAGGCGCATTATAGCGGAATTAGAATTAACACCAGCAGACTTCTCACGCTCATTGATTGTAAAGGCATCGACTTCCTCCTGATTATCTTCGGGAAATACATGAGAAGAGATGAGAGAAATCTCTTGTTCCAGTAAGACCAACTCTTCGATCTTTTGCTTATTGCTCCCCACCACAAGATTATCGAGTTCAGGTAAGTCTGGACCAGTGAGCACATGGTTGGCCCCCGCCAGTTCTGGACCACCTAATTCGCGAAACACATTCTCGTGGTCAAGCGAAAACCCGTCCTCTAAATAAAAGGCAACCTGAACCTCATCACTAGTCTGGCTACGATAGAACAGAAGGAGACAAGGCAAAAAATGCATCTCTCTTCGCTCGATTCGCCTTGCCGCTAGCAATTCCCGGGAGTTTTCATCTCGATGCGGAAGTTTCTGTAAAACCTTATCGATGTCGGCAAGAGGAATGTCATCAACCTCAGGGCGCTTTGCACCACATAAAGGTACTTCATACCACCCCAGTTCTTTAGTTTCTCTCGGCTTGAATAAGGAGGCGGTGGATACGAATCGAATTTTTCTTAGAAACGGGTCAAAGATAAACTTGACCAAAGTTTCTTGGGGAACCACCTCTTTCATTGTACTCAGTGTGATTCGGCCTTTTTCTGTAAGGGTAACCATTGCATTAACGGTTTCAGATGCGCGCGAGTAGTTGATGCACTCAGTGGTATTTAGTCCCGCGAGAACGCCGTTCAACACTGCACGTGACATGCCGAGGAATGAGGAAATGTCATCCGGATTACCAAGACCGGCGTTTATGGCTCCTAAGCAACCCTCCTCTATTGGTCCCAGTGATTTTTTCTCGAGCGTTAATAGCCTAGTGGTCAGAAGGTAGTTTGGTAAAGCAGCTTCCTTAAAGAAAACAAGGGAGTAACCCGGGCGCGCATAGGCTGTGATATCAAGTACTTGTTCTAAGTTCATAGTTTGATCTCCTCAAGAGCGCAGTCATGGGGATTGCATCGGATATAGTCGATTACCTTCTTCAAGGGATTTGTACGTCCTTCTGCTTCTTGGCAAAACAGATGGTCACCAATGATGACTAAATATTCCTTGCCTCGAGATAATGCCACATTGATGCGCTCCATCTCTCGCAGAAAGCCGAGCCCACGCACGTCAGATCGAGTCACCGAGAACACTAATATATCGGCTTCTCGGCCTTGGAAAGCATCTATCACGTTTACGAAAATTTCAGAGAAAGACTTCCAGTCATGCTGCTTATTTTGAATTGCAGCATGCAATCTGATACGTTGTTCTCCATAGCCTGTAAGCACTGCAACCGATAACTTCTTCCCTTTCGCTTTCCCGTGACGGAGTTCGAAATCAATGCGTCCCAACAAGTCTGAAATATATTTAACCTCCAATCCATTCCACTGTGAGGTCCCGACTGGTTTAGATGCTTTCGCATTACATTGACTAGTCGAAAACCATGTTACTGGACGCGGCAAGGTCCTCTCTAGCAGTCCCAAAGGAGCTCTCTCTGCACTTTCGAGTTCCGAGTCATAGAAGCAGTCCGATATGAGTTTTCCGATTGCGGGAATCATCCGATGCTGCATCAACAGTTTTTTCCGCAGATCTATTGGTAAACCATCCCGAAGATGATTGAAAAGAGTTGCTTTCTGATCCGTTTCGGTTAATGAAAACCTACGAAGTAGTCCGGAGCTCTCTAGCTCAGGATCTTGAAACGGGGATAATTGTTTATCGTCACCAACCAAAATAGTGCGGCGTGCCCGCGCCATCGGTACTAGAACTTCAGTTGGTGTGGCAATTGAGGCTTCGTCGACAATGCATAAGTCGTATGTAATCTCATTTCGTCCCGGAATCCCCATTACTCCAAGGCAAGTGCCTGCAACAATTTGCGATTGGGTTACTAAGGCCGCTTTAAATTGAGGGCTGCGTCCGAACCTAACCTCCCATTCTGAGTGCACCGCTAACATTTTCCGAAGCTGGGCCACCTGAGAGGAGTCCGCGACATAACTGCTAGCCCATGAACGGAGCTCTACAGCGCTACAGTCTGCAAGGTGCTCAATTGTCTCTTTGTCAGACTCGTATTTACGTAGCTGCCCGAGAGATTCTTTGAGGTCTTTCGTTAAAGCATCTTGCTCCTGGACTAGCCCCGAAAGAAGCTCTTCCAAATCAGCGCGAACATCAGGCTCTATAAAATCTTTGTCCTTTTCTAATGACTGTTCAATCTGACCAATTTGTGTACACACATCCTCGAGGTGTTCACGGAGACCTGCGTGACGTTCAAGCGCCATAGCCATACGGGTGTTACTAAGGTTAACACCACTTTTCACTGCCCATGCTTCAATGAACTCTCGCCCCTTAGCCAAGGCTTCTTTACGCATGACAGGCAGTTTTCGGTCGATAAGGAGTATCTTTGTTTTTTCAGCGATACGCTCATCGCGTTCATTTCCGATGCGTATAGCCCTGACCTCTTCCTTGCTTTCTTTGATAATCCGCTCTAACGAGTTGTCCAGAGCCACGTGTGTCTGTGACGTCAGAAGTATTCGTGCGTTGGGATTTCGAGCTAAGGTTTGAAGTACGACCTCGGTGATAAAGGTAGTTTTGCCTGCACCTGGTGGTCCTTGGACTAACATCAGTGCAGGCTCCGACATTGCTGTACGAACAGCGTCGAGCTTTTTATCGTCCATCGCCTGCTGGATGAAGCTGATCTCCCCCGGAACTGGTACTGGCACTTCAGCAGGATCAACGATGTAATTTCCGAGTAATGGATTCACTGAACGACTAAACCTGACAGCGTCCACGGCGGACTTCTGGCGATCCAAAGCAACATCAGCCTTCGAGGTATCGACAACGAGCGTCCCTTGTTGGGGCAAACTATCGATTTCGACACTATTCCTCTCTCCGGGCTGAACCGAAACCAGTCTTTCTCCAACAGAAACCACCGAACCTGAAAACCTCCCGCCAGCGGCGATCTCGACTTGAATCTCCTGATCTGATAAAGACTGCGCGTCAGAATCAGTGCCGACAGTGAATCGGACAATGCCTCCTGAAGAATCGACATCCGTGTAGGTAACGCGACGCTTTCGTTGCCGCTCCAATTCCGTTTTGGCGCTCAACAAGTCAAGCCAAGTCTTATAAATAGCCTCCTGTCTTTGTTGGACGCGTGCCACCTTTTGGTCTGCATCGAATTGTAGGAGTTCATCTTGGAGCGTTTTAATGTTCTCGCTCGATGCAGTCGGTAGCACCCCCTCAAAACAGAAATCATATAGGGATGGAGCTGCCTCTTCACGACTTCTTTCAGCATCAGATGGGGGTTGCTCTAGAGCGGAAACGAGCAAGAGTTTCTCATGGGTAGCCATGGCAGCAATGTAACCGTAACGACTACCCAGCAGCCTGATTGATCTCCCAAGAGGCATGCTTCCATCAGAAGCGGCACGGGGCTCCCCTGGGTCATGAATGTACGCCGCAGAGGCCAAATCATTCTCAATGAACCTCTGGACTTCTGAATCAGATTTTAAAGCAAGATCATAATCAAATATATTCTTAACCTTTTTGGTCAAACTGATCAGAATACGTCCTTTTTTTTGGGTGGGAGCAGGAGGCACTAGGCGATCTAGCTCTGCCAAAAGCACCGCAGCGTTAACCTGTCGATCACCAGGGTTATCGAGAGAAATTGCGCGACGGAGCAGACGCTTTAGGGAGTCGTCAACCTGAAGCTTCTCAAGGTAAATGACCAGATCGCGATGATTTTCAATCTTATCGTCCGAGAGAGAGACAATTGCTAAGGCGACAAAACCAAATACGTCTCGACTGTAGCTGTAACTGCCATCGTCAATTTCGGGGGGAGCAAAAGGGAATGAGGCAAAATGTGCCAAGGTAACACCGGGCTCCAGAAAATTCCGAATCTTGGAAATCCCAAAATCGCACAACTTCACATTTCCTTCGCCAGTTATCAGAACGTTTGATGGCTTAATGTCTCTATGGATGGTCCGATGGGAATGTGCGTAGGCTAGAGCTTCAAGAATTTGCCTAGCGATCTTAGTAAAAAACGGCCTCCACCCTTCAAAACGATTGTCTTTCAAGAATCTTTCCAGATCATTATCGATCCACTCCATGGCGATGTAGTGCTCCTTCGTATCCTGATCAAACCCCGAGTCGAAAATTTGGACAATATTCGGATGCTTTAGGTCGGATAATGCTTGGGTTTCTCGCCTGAAAGATTCCTCGACAACGGGATCAGTGCCATTAAGAGGCCGAAAAACCTTTAAGGCAATATAACGTTCCTCTTGAGTATCCAGGGCTCGAAAAACGGATGCGATACCACCCAAACGCGGCATTCCAGAAAGTAAGTAGCGGTTATCAGCAAGAAAACGTTTTGAACTTTCTTTTTCGCGAACGCCACTGAGCGTTAAAGTTTTGCGGTTGGAGGTCATATCCTTTCTCTCTGAAAAATTCGATGAACTGATTTATTTAAGGGACCTTGCTGAAAAGATTAACCCAGACATCGAGAACAAAAGTTAAACTAGGGCGATGGTTAAAATTGCTCGCAACGGTATTTCTTATGTCCTGCAATATGTCGCTGGTTCGCAATCAACGTCTGTAATCAAATTCGATCCAACGTTCCAGTCAATTCAGAGAAGTATAGCATGACCTTAGATGGTTCAAAGATTGTAGGACCTCTGCTTAGGGTCGATAAATGGTCTTTCCATGGGGAGTCATCGACCGTCTTCTCTTGGCCGCAAACGGTATTTAGTATTTAGCATTTAGCCGCCATCCGGCATATTGTCATAAATTTGATTAAAAAACCAAAAATCCCGCAAGGCCGGTGTCAAAGTCAGGCAATTAAATGCCGGCTGGGATAATGACTATATATTACGCTTTATTGACGTAATTTAATGCGCTGCCCTGTTCAGTAAACTTTGTTTCATCGTCATTATTGAACTGGGTTGGTACAATATGATTTTGCATAGATTAATCTTTTCGCTTTAGATAGGACGCTATGCACGAGTTGTTCATGCTATTCCAGAATCATTACACCGTAAATTGGTCTTACCGGTAAGAAAATCAATGAACTGAAATAGATGATGACGCAGTGATCGATGACAAGATATGGTTATAAGCGTTATACAAAACAGTTTTGCTAAACAAATAAAACAGGTCAAATTTTTAGCCGCTAAAATTTGAAGAGACAACCACTCCAAACAAGGCAACAGTGTATAGTTATATTTTCTTTACCAATGTCCTACGTATCTTGGATGAACGCGGCATGACCAAAAATGATCTACATGAAATATCCGGTGTATCAAATTCCTTTCTTTCCGATTTAACCACAGGGCGCGGAAATCCATCTCTCAAGGTTATGGAAGCCATCGCCGCAGCATTGGATGTACCGCTGCCATTACTACTTGAATCGACTGATCTGGACAAAGAAGCGCTTGACGAGTTGGCCGGAGGGAAGGCGAAGAGCAGTCTACCACCAGGTTATGAGCGAGTTTCCGTTATTCTCCCCGAACACAAAGCCTTTATCGTAAAACGATGGGGCGAAGATACAAGAAAAAAGTTAAGGCAATCTTAACGTCCAGAAGCTACCATTTCAACCGCTAAATCTTCTCAACCGAGGTAATTCACCTCGGAATTCACGACCGCAATTCGGCCTAACATTTCTTGTTGCGTTGTTTTTATTTTCGTTATATCGTATATTAAAAACATATTGCATATTTAGGCGGCGCGAATGACCGATCACAAAGAGATATTCGAGAGTATCAAGGAGCGAGCCAAAAAGAAGCTCGAACGGGACATGGGCTCGGATCTTCTCGCTGCGTTAAATGATCCACGGACCATTGAAATCATGCTCAATGCCGACGGAAGATTGTGGCAAGAAAAGTTGGGCGCCAAGATGATGTGCATCGGCTCGATGCGGCCCGCGCAGGGCAAGGCGATCATTGAAACCATCGCAGGATTCCACGGAAAAGTTGTTACCCGCGAAACTCCGATATTGGAAGGCGAACTGCCGCTTGACGGATCTAGGTTTGCAGGCCAGCTGCCTCCGATTGTGCCCGCTCCGACATTTGCGATTCGTAAAAGGGCCGTTGCTATTTTCACGTTAGACCACTATGTCGAGAGTGGAATCATGACTCCCCAGCAGCGCAAGGTTCTCATTGAATCGGTTGCCGCGCATCGCAACATCCTTGTTATCGGCGGTACCGGCTCGGGCAAGACCACTCTGGTCAATGCGATCATCAATCAGATGGTGATCAATGACCCAACTGAACGGGTTTTCATTATCGAGGATACCGGCGAAATTCAATGCGCCGCTGAGAATTTCGTCCAGTACCACACCAGCCTTGATGTCAACATGACCGCTCTGTTGAAAACCACATTGCGGATGAGGCCAGACCGAATTCTGGTCGGTGAAGTTCGCGGCCCGGAAGCTCTTGATTTATTGATGGCCTGGAACACCGGCCATGAAGGAGGGGCAGCAACATTGCATGCCAATAACGCCAGAGCCGGACTTGATCGACTTGCCATGCTCATCAGCATGCATCCGGATTCACCCAAACCGATTGAACCGCTGATAGGCGAGGCGGTTCATGTCGTCGTCCATATCGCCAGAACCCCTGAAGGCCGCCGCATCCAGGAAATCCTTGAGGTTTCCGGGTTCCGTAACGGCCAATACAACATCAGAGTAATTTAAGGAGAAATATTCATGCAATACTCATTTCCGGCGTTGCACCCAAAAGCCTACGCCTACCTTGGGGCGCTAATGCTTCTGTTGCTTATTATGTCGTTTCCTCAGTCGGCCTTTGCCTCAGAAGGGACCGGAGGTTCGCTTCCGTATGAAAGCTGGCTGACGAATCTGCGAAACTCTGTGACAGGGCCGGTAGCGTTCGCTTTATCCATTATCGGAATTGTGGTTGCCGGCGGGGTTTTGATTTTCGGCGGCGAACTTAACGGTTTTTTTCGAACCCTGATTTTTATCGTCCTGGTTATGGCCTTGCTGGTCGGCGCACAAAACATGATGGGCACATTCTTTGGCCGGGGAGCTGAAATCGCGTCACTGTCAGATGGCATCGGAAAGGCGGCATAGCCATGGCCCTTCGTACGATTCCCATACGTAGAGCCGGTAACCGGGATAATCTGTTCATGGGTGGAGATCGTGAATTGGTTATGTTCTGTGGACTGGTAGCCGCCGCGCTGATATTTAGCGCTCAGGAAATGAGGGCGACTGTATTTGGCGTATCGCTGTGGTTTGGGGCCCTCTTCGTGTTCCGCCTGATGGCAAAATCCGATCCGAAGTTACGCTATGTCTATCTGCGAAGCCGCCGCTACAAACGATATTATGCGCCACGCAGCACGCCGTTTAGGGAAAATACGGACAATCAGGGGAGACAATACCAATGATCCAGGCGCTCGCAATGACCATTGCCGTCCTCGGGACCTTCTTATTATTTATCCTGTTTGCCCGCATCCGGGCGGTCGATGCCGAACTGATGCTCAAAAAGCATCGATCCAAGGACGCGGGGCTGGCTGATCTGCTCAATTACGCCGCCGTGGTCGATGACGGCGTGATCGTCGGTAAAAACGGGTCATTTATGGCGGCATGGCTGTATCAAGGCGATGACAATGCCAGCAGCACCGATGAACAACGGGAAATAGTCTCATTCCGCATCAATCAGGCTCTTATTGGTTTAGGCAACGGCTGGATGGTGCACATCGATGCTGTACGGCGACCGGCTCCTAACTACTCGGACCCGGGACTTTCTCATTTTCCTGATCCAGTTTCAGCCGCGATTGATAATGAACGCCGCCAGCTCTTCGAACGCCTAGGCACAATGTACGAAGGCTATTTCGTACTGACCTTGACCTGGTTCCCGCCGGTGTTGGCGCAACGTAAATTTGTCGAACTCATGTTCGATGACGAGATGAAAACGCCAGACCGCAAGGCGCGGACAATGGGGCTCATTGAGCAATTCAAACGGGAAATCGCCAATATTGAAGGACGATTATCGGCTGCGGTGAAGCTGACTCGCCTGCGTGGACAGAAAATCGTTACCGAAACCGGAAAGGAAGTCACTCATGACGATTTTTTGAGCTGGCTGCAGTTTTGCATAACTGGCCGACACCACCCGGTACAACTGCCCAGCAATCCAATGTACCTGGATGCAATAATAGGCGGACAAGAATTGCGTTGCGGGGTTGTTCCCAAGATCGGTCGCAATTTTATTCAGGCGGTCGCTATCGAGGGCTTTCCTCTGGAATCCACACCCGGAATATTGACCGCTCTGGGCGAGCTCCCGTGCGAATACCGATGGTCGTCACGTTTCATCTTTATGGACACACATGAAGCGGTAAGGCACCTCGACAAATATCGCAAAAAATGGCGGCAGAAAGTACGTGGTTTTTTTGATCAGGTGTTCAACACGCACACAGGCCCGGTGGACCAGGATGCTGTCGCTATGGTGGCCGATGCCGAGGCGGCTATTGCCGAAGTGAATAGCGGTCTGATTGCCCAAGGCTATTACACAAGCGTTGTTGTCATCATGGACGAAGACAGAAGCCGTCTCGAAACATCGGCACGCCAGGTGGAAAAGGCCATTATCCGCCTGGGCTTCGCGGCTCGCATCGAGACTATCAACACGATGGATGCCTACCTGGGTAGCCTGCCAGGTCATGGGGTTGAAAACGTCCGACGGCCTCTCATCAATACCATGAATCTAGCCGATCTGCTGCCGACCAGCACCATCTGGACCGGCGCCGCCAATGCACCGTGTCCGATGTACCCGCCGTTATCACCGGCGCTCATGCACTGCGTTACGCACGGTGCGACCCCTTTCCGGTTAAACCTGCATGTGCGCGATCTCGGCCATACCTTCATGTTCGGTCCAACCGGCGCTGGAAAATCGACGCATCTTGGCATTATCGCGGCACAACTTCGACGATATGCCGGCATGTCAATATATCTATTCGATAAAGGTATGTCAGCCTATCCGCTTACCAAGGCCCTAGGCGGGTTGCATTTCTCGGTAGCAGCCGATGATGACCGGCTTGCATTCTGCCCGTTTCAGTTCCTTGAAACAAAGGGAGATCGTGCCTGGGCAATGGAATGGCTGGACACCATCCTGGCATTGAACGGATTAAATACCACACCGGCACAGCGCAACGAGATAGGCAACGCGATCATGAGTATGCACGATAGCGGTGCCCGTACTTTATCTGAGTTCAGTGTGACCATTCAGGATGTAGCCATCCGCGATACGATTCGGCAATACACGGTGGATGGTTCAATGGGTCACTTATTGGATGCCGAGGAAGACGGTTTATCGCTTTCTGACTTCACCACGTTTGAAATCGAAGAGCTGATGAACTTGGGCGAGAAATTTGCACTGCCGGTTCTGCTGTATCTGTTCAGGCGCATTGAACGTTCATTGCGTGGCCAGCCGTCCGTTATCATCCTTGATGAAGCCTGGTTAATGCTGGGACATCCGGCCTTCCGTGCGAAAATCAGAGAATGGCTCAAAGTCATGCGTAAGGCTAATTGCCTCGTACTCATGGCAACGCAAAGCCTTTCCGATGCGGCCAACTCGGGCATTTTGGACGTGATCGTCGAATCCACCGCAACCAAGATATTCCTGCCGAACATCTATGCCCGAGACGAGGACACTGCGGCTTTGTACCGACGTATGGGACTCAATGCTCGCCAGATCGAAATACTCGCGACTGCCGTACCCAAACAGCAGTATTACTACGTGTCGGAAAACGGACGCCGGCTTTATGATCTTGCCCTTGGGCCACTTGCCTTGTCATTTGTCGGAGCTTCCGATAAGGAGTCCATTACCGCAATCAAGAGCCTCGAAGCCAAATACGGCAATCATTGGATTCACGAATGGCTGGAAGGGAGAGGATTACAACTCAATGACTACTTGGAAGCCGCACTATGAAGTTTATCAATAAAAATCCCAATCCTGTAATGGCCAAGGATTCGGTCGATAACCCTTACCTGACGGCCAGGCGAACTTGGAATGAGCATGTCGGCTCGGTCGTATCATCGCGGCAGACCTGGCAAGTCGTAGGTATCTTATCGTTGCTGATTGCACTCGCCGGCGTCGGTGGCATCATCCATATTGGCAGTCAATCCAAGTTCATTCCTTACGTTATCGAAGTTGACAAGCACGGCCAGACCATCGCGGTCGGACCAACGACGGCAAGCGCCGTGGCTGATCCGCGCGTGATACACGCTTCTGTGGCCGATTACATCACCAGCGCCCGAATGGTCACCCCTGACGTGGCCTTACAGCGGAAAGCCGTGTTTCGCGTCTATTCCATGCTGTCCCCCAATGATGCAGCGACAGCGAAAATGAACGAATGGCTGAATGGCACGCCGGATTCCAGCCCATTCAAACGCGCAACGAAGGAAATGGTAAGTATCGAAATCAAGTCGGTACTGCCGCAGTCACCGGACACATGGCAAATCGATTGGACAGAAACCACTCGCGACCGGCAAGGCATCCTGAAAGGCAAACCGGTGAACATGCGGGCATTAGTCAATGTTTATACCGCCGTACCCACATCTCAGACCACAGACGAACAATTACGCAATAACCCGTTAGGCATCTATGTGCGCGATTTCTCCTGGTCAAACCTTCTGTAGAATTCGAGGCTAATCACCATGAAAAAACAAATTCCCGCTATCATCGCCCTGACTGCTGTTATTGCGGCGCAGGACTTGGTGCTGGCCGCACCTGGAGATGACCTGGCCGATAAATATTTCTCTAAAAACAACCCTAAACTGACGGCGCAAGAAAAAGCGGCAATCGCGATTGCCAAACGGTGGGCGGCAGGCGATTCTACCAGCATGACCCCAGTGACGGGTTCCAACGGGGCGATTCGATTCCTGTACGGAGCTCAGCAACCCAGCATCGTTTGCGCCGTCCTCCAAGTGTGTGATGTCGCATTACAGGCGGGCGAACTGGTCAATTCAATTCATCTGGGCGATACCGCCCGATGGACGGTTGAACCGGCCATTACCGGCAGCGGTTCCGCCGAGACCCAGCATCTTATCATCAAGCCGATGGATGTGGGTCTGGAAACAAGCCTGGTCGTGACCACAAACCGACGCACCTATCATTTCAAGCTGCGCTCACATCGCACCGAGTACATGCCGCAGGTGGCTTTCACCTATCCGGAAGACGCCCTTGCGAAGTGGGACACGATTCAATCCAAGGAAAAGCACGAACACGAACAAAACACCATGCCGCAGACCGGCGAGTACCTCGGTGATCTGGCCTTTGATTATGATATGGACGGCGATGCGATCTGGAAGCCGATCCGCGTCTATAACGACGGAACCAAAACAATCCTCCAAATGCCAGGCGCAATGGCTCAGACAGAGGCACCGACCTTGCTGATCGTGCGCGAAGAGGGCAGCCTGTTCTCGGACGATGAAACCGTCATGGTCAATTATCGTGTTCAGGGGAACCGTTACATTGTTGATTCGGTTTTTGATCAAGCCATCCTGATTGCTGGTGTTGGCAACAGTCAAGACCGTGTAACGATAACCAGGAGAAAGTAAGATGCACAAGATTGCAATCATCGCGCTTATCACATTTTTACTGGAAGGATGTGCTCATAATGCGCCTCTTGGTAACTTTGCAAACAATCCTGAATCAATCGATCAGATCATCGCCGATGATGCAGTGAAGCAGATAATGGCCTTGTATCCACCAGCGAAAACCAATTTTGAGCTCAAACAGCCGACTTCCGATGCTTTTGGGATCGGCCTGGTAAACGGCCTTCGCAAACAAGGCTTTGCTCTCATGGAGTTTCATCATGATGAGGCGACCATTTCCGCTTTGCCACTTCGCTATGTGCTCGATAAGACGGGCGGTGAAAACAGTTTGTACCGATTGACCGTCATGGTCGGAGATCAATCCATCACCCGCCCGTACCGGGAGCAAAACAGCACTGTCGTTCCGGCGGGTTATTGGGCGCACAAGGAGTAAGACCGTGAGCGAAAAAATCGATTACATGGACCCGGATGCATCGCCGGGAGCAGGTGTCCGACGCGTCAACAATGTGCCGATGTACCTATTCGGCGCGGTATTGACGGCGTTTCTTTTTATCATGGCTTTGGTGGCAGCGGATCGTGCAGCCAAGCAGCACGAAGGTGAAAGTCAAAGTCACAGCGCTGGCAACACATCCATGTTCGCCAAAGAAATTGCTGGAGACCAAACAAGCGGACTGATTGAGCCGTTGATGCCACCTGCTGAACAAAACGACATGCCGCCGGTGCTGATTGCGCGGCCAGAAAATCTGAATGCGCCACCCAAGCCGCCGACTGAGCCGATAGCGCATGATGAGGAAGCTAACCGCATTCGCATGGCAAAATTGCAAATGCTGGAAGAAGCCGTGAAAGCCAAGACCGGCGTACAAATTGGTGCTCCACGCAGCGCCGGATCTGTGTCCAATGGCGCCGGGACACCACAAACCCGCGATGAAATGCTGGCCCGGTTAGCCGCTGTGCGGCAGCAAATCGATGCGGCGCAGCATGATGACCCAACCGCCGCCTATCAGGCACGCCTTTCGCAGATTCGCAGCATGGGTATCGGCGGATCGTCCCCGGAATCGTCTGCTCCGTCACTGCTACCTACATCTGCCACGGCCAATAAAGATCATGGATACTCACAGTTTGCAGGAGGTGAAGGCGATCGATGGAAACTGGATTCAAAACCGGAAGCGCCTCGAACACCGTATGAACTACGTACCGGATTCGTCGTCCCTGCAACCCTTATTTCAGGAATTAACTCCGATCTTCCTGGCCAGATCATGGCGCAGGTAGCCCAGAATGTCTATGACACACCGACTGGGAAATATCTTTTAATTCCTCAGGGTTCTCGCCTGGTGGGCACTTATTCGAGTGATGTGTCCTATGGTCAAGCACGCATCCTGGTGGCATGGCAACGCATTGTTTTCCCCGATGGAAAAGCAATGGATATTGGAGCCATGCCGGGCGCTGACAGCGCAGGATATGCCGGTTTCAATGATCAGGAAAATCATCATTACGTTCGCCTATACGGCTCGGCATTATTGATGTCTGCGGTTACCGCTGCTGCCTCGTACAGTCAGCGCCAAAACCAGACATCGATATTTGGCACGCCGAACGCCAGCAGTGCATTAAGCGAGGCATTGGGACAACAGCTCGGCCAGGTGACTGCGCAATTGATTGCAAAAAACTTGAATGTTGCTCCAACTTTGGAAATCCGGCCGGGCTATCGATTCAACGTCATCGTTACGAAAGACATGACATTTTCGAAACCGTATCGATCATTTGATTATTAACTCCAAGGAGAAAACAATGAAACCGAAAATTTTAGCCGCTAAAATCGCTCTGGTGATGACCATCACAACGGCGCCTCTCTCGATGCCGGTGAATGCTGCGGGAATACCCGTCATAGACGCGACAAACCTGGCCCAAAACACAATGACTGCTCTGGAAAGCGTGATGCAGACAATCAAGCAGGTAGAGGAATATCGGACACAATTACAACAGTATTCGGATCAAATACAAAACACGATAGCGCCTGCCGCCTATGTGTGGGATCAAGCACAGTCTACGATTAATGGCTTGATGAGCGCTGTTGACACACTGAACTATTACAAAAACCAGGTTGGCAGCCTGGATTCTTATTTAAGCAAATTCCAGGACGTTGCCTATTACCGAGGGTCACCGTGTTTTTCGGCCGCTGGCTGCTCCGATGCGGAAAGAGCGGTCATGCAACAAAACCGTACTTTGGCTTCAGAGTCGCAAAAAAAGGCAAACGATGCTCTTTTTCGTGGTCTTGATTTGCAACAGGATGCCCTCAAGGCCGACGCAGGCCGATTGGAACAGCTTCAATCATCAGCACAAAGCGCGACTGGTAGGATGGAGGCCATTCAATACGCTAATCAGCTTGCCAGCCAGCAGGCCAATCAACTTTTGCAGATTCGCGGTCTTTTGATCGCGCAGCAAAATGCAATGACAACACGTAACCAGGTATTGGCGGATCGAGAAGCTCAGGAAGCAACCTCGGCCGAGCAGCTGCGCATGGGCAGCTATCACGCCAGCCCGGCACGTTATTGGTAAGGAGGCTTTTATGAAGACGAATAAAGCATTACTGTTGACCGTTCTCTTGTCAGCATTGGCTAGTGCATGCTCTCCGGACATTCCGACACAGGAAATGCCTGTGGTCAATGATGAGAACTGTAAGCCATCGAACATAGAAAAAATCGATGATAAGGGCACACAACAAAAATTCGCGTCGGAATGTCTACGTCGACCCAGTGGATTCAAGCCTAGCAAAAAACGCGAATGGTAAGGCAACATGAGAATACCGCCTAATCTAAAAACCGCTTCCATGCCGATAATCCTATGTCTGGCATTCTTTGCAATGGACGCCCACGCGGCTATAGACAATGCCGGCGTCATGGATAATATCCTGGATCGCTATTCAACAGCAGCATCAGGTTGGGCGGGAACAGTCACTTCCGCTGCAACTTGGCTGTTTTGGACGCTTGTACTTATTTCCATGGTATGGACATTCGGCATGATGGCTTTGCGTAAGGCTGACATTGGGGAGTTTTTCGCTGAGTTTGTTCGCTTCACGATCTTTACCGGCTTTTTTTGGTGGCTTCTGACTAACGGCCCTAATTTTGCCTCTTCAATTTATGCCTCACTCCGGCAAATCGCCGGCAATGCGACGGGCCTCGGCAGCGCGTTGTCGCCGTCCGGCATTGTCGATGTAGGATTTGCCATCTTCGACAGGGTGATGGACCAATCCACACTCTGGTCGCCAGTGGACAGCATGACGGGCATTTTAATGGCAGTGGCGATCCTGGTCATCCTGGCCCTCGTCGGCGTAAACATGCTCCTTCTTCTGACGGCTGGATGGGTTCTTGCTTACGGTGGCGTATTTTTTCTAGGCTTCGGAGGGGCTCGGTGGACTACGGATATGGCGATCAACTACTATAAGACCGTCCTAGGCGTAGCCGCGCAGCTTATGGTGATGGTACTCTTGATAGGCATCGGCAAGACCTTCCTCGATGATTACTATTCGCGTATGAGCGAGGGCATCAGTCTCAAGGAAATGGGCGTCATGATGATCGTAACGATCATATTATTAGCCTTGGTCAATAAAATTCCACACCTTATCTCAGGCATTATCAACGGCGCCAGTGTTGGCGGTTCCGGCATCGGCAACTTCGGCGCTGGTGCTGCGCTGGGCGCGACCGACATGGCCGCGGCTGCAACGGCCGTTGGCGGCGCGGCTATCGCTGCCGGAGCGGCTTCGGCAGCTGGCGGTGCACAAGCCGTTATGGCCGCATTTACGAAGGCAAGTGAAAACGTGGCAGCCGGCACTGATATTCTTTCGCACTTCGGCGGTAGTTCGTCAGGCAGTGACAGTATCGGCATTACGACTTTCGGTAGATCGCCTTTCGCGCAAGCTGCTGGTTTCGCCGGCGGCGGTATGTCCGAGATGAATACACCCAGATACTCAGCCAGCTTGAAGGCTGATAAGACCGAAGAGATGGATACCAAGAGCAAGGATGGCCGCAGTGCCGATCAAGCCAAGAACGGTGATGCTAAAAGCAGCGGCGGTTCTGACGGCCGGCAAGCCGCAACGCCTAATAAATCAGGCCTTTTGGCTACTGCCGCCAACGCCGTCGGCAAAGCCGGGCGGATTGCTGCCGATGCCACGGTCAACCTGGCGCAAGGCGCCGCCGAAGTTGCCACGGAGAAGGCAGCGAGCATTTCAGATGCGGCAAACGATCGCGTAACTGAAACCACGGGAGGAAAGATCGCCGCCGCCATTAAAGGCCAAGATCGTAGCACTGGCCCAACCTTTGGTGAAAATAGTCTGAGTTCGGCGGAATCCCGTGCAGCCGATCAGGATTCCGAAGTCGCAGCCTTTCACGACCGAGATAATAACCAATCTATCCTATAATCAATATGGCAAGATACGAGGCTTCGGATTCTGATGCCATTCATTGATCTACCGCCACAAATGCAAGAGCGCGTCGTATGCTCAATCACGGCGGCCGTCAAATACGAAATTCCCGCCAACATTGTATTGGCGATTGCCGAGAAAGAAGCGGGAAAACCCGGTCAGTGGGTGCGAAATGCCAACGGCACTCATGACGTAGGCGCAATGCAGTTCAACACCTCATATCTGTCCGATCTTAAACGATACGGAATCACAACAAATGATGTAGCGGCCTCCGGTTGCTATTCGTTCGATTTGGCCGCCTGGCGATTGCGAATGCATATTCAAAATGATCAAGGTGATATATGGACAAAAGCCGCTAACTACCATTCCCGGACTCGCAAATACAACATCGTTTATCGCGCTGATCTGATGCGTAAGGCTGCAAAGTGGGCCGATTGGCTCGAAGCCCGTTTCGTGACGATCGATGTGACGAAAAAGGACTCAACGATTTCGATACCAACCAGTCCAGCATTGACTCCAGCAACAGTGCCGGCGTCCAAGCCTTCCGCAATTCGTCCCTTGAACTTCGTGGACTATGTGCCACGCCAAATTTCTTTCAATCCAAACGATCAGAAAGACTCGCAGACCGACCATCATAACCAACTTACGGAATAGGGGACTAATCGTGAACGTTCTTTGTACGGGCACTGTGACAGAGCAACCACACTTGGCACTGACAGAGATGGCTTTCCGGGACTTTGAGCGGATTACGAGGCAAGCAATTCGGGAGGGAGTGTTTAAAAGCGTACAGGGATGTATGCTTTTAAACCGACCGGACGATTTGCGGATTTAATGCGTTGAATTCATGGGGCGGTTGATGGCTAAACCCGCTGTTCATTCCTCTTCGGCAGCAAGGATTTCCCGTGCAATGGCGGCGCTTTACCAGTCATTCGCAAAGTATGACCACCAACGCCAACTGGTTAAAATGTGGTAGAGTCAAGTGCAATCCTTACGCGATGGCCAATTACGGAGTGCCACAATTACGCTAAGTTCAGGTTCACCGTCGCCCACTAGGACGCATCTTTCATCTGGCTCTAAGATGTTCCGCAATAAATACGTAGTGAATTTCTGGGCCGAGCAGTTGTAGCTCGTGCGGACCGTTCGAACTACATCCACGGATACATCAAACTTAACAATCTTTATGCGTTCAATAGATGATATGGACAAGTCAGTGAACCTGTGACCAACCATAAAAGTGGGTTCTGAGAACTCTATGCGCAAATCACCACTTGACCTTGAGATTTTAACAAAGTCCCTAACGCGGTCGGCTAGTGTACCGCGGTCTTCCCCATTATCGTTGACAAATTTTATGGAATCGCAGAGAAGCTGCGCATGGGGCAGCATGCTTTCCATTAGTGCAGGGGCGCATTCCTTGACCCAATGTGAGTCTATGACCACATTTACGTCTCGAATGGTTGTGTTATAAACAGTTGTCCGCATGGCTAGCTTATCGGGAACTATTTCTATGTGCGCAACCGAGAACTCAGTCAAAGTAATTGGTGGGCTGGTGTTAACGAACTCATTCAACTGAAGAAGTTTAATTCCCGCAGAGCGAGCGCATTTTAGCGCTCCTTTCTGGAATCCAGTGCGCGTTATAAAGATGCCTGTTGGCTTACCTGGAATGTCGTTTACTACTACAGAAAATTGAAGTATGTCGCCTTGGTTGGCCCGGCTCTTTTCCTTCTTTACCTGTACTATTGTCTCGTAGTCGATGTCTCCAGCGTGGAACTTCCAGTAGACATCGATTTGATGGTTCGTGCTATTACCCTTTATAGATGTGTTGTGCCTTATGTCTAGGTTTTTGACGTTCGTTCGTTTGAGCAATGCCTCGTAAATAGCCTTCACAATTAGCTCGTAGTCTCTTCCAGTTTCTTTTCTAGCCATGTGAAAGCTGCCTCTATCTCAATTCGAGTTTTGAACCAAATAAAGCTATGTTCCTTCGTCGTTACGCATTATTGCCTGTTTATGGTGAGCGTTATCATATTTCAAAATACAAATTTGACTGACCGCTTTAGGATCGGTAAGAGCCGGCCGACTTCATGTGGTTTGTTTAACCATTCTGCATTTTGGATAACCGGAACATCCCCAAAACTGCTTGCCTCGGTTATAACCGTTTCGAGTGGTTCTTAGGATCATGGGCTTGCCGCATTTTGGGCAGGCGTTTTCATCCAGTAGACGGCTCTTTTCTTCGGCAATCGTTTTTACATGCGCCACATGATCCAGGTGTGTTTTGATCGATGGCTTTAAACGTCCGGATTGAATTCTGACGCAAATACTCTGTACTTCGCTATCCGTTAGAACCGGTTGGGTTTTGTTTTTGATATACCGGATATAACTGCCGCCATAAACTACATTTTCCGGCATGTCGGTTTTGAAGGAACTATCGCCGACGAAAACGACGACTGAAAAAACTTTGCCAGGATCAAGCTCTAAAGCCGTTTGTAACGTCTGGGTATGTTTATAATTCTGGCGCAGCGGATTCCGGAATTTATTCGTATGCTGATAAATCTTCTGGGTCCATATGGGTTGATTGGAGCTGCCGAATATCCAGCCCTTCATATTCTTGGTTTCAATGACGAAAACGCCATATCGGGATACGATAATATGATCGATCTGGGTAGTGCCGTCCTCGGTTGGAAGGGTTACGTTCTTGAACAGGGTATAGATCGTTTTATCGAGAAAGAATTTTGCAGCAAGATTAACCTGTAGCTCGCCAAACACGCCCTTCATAAAAGGCGATTTCAGAAAAGCAAGAAATAGAAACACCGGAATAAGCCACCAATAGGCGCTTAGCAACGGGCCAAAAGCTTGTTTTAAGAGTTGAATACCGTCCATTGAATTTTTTCCTTTTTCCTAGATTAATTTCACCCACAATGCCCGAATGATCGACATAGCGGCGTCATGTCATCCGGATGTGCAACGCCACGCGACGCCAACAACCTGTTTCCCGGTTCATGCAATCCAAAAGCATTCCGGATCGCCAACCCAAGACCGAAATGCAGATCGATCGGATCTTCCTCCCGCATCGCCGCGATGGTCGCTTTCTCGTCGTCGCCCAGGATCGCGATCAACCGCTCGATGGCTTCGTCCACGGTCTCCGGCGGCTCGACGTGTTGCTGAAAAAAGTCAGGCCAGTTTTTGTTCAATTTAACTTCGCTCCAGTAATTACGGATGGTTTAAAGTACAAGCGGTTGGCAGCAATTATTATACATTTTTTGCATTAATATAAAGGGATCGGACGCTCACTTAAAACGATCTTTTTGCCATTAGCGTCAAAGCGGACAAATTCTTGACGACCATTCCGGCAGCGCATGTAAACCGCATTAATAACCTTGCCGGATTCTGCGAAACAGTCTTCCTTCGATCTGGGGGTAATAGTGATCCACTGTGGCTGTTGTGATGAGACGGATTTTCCTAAGCCGGCGCCGACTACTTCACCAACACCAGCGCCAAATTCGCCAATGGCATTGCCGATGCTTCGGGCTACGGAGTCCGCGTGACTGATCGTTGGCAACAAAAGTAAGAAATAAACTATAACAAGATTCTTGATCATGGGTTTCCTAAATGGCTTTTTCTACGATGCCGTGTAACGATTCTGATTGCTCGACAACGAGGGGTTGGATATCTACACTACAAACTTTCTTGGCAAGTTCCGCCAACTTAGCTGCTTATGGTGGGAGAAATTGGATCGACGGACATAGTTCTACTTTTCATCAGCAATACCATATTCCATCTAACAAAATTTCCCATCTTTTTAAGTATAGAAGGTATTTGCCTTTGCCAAAGACTGTAATATTTGCTGCATGAGGTCTGGCCAATTTTGATTCAATTTAACTCAACTTAAGACAGGGCAGGGGGTTAGAATCGAACGTTACAATTTAATGACAGGGTTATCCACAGATTTTGGGGATAACCGTTTTGTCAATGTATTCTTTCGCCCGACCACCGGTCCCGTCCTTTCCAGAACGTGCATTCTTGGCATTCCTCGCCATCGGGATAATCGATGCCTTCCTGATGCGGGCAGCCAATAATCCTATCGAGCATAATGACAGACTTGGCGTTGTGCTCACCTATAAACGCTAATATATCTTCCAAGATGAGCGCGTCGTTTCTTACATCGGCATCAGAAAGCCAGCTTTTCATAGGTTCAGGATCAGCGTTTTCTTCCGCAATAATACCGACTGTGACTTTCGTGGCTTTTTTATCAGTAGGGCCGTAGTGCGCAATCGTGGCCATGGGATAGCCACGAAAACCTTTACGCGCTTTATTGGCGATTTTCTTTTTATTCCGTTCGGCTTTAAGGCTCATTAAAAATAACCCTCTACCACATCCGTCGGACGCTCATTTTCTCGTGCTCAATTGTCTGGCCGGTCAGCCTGTCCCATAAGAATATGCCCGACAATCTTTCCACCATGGTGGTCGGCACCAAAAAAGATTCCAAAGGTTTGTCCGATTCCTCATTGGGCAGCACGAATGACCACATATGCAAGTTGCCGCGCCTATCTTCGGTCAGGACTGATTTGAAGAAGGCATTCGGAACGGGGAGGGACATGCCGTTGCCGCCCTGGCTGCCGATTCTGGCCACCGGCGTATCGAAATCGAAGATCGGGCCGCTGATCACATAAGTCTCGTAAATGCCTTCCTGGGCATCGAGCTCCCTGACGGCGGTTTCCAGTTGCCTCCAGATGCCGCGATTGAATTGCGGTTTCTGGGGTGCCATGTTGGAGAGCAGGAAGGTTTCGCTGTTCTGTACGGCCACTTCGTTTTGGTTGGCGCTGGCCACCAGGTGGCCACGGTCATAGCCGGAGCCTTCATAAACGACCAGGTCGGTTCTGAACATTTCCGGGATGCGGAAATCCGGCCGGAAGTTGTCGGCCCTTTCCAGCATCATCATATCGGGGTCGACGATTTCCAGTGCCCATTTGGCTTGCCGGAAATAATATGAGTAGCCGAGGACGTAATGCCGGTTGAACAGAATATGATCGGCAGCCGGCATGCCGTAGCGGGTTTCGCGTCGTAAGCTGGGGATGTTGATCATGTCTTATTCTCGCTGCCGTGAGGGTAGGGCGATATACACAGCTTCAATGTTAGTTTATCGGCAAAGTTTTGTCATTAATCAGTATTTATACTGTTAGCAACATTACGACGTGAAACCGCTTCAAAAAGAAATTGTATGGGTTACAGTAGGTTTTCAATGTCACGCGAGCCATTAATAATGCGGACAATATCAATGCCGTCTTTTAACGGGAAATAGAAAATCATGTAATTTCCCACAGGGTGACTGCGCAAGCCCGCTTTAAGTTCGTCGCGGCTTATCCCCATTTGCGGGAAGCCGGCCAGTGCCAAACATCTTTCCTGAATGTGATCAAGAAATCTGTCCGCGTTATGTGGGCTGTCCTGTGCGATATACCACCAGATTTCGTCAAAATCGCTTTCAGCCTCTGGCCGTTTCAATAAACGCGGCATTAGAATTTCATCCTTTCCCTTGTTGCGCGGCAAGCCGCTTGCGTCCTCGTTCCTTGATTTTGTCCATATCTAAAGGGGATGCTTCGCCGCTGTCTATCCCTTTTTGAATTTCGCGCCTTAATTCTTCAAGTCGCAGCTCGCGCAACTGATCGCGTTCCTCCAAGAGGCGCAAGGCCTCCCGTATCACCTCGCTGACCGAGTTATAAAGGCCGCTCTCAACTTTGCCTTTCACCAGTTCTTCAAGATGAGGGGTTAATGAAATGTTCATTGTCTTGATTCCTCGTTTCCTCTACAAATAACAAAAAATAGCATAGATTGTTATTTATAACTCAACTCTTGTGAAGAATCTACAAAAACAGGAAAACCTACTCTTTAAATGTTCAGTCCTTAACTCTTCCCATATAAGCTTGTCGGCTATGGCCGTGTTTCCGCACAAGTTCAAAATAACATTGCCAATTACTATTAGTTACTAATGATTTAACCTGATTTATATGGTTTTGTTGCTATACTTATTAACTTAATATGAGTCCAAGTAAAACATTCAGTGCTGAGTACAAAGACAATGGAAGATAGATGGTTATCCGTAGATGAAATATGTGACTATCTTGGCGTGAAGCGGGATACGGTTTATAAGTGGATTAACGAAAAGTCCATGCCCGCCCATCGCGTTGGACGTCTTTGGAAATTCAAGAAAGAACAGGTTGATGCCTGGGTCGAAGCCGGTGGTTCTGCCGAACATACGAAAAGAAATCCGGATAAAGAATGAATAACGACAGGTATAGCATGTCATTTACAACGGGCAGTCTCTTTCACCATGAATCGGTGAAACTAACTCAGCTGTATCTTGAATTAAAGGACTGGAATGCTGTTCGAGATAAAGTTCTGTCGGAAAATCTGTTACAAGCCAGAACGCGCAACACCTCGAAGCGTGTCTGTAGTGAAATCATTTCACGGTTAAAAAACCTCAGCTTCAATGTGCTGGGCTTGCTTGTTGAAGCCAATCCCCAGGAGCAGGGCTATCTTTTATGGCTCGCATTCTGCCGTCGGTACAGGTTCGTCGCGGACTTCGCTATAGAAGTCCTTCGGGAACGATATATCACGCTAAAAACCGATTTAAGCTACGAGGATTTTGATTCCTTTTTCAACAAAAAATCGGAATGGCACCCCGAACTCGACGAGATTCGACCAGATACCAGAATTAAGCTTCGACAGATTCTTTTTAAAATACTCCGAGAAGCAGAACTTTTGAGCACAAACAACATGATTAACGCTGCCATGCTCAGCCCCAGGATTTTGAGATCGATTACTGATGGGAACCGTCGAGATATTCTATTCTTTCCTGCTTTTGAGTCGGATTTAAGAGGCATGTCTCAGTGAAAGCGGATATTACGAAAATGACCATGCAGGATAGATTTCAGCATCTCTTCACTGTGATATCAGGGCAACGATTTCTCAAGAAGCAAGGCCTTGGTAATGAAGTTCCTTTCTTCATCTGCCCCTTTAAACCTGAAGAGGCCGTTGAAATGGAGCGTCTTCAGCACCAGTTGGTTAACCGTCTAGAACAAACCGGTATTCGAGTACTGGAGATCAACATTTATGACCTCTCAATAGAGATACTTAAGAAAGAAGGTGACTTCGAATGGATTATCGAAAATGAAACAATAATGACCAAGGCGAAACTTCAAGAAGAGTTGCAAGGCATCTTGGATGTAGAGAATACTCTTATCCCCGTAATGGCAGAAGTTATTTTTAATTCCGAATTTGATGTTCTATTTCTCACTGGAGTTGGCGAGGTATTTCCCTATATCCGTTCCCATAATGTGCTGAATAATCTGCAGAGCACGGCAAAAGACCAGCCAACCGTTATGTTTTTCCCGGGTGCCTATACCCACTCGCTAGAGTCCGGAGCATCACTTGATCTTTTCGGTAGACTCCGTGACGACAAGTATTACCGGGCCTTTAATATCTTTCAATGCGAAGCATAAACGAAGAAAGCGTGATGAAACTAAAGACGATTTTTAATAAGCCGGTTGATCGCCCGATTGAAGGGGTTATCAAAGCGGATGATGAAGAAAGCCTCCGACTTGAAATTGAAGAATATGTATTAACCAATGAAGTTGCGAAACGCCTAGAATCCTTTCTTGACGCCTACAACAATTATGAAGGGGCCAATGGTGTCTGGGTGTCAGGATTCTTCGGATCCGGAAAGTCGCATCTTCTGAAGATGTTGGCACTACTTTTGGAGAACCGTCTGATTGATGGAGCAGCGGCTCTCGATTTGTTTCTGCCCAAGTGCGGTGATAACGAAATTCTTCGCGGTGATCTCAAGCGAGCGGTAGGCATCCCTTCAAAAAGCATTCTATTCAATATCGATCAGAAAGCTGATGTCATCAGCAAAACCCAGATCGACGCTCTCTTGGCTGTCTTCGTTAAGGTTTTTGACGAAATGTGCGGCTACTACGGCAAGCAGTCGTATATTGCCCAGTTTGAGCGTGATTTGGATAGGGATAATCTTCTCGTCGATTTCAGACAGAAATTTTCAGAACTTGCTGGGAACAACTGGGACTGGGGGCGTAGCCGCCCAGCGCGTGTCTCATCATTTGTTGATGATGCTTTCAATCAAGTAACAAGACAAAATCAAACGGATGTTTTGGATAAATACAGACAGGATTATCGACTGTCCATCGAAGACTTTGCTGAGCAAGTAAACTCTTACATTGAAAGGCATTCTGCTGATTTCAGACTCAATTTTTTCGTCGATGAGGTAGGACAATATATCGCCGAAAACGTCAAACTCATGACCAACCTGCAGACCATTGCCGAAAGTCTGGCAACCAAATGCCGAGGTCGAGCATGGGTCATCGTGACCGCCCAGGAAGACATGGGGACAGTTGTAGGTGAGATGGGCAAACAGCAAGGCAATGACTTTTCCAAGATTCAAGCTCGCTTTGCAAATCGCATGAAATTGACCAGTGCTGATGTGGCCGAGGTCATTCAAAAGCGTCTACTGCAGAAGAATGATGAAGGCGTGCGGGTGCTTTCAGATATTTATCACGAGCAAGTAAATAATTTTAGGACCTTGTTTGACTTTGCGGATGGCTCTCAAACTTACCGTAACTTTCAAGACCGGGACCATTTTATCCACAGCTATCCGTTTATCCCTTACCAGTTTGCGCTTTTCCAGTCCGCGATTCAGAACTTGTCGCAGCACAATGCATTCGAGGGTAAACACAGCTCGGTGGGAGAGCGCTCTATGCTGGGCGTGTTTCAACAAGTAGCCATATATATTGGCAACCGTGATATTGGCCAACTTGCAACATTCGACTTGATGTTTGAAGGCATCCGGACTGCCCTTAAATCCAATATTCAGCGTGCCATCATCCAAGCTGAGAACCATCTTGATGGCCCTTTTGCCATACGACTTTTAAAGACACTTTTTCTTGTTAAGTATGTAAAGGAATTCAAGCCCACGCTCAGGAACCTTTGTGTCCTAATGCTGGACGGCTTTAACCAGGATTTGCCAGGGCTACGTAAAAAAGTTGAAGAAGCTCTAAGTCTTCTGGAGCAGCAAACCTATATTCAGCGCACTGGAGAACTCTACGAGTATCTGACGGATGAAGAAAAAGACGTCGAGCAGGAAATCAAAAATACCGAAGTGGAATCAGCTGACGTTGCCGCCGAGCTGGAGAAGCTTGTTTTTGATCATGTGATTAAGAATAAAAAAGTCCGTTATGATAAGAATGGACAGGATTATCCTTTTACTCGAAAACTTGATGAACGGTTATTTGGCCGTGAATACGAACTATGCATTCATATCATCAGCCCTTTTCATGAGTTCGCCGATAATCAATCATCGTTAGTCATGCATTCTTTTGGTCGAGATGAATTGCTAGTTGTTATGCCTCCTGATGACCGCCTAGTGCGTGATATTCTGATGTATAAACGGACCGAGAAGTACATTCGTCAGAACATTTCTATCACCCAGCAAGAAGCAGTCAAACGCATTCTGGCCGACAAGGGATTTCAAAACCGTGAGCGTTATGACGAGTTACAGCAGCGGGTGCAGAGTTTATTGGGTAAAGCCAAATTATTTGTGGCGGGAAGCGATATAGAGGTAAGTTCAGAGGATGGACAAGCCCGTATTCTTCGCGGATTTCATGAGCTCATTTCAAGAGCTTATCCGAATTTGCGGATGCTACGTGGAATTACTTACACCGAAAATGACATTGCAAAATGCCTCAAATTTTCGGAAGAAGGGCTTTTTGGAAACAATGCCACATCTCTTGCCGAGTCTGAACAGGAGATGCTTGCTTTTATTCAAAGCAATAACCGGGGTGGTGTTCGTACCACTTTAAAAAACCTCCTGGAGAAGTTCGAACGAAAGCCCTACGGCTGGTATTACGCTGCCGTGCTATGCACGCTTGCCAACCTTTGCGCTCGGGGTAAGATCGAGGTGCGAACCGATGGCAATCTCCTAGAGGAGGATGAACTGGAGCGGGCATTGCGCAATACCCATGGCCACGGCAACGTTGTGCTGGAGCCCCAGGTTGATTTCACCGCGTCCCAAGTCCGCGCGCTTAAAGAATTCTATGAGGACTTCTTCGATGCGCCGCCGCGAGCTAGTGAAGCAAAAGCACTTGGCAAGGAAACCGGCATCGCGGTCCAGGAGATGATGAACCAGCTCACACCACTGGCTTCCCAGACGTCACATTATCCGTTCCTGAATGTTCTAACTCCGGTGCTCGAAAAGCTCAAGGAACTCGCCGGAAAACCTTATACCTGGTACCTGACTGAGCTTATGCGCCAGGAAGATGCTCTTCTTAATACAAAGGAAGGCGTGATCGACCCGGTTCGCAAATTTATGAGAGGACCACAAAAGGAAATCTTTGATAACGCGCGCAAGTTTGTACAGACCCAGGAGCCTAATTTCGCCCACATTGATGGCGATGAACCCGCCCAGGTGGTCAGCAGCCTAGCCGATCCAGAATGCTTCAAGGGCAACCGTATGCAGCAGGTAAAGACCCAGGTAGAAGCGCTGCAGGATAAGGTCGCAATTCAACTTGAGTCGGAGATTGCCAAGGCTAAGGAAACCGTCTGTGCACTCAAAGGCCGTTTGTGTAGTATGCCTGAGTTTTCAATGCTGAGCGGAGAGCAACAAGAAAAGATTATTCGGCCATTTAATGAATTTACAACGACAATTGAACAACAGAAGCTGATCGCCGTCATCCGCGACACCCTGCGCCGGTTCGAGGAAAGCGACTATCAGCGCCAACTATCGCAAATGACCGCCTGGGCGCAGACTGCTCCGACTCCTAAACCAGAAACTGGCGGAGCTGATTATAATCCTGATGAGCAAATATCCATACCGAAAGCTAAACCAGAACCGCGTATTGAATATGTCCCAAGCCGCTCCGTGCGGGTCTCTTTTGAGAAAGCATGGCTTGCCGACGAGACCGATGTAGATCGCTACCTGGAGTCCATGCGCGAAGCGCTGCTGGATGAAATCCGCAAAGGTAAGCGAATACAAATTTAAGGTAGAGATGGAAATGAAAATTTCAATAAAAAATCTTGGCGCTATAAAGCAAGCAGAGTTCACGCTTGGTGAACTAACAATTATCTGCGGTAGCAATAATACTGGAAAGACTTACGCCACCTATGCATTATTTGGATTCCTATCTTTTTGGCGTGACGCTTTTTCAATTAAAGTGGCTGACAGCGATGTACTCCAATTATTGAATGAAGGGGCAATTGAGTTAAACATTCAAGATTACATCGATAACGCCTCAAATATTCTTGAGAATGGTTGCAAATCATTTACAGAAGAATTGCCGCAGGTCTTTGCCTCTTCAGAAAAACACTTTTCGGATAGTCATTTTTCAGTCAATCTTGATTCAAACGATATGCATCCTAGTCCTGCATTCGAAAGAACCATGGGCGCAGCGAAAACTCAGTTATTTTCCATATCGAAAAAAGCCGATTCACCTTTGATTGCTATTACTCTCCTCGTAGAAAAAGAAAAAGTAAGGATTCCACAGGAAGTCATCAATCGAATTATTGGAGACGCACTAAAAGAGATCATTTTCGGGCATTTATTTCCTCGCCCTTTTATAGCAAGTGCTGAGCGAACAGGTGCTGCAATATTCAGAAAAGAACTTAATTTTGCCCGAAACAGACTACTTGAGGAGATGAGCGCGATGGAGAAGGACATCAATCCGTTTGAGCTGCTTTCCAAAGTCTATTCCGACTATGCACTACCAGTGAAATCAAATGTTGATTTCACGAGGAAGTTGGAAGAATTGGCGAAAAAAGATAGCTTTATTGTAAAGACTTATCCAGAGGTTTTGAAAGATTTTGCCGACATTATTGGTGGAGATTATTTAGTTACCCAAAATGATGAGCTTTATTATGTTCCGAAAGGAAAACGTATAAAACTCACCATGGATGAAAGCTCTAGTGCTGTTCGTTCATTATTGGATATAGGTTTTTATCTTCGCCATGTTGCCTCTCCTGGCGATTTGTTGATGGTCGATGAACCGGAGTTGAATTTGCACCCTGAAAATCAACGTAGGGTCGCCCGTCTATTCGCGAGGTTGGTGAATATCGATATCAAAGTATTTATTACCACTCATAGCGACTACATCATCAAAGAGCTGAACACGCTGATTATGCTTAATCAAAGAAGTGAACGGCTCGAAGCATTGGCTAAACGCGAGCATTATAGGGAGTCAGAATTTCTCAATCCCGAAAAAGTGCGCGTTTACATAGCGGAAGAAGCGCTCATTAAGCTGGAAGGGGCGCAACGGAAAACAAAATGTCAAACGCTCGTTCAAGCAGATATCGACAGCAAGCTCGGGATAGAAGCGCGTAGTTTTGATAAGACCATTGAGGACATGAATAGAATCCAGGAGGAAATCGTTTGGGGAGGTAATGAGTGATGCAAGATATGGAAATCCTCTCTGAGCTTATCTTAGACTCAGCGCTGGTTCCCCATGAAAATGAATACGGGAAACCAATCATTAAACTCCAGGAAACAGGCGTTAAAGGCGCCATATCATATATCCGGAATATTCCATCGGATGCAATTGTCATCAAAGCAGATGAATTTCCCGCACCAAAATCCTTTTTTAAAGGCAATAAAGGAGAACGCAAGCGGGCCGATTTCATTATTATTAGCGAAGAGAAAAAAGTCATATTGTACGTTGAGCTGAAAGCTGGCCCAAAGGATAGTAGCTATATAGTTAAGCAGCTAAAGGGAGCTTCCTGCGTAATCTCCTATTGCAAAGGGATTGGAAAACATTTCTGGAACGAAAATACATTTCTCGAAGGCTATGCGCATCGGTATGTTGGCATGGTTAATTTGAGTGTCAGTAAAAAACCATCTCGCCACAAATCGGCACCACTTCATGATTCACCAGAGTCGTTTTTAAAAATTTCATCACCTCATAATCTCCAGTTTAATCAATTGGCCTTGGTGTGATCATGGAAACAGCAAAACTGAAAAAATTTGCCCAGTTCGCCCGACGCAGCCTGATCGAACAAGTTTCAGCCAAGCTTAAACATGTTATGTCTGAAGACAGTGCCGCTCGACGTGAAAGTGTGGCAGCGGTTAGAAAATTGGAAGAAGCGATCCATCTCCAGGGTAAAGATCAGGTTATTGAGCGGGTGGCCTACATCTGGTTCAATCGCTTCTGCGCCTTGCGCTTCATGGATGTAAACCGCTATACCCGCATTGGCGTGGTGTCGCCTGCCGAAGGACAGTTCCAGCCCGAGATCCTGGCCGAAGCCAAGATGGGCCATATCGACGAAGAGATGGTCCCGGAGAAAATCCGGCAAAAAATTTTTGACCTGCTGAGCGGAAAAGCGCCAAGTCGCGATCCGCAAGGAGAGGCCTATCGGCTGCTGGTGGTCGCCGCCTGTAACTACTGGAACAACGCTATGCCGTTTCTGTTCGAACGAATCGAAGACTACACCGAGTTGTTAATGCCCGACGATCTGCTCTCGGGCAATTCCATTTTGGCCTATACCCGCGAGGCGATGACGCCGGATGCCTGCCAGGATGTCGAAGTTATCGGCTGGCTCTACCAGTTCTATATCTCCGAGAAGAAGGACGAGGTATTCGACGGGCTGAAGAAAAACAAGAAGATCACCCCCGAGAATATCCCAGCCGCCACCCAGCTTTTTACCCCGCACTGGATCGTCCGCTATCTGGTGGAAAACTCCCTCGGCCGTCTGTGGCTGCTCAATCGCCCTGGCTCGAAGCTGGTTCAGCATATGGACTATTACATCAAACCCGAACAGGCCGAGACGGACTTTCTGCGCATCGGCAAGCCGGAAGAGATCAAAATATGCGATCCGGCCTGCGGCTCCGGCCACATGCTCACCTATGCCTTCGATCTGCTCTACGCCATCTATGAGGAGGAAGGCTACGAGCCTGCCGAGATCCCCGAAAAGATTCTCACTCACAACCTTTACGGCATCGAAATCGACGAACGGGCCGGAGAGTTGGCCGCTTTCGCATTAACCATGAAGGCCCGCGCTAAGCAGCGCCGATTCTTCAGCAAAGAGGTTAAGCCGAACATCTGCGTTCTGGTGAACGTGCATTTTGACGAGGACGAGTTAAAGGAGTACATGGACTTTGTCGGACGTGACTTGTTCACATTAGGATTGGAAAACACCCTGCGCCAGTTCGAAGAAGCGGATAACTTCGGTTCCCTGATCCGTCCGGATGTCACCGACGTGGACGGCATGCTCAGGATGCTGGAGGCAAAAGATTTCAGGTCTGACTGGATTTACAAAACGGCCCATCAGAAAGTACTGCAAGCTCTGCGGCAGGCCGATTACCTGAGCCCTAAATACCATGTGGTGATTGCTAACCCACCTTACATGTCAGATAAAGGTATGGATGATGCTGCAAAGTCTTTCGTCGGTAAAAATTACGAGGAAACGAAAAATGACCTGTTTGCATGTTTTATAGAGAGATCAGCCGATTTATTAGTCCAATATGGACTCTCTGCCATGGTGACGATGCAGGTTTGGATGTTTGTTAACGCATTCGAAAATTTGAGAAGAAAAATTATTACAGAAAGTTCTATTTCTTCAGTAGTTCAAATAGGTTTCAATAGTTTTCCTGAATTGAATTCAAAATTTGCATTAGCAATGGCCATGGTAATCAAAAAGAAAGCCATGTCAATAAAATTGACGCCATGTATAAATCTTAATGATGCCGCGCTTTCTGCGGATAAAAATTTGATATATCTTGAAAAATTAAATAACAAGAATATTTATTATACGGATTTTGCTGCTCTACTTTCTGTTCCTGGTTGTCC
>CAZMRW010000047.1:29803-31964 GCA_964568805.1 uncultured Methylococcaceae bacterium | reverse complement strand
TCCGCATCACTTGAGCCTGAACCGTCAAGCTCAACTTGGTTTGTAACAAACAAAGTTTTATCAATGCCGGCATTTGCGATCGGTCGTGAGTTTTGTGTCGTAATCACAACGGTATCTGGCGAGCTATCGACAAAACCATCATTTACAATCAATTGAATTACGTAATTTCCCGGATAGTCGATTAGCAGGCTGGGTTGCGGTACAGAAGTATCCGATAAGCTAGAAGTGCTTCCATCAGGATGGCTCAAAATAGACCATTTGTAGGTTAATGGATTACCGTCAACATCACTAGATTGGGTTCCATCAAGTAAAACTGTCGTGTTAACTAAGGTGCTTTGATCTTGACCAGCATTTGCAACCGGTGCAGAGTTTTGGGTACTGACGACAACAGTGTCCGGCTGGCTGTTAAGTTTCCCGTCGCTAACGATTAACTGGATCGTATAAGTCCCGGGTCGATCTACAACCAACTGCGGTTTTACCGCATGACCATCATTTAACTCGGCTGAGCTATCTTCTGGTTTGCTGATTATTGACCAACTGAATGATAAAGAATCACCATCCACATCAGAGGATTGACTACCATCTAAAATTGCAGTTGCTCCAACTAGCGCTGTTTGAGAAGAACCGGCTTCTGCGACGGGAGCGCTATTTTCTGTCGATATGACGACCTGGTCCGGAGCTGAATTAATATGCTCGTCGTTCACAATCAATTCAACAACATATTGACCAGGTTTATCCGGGGTAAATGTTGGATTGGGCTGAGTTTGCTGAGCTAGGACAACTGAACTTCCTGAAGGAACACTTACGAAAGACCATTTGTATGTTAAGGAATCGCCATCTGGATCGGTGGAAGCAGTTCCATCCAACGTAACCAAGCTATTTATTGCAACTGTCTGATCAGCCCCGGCGTTGGCGATGGGCTTAATATTTCCACCGGAGGGAATTGCAGTAAAACTGAAAATTAATGCATCAGGATTAAAAGGAAAACGGCGATCCTGACGAATTGTAAACGTGTCAGAACTTAATCCCTGCGCACCACTCTCAATAGCACCAAAACTTAAGTCTCCATCAATAATGAGCGTATTTGGGTCTGTACTGGCGATTGTAGCGGAAACGGAAGAAGCACTCACGTCCTGATTGGTAATCTTTAGCGAATAGGTGAAATCCGACTGAGTGCGATTGATACGCGTTGTCGAAATTAGAATACGCTCATCAACAGAAAAAGAATCGGCATAAACAAGCACCGAATTCACAATGAGGAAAAACAAGGTAAACGATTGAAATTTACAATGTGATTTCACGCCACTCTCCCCTTGATGCTGTGATTTGTGAGGTTAAAGATTTCGTTTGATCACTAAAGCTCATCCCTAGCAAAAGTTCAAGGAAGATCCAAAGTTATCGAATATCGCTCTACACCGTTATTCACACATTCGGCTGTCGCCAGTCGATGGATTTGCATGGTTACATCTAAAGCTTTTATTTATCCAATTTAGGTCAAAACAATCTGGTTGATGTGCTGACTGATTTAGAAAATATGATTCATTAATAGGCAGTAAATCTTAAATTTTTCCCGATTTTTCTTTAGTAAAAATTCGAGCAAGTAACGGAATAATGCCAATAATTGCCAAAAACATTGTATTGGGCTCTGGAACACTTCCGTTGGCCAATACTGTATTGCCAGACTCTAACAAGTCAAAGCTAATTGAATCGCGAACTTCGAAGTATTGGCTGCCGGGGGGGCCGGATAGCAAGTAATCGAATTCGATCAGGAAACCTGACAGCGATGTGCCCGGCGCAATACCAGAACCAAGCGCTAAGGCATCAAAATATCCATCGTCTGGTAAAGCGCTATCGGGTTGGATCACCAACGGATCCCAAGTGACTGGTGTGTCGACGACTGCCAAATTATCAAATGCGTTATGATCGAAAAAAATCAGAAATTCTTCGATATCGATTGTTAGTGAATCGTTATAAACCGAATAGTTATACTGCCATCGGTTGCCTAATATATTGGTTATTTCATAGTTTACGGTTGCCGCGTTTGAAGAATTAACAACTGTAACCAGTAAAATTAGCGCTGTGACGAACCGCATAAACACCTCATATTTTTTCGTAACTCTGGGCAAATATTGTGCCAAAAATGTAAATGCTAGGGTTTTAA
>CAZMRW010000047.1:0-29703 GCA_964568805.1 uncultured Methylococcaceae bacterium | reverse complement strand
ACAACCGTCGCACTTAATTCAGGACATTATTTGCCAGCTTGTAAAATATTCTGACACCTCGCAACCCATTATTCACGCAAGAAAGATATTAAAATTTGACAGTAATCAATGCTAGGGTTTTAAACAACCGTCGCACTTAATTCAGGACATTATTTGCCAGCTTGTAAAATATTCTGACGCCTCGCAACCCATTATTCACGCCAGAAAGATATTAAAATTTGACAGTAATCAATACATGCACACAAAAACTTCATTTATATCAAAATGATAACTCGATAACTCAAGCAGAAAAATCATAATAAAAATACTGTAAATTTTTTCAACACCACTGGCTTCCACCACAAGTGGAATTTGGTCCGTAATGTAAAATCGATTTTATCAAACTTCAGTATTCAGTTTTTTACACCCTATTTGGGCTTTGTGATCGATAAGCGCCTAACAGAATATCTGCGGGTAAACTGCAACTGTCAGCAGGCAGGGATCGCCGGAATCCAGTACTCACAGAACAAGTTAATGCAAGTAGACTTATTGCGAAGTACTTATGACCTATTTGAGGCCTATTGCCGCCTGTCGAAATTTGAACTCCATAGACCGCAATTGGCCGTTATGCAAAGCTTTGCATAACGGCCATTATGTGAAGTTTCCTTTTATGCACAGCGATGTTGTCGCGAGCGAGATACGATCAGGCTTGGAAGTGTCTATCTCGCTCGCGAGCTTCACATAATTACAGCGATTTCAAGAACTGAAGCAAAGAGTCCGGGGCAGTATAGCGAAGCGGTTTCATGCTGGGTTCCTGAAGTTTGGCAAGTGCTTGATCCTTCATGGCCAAATCGGCTTCGACATACTGGTATGTCGTTTTCGGGCTTTCGTGACCCAACCACAGAGCGATCACACTGATGTCGACACCGGAATGCAATAGATGCATCGCCGTTGAATGCCGAATGCAGTGTGGCGAAACGTGACGCCCCAATAAGCTGTTGACGGTTTTGGAGGCCTTGATTACCGCCAAGCTAAGACGCTGAGTGACATTGTTTCGGGTCATCGCTTGACCCTCGCGATTGGGCAGCAAAGCAGAGTCGTTTCCCAACGTTGGATTCAAGCGCAACCATGCCCGGATTTCCTTCACCGTCGATTTCCATAACGGCACCGCGCGCTGCTTTCGCCCTTTGCCATGCAAATGGACACAAGCAGCCCCATCCAACACAACATCGGCTACCTTGACGTGGATGATTTCCGATACCCGCGCGCCGGTGTTGTAAAGTAACCCCAGCAATAAATGGTCACGCCGACTGATCCACGTCATGCCGGGATCGCCGATGATGGCGAACATTTCTTCCCGCGAGAGGAATTCAGGCAAAGGTAGCTCGAAGCGTTTCATCGGTATGGCCAAAGCCTGTTCAATGGTTTGCAACGCTGATAAATCATGGTGTGAGGCGAACTTCAGAAAGGCGCGTAATGCCGCTAATCGGATATTGCGGCTGCGTACGCTGTTGTGTCGCTCCCGTTCCAAATGATCCAGAAAAGCCAGGATCAATCCGGGCGTGATGTCGGACAGATGCATGGCCGCCGGCCAGGTGCCAAGATGCCGGTGGACGAACGTCAAGAATAGCGTGAATGCATCACGATAGCCGGCAACGGTTTGTGGACTCAATGCGCGTTGCTCGACGAGGTAATCGGTGAAAAAGGCTTGGACGAGTGCGGGAAACGACATGGGCGGTTCGGCGCTGGCGATTCTAGTCGGCATAGGCCACCTCCTCGGGCTGTGCAAACTGCTCGAATTTGCCTGCCGCCACGTCCATCAGTTCCGGCATGGCCGTCAAATACCAATAAGTGTGCGATATCTTGGCATGACCCATATAGGTGGATAATGCCAGCATCGCCTGATCAATGTCCGTACCCTGTGCCTGCCAAAGCAGTACGCGACGCACCGCAAAGGTATGGCGCAGATCGTGAACCCGAGGCCCATCATGAGCGCCGCGGTTGATCCAACCCAATTGCTTGCGTAGCGTGGTAAAGACACGATCGACTTGGCGTGAACTCAGTGGTTTACCCAGCCGTTGGCCGCACGTCCCGACAAAGAAGGGCAAATCAGCGTATTCCTGAACCCGCTGGCGGCGAAGTGTTCGGTAGCATAACAAGGCAGCTGTCACGCTGGGATGTAACGGCAACTGGCGCGACTTGTTAAACTTGGTTTGCCGGACGGTTAACATGCCTTGCGCCAAGTCCACGTCGGTATCTAAAAGATGAACGGCCTCGGATACGCGCAGGCCAGTCGAAGCCAGCAGTCCGAACAGCGTTTCATAGGTGGCCGCGCGCAGGTTTCCATCAGTGCCCAGTTGGCGTGCGGCGGCGAGTAAATCAATGATCTCTTGTTCCCGATAGATATGCGGCATTTGCCAACCCGGAAGCGGACCAAAAACCGATTCGTCAGGCATGGCGGCTGCCGGTTCAAATTGCCGTAAATAACGGATAAAGGGGCGCAATAACTTGAACCGCCTTGCCCATGTCTCGGGGTTATGACGGCCTTGTTTATCGAGCCGCGCCCAGTCGCTCATGATATCCAAGGTCAACGGCCTGGCCCGATCCAGACCATCCACATAACGGGCAAAATCCATCAAGGGTCGTTCTGGATACTTCAACTGAAATCCCAGGCGCCGCCGCTCGGCCAGATAATCCTGAACGCGTGCTTGCAATGTGATCGGCGTGTTCATGCTGCACTCCCAGGCCAAGGTAATGCAACGGCAGACAGTTTTCGGCTGTCGAGTTTGGCATAGATCAGCGACGTGTCGAGAGAGCGATGGCGAAGAATATCCGCAATCTCCTTCAGCGAGTCCCCTTGCTCTAACAAACGGCGAGCAAGGGTATGCCGAAGGGCGTGGGTTCTACCATGATCGAGTCCAATACGGCGATACGCATCGCGAATGAGACGGTGAACCGCATAGGCACTAATCGGGACATCGTGTGGCGCAAGACGCCGTACAAAAACCGCCGGATTGATCGTGCGTGGCCGCTCGTAGCGCAGATAGTCAGCGATCGCCTGGCCGGTAGAGATCGGTAGTGGCAGAATGTCCACGCGGCGCGACTTGGTACTTCGGAGTGTGACCGTGCCGGCTTGCCAGTCAATGTCGGCCAATGCAAGCTTGGCAATTTCGCCGGCACGCATTCCCAGGTCTAAAGCACAGCGAACCATCGCATAACCGCGTCGACATGAGGGAAGCTCAGGCTGGAATGCATTGAGCAGGCGATTGACTTCATCGTCGGTCAGCGCCTTCGGTAATGTGGCCAAATTCCAATGGGCAGGTAATACGATAACGCCACTGAGTGCGTGAACATCATCGCCACCCGCGCCGCGATAACGAAAGTAAGCACGTAAAGCAGAAGCAAGCGAGTTGGCTTTTGCCGACGTAGCGCGAGGTGTTAACTGCTCGGCAATAAAATGCCGGACATCGTCAGGTTGCAAGACAGTGAAAACAATCTCAGCGATACCAAAGCAAGCTTGCAGAAAATTCAGCACAATACGCCGATAATTTCGCCGCGTCTCACTGGCCAAGCCTTGGACGTCTCTCAGGTAATCGTCAAAGCGCTCAACTTCGACATAGACTGGTTCGACGGGTCTTGGCAAAGACGCAATGGCACCGCGATCACGTAGAATGCGTAAGAAATGACCACAGGCCGCGCTAAGATCGGTACGCGTTTGAAAAATAGGTCGCGGACAGTCGCAGTTTGGCAAATGTTCATCAAGGAACTGGGTCACTAACGCTTCATCGAGTTCCTCGATGCGAAAGTGATTTCGGCCCATCCATAACCCCAGATGCGCGAGACCGGCCAGATGATGTTCGGAGGTTTCATCCGCGTAACGGCATTCGGTCAGATAATCCAGATAAATCAATACGTAGGGTGTGACCGGACTATTGCGCAACCAGCGCTGAGTAGCAGGCGAAAGGTGAATAGTTGTTGATTTCATGGCAGTCTCCAGAAATGGACTAAGGAATGTCCACTTCAGATAACTGCAGAATTTATGTCCAGCCTTTCAGGCAAGATGCCTTGCAAAAACCACTGATTGCAAGCTTAAAACAATCGGCACCAAGCTAATGTGCATAAAAGGAAACTTCACATAATGGCCGTTATTTCCAGTTGATCCCCAAAAATTGACTGTCGGTTTTCTGCTTATATGCTGATATTTAGCAATAAGGGCAATAAGCAGCCCAAATCGTAAGTCAAATTACTACATTTAAGCAACCGGGAATGGTTTGGAGCAGCTTAAAGCTGCGTCAAACCCTTTACCGAAAAAAAATCACATAACCCGCCTGTAGGGTAATAACCAGGCCATCGAGCAACGCGATAAAAGCGAAAGCCTTTTTTGTTGTGCGCATTGAAATCCATTGCGCAAGAAATGGTCCCAGTCGTCCTCCCCATAACACGCCCAGCATGGTGAATGCCGCCAACTCCCAGGGAACTCCTCCGAAATAGAAGCTATGAATAAAAGCCAGTAGTAAAGAATTTATTGACAGCAATACCACGCCCAGCCCAATGGCGAGGTTAGCGTTAAGCCCATAGGCGAGCATGCAAAAAGCGGCAATTATTTCGCCCTCGCCAATTGCAACCCAGCCGGTAATAAGACCGCCGACCAAAGAAATCAACATGACCGGGACAAGAGCGTTTGCTGGAAGGTCCATTCGGACGCCTTTTCGATCCAAGGTGATGAGTGTTAACAAGCCGGCAATAAACGCAATGGGACCAAATAGCCCTTTGACAAGGAGAGGCTGCGGATGAATCAGGAAGGTGGAAATCGCCGCCCCGACAATAAGCGAAGGGACAGTCCATTTCAAAAGCGATAAAGGCACTTCGCCTCGACGCAGCCAACCCGATGCGCCGCTGGTCATACCGACAGCTTGCGTAACGAATGTTAATTTTAAGGCGATTACTGGATCCACGTTGTAACCGAACATTAGCACTGGGATAAAAACAATGCCGCCGCCGATCGCAGTAACATTGCCGATAAATGCACCGAATACACCAACGATAATCAGCGGCCAATTGCTAGCAGCAAGCCCTAAGGGATCTGGAAATGCAATCCGGTATGCAACAATCCAGATAAGAGTAAATACAAAAAGCCAGGGAGTGAGATATGGAAAATTTCTCGATAAATTGTTGTCGGGTTTAACCACTTGGGATGAATAACGAAAGGGTTGCGGATTTTGATCGTTTATCATTAAGTGGGTCCCAACAAAAGCATTAAACCCGCTTGAAAATTAATGAGGTATTGATGCCGCCGAAGGCGAAATTATTGCTCATCAGATACTCGCAATCCATTTTGCGAATATCGCCTTTGATGTAATCCAGTTCCGCACATGCGGGATCGATGTTTTCCAGATTCGCTGTCGGATGAAACCAACCTTCATTCATCATATGCACTGCTGCCCAAGCTTCAATTGCACCGCAGGCTCCCAAAGTATGACCGGTATAGCTTTTCATCGAACTGATCGGCATCCTGTTACCGAATACCGCAGCCGTAGCATGGCTTTCGGCAATATCACCCAGATCGGTCGCGGTGCCATGTGCGCTGACATAATCGATCATCTCTGCATTAAGGCCTGCATCCTGCAACGCCAGTCTCATCGCCACCTGCATACTGTCACAATCCGGTTGTGTAACATGCCGACCGTCGCAATTGGTGCCGAATCCGATGATCTCGGCATAAATATGTGCACCTCGGCTTAACGCATGCTCCATCTCTTCCAGAATAAAAGTCCCGCCTCCTTCACCAATCACCAATCCATCACGGTCCTTGTCAAAAGGACGAGGAGTTTTGTCCGATTCATCATTTCGGTTACTGGTCGCAAACAATGTATCGAACACTGCCGCCTGCGCGGCTGACAATTCGTCGCTGCCGCCGGCCACCATGACTACCTGAAATCCCTGTCTAATCGTTTCATAAGCGTAACCAATACCCTGGCTGCTTGATGTACAGGCGCTGGAAGTTGGAATAATCCGGCCGTTAATGCCGAAATGTAAACTGATATTGACCGGACAGGTATGCCCCATCATGCGTATATACGAAGTCGCATTCATTCCACCTTTGTCATAGTTAAGCAGCATTTTGGTAAAATCGATCAGACCATCAAAACTGCCGGAAGAACTGCCGTAGGCGATCCCCACCTGACCGCTTCCTAAACAAGGATCGTTTAACAAACCGGCATCAATCAAAGCCAGCTCCGAAGCATAAGTACCCAGCATCGCCACCCGCCCCATGCTGCGGACTTGTTTGCGTGAATAATGCTCGGGCCTGGAAAAATCCACCGGCGCACCCAAGCGGGTATTCAGCCCTTTATATTTATCCCAGTCATCCATCCTTCGAATGCCGGTCGTTTGCGATTTAAGCTTTTGAGCAACCGTTTCCCAGTCATTTCCCAGCGGCGTAATAGCTGCCATACCGGATACTACAACCCGTTTCACCTATACAATCCTCCGTTTACGGATATCATCCGTCGGGTGATATCCGTCGTATCCACTGACTTTACTAACACCATAGTAGCCGCCTCGGTCCAGGGACTACGCCTATTAAATCCCTTCTGCTCCGGATGCAGCGCAATCGCACTGCCCATATCGCATCTGTAGTCCGTTGACAAAACTGTTTTAATCATTGTTTTCTTTATTTAGTTATCACCCGGTTTATGGCTGAATCAGGCTGATAAACATTCAGTTTTGCCGAAGCCGATATACCCTCAGCTGTAATACGGCAATCAAACACTCCCAGTTCCTGATCCTCTACCAGCCGTTTAACGGTAATGGTTAAAACCGACTTCACAGGAAATATGTCAACATTGCACTCATATCGTCTGGTTCCCAGTAAAAAACCCGGATTAAGGGGTTTTCCGGCCATTCTGCGCTTCATCCCGCCTAGCGCCGCGATGGTTTGCGCCATGTATTCTATCCCCAGCCAGGCGGGTACCGATTTACCGTCACCAAACAATCCATCATCACGCACGATCACTTCTGCAACCATATTTTCTTCATCAAATTCAATCACCCGATTCAGCAACACCATTCTACCGCTGTGAGGTAGCAATTCTTCGACAGCAAACTTTTTCATATACGCGAGATAATGATCGAAATATTGTTGCCGCCAAAGGCAAATGAATTGCTCTGACACCGTTGAATGCGTTTTCCGAATGTCTGGCCCGGTCTTACATAATTCAAAGCCGGCAAAGTGTCGTCCAGCACATCGTCATTAATATTCGGTATTAATAATCCCTGCTCATCATGCTGTGTCAATAACAACCAACAAATACCCAACTCCAAGGCGGCAGCCGCCCCCAAGGCATGGCCGGTCATACCCTTGGTAGAACTGACAGCGACCGTATCACCAAACACCTGGTGTATTGCTTTGCTTTCCATTGCATCATTCAATGGTGTAGCGGTACCATGCAGATTAATATAGTCGATTTGTTCCGCCTGCATCTTTGCATCGGTCAATGCCATTTCCATGGCGGCAATCACGGAACTGCCGGTGGGGTCCGGCGCAGAAAAATGATAGGCGTCACTACTGGCGCCAATACCCTGGAGTAAAACAGGCCCTTCATCTTTGCTTAAAACAAAAAGGCTCACCGCCTCGGCTAAATTGATACCATCCCGGTGCGAACCAAAAGGTTTACACAATCCGGACGATAAGGACTCCAGTGCTTCAAACCCACACACCGTAAAACGGCATAAGCTATCGGCACCGCCGACAATAACGGCATCGCAGAGGCCCTGAGTAATCAATCTGCGAGCCGAGGCTAACGCTCTGCCGCCGGATGAGCAGGCTGTCGATATTGCATAGGCCGGGCCTTTTAGCCCCAGAACATGAGCCAAAAAATCGGCTCCGCCTGCAAACTGCTGCTGTTTATAATGAAACTTTTGCGGTTTGGATCTGCCTTTGGTAACTTCTGCCAGAGCCAGTTCCGTATTTCTAACCCCCGATGTGCTGGTGCCGATTACTACGCCTATTCTGTCAACACCATAGTTTTTAATCATGGTGTCGACTGCAGCCTTAATCTGACTCAACGCAGCTAACAGCAATCTATTGTTTCTGCAATCATAAATGCTATATTTTTCACCTATTTCGGGTAACTCTGCCTGGACAGCACCGATATAAAACGGCCGACCAGACAAATACTCATCGGTCCTAACCAAACCTGAGCGGTCTCCGGCCTGCAAGCGGTACAGCATCTCAGCGCCATTATTACCGGAAGCTGACAGGATGCCGAGATCATTGAGATACAGCTTCATAACCAATCAGGGTTCTTGGCACAACTCCACCAGCGTTTTCAGGCGAAGACGATGATTTTTGACATAGGGATTATTCTCGTCCCAGACATAACCTGCCAGAATCGAACAGATCATCTGTTTAATGTCATTTTTTTGTTCAACTCCTTTTAGATGCGGGTAAAACACCACATCCTGAAGACCGCCTTCATACCATGAGGTAACGAAGGTGCGGAAAGTTTCCACACCTTTTTGCAAGGGCTCTGCAAAATCGCTTTGCCAGTCTGCCGGTAGTCCGTTAAATTGCCGATCAAGCACATCAGCAGCCAAACTGGCCGATTTCATCGCAATAGTGACGCCGGAGGAAAAGACCGGATCGAGAAATTCGCCGGCATTGCCCAGCAAAGCATAACCTTTGCCATACAAGCTCTTGACGTTGGCGCTGTAACCGCTGATGGTGTTGACCGGGGTATCAAATACCGCGTTTTGCAAAAGAACGGACAAGCCAGGCTCCTCGGCAACAAATTGCTGCAACATGGATTGCCGATCCGTTCCGGGAATATTGAACACCTCCGCTTCGCCTACTACACCGATGCTGCAGCGCCCGTTACTGAATGGAATCAACCAATACCAGACATCAGTCAGTTCAGGGTGAACGATAATACGGATATAGTTGCGATCATAGCTGGCGCCATCTATCCGGTCTTCCAGATGAGTAAACAATGCCTGCCGCATAGGAAAACCGGAAGGTTTTTCCAGATCCAACAGGCGCGGTAATACCCTGCCGAAACCGCTGGCATCCAGAACGAAATTGGCGGTTAGCTGATAATTAAGCCCATTCTTGTCTTTGATCGTCAGAATCGGCTTGCTTCCGCTAAAATCAGCCGCTATAACTTCCTGTTGCCAACGTATTTCAACCCCCATGCGTTGGGCTTCATCGGCCAGCAAGGCGTCAAAGCGGTCGCGCTGTACCTGATAGGTAGAATTGAAGCCGTGGGTAAATTTATCGGCAAAACAAAATTCGGAATGTCTGTCTTTATGTAAAAAAGCCGCTCCGGTTTTTAATTGAAAACCTGCCGCCTGCACCGCATCGAGCATCCCGGCCTCTTCAATAAATTCCATACACTGCGGCAATAAACTCTCGCCGATGCTAAAACGGGGAAAAGCATCCCGTTCCACAATCGTAGCCTGATAACCTTTATTACTCAGTAAAGCCCCGGCAATGCTGCCCGACGGCCCGGCGCCGATAATAATAACGTTTCCTCTAGCCGACATGTTTCCAGCCTGCCTGCATTTCCATTGTCATTCTAAATATCTCTCAAATTGATTCAGCGCAGACTTTACCTGCAAAAATTCGGGGATTCCGATTGCTGATGACTATTGTAGCCTTAATCGGCTATCATTAGCCATTTAGTATATCTTACAAAAACCATGAAAAAGAAACTGCGCGATTTTATCTTTCAGGAGCTTGTTTTTGTCGCCGAACCGGAGCAATTCAGCGATGATGACAATCTTCTGGAAGCCGGTCTGGACAGCATGGGTATTATGCGGCTCATTATGTTTATCGAGAATGAATACGGTGTTACCCTGCCCGATACGGAAATTGAACCGGAAAATGTGCAATCCTTTAATGCATTGGAAAAATGGATTTTACGGCATCAAAACGGATGAATATCAAAAAAGAATATATGCTGGAAAGACTCAATCCGGCCGACAGTTTCACCCTCGCCATGGATGAGGAAATCCGCAAGGTCGGCTTGGCCGGTAATTACGGCTGTTTTGCTCTGGTGCTCAGCAACATCCCTGATATAGAGGCGCTGCAACACCGGATTACCGAGTTCAGCCAGCGCTTTCCCGTTTCTCAGGCTTCCCTGCGGCAGATCGGACGACGCTTCTACTGGTGTAAACGCAACGATCCCCCCACGCTGTTTTTCCAGCATCATTGCCCGGATAACCAAAATGAAGCCGATTTCCAGCAACAAACTATTGATCGCATTATTAATCATAAACAGGCACGGGAAGCCTCCTCTCCCATCGAATTTCATCTGTTGACCGGTCCGACACAACATACTTTTTTTACCCGCTGGATGCATCAGTTCGGCGATGCCCGCGGCGCGGATCTGATCCTGAAATATCTGTGCACAGCGGATGAAGTGCAACGTCGGCAATTCGGCCTGCCTGAAACGGGGTCGTTAGTGAATGTGCAATTGGGTAAATATCGCTGGTGGCAAAAGATCGGTCTGCTATTAAAAGGCAAACGCTATATCAACCAACTGGACCGCCTGGAAAGTATTCAGCCTTTCAACAGTGATCTGCCCCCGCAACGCATGAACTACACAATTAAAAGGCTGAGCGAAGCACAAACCGAAAAGGTCATCAAACTGGCCAGGCAACATGTCGGCCTGACCGGTTCCAGCCTTTATTACATAGGCTGCCTGATGCGTGCACTGGAAAAAATGTATCCTGACAATACCGGCGAAGCCTATTGCGCACCCTACGCCTTTAATTTGCGTAAGCAACGGGCATTGTCACCAATGACCGGCAATCATGTTTGTGCTCTGTTTGCGCAAGCGCCACGCGACGTCGTTCAAGACCGGAAAAAATTATTTGCCCACCTGAAGCAGCAAAATGCCCAGGTGATTCGTCAGCAAATGGATTATGCCTTTCTGCCGCTGATGTGGGCAGGCAGTTGGTTGTCATTGGCCAAATACGGCAAGACCTTACGCCTTTCCTATGGCTCAGGCAAAGAACGCAGCTCCTTTTGGTTTTCCGATGTAGGTCGGATGGATCTTCCGGCAGACAGTTTTCCTGGTGCTGAAATAAAAGGGGTTTTTTATGCCTGCCAGGTCACGGCACCACCAGGACTGGCTTTTCTGAGCTGTATTTATCAAAATCAGCTTACCTTGAGCTATAACTTTACAGAGCCGGTCAGCAATTCCGAGCAAATCGAGAAACTGCATCAGTTAATGTTGACAGAATTGCTGGGTGAAGGCGAATGATCACCGGGGTGAGCGTACACAATAATGTCTTTGCTGTCCGCATTTAACCGACAATGCCAAAACGCACCGGACAACATTGCCTTTAATGAAGGTGACCGGCAACTCAGCTATCAACAACTTAAACAACAAGTCTGCCAGCTAAGCGCCTGTCTGACGGATTCGGAAAATCCTTACCGGCGCATCGTTATTGCCCTGGATCGCGGTATCGATGCCGCCATTGCCATCCTCGCCGTATTAGGTGCAGGCGCCTGCTATATTCCTCTTGATATCAAAAATCCGGCCAACCGCTTAAATTACATCATCAATGATGCCGCCCCCCAATGCATCATCGGTAAAGGACGCTGCCCGGACTGGCTCGAAACGCCGACACTCTGGCTGGATATTGATCAGACAACTTTTACGCGACAAAGCACGAACTGGCCTGCAGAAGTCAGTGCCGAAGCACTGGCAGCAATACTCTATACTTCCGGCTCCACCGGCGCACCCAAAGGCGTTGCTTTAAGCCACAGAGCCATGTGCAATTTCGCCAACTGGGCATCATGCACTTTTAACATCAGCCGCTACGACCGTATTGCTTCATTAGCCCCGTTTCATTTCGATCTGTCTGTTTTCGATCTGTTTAGCAGCCTAAGTTGCGGCGCTGCCGTTCATTTTGTGCCGATAGGCCTGACCTTGTCTCCGACGCGCCTGACAACCTGGCTACGCGAAGAGCGCATCAGTGTTTTTTATACGGTGCCGTCATTACTCGGTTTTATCGCTCTAAAAGGCTCTTTGACTACCCTACCGCTGCCTGATCTGAAGATCGTACTGTTTGCCGGGGAGGTGTTTCCGACGCCCCTGTTGAAAAAACTGTGCAATTTATTGCCGGCTACCAACTTTTTCAACCTTTATGGCCCCACCGAAACCAATGTCTGCTGCTATTGGCCGGTAGACCGGGACCGCTTGCAGATCGATCGGCCAATCCCGATCGGCTATCCGGCTTGCGGCGCTGTCTTGCAAATCGATGCTGAAACAGGTGAGTTACAGGTACAAAGCGCCAACAATCTGTCCGGCTACTGGCAACAAGGTGAACTGATAGCCACTTTATCGACCGGTAATTACTATCGCACCGGCGATAGGGTATCGCTTAACGAACGGGGCGAATATTGCTTTCACGGCCGACTCGACCGGATGCTGAAATGTTCCGGATACAGGGTTGAACCTGCTGAAATCGAAGCGGTTTTACTACAATTTCCGGAAGTGAGAAGCTGCGCCGTCATTGGCATCACGGACTGCACCAGCGGTCAACGTCCCGCCGCTGCCGTTGTGCTGAAACCTGGCGCTAATCTGGAAGCGATTGTCAGACCGGTCAAACAAAAATTGCCGGCCTACATGCAACCTTGTAAATTTATTGTGCTGGATACGCTACCTTATTTAGCCAACGGCAAGACCGATTATCAGGCGATATTACAACAACTGGAGAAAAACTGAATGGAAATGGACAAGCTGCCGTGCGCAGGAGACGCCACAGCCTCCCGGCGCCGCTTCTTTTATTGCGCAAATCAGGGACTTTTAAAGCATGCCATCCCGGTAAATCGCGGCGGCAATGATAGCCGTTTTGCCGACCTGGTGAAGGCACATGAAACACTTGGGAAAGTCACCCAAGATACCGGTTTACTGCTTTCCATCAACGCCCACCTCTGGGGCGCGGTGTTTCCATTGCTGAATTACGGCAATTCCCAGCAACAGGAAACCTATTTAAATAAATTAATAACCGGCGGCCTGGTTGGCGGCCATGCCATTACCGAAATTCAGGCTGGTTCCGATCTTAACGCCTTGGCAATGACCGCTGTCCAGACCGAAGAAGGTTTTTTACTGAACGGTCACAAACGCTATATTACCAACACCCCCATCGCGGATATGCTGGTCGTCTATGCCCGTCTAGACAATAAATTATCCGCTTTCATCGTGCAGTGTGACGATGAAGGTTCCAACTTTCATGATTCTCCCCAGGTATCCGGCTGTCAGAGTGCGACCATGGGGGATGTCATACTGGAAAACGCTCTGATCCCGCATTCCAGACAACTGGGCAAAACTGGCGCTGGCAACATGATGATTCAGCAAGCACTGGAACTGGAGCGAGCTTTTATTTTTGCCGGCATTTGCGGCGTCATGGAATGGCAACTCGAAAGCGTGGTCAGATTCAGCCGCGAACGCAAGGTCAACGGCACTCACTTGGGTAAAAATCAGGCCATTAGTCATAAAATTGCTGATATGAAATTAAGACTGGACACCATCAGACTTTGGGTCAATGAATGCGCGCGCCTGAAAGACAACAGCAAGCGACTTACCATGGTTAGCGCCCAAACCAAATTATTCGCCTCAGAAGCATTTCTGCAATCCAGCCTGGATGCCGTCCATATCCTTGGAAGCAGTGCGCTGATAACAGACAGCCCTATGGCCAGACTGGTCAGCGATGCCCTCTCCAGCCGCCTGTTTTCCGGCTCTTCGGAAATTCAGAAAAACATCATCGCCGCCTTGCTGGGAACCGGCGATGGACATAAATAAAGCGAATGTTGTTTAGGACCTGACAACACAAGATTTAGCATAAGCCAGCAAATTTTTAATATGCCCAATTAGCTTATCGTTATCCTGACGTTCGGCTGGATTTGCGATAAAAAAAATAACAACAACTGCCTGTGATTTATAATCGCTTGTTTATTAACATCCATGAAGGGTTGCACAATTACCTAATGCTGGTTTTCCGCCAAGCTCCAACCCTGCCCTACATTTCAGAGGATAAGGATTGCCTTATTGCTTTGTTTAGATTATCTATCCACCGGTTATAGGCTTTATGGATTTTTCCAGAGTCATAATCCATATTCTTGCTGTTCCTATAGCTGATATTATAGCTTTGCATATTATAAGAAATCGTCACTTCAACGACATGCTTACCTATATATAAGGTTCCCTCAATAAGGCCCGGTTGCTTTCTATACATTTCCCACCCCCTACTAACTCCTCCTCGAATGATCCCTTTTTCCACGTCTTCGATGGTATAGTTAACCTTGCTTATTCGCACAGGTGCATGCTCTACGTTTTGGAGTGGTGCCGAAGTGCATGCCACTAATAGTAAGCACGTTAGCGCAATTAGGGTCAGTTTTATCATGACTTCTCCTCTTAGTTCATCAAATGTTTCGAGCAAATGGTAGTTACCATTGGAAAGTTGAGTGAACTTCCCACCTTATTATTCCTGGCTTATATTTATTTGCCGTCAATTGGATAGAGGTGCGGCTTCTTAGACTGTTCTTTCTGTAACCATACGGGGTAATATTTATCAAACTTCGCCTGAATGCTAGGCATGTTTTCTTGTGCCCAGTCCAAAGATTCCGCTGTCATTTCCACCCATCGGCAATCTTCCAACCAATCGGTAAGGTCAGTTGTTGATACCTTTTCTTCGTGTACAGGATCAAGGGAAAATCGTGCTTTCCAAGCACCCATTCTAGGCTCAACAAGAGCATAATAAATCTTGTTAGGGGCCAAGTCAGCAGTCATAAAATCGGCGCTTTCACCCACCACCATAAATAGATGGGGTCCTGGATCTAATCGATAGGCAAGCTTTGTTTTCGCGGCGATGATCCCCACAAGTGATGGCAATTTGCCTTTGATCTCAAACACGCTGGATTGTATCGCCCATCCAAAGCTTTCCGGACGCATAAATACAACGACAGATTTGCCTTGATCAGGAATTATCACAAGATTTTCATCCGGTATTTCTCGCATGCTCTTGATGGTGCCGGAACATCCCATGATGATGAAAAATGTAACCAGAAATAATTTTTTTAGACATCGTGTGAAGGTCGTTTTCATTTTGTTCTCCCAATAGTCCGTAATTATGTATCCACTCAAAGAGAAGAGTTAAGGGCAACTTCGTACATGGTATTCACCAGAACCAGCGAGGAATGCGACTTGAATAATTTTCCCACTGTGCTCCGTGCGTTCGCGCCAACCAGGGCTCCTCGCCCAGCACGACCCGCAGATGGAAGGCAATAGCTAAAACTATTGCATAAACGAACAGGCCCGCCACGCCGAAGCACAGTGCCCAACCAAGAAGGACAAGCGTTACTGCGATATACATGGGATTCCGCGTATAGCGGTAGAGTCCAACGATGACCAAGTGGGCTGGAGGAGCCCACGGGGCAAGCGTGCCCTTGCCTGAGATATAGAAGTCACGCACGCACCAAAGCAACGCAAAGAACCCGGCGAGCAAAGGAACTAGTCCCAAAGGTTGGACGAGCCTCGTGTGGGAACTTGCCCATAGCCAGGTGATCGGAACGGCGATGGCGACAACACCCGGTAATGCTATAAAGGCAAGGAACGCGTGGGCGAACATGAAGCCCTAATAAATAAAATCTACAAGGCACCGATACCTTGTAAAAAGCCTAATTTGTCGTATTTCCTTCATAAATTCATCGTATGATTGTTATGATTTAGGCCGAGTATAAATCTAAAGGACAGGGCGTACAAACCAAGATGTCACTTTTTCCTTCCCCAAAAAATCAGTGGAACGTATTAACCATCTGTTATCGTCGGCAACATTCTACTATTAATGCCTAGTGATGGCATTAGAACACCTTTCAAAAATCCAAAGCCTCGATCCGTTCGGTTTTTCTGCCGGAAAAGTTTTCCTTAAACTGCCCTAACACGCCCGCTTCTCTGGCTAACCTGCGGAAATTTTCCGAGCGGTTGGTCGTTTCCGAGGCGATCAGGATTAGTTCCAATTCCAGTTGCGGCAGCAACTTCATCAAGTTTTTTACCAGGCCGGGATTGACGCCGTTGCCGCCGAAATCGCCCAACGACAATGATCTTGAGAAGCCATAAAACTGCTGCATGCGGCTTTCACAGAGCTGGCTGTAACGTAAACGAAGTTTGTTGTTTTTGAGAGATTCCTTGATCGACAGCGTTGCGGCGGCGGCATTGTAAAAGGCATTTTGCACGCCGTGGGAGAAGATGGGATCGACAAAGGCTGCTGCGTCGCCAATACAGTAATAGTTTTCACCGCAGATAGTATTGGAATAATAGGAATAATTAGGCCGGAATTGCAGCGAGCCTTCGATAAAATGCGCCTGTTCCAACAGTTTGTTCAAATGAGGCTGACGCGCACAGGTTTGCTTGAAGAACATTTCGCGCTGCTGACGGTCCATGCCTCTCGTTCGTTCGGTCGGTACAATCACGCCGACACTGGTCTTGCCCCGTAACACTATATGCCAGATCCAACCGTCTTCAAAGGACATAACAAAGGTCACCGGCTTGACGGTTGCCAGCGCCTCAGAGGTATAGCTCTTCCGGTCGACGCCGACGAAACGGGCGTTTTCAAAATAGCCCCACAGTGATAAAAAATTTAATTGCGTGCTGATGGTCTGGCGGACTTTAAACTGATTTGCCAATAAGCAACTGTGGCCGCTGGCATCAATGACATATTGACAGCGGATGGTGCCTTCATGATTGCTATGCCCTCGCTTGTCAGTGTAAAAAATTTCCGGCCGCAGACTGTCAATGAAATCGAAATTTTTGACCGCGACTTCGTTAAACACCTGAGCCCCGCAGCTTTCGGCATGTTTCAGCAGAATATTATCGAAAATGTCGCGTTCAACATGCAGTCCGGGCCGAGTATAGCCGAAATCGGAAAACTGAATCTGGTGGATTTTGTCATTCCAGACTGTAATGCTGCCAGCCTTGGCCAGAAAACATTCCTGCTCAATTTTTTCCGACACGCCGGTCATATCGGTAAATTTCCAGATATGTGGGATCAGGCTTTCACCCACTTGATTTCTAGGAAATATGGCGCGTTCAAGCACTACGACATCAATACCGGCTTGTGCCAGATGTGTGGCGGCACTACTGCCGGCCGGTCCGCCGCCGATAACCAGCACGTCGCATGACTTGGGAATGGCCGTCATAAAATAATCTTACAGGTCGCCCAAAACAGCCTGAGAGGTCGGATGCGCCAGCCATTCCGCCACATCCCGTCCCAAGGCTTTAACGCAACGCCCCAAAATAGCGCAAGTGCCTTTGTACCCGCCAAACATCCCGCCGCCGGAAAAACGCCGGGCTTTAAAATCCCCCAACATCTTAACTTTTTGGTTTAACGAACCTTTTATCACGACTGATTTGGGACCGGACCAGGCGCCTCCGGCAGCACCCTGCACGTCTTCAAATTCTATCGTCAGAACCTGTGCATCACCCGAGCTCTTATCGGAATCCGTGACAATATTCGCATACTGTCCGGCAGCATATTGCTCAATAAACTGAACCAGTTTTCCATCCAGGTCGCATTCCTGTTTAACGGCATCCCTGATATAAGCATCTTTCTTGAAAGCGATGGGTTTGATGATCAATGTACCGGCACCGGTATGCTGTACCGTCTGAACTGGCTTGTTGCTATTTGTCGCGCAGCCGCTTAAACCGACCAGTAAAACAAACAAAGTCATGTAACTTAATTTCATAATTTAATCTAATAAAGTAAGCTGATAAAAGTACTGATACAAAAGGATAGCATCTCTGTTTAGGTTCTGTCGCAATCATTCAATTCCTGAAAAGTACAATTTATTGCTCGGTATAACAAATTTTCCGATAGAGCACTTACAACTTAATCAATAATATTTTTTGTACATCCATCGGATGCCTAAACACCCTGTGACCGGCGCTGTAGGCATCCGTTTCGACCAGGCCGGAACGGTTGCCGTCAAGCAAATTGGCCATTACGTCGGTTTTGCCATTGCCTGCCGCACTGAGTAAACCTAAATCATTCAGGTACAGTTTCATAACTGATCGTTTGGATGCGCAAGCGGTAGTTATAGTAAAGATTAACCAGCTCAACGTTTTTGGGCCAGCTAACCTCGGTTGACAGATAACGAACTTCAATACGTAGATCATTGCCGACATAGAGGCGACGAAGATTGTTGCCGGCCTCCAGCCGCCAGTTCGAGGGCAGTACCTTTCGTAATGCCGACACGGGCCAATAGACCAGTTGAAAGTCGGCAATCATGTATTCGGGAGCAACCGAATCCGGCAGCAACGGGTTTTTGTCCGACTGCAGAATCTTGCCGTCATAAGATAGATTAAACAGACTCAATCCTTCATTGGTCATTCCGGCCATCGCGATACGACGCTCATCCAGTTCCAGTACGCATAACAACGTTTCTTGCCGGCTAGGCCAGAAAGCCGTCAATTGCTGCACGATACGCCTGCCTGGCCCTTGCGGCGAAGCCAGAGGCATTAATTCCGGTTGTCCAGGCAATGGCTGATTCTCGCCGGCTGAAATAGCCTCGGTTCGCCCCGCCGGTTTATGCCATAATCCGCAAGCAGTTAGCAATAAGAGCAGTAAAATAATTATCAGGCGCCGCTTCGGCATAATTCGACCAGCGTTTGCAGCCTGACACCGGCATTTTTCACATAAGGATTGCTTTCATCCCAGGCGTAACCAGCCAGTATGGAACAAATCATGGCCTTGATTTCCGGCTGTTGATTTGGATGGAATATCACGTCCTGAAAGCGTCCGTCATACCAGGCATCGACAAATACGCGAAAGGTATTAACCCCCCGCTGCAACGGAATAGCATACTCCCGTTCCCAATCCACATTTTCATTGTTGAACTGCTTATCGAGAACAGCCGCAGCCAGCGATGCCGATTTCATCGCAATGGTCACGCCGGAAGAAAAGACCGGATCCAGAAATTCGCCGGCATTTCCGAGCAAGGCATAGCCGTTCCCGTATAAACTTTTGACATTGGCGGAATAACCGGTAATGGTGTTGATCTTTTCATCGAAGACTGCATTTTTCAGCAAGCGCGGCAAACTGTAGTCCTGGCCAATAATGTCCCGCAGGGCGGCATCATAATTACTATTCCATGGCCGATAAAACTCGGGTTCCGCAACGACACCGATGCTGCTTCGTCCATTACTGAAGGGGATCAGCCAGTACCAGACGCCCCGGTGCTCGGGATGAACGGTAATCCTGATTTTATTTCTATCGAAGTCCTTATCATCAATCCGATCTTCAATATGTCCAAATATCGCCTGCCTGAGCGGAAACCCGGAGGGAGATTCCAGACTCAGCAACCGAGGCAGGATACGGCCGAAGCCGCTGGCATCCAGGATAAAATCGGCCTGGTAATCCATCACTTGGCCGGAAGCGTCTCGCACGGTAAGCCTGGGTTTATCACCGGAAAAATCAGCGGCTGTGACTTCCATCTGCCAGTGTATGTCAACCCCCATGCGCGCGGCTTCATCGGCGAGCAAGGCATCGAACCGGCCCCGTTGAACCTGAAACGTGGTGCCTATCCCGGCGGTAAATTTATCTTCGAAAGAGAATTCGGTAACACGGTCTCCGTGTACAAACGACGCCCCATCCTTGTATTGAAAACCCGCGCCAATGACGGCTTCCATCATGCCGGCCTGTTCGATAAACTCCATGCATTGCGGCAACAGACTTTCGCCGATGCTGAACCTTGGAAAACGCTGGCGCTCCAGAATAGTCACCTGATAACCTTTGTTTCTAAGCAATGCGCCGGCAATGCTGCCCGAAGGACCTGCGCCGATAATAATAATCTTGCTGAATCGTTTGTTTGACATATGAAATTATAGGGTTATTTAATTTGCCTCGGATTGGAATCCGGAGTTTGAATTCTCAATTTCGTTGGAAGGCAACAGACGTACCCATCTCTTTGCCCTGAACAAGCAGGTCATAGATTTGTGCGATAGCCCCTTGATTGCTGCGGACAAACGCTTTGCTTTTTGCAACCAAATCATCTCTGTAAGCCGGTTCATAATACAGATGCAGTATCGAATCGATAATTTCAGCTTTATTTCGGCATTGAATTGCCGCCTGCTGCTCCAGGACGCCTTCGGCAATGTCCTTGAAATTAGCCATATGGGGTCCAAACATCACCGGCACTCCGACGGCCGCCGCCTCCAGAATATTATGGCCGCCAACCGGCACCATACTGCCGCCGACGAAGGCAGCATCGGCGGCGGCGTAAAATACTTTTAATTCGCCCATCGTATCAACCAGATAAATATCGGTATCGGTATTGCAAGACAGCTCCGACGTACGCATCACAACCCGGAGCCGATGCTGCTCGCACAGAGTCTTGACGTCTCCGAAACGTTCAGGATGCCTCGGTACGATAACCAGCAATAAATCGGGTATTTTCTGCTTGACAGCCTTGTAGATATCCAAAAAGATAGCCTCTTCATCTTTATGAGTACTGGCAATGAGCCAAACGAAACGGTCCCTGAACAAAAATTCCCTTAATTTCAAACCTGATTCGATCGTCTCTTCAGGAATTTCCACATCAAACTTCATATTGCCAAGCGCTTTAACGCTCGCTTTTGCAGCGCCTATTTCAATAAACCGGTCGGCATCCGCTTGTGTTTGAGCGGCGATCAGCGTAACTTCAGCCAAGGCCTGGCGAATGAATTCAGGCATTTTTCGGTAACCGCGTGCCGATTTTTCCGATAACCTGGCGTTAATGATGTATAAAGGAATCCGGTATTTTCCACAATATGAAAACAGATTCGGCCAGATTTCAGTTTCCATGATGACTGCCATTTTCGGCTTAAAACGTTGCATAAACCGCTGCAGTACACAAGGCAGATCATAAGGCAGGTAAACATGGGATACCGTGTCTTTCATCACGGCTTTGACCCTTGCCGAACCCGTAGGCGTCGTCGTCGTTACCAGCAACGGGGTTGCCGGCTGCTGTTGTTGCAGGTGGCGCAGCAAGGGAAACAAGGCTTCAGCCTCGCCCACTGAAACCGCATGAAACCAGATGACGCCCTGAACCGGTTGATCATGATAGAGTGCAAACCGTTCAAACCACCGCCGACGGTACTCCGGCGCCTTGATACTGCGCCAAAGCAATCGCAACAATATATAAGGGATCAACAGATAAAAAAGCGCGGTATAAAATAGTCGCATTCAGACATCCCATTGTGCCGGCTGGAAAAAAACCGGCTGTTTACGGCATTGCCATTTTTGCATGACCAATTAAGACTTCCAGATGCAGGCGCCGCCCGCCTTTTCGATAGCAGCCAGCCGCAGCCGGTGCGCTTCAAGTTCATCTTCACTGCAACGCATGACTTTTAACGCAGGACGGTCCGAAGGCAATCGTTTGACCGCCTCGGTGAATTTCGACCCGACTGAATCCCCTGCGCCATCATCCAATAAGGATGCCTGGCCTCCGGTCATTAACAGATAAACATCCGCCAGAATTTCGGCATCCAATAACGCGCCGTGTAAATCCCTATGGCTATTATCGACGCCATACCGTTTACACAGCGCATCCAGGCTGTTCCTTTGTCCCGGATGCTTCTGTCTGGCATACGTTAATGTATCGAACACCTCGCAATAATCGGCAACCGTTCCGCTGATATCGTCGAGCAGTGAAAACTCATGATTGATAAAACCGACATCGAACGGCGCGTTATGGATGATTAATTCCGAATCCCGGATAAAGTCGATCAAATCCGTTGCGACATCCCGAAATTGCGGCTTGTCTTCCAAAAACTGATTGGTAATACCATGAACCTCGATGGCACCGTCATCGATCAAGCGGTTTGGATTGATATAGACATGAAAGCGGTTACCCGTTAAACGGCGATTAACCAGTTCAACGCAACCGATTTCAATAATTCTATGGCCTTCTTGCGGATTTAAGCCGGTCGTCTCGGTATCCAAAACAACCAGGCGCTTGTTGAATATTCGCTTATCCAAAGGTATGTGCTCCAGCAATCAATTCCGAAATTAACGATAAAAACCGGATAAACTAGGCATAACGCTCAATCATCTTTTCCGCCTGCTCGGCAAATTTTTCAAGACTGCCTTTTTTGACCCTATCGACCGGAATCACCAGCGCGGTATCCAGGGTAATGAAGATATACACATAACGCTTGCCGTACTCTACCCGGATCAATTCAGCCCAGGACATTTTATGTTTGCCGCTGGGCGATTTCTCATATAAATAAGCAGGATTGGCCGGGTCTATGGTTAATGTGTAGATGCCGAACATATTCTTTTTTTCGACAGGCGTATATTTACCGGCGATCTGCCTCCGCAAATCATAGAGCATTATCTTGGGCGACAGCCACGCCCAAAGCAAAGCAACTGCGGCAATATAGGCCGTAGACGTTTTATCGCCGTAATAATACAAATAAAAAGAGCCTATCAGCAGCATAATAGCCGGCAATAACCATCGGTTTTTGTTGATGTTGTCCTGGATATCCTTCGATTTCATAAACTGCGCTTCATTAAAATTTACCAAATCTTCTTCGAGAAACTCGTATTCAATCTCTAACATAGTTGTGTTCAGGGTTCAGGGTTCAGGGTTCAGGGTTCAGGGTTATGAGTTCCAGGTTAGGCTTCCCCCCTTGAACTGTGAACCCTGAACCGCAGGTTCAGGTTTTAATGCAATTTAATGGTCGAATGGGCACTACGTCTGAAGACATTGGAAAGCGTCAGCATCGCCGTCCTGAAATAGCCGTGTATTGCCACCTGGTGCATTTTATACAGGGACAAGTAAACCACCCTGGCAATGAAGCCGCCGATAGTGACGGTCCCCATCAAATTGCCCATCAGATTGCCAACCGTCGTATATTGCCCAAGTGACACCAGCGAACCGTAATCATAATAGACATATTTGACCGGCGGTTTGCCTTTTAACCGGTTGCATAAGGTTTTAAACAATGTCGATGCCTGCTGATGCGCCGCCTGCGCTCTTGGCGGCACATTGCCTTGGTGACCCTGCCATGCGCAGGCCGCGCAATCGCCCATAGCAAAAATGTCGTCGTCGCCGGTTTTCAGGGTTTCATCAACAATCAACTGATTGATGTGATTTGTTTCCAGACCATCCAGTTGTTTCAACCAGTCCGGCGCTTTAATCCCTGCCGCCCAGACTTTCAAGTCGGCCGGAATAATTTCGCCATCGTGTGTGGCCACATAGTCCCGGGTGACCTCGGTCACTCGGCGGCCCAGCTTAAGATCGACACCCAGTTTGACAAGCTGCTGTTGAGTGGCATTAGCCAGTTTTCCCGGCAATGCGGGCAATAGTTGGGTTGCCGCCTCGATAATAGTCAAGTTGACATTATTGCTTTCCTGTAGTCCGTACACAGCCAATAAATTGGTGACTTCGTGCAATTGCGCCGATAACTCGACGCCTGTTGCGCCGGCGCCGATAATGACAATGGACAAGGGTTTAGCCGGGACGCTTTCTATAGCCGCATAGCTTTTAATATAGGTTTCGACCAATTGTTTCTGAAATTTGAATGCCTGAGCGATCGTATCCAGAAACAGGCAATGCTCATCCACTCCCTTGATATTAAAGGTATTGCTAACGCTGCCGATCGACATGACCAGAGTATCGTAACTGAATGTGCGCTTGGGAATCAGCTCCTCGCCGCTATCGCTGAAAGTGGGGCTGACATAGATTTCTTTCTTCTTTCTGTTAAGCCCTTCCATCTTGCCCAACACAAAACGGAAATTATTACGATAGGCCTGGGAAAGATATTCCACCTGCTCCGTTTCATCCAATGTTCCTGCGGCTACTTCATGCAGCAACGGCTTCCAGATATGGGTCGAAGACGCATCGAGCAACATGACGTCGACCTTGCCTTTTTTGCCAAATTTACGCCCCAGATTGGTTGCCAATTCCAATCCCGACGCGCCCCCTCCCACAATCACGATCCTATGTTTTTCATTCTTCGTTTCAGCCATAGCCGCCCTCTATAACGGATTATTTTTCAAATACTATAAAACATTATATCGAATCGGCTAATGACTGGTTGATTTTGTTGCCTCGGATTATCCTGATATTTTTCGGTTTCAACGAGTCAAAATGGATCTCAAGGTTGAGACAGATGATAAAATTCGGAGATGTTACCTTTTATTGCTCCATGAATCGTAATGGACGCTGCAGAAAAATAGTAAACCTGATTTGATGGACCCTATGAGGGGAACTAAACAAGCAGATATTTCAAAAATTAAGATAACTAACTTGCCAGAACAGCCGTCATGTGAATTTTTAACAGACAGCCTGGATATAAAATGTTATTTTCAATACAACCATTATCCTGGTTAGTGTATAAAAATGTCGAGGTATGAAGTAAACAACGATGATCGTCCCTATGAGCAAATTTTGCCGATCGCCCTAACTACAAGAGGAGACATAGATGACCAAGAAAACCGTTTCGATGGAAGCCCTCAAAGCCTTCGTCCGTAAAGAAAGTTCCCGCTTCCTCCAACAGGACAATATCACGTCGGTCGGCATTGGCTATAAAATCAAGGATGGCAAGACGACCAAAAAATTGTGTATTCAGTTCACCGTCGGCCATAAGGCTTCACCGGAGGCATTAGTAGCAATGGGCGAGACGGAATTACCCAAATCGTTTGTTATCGACGGTGTGGAAATTCCAACCGACGTAATTCAGCGCAGCTTCGAGACCCATGCCAGGGAAATTGAACTTAACGCAAAGCTGGAAGCCGCTTCGCCTCGCAAGTCTGCCGCTAATCCCGTCATACCCGGAATCAGCGTAGGCCACCCCGGCATTTCCGCAGGTACCATCGGCTGTGTTGTTTATGATGCTCAGACCGGGGCGCCTTATATTCTGTCCAACTGGCATGTTCTTAACGGCGAAACCGGCGTCATCGGCGACACCATTCTGCAACCGGGCAGGCATGACGACAACCGGACAAATCGCACTGTCGCAGGGCGTTTAGTGCGCAGCCATCTCGGCGTCGCCGGAGATTGCGCAATAGCGTCCATCGATCAACGCCGTTTGGAAGCGAATATTATTGACCTGAATGTCGCCGTCGGGCGAATCGGCGAACCTGACCTCGGCGATAAAGTGGTGAAATCCGGCCGGACGACGAATGTCACGTTTGGCATCGTTAATCGAATTCATGTTACAACCCGAATTGATTACGGCTCGGCTGGCATCCAGGAAATCGGCTGTTTTGAGATCGGCCCAGACCCTGACCAACCCGCAGAAGATGGCGAGATCAGCATGGGCGGCGACTCCGGCTCTGCCTGGCTGTTCGTTGACCAAAACGGAACGACCAATATGATGTTGGGACTGCATTTTGCCGGCGAAGTCGGCGATGCCCCTGATCATGCCCTGGCCTGCTACCCGGCTTCCGTATTTGAAAAGCTCGGCATTCGGCCGAGCAAACCATCCGGACCTGTTCCAACAACCATGGAAGGATTAGGCTATTCATCCAATTTTATCGGTATTCCTGTTCCCTTCCCCACTCCGGCCAACAACGAAACCGGCGATGATCTTCTCGCCGTGGACGGCCGCACGGTTTTCGACTACACGCACTTTTCCCTTGCCATGAGCCGTTCACGCCGTTTTGCCCGCTGGGTTGCCTGGAACATCGATGGCAGTTCGATTCGACGCCTGAATCGCACTAACATAGCATTCAGAAAGGACCCGAATATCCCCAGCAACGCTCAAGTAGGCAACGAACTTTATGCAAACAATCCGCTGGATCGGGGGCATATCGCTCGGCGCGCCGACCTGATTTGGGGAACCCTGTCCGAAGCGCAGCGGGCTAACGTTGATTCCTTCTTTTACACCAACATCACCCCGCAGCATGAGGCGTTCAATCAATCGCAAGCGAACGGTATTTGGGGTGAACTGGAGAATGCCATCTTCAATGACGTCGATGTGGAGGACTTGCATGTTTCGGTCATGGGCGGCCCCATCTTTTCGGATAATGATCCTGTTTACCGTAATATCCAGCTACCCAAACAATTCTGGAAAATTATATTTTACCGGGAATCCGGGGACGAGGCGTTAAAGGCTAGAGGCTACGTACTGACCCAGGCAGACCTGCTGAACCGTCTTGAAGTCCTGGAACTGCCCGAATTCTCCGTTTTTGAGGTCCCCATCCCTCTGATCGGCGAAATGACGGGGTTATCCTTACCTGCCGGCACTATAATCGAAAGTCTAGGCCCCATTCGAGAAGCGGAATTTGTCTGGAAAGAGGGAATTCGGCGCATCTCTTCGGTAAGCGAGATAGTCCGCTAATCTGGAGATGTTCATGACCAGGCGATACAATCCATCATTATCGAGTTTTAGGCTTCAACTCTCCGGGATTTTTCCATTTAATCAGAAGCAGCCAACAGATAATAATGCTCATCGGGCTTTTTGACCTGGCTTTATAGCGGATTTATTACCGTTTTTGATGTTGGTCACAGGAACAATTAGGTAATTCCGCATGATGATGTTCGGAATTTTTGGCGGATTTGATATGTGATTCATCTAAATTTGTCGCTATTATCGCATCGCTGATTCAGCATGATCGTCTCGCCATCGACGACGAATATGCCAAGACGACATCGTCATCACATGGAGTTTAACCTGGTCGGCGGTAGTCAGCAGAACAACCGGGTCCGGCTCGAGCAACTGCTAAATTTTATCGCTCTTTTATGGATGATGGGCCTCTGTGAAAATATTGTTCATTCTGTAAATTTTCTCGGAATTTGGCTGTCAGACATTCATGAAATGTGAAAAGCTCTTACGATAATTGGGAGGCAAGTTACCGGATGCCGGAGAAAACAGCTAACTATAATAGAATAGTGCCTTGGCGTGTAGTAAGCAGCGTTCCTTTGATGCGCTGACTTACTGCCGGTTAGGATGAACGGCAGTCAGAACGATGAGCATTGCATTCGTAGATGTCGACTATAAGGGTACAGGAGCTCGCGCGGCCTGTGTTTTAACCGAGTCATGGGAAGCTGAAACGCCTTATGCAACCTTTGTAAGGGACATTGGCGCCGTAGCACCTTATGAGCCCGGCAAGTTTTATCGCCGCGAATTACCCTGCATCATATCCGTGCTTCGTCTGCTGCCCGCGTTGCCGGAGACAGTCGTAGTTGACGGTTATGTATGGTTAACCTCCGTCGAGCGTCCGGGTCTCGGAGCCTGTCTGTATGAGGCCCTGGGCCAAGGCACACCCGTAGTAGGCATTGCCAAGACGGCGTTCCAGGGAGTCGAATCCAGCCCCATTGTCGTCAGGGTTCTTCGGGGTACGTCCCGACATCCCCTCTTTGTCACGGCCGTTGGCATTGAGCCAGAGTTTGCGGCGCAGTACGTACGCCGCATGGCCGGAAAGCACCGAATTCCCGAGATATTGAGAATGGCCGATCGTCTGTGCAGGAGCAGGACTTCCACGAGCAATAATGCTGCTTGATACTTGCATTGAACTCTTTTGGCTCCGACCGGTCTTTTGAAAAATGGTAATTTTAAGTACGTTTTTAAACAAACGTTAGCAAGTCTGTTAAACAAAAAGCAAAGCTATCTTTCGCGCTAATGCATACGGGGTGTTTATAGGTATCGCGTTCTAATTTCAGAGAAGGTGGATTAATAAAAAAATTATATGAATATCATACTGAATAATTAAAGTTATTAACGATCAATTCGTAAGCAAGCAGGCTATAAGTGATTACTTTTCAGGCATTTTATACCGACATCAGCCGGTTACTATACGAGGGGCTTTATTTTATGAAAACTATCAAATACACCGCGTTAATTTTGTCACTGGCATTCTCATTAGGCTCGATCAGCGTCATCGCGAATGCAGAACAGGCCGCTAAAAGTTCAGTTCACAGCCCGAATGAAACCATTATGCATATTGAAAAGGCTAAAGTCGAAATCATACATAGCGATTTCGTGCCGCCAAGCGAGCATTTAAAAGCGGCACGTGCGCAATCCGAGAAAGTGTCAGGAAACCCGGACATCGTCAAAAAGGCCACCGCCAGCATCATTCAGGCGCAAATCAAAGTAAGCCAGGGAGATATTAAAGGTGCGACAGAAGAGTTGAACAAGGCGTTAGCAATGTATAAATCACTCAAATCAGAGTAGCCGTCAGACTTCATTTTTTTGTAGCCAAATTAAATATGACAGGCATTGATGTACAAAAGTATGGTGAGCAGAGCTCGCGTGTAATTTAAAACCGGCGTTATAGCCTGCCAACGCCGGGGTTACCTCGCCCTGCCCAGCCTGCAATAGATAGTGCCGCTCGAGATGGCTATTGGCGGTCACCGGATTTAAAACATGATTACCGGCGGCTACGGCGGCATAAATGGCAAGAAACATACACGCAAACAACTCGCTTAGGAAGACAATCGTTGTTCTGGCGGAAGAGCTGGGCTCGCCATCGTCATCGGAACCGTTGCATTGGGTATTGCTAACGACGGAGGCCGTCAGCAGCGCGGAAGATGCTATGCGGTTCGTGCGCTATGACGAGCTGCGCTGGCGCATTGACGACTATCACAAGGCGTGGAAAGACAATGTTTTCAGCGGGTAGTAAATCTGGAGCGGATGGTTTCGCTTGCAAGAACGCCTCGAACGATACCAACTCAGCAAGATGGCGCTCGCTGAGTTATGATCAAGAGACAGCGGCAAAGCCGGAGGGACCCTATTTAATTACTGAATTGAAGAGCCGGGTCGAACAGAATCATTGAGCTTTACGCCGGATTTATTTTTACTCATCTGATCGATTTTAATCGAGGCTTGTTCAAAGGATTGAACCATATTGTCAAATGCAGAACTACGCACTGCAGCACTATCAGCAGACTTGATCCCGTCATCGATCTTGCTTGTAGTGTCGGCTGTCGGCTTAACATCATTGGGGTTATCTGCCTCGAGATCAGCAGAACCTTCGATGATGTCATCAAGATCCTCGTCATAGCTGCTGCTGTCAATTTTGCCGTCATTGATCAAGTTCTGGCGATATTGCAGGAAGGACTCACGGGTAAACACATACGGATCCAGTGCAGCCTCATTAATAAAGTTCAACGCTCCTTGGGCATTCGCGCGATCGTTGATACCTTCGATAATACCGGTGAATGGCACATAAGTACCCGGATTGGCGGCTTTGTCTACTATAATGGCACTGCCATCACGAATCGTCGTTGGCCCCATGATAGGCAGCACCAAATAAGCACTCTCTTCGACGCCCCAAACCGCCAAGGTTTGCCCGAAGTCCTCAACGTTATGTTGCAGACCCAGTTCACTCGCAACATCAATCAACCCGGCAACACCGATAGTCGTATTGGTTAGAAAACGACCGGCATCTGAAGCGCCTTGTTGGAATTTTCCCTGAAGAACGTCATTTAACACAACATTGATACCTTTCAAGTTATTAAAAAAATTACTCACCCCGGTTTCCATGAAATCAGGCGTGATAAATTTGTAACCATCAGATACCGGTTTGAAAAAATATCTATCCAATCTCATATTAAACTTGTACATGGACCGGTTAAAACCCTCATAAGGATCGGCCTGGCGTTCTGCCTTGGGCGAAGCAAGATATTCTGCGGTTTCAGCGCGTTTCTCTGTGCTCGCACATCCAGTAATTATTATACTGAGCCACTTGCAAAATTATCGACCGGCAAGCGGTGTAAGTTAATAAAGACTC
>CAZMRW010000046.1:0-32595 GCA_964568805.1 uncultured Methylococcaceae bacterium | reverse complement strand
TTCCTACCATTTTGTTCCAACATCCTCAAGGACGTCCTTTAAAGAGCGCTTACCAAGAAAATCATATCGTACGACACGTCCCATGGAACAAAGGAAAGTTGATTGGTCAGAAATCCCCACTAAAATTGAAAGAAATCTGGGCCATTCGCATCCGTTTGCAGATGTCCAAAAACATCCGTGAATTGGCATTATTCAATCTTGCCATTGATAGCAAGCTCCGGGGATGTGACCTGGTCAAACTTAACGTCTGCGATGTTGCACAAGGAGGTCGAGTGTCATCACGTGCAATCATAATGCAGCAGAAAGCACATAGACCAGTTCAATTTGAGATAACCGAGCAAACCAGAGATTCTCTGGCAAATTGGATTAGCCAGGCTCAACTGAAGTCCGATGAGTATCTTTTTCCAAGTCGGATCACGATTCGCCGCACCTTTCTACGCGACAATATGCTCGAATAGTTGAGCATTGGGTTTCATCAATTGGTCTTGATCCTGCTGCTTACGGAACTCATACAATGCGCCGAACAAAAGCGACCTTGGTTTATCGTCGAACAAAAAATTTACGGGCCGTTCAGTTATTGCTCGGTCATACTAAACTCGAAAGTACCGTAAGGTATCTCGGCATAGAAGTCGATGATGCCCTTGAAATTTCAGAGCAGACAGAAATTTAGCGCTTAAAAAGGTAGCGGCCACATAATTTGTGGCTGCTACCGATTTTGAACGGGCAAATCACGACCCCTTGCTGCCCTTCGGCTCCAATATAACGACAGTCTGGTGTAGCACATCAAGCGGATAAAGAACTAAAAATCAGTTTGTGTGCATCAGCGTATAGATGTAGCTCAATTTTTTTTATATATTTTCCTAACAACTGACCCTTAAATCCTTACAGTGCCGTTAACGTCTGGCTGGCTACGACCAAAGAGACATTTATCGAAGATGTGCGGTCTATGGTTGGGCCGAACTCGGCACGAGGGTGATAGGTGGGGAATGTTTGCTACCTGCCGTAGTGCTGACGCTCAATTCGCCAATTCGAGAAGCGGGCAAATACCCGCTTATGGCCGGATTTTGTCTATAAGCCACCAGGCCAAAAAATCGTTCTAGGACGACAGTCAGATTCTATTTCTTAACGTGTTGCATAACCTAAGCCATGCCCTATACACAAGTCCGTCATTCCGGCATGGATTGCCGGAATTCAGGCTACAGGGACGTATTGAGCTCACCCTCCATGGCCCTGGATACCCGCTTCCCGGCGGGTATGACGACATTTGTGTATAACGGTATGGCCTAAAGCCAACGAAGCACAGCGTAGTTTGGACACAAATGATATGGCCGTTAGCCAGCTCGCTAACCTCTTGCTCATGCATCTGGCTCCCACAGTCGCTTGCGAAAATACTTTCGCCAGTCCATGGGCAGCGCGGACAACTCGCTTGCGCGACGCAGAAGATCCTGATTTGCGGCGTCTGCTGCGTACAAGTTGACGACGTCTGCAACTGTGACAGCCGGCTCGATCCGACTGATCAACTCCAAAGACTCGCCAACTGCGACTTCGCCCTCCAGAAGTACAGCCAAGTAGAAACCTGTACATCCGCTACGCAGGAAGCGTTTGACCATATCCGCACGCCCGAAGCGGATGCCCAGCTTGAAGCAAGGCATGCGTGGTTGTGTAACGACAAATTCTGCGGAGCCCACGCGAAAACGATCTCCAATACAAACGGCGCTCTCCAACATACCTTCCGTTGTGAAATTCTCTCCGAATGCGCCCCAGGACAGCTCCATTTCAGGGAGTTTCTCCCGCCAGAACGCGTAATGTTCCCCAGGATAGGCATAGACGGCCTTCTCCGGACCACCGTGCACGGACAGATCCGATTGTCGATCTCCTTCCAGGTTTAGCATCGTCACTCGGACGCGGCCAGAGACTGGCGCCTTAAAAATCGACGTATAGATTGTTTTCCCACGCCACTCGACTATGCGCGGAAGTCCCACATTGATTGACAATAAGTTCATGGAAGAGCCTCGATTACCCGCTCAAGCCGGTGCGATGGAAGCACTCTGCCCTTTCAATACGCATACTGACGTTTAGAGCTCGGAAGCTGCTCGTGTACGGACTTGCGGCCAATTCTTTTCCGCTGTCTGAATATAGTCGTGCGCATTTATAGACCATTGCTAAATGGATCGCAGAATTGAGATTCAAATAAAGCTTTTTGTCCACAATTTTCCAAGACGCCGGATCGATATCGAACTTTTTTGCCATAGAGATACCGAATGCACAGAAGCCTCCATATTGAGGCACGTATGCCTCCGGATTTGTGTTGAACGCATCGAAGTTCTCTGGAGTAGCGAAAAGATATTTTCCTCCGCCGTATTCGCCGTAAATATCGGGGCGACCGGGTACAGGGCGTCCTTCCGTGAAATACGCCACTGGATCATAACCACGAATCACGACACCTGTCGCGTCAGTGTTGACTTCTGTTGCCAGTGCCATAACGATACCTCCGGAGTTGTAAATGGCTAATGAAGAATAAGCAATTCCCTAAATTGGAGTTTGTTTCACTTTTCAAGTTCAGTCGTCAATAATATTCAATGCTAGTTTTTAAACTGGATAATATCGATTTCATGATAAACGGATATGAAAAACATTCGATGCTCACGCAGCCAGCTGATTTAACGCAAAAATTTCTTGCCGATTGCGGCCGATAGCACTCCATTGTCATTGAACTGGTGCTGTCGACCCACAAGCGACGTTTGTCATCGCATTAACCCACAGTCCGGTTAATAATCACTACCAGACCTTCAATTTATCTTATTCCTTGTTAATTAACCTTGTTACTTTATAGGCGCATCCAGTCCGTAACCTTTATTTGTCCGGCGACGGCGTTAGCCTATGCATAACGCTGGGGTGCAAACCTCGACACGCTGAGGGCCGTTCCCACCCTAAACGAGCTACATGGGCCTCTCCGAATTTGTGAATATCCAGGCTAAAAGTTGAGCCGAAAGCTGGTAGGGTAGCCACGGATGCAAACGCTTTTCCCCGTAATTCATAGGACAACAAGAACCCACACCGCTTTATGCCATGTGGGTTTAATGTACGTTGCCGAACTTTTCAGGCCTATCGATTGGCGTAGAGACCTTGTGGTTAAGGCGTCATTCCAATTTGATACCTAAGGCATAACCAGTAATCTTGGCTGGCGAAAAAAGCCAATGATCCTTGGAGGCGACCTCGGCACCGGCGACATCGGGACGCGGCTTGAGTTTCCATAATAAGTTACCCCAGCCGGAACCATAATCGACGGATGCCCCCACACCGGTCAAGGCATAGTTGCCGGGTTCGCCCGCCACAACAACCGAAGGATGATTCGCACTGACCGAGTCGAGCCCGAAGAAAGCGGTTTTTACCCTGTACCACCGGTTGTCGATATACAAGTAATCTTGGATGGATAAAACATCGATTGCGACCGATCCCGGACTAGAAATCATGTGATCCTTGGAAGACGCCCGCCATCCATTCGGTTCGCCGTAAAATTGAGCGATAAAGTCTGGCGGCTGAGGCCAATCCGAGTAAATCCAGGCGGCTTCAGGAAACGATGATGTCAGATACTGACCGTAAGAGTTCGGATAGCTGCCTAAGGCGCCAGCGCCTCCGCCGATGACGACCTTACCGGGACAAGTAAGCGACGTCGAAGGCCAGGCAACCTGCGAAGTTTTCGACTCCGAGCACGTAGTAGAGCCCTCGAAGGCAATTTTAGGCTCAATATAGTAGGGGTCTGTTGGCAAACCGAACCCTCTTAAGTCAGCGGCACTCATCCCATAGATCTTCATGCCGATCACATAGGCCGTGTTTTCATACGTCATATCCTGACCATTGACATTGATGCCTGTTTCCCAAGATCGATGTTGTTTTATTCCGGTCGAATCAAGTGGCGACGTATTATAAGTAGACTTGTATAGTAGCGCCCCTGGAGTTTGATCGGTGCCTTCCGCACCGCCGCCGACGACTACGAAGTCGCCGGGAACGGATAGGGTTTGCCCCGTACGACCATGAACACCGTGCAAGGTCTTTTTCCAGACTCCCGTTGAAATATAGCCGGATTCGTCGGCAGTGTAGCCTTCTATGGAGGCCTCTGCCGTGGCTGTGCCTCCGGCTCTCGCAGACACGCTGCAATGCAAAGTTTCCGGCGTACTGCTGCCCGGACTGAAGAAGCGTATTTCTGAAACGAGCTGGCCTGAGCTTTGAGGATAGTAATACCTTTTGGCGGTGTCACTTATGCTCAGAATATTATCACCAGGGTCAATTGGCCGTGTGCCGTACGGCCCATCGATCTCACAATATCCTCCCGGTTCCGCGCGGCAGGCAACAATAGCTGTCGGGTTATTGCCCAAGTTACCTTGATAGTTTTTAGACTGATAGCAAAGATAATGTCGATTCGCCGCTGCCGCTTGGGCCGAAGCCAACGCCAAAGCAATCAATAGTGTTCCTTTCAACGATGACAATTGCTTGATTTCGTTTATCATTGTTCCTCCTGTAAGGGCTCTGAGTTGGGAGTCGCAGCGTGAGCCACCGCCGCTGAGTACTATTGCTGTTATCATGATTTTTCTCTCTTTAAAGTTGAAAAAAGAAAGGTATCGTTTTAATTGAAACGATATTCCACGCTTGGCTCCTTCAAGGCTATGCTGGCCTATCCTACATACAAGCTCGGCCATCCTATGAAAGTGGGTTCCCGTGCCCATTACGTCAGGAGATTGTTAACATCACTGAGCGCTGCTGATCCTATTATCTCTGAGTGTGCTTCCTAGGCTTTGTAAATGCTGGTGAGGGGATACATACCTAGCCACCCTGAGCCATGGTTGAAGGCGAGTGATAATCAGCCGGCAATGATTTGTTTTCTGCGCAGTGTCATTTGAATTCATGTATCTGTTTGACGATTGTTTCAACGGCTTGGACGACAACTTGGGAATCAGCGAACTGATTGGGATTATCTCAAGTTATGATCGATTTATCTGTCCCGTATTTACGGGACAGATACCATAAACTTTTCGGTTATAGTGACTGCGCATTCCTAACGCATCGGTGATAGAATTCATCCCATGGCGCACTCCGTACTTATCATCGAAGACGACCCGCCATTCCGTGCGGCCTTTACCGGAGCGGTGCTTGGCGCAACTGATTTATACCTGGCCGGTGTCGCCGACGACCTGCCGGAAGGCATCCGTTTGCTGGAACAGACCGCGCCAGATGTGCTGCTGGTTGACATCGGCTTGCCCAGCGGCAGCGGCATAGAATTGATTCGCCATGCGAATAAGTATTTACCCAAATGCGACGTGATGGTCGTCACTGTTTTCGGCGATGAGCACCATGTCCTCCAATGCATCGAGGCGGGCGCAACGGGTTATCTGCTCAAAGGTAGTAAAAGCCTGGACATTGCCGATCAGATACGCGCTCTACGCGACGGCGGCAGCCCGATTAGTCCGGTGATTGCGCGGCAGCTGCTCGGGCGCTTCCTGCCCAGGCCATGCTCGATTTTGGATGCACAGAGCCTGTCGGCTCAGGAGCACGCCGTACTGGAAATGAGCAGCAAGGGTTATAGTTACGAGGAAATCGCCGGCTTGCTCGGCCTGTCCCGACACACTATTGGGACATACGTCAAGCGCATTTATCAAAAGCTGCAAGTGCACAACAAAAGCGAGGCTATCTATGAAGCGCGAAAGCAAGGGTTACTGAGAGACTGACCCTCATCATTTTGAAACGCCGCTGACTCCGTTAGAATGAGAATTCGTATGCGATGAACTGACGCATTGCGATACGTGCATAATCATTTTTACGCAATGCAACAGCAGGCGGAGGCACAACACGAGTGGCGAAGACAGCGAAGCACGAAAAAACGACTGCGGATGAGTGGCAATTGCGCGCGCAAGCCGAGCTGTTTCATTTGCATTTCACGCGCTGGCGGATTGCGATCGATGCGATGGCGTTGGATTTATTGCGATTGACGCAGAAGGCCATCGCCAACGCATTGAAACACGGCGCCGCTACTGAGCTTACACTGACGGTTCGGCACAGTGATAATGCCATAGAGATAGTCGTGCATGACAACGGTTGCGGCTTCGACCCAAGCACAGTCAGTTTAGGCTGCGGTTTGCGTAACCAGAGCCAGCGAGCCGAACGGCTGGGAGGTAAACTGAAAATTGAGAGTGCACCGGGGAGTGGCACCATGCTGCACTTGCATCTGCCGATGAACCGGGAGCCTAAGGCCTAAGCAGTTCAAACCGTGTAGTTAAAATAAATCATGGCGTCAAACTCCTCGAATTTCAGCCCGATGCGATAATAGGCTTGCAATAAGCCAGCTAAACACCCACTTGAAATAGCAAGTTTGTGGAAGTCTGCTTACTACTCTTTACCAGCCTATAAGACGCTTTGATTTTGAATTAAGTGACTATCGCAATATGGCCGACTGCTAACCTTCGATACTTGAGCTAAAATTGGTCGACACTAGTCACCCGACCGGCATCGCATAATAGATCAAATCTTGTGGTATGACTGTGAATTTTCAACATGCCCAGCATGGTTAGCCAATTCAGCAGTTCCCTATGCAACGTCTTATCTGTAAAATCTACCCCTTTATTATTGTCATCGGAGCAGCAACAAAATGGGCAGAGCCTATCAAAACCGTAAAGTGTCTATGGCCAAAACGTCTGATGCCAAGGCGAAGGTTTACAGCAAATATGGCCGTGAAATCTATGTATGCGCTAAATCGGGAGGCATTGATCCGTCCGGCAATTTGGCATTGCGGGGGCTGATTGAGCGCGCCAAGAAAGACCAGGTCCCGACCCATGTCATCGAGAAAGCCATCGACAAGGCCAAAGGCGGCGGCGGCGAAGATTTCTCGCCTGCGCGCTACGAAGGCTATGGCCCCGGCGGCTGCAAGGTGATCGTCGACTGCCTGACCGATAACCCTAACCGTACGTTTGGCGATGTACGTCTGTGTTTTACCAAAACCAAATGTAAAATCGGCACTCAGGGCACGGTCAGCCATATGTTTGACCATGCCGCTATCCTGGCCTTTAAAAATACCGACGAGGACGCTGTTCTTGAAGCGCTGCTTTCGGCCGATGTCGACGTTAGCGATATTGAAAACGAGGACGGCAAAGTCACCGTCTTCACGCCTCATGCCGACTATTTCAAAGCCAAACAAGCGTTATCGGATGCCTTCGGCGAGATTGATTTTGACGTGGACGAGATTCAATTTCTGCCAAAAAGCGCCACCCCGATCAACGGTGATGATATCCCAATGTTTGAAAAGTTTTTGGATATGCTTAACGACCTGGATGATGTTCAGAATGTTTATCATGATGCCGAGTATTGACATCCAGTTTCCGCCGTTTCGATTTTGGCTGAACTTAATGTAATCAGGAAACCGGTTATCGGCACTGCCCTATGACAGGAATGCAACCATGACGGCAATTAACAGCATCTGCATCTATTGCGGCTCCAGCCCCGGACGATTGGAGGCCTATGGCTCGGCAGCCCATGCGCTGGCTGAATCTCTGGTCAGCCGCAATATTCGGCTGGTTTACGGTGGCGCCGGCATCGGCATCATGGGCATGGTCGCGGATCAGGTTTTGGCGCTTGGCGGCCAGGCTATCGGCGTCATACCGAAAGCCCTGGCTCATAAAGAAGTCGCGCACAAAAAGCTGACCGAATTGCATGTCACCCAATCCATGCACGAGAGGAAGATGCTCATGGCCGAGCTGGCAGACGGGTTTTTAGCCCTGCCCGGCGGCATAGGGACGCTGGAAGAATTATTCGAGATTTGGACCTGGGCGCAGCTTGGCTTTCACGACAAGCCCTGCGGCTTGCTCAATGTTGAAGGCTATTACGACTCGCTGATCAAGTTTCTGGATCATGTCTTGGCAGAGCAATTTGTCAAGCAACACCACCACGCCATGCTGATGGTGGAGTCAAATCCGGACACGCTGCTGGACCGTTATGCCAATTACCGTCCTCCCGCAGTAAGACATTGGGTTGGCAAGGATGAAACCTGATTCAATCAAAAATGCCTTGAACAGGTATTTTTGAACGCACGGATGCAGGACAAAATATCTTTATAGATAAGCGCGGCCCGGGCCTGCGCTGCTCAGGTGTATCGATCATTAAGCCAACCAAGGACAGCATTCGCCACATCTTCCCATCCCGGTTCCGCCACAACCCAGTGCGCATGATCCTTGAATACGATATACGTGGCCACTGACTTGTATTTTTGGTAAATCCGGTCGACAACCGAAACCGGCGTGATCCTATCCTGCGCACCGGCAATAATCAGGGTGGGGCAGGTCACGGTGGCTTCATTAATCCGCGAAACATGGTTACAGTCAAAGAACCAGTAACCCATCTCGCATCCGGCTCGCCCTGATTCATAAACGAACTTTTCATACGTTTTTTGTTGATCTTCAGGTGAAAGCAGATGGAGCATCGAATAAACGGCTTCTCCAAAGGTTTGCCGTCCCGGCTTTCGCCAGAATCCCCAGCGTAATTGCAGGCTCAAAAAGCTCCTGAACGAAGAGGGTGTAATCGACATGATGCCTGCCGGAGCGGCGGGAGTGAGCAGCACCAGAGCCTCCGGTTTCACCTTGCCGCGGCTTGCGAGCAGTTGCGCGAGCAACCCGCCCATGGAATGGCCCATCAAAATCGGCTCGGCGTGAAGCTTTTCTATTGTCTCCTCAAGAAATTCCACATAGCGTATCAAGCTTGTGTTTCCGAGCGCAGGATCGGGCGCGTTTTCCGGATGAACATTGTGAAAGGGCAGGTCGGGCGCGACGCACCGGTAGCCGCTGGCCTCAAAAAATTTCCGATAATTCTCCCAATACCAGGAGCCGCCCCACATGCCATGAATCATGACAATCATCTTGGCCATAAATTATCCGCCCCCGATCTCTTGTTTGGCTGAGCAGGTTGTGTTGCAGCTCCAGCAATACCATTCAATGCCGGGACGCCAAATAGCCGCCCAACCTGCAAGGACTCGGCTAACATAGATTCATAAGGAGCTTGCAGCCTATCGGCCTGAATGTCTAATCGGACGCCTGCGTGCTGCGGAAGCTCAGTCATGGCTGCTGCGATCGTCGTCTACGGGACGCCCGTCAATAATCTTTCGCCCTGTGAACATGGCAGAAATGATGCTGCCGCCTTCCCTAAGCTCGGTAATAATAACCGCAGCCACGTGCATAACGACAACGGCAGCCAGCACATAAAAGTTGTAGAGATGCACCACTTCGATGGGCTTGCGGACAGCACGCATGCTTTCGTAGGCTGCCGTATCGTACATCTGGGGTGAATAAGGCACTAACGAATCCGGCGCGACGCCGGCTGAGGCTACCCACTGCGCGATCCAGTGCCCGATGGGTGGATAGAACAGATCGGTTCCCGCCAGGACCAAGCCGGTGAGGGCCTGGATAGCAAGAAGCAGAAACAGCATGGTTACACTCAGTCGCCCCAATGGGTTGTGTCCCAGATACTGCTCCGGGCGGCCTGCGGCGAAGGCTGCAACATAGCTGCGAACCGCCTGCAGGTATCCTTTCCCTCCGGGAAGGAACGCCCCCCACCTGGCGTAGCGGTTACCCAGAAAAGCCCACGCGATGCGCCAGAGTAGATTCAGTGCAAAGACATAACCGATCCAGGCGTGGACTGTTTTGAGAGCCACTTTGCCGGGGTTGGGGACGCCAAGATCACCCGCGTTGAGAATCACGGTCCCCACAACCGCGAGAGCAATGACGCAGAGCGCGTTGATCCAGTGAAACCAGCGGGTGCCCGCGTCCCACACAGGATAAGATTTCAGTTCAGACATGGGTGTTCTCCTTTTCAAACTTGTAAATTCGCCTAGCAGGACTGCAAAGACTCAAATCGACTGATCGACGATCGCGGTTTCCGGAGTATCTTATCTCATCGGGCTCCGCAGGCAGCGCCCAACGTTCGCGGTAACCGGCATACAAAAGTGGCACATCGAAAGCGCGGCGCTGTTTGCTGCCCTGTTCAATAAGTACATAAAAAGGATTTCCAGTGTATATCTGCGATAACTGCGGAATGCTTGCCGGTCGATCTAAACAGCGCGTCGATATTGGTAGCCTTCTCACGGGAATGATATATTAAACCGCGGCAAAGACGGCATAAAATTGTTGCCCTTCTCTCCCTGGTTATGCCTTGTTGCAATGATAAAGAGGTACAAAAAGGCCATCGCTTACCGTCGCTATCTGCAGGGTATTTCCACCTATTGAACTCTCTTGAATGCTTGAGACCGTATTAACCAAGCCAGTGTAAATAAATTTGTCTTAACACCGGATTACGTTAAAATTTATAAGTGAACATTAATACTCCCTAATGATAATTCGATGATAAGGAATGAAATGACTAAGAAAATATTTGTGATTATCGCGGCTTTATGTCTCGATTTATCAGCGTGCAGCGGAGAGAAAAATAATAATGACATGGTTAAGTCAACTTTCATTGATAGCTGTATAAAACAGGAGAGTTCCACACGTCCAACTGAACAGGCTAACACTTACTGTAATTGTGTAGCCGATGACGTTTTTAGCAATAGCGATATTTCCGATGAAACCAAAAACCTGATGCCTACCATCAGCGACAAGAACAGCAAACTCTATCAACAAAACGATATTGCCAAGGTTAGGGGCGCGTTGATGTCTTGCTACACCGCTAATTTTTATAAAAAGAAATAATACTAAACAAACGGCTCATGTTTCAAACTGTGGAAGAGCCGTTCAGTGAATAAGTGCCCTTCACAATTGACTTTATTGAATGCCCACCATCATAGTCAAATGGGTCGCCGGCTTCTCAAAGCCACCTCGATCGACTGTATAAAGCCTGCCTTCTGCCTTCAGGAGTGTCGGTGTTTATTAAAACACTTCCGTTGTAACTGGAACCGGCAAGCCGGCAATGCTATAAAAATACAGTAACTTATTGTTTAATAAAATCTATTAAATAATTAATATTTGATAACATACCAGTTATTAAAAGTAACCCCTATTTTTACAACTGCGCAAAGGCTGCGGCTTTAAAATCTTAGATCAACTCAATATAAGCTCTTAAAGCCGACACCGTTTGCGGTAACTGTTGTTTTTGCAGTATTGCTAAAAACTCTTCTTTGGTTTTTGGCGGGTTCTTCAAGGATTCCCGTTGCCGTTTGATTGCTGCACAAGCAATTGCCGGGGCTAAATCAATCTGGTAGTAAACAAATTCATCAGGATGTATCGCTTCAATGCCGTATTTTGATAAAACATCACTGGAAAAATCTTTTAAATTGAAAGTGACAATAGCATTTGCACCCGCTTTTATCGCAGCGGCTAAAACATGCCTGTCATCCGGATCGGGCAGGGCCAATGCTTCAATTAATTGTTCATAACCGGATACCTTGGCGTCACGCACACCGGCATCCATCAAATCACGCGTTCTTTCTAAAGTTTTTCTGTCGTATTTATCCCGTCTCAACAACGCTTCAATCCATTCATCATGAATTTGATCGGTCCAACGCGCCTTAAACAAATCGGTTAAAGCCAATTGCATTAACAAATCCCTTAGCGGCGCGGGATATAAAACACAGGCATCATAAATAACTGAAAACTTCGCCACTATTCATATCCCATACCCAGCGCTTGCGCTTGGGCGGCTAATTCATCCAAGGCTTTTAGGCGATCTGCATCAATCCTTTGTTTATAGTCGAAAACGTCTTTAGCCAAAACGCGGCGGTGCGTACCCACTTTTCTAAACGGAATTTTGCCATGCTCCAACAATTCAACTAAATGGGGTCTGCTCACATTTAGTAGTTCAGCTGCTTCTTGCGTAGATAGCTCGGCATGAATCGGCATAACCGTTATGGCATTGCCCTTGGACATCTCCGTTAAGATATCCAGCAGCAAATTGATAGCATAGCCGGGTAAGATTAAATCGTCGGATTCATTGTTATTGCCGGCTATTTTTATGTGCAGTCGTTCATTTTGAGCATATTTTGATAATGCCCGACTGGTTATTTTAGCCTCTTCCGCCTCTTGCGGGGTGGGTAGATGAACAACGCTAGATACAGTCATTTTCGCTTGCTCCAACTAATATGTTCAGTAATTATAAAGCATAAACGAAATAAACGAAATACTATTAAACCACTCTCTTAGCATTCACTAAAATCGTGAACTTTCAAATACGGTTTTCAGCCTGTCGCCATACTTTAGCTTTGAGAGATTCGGATACTTCCACTTTCAAATTTCGCCTCACTTATGATGCTTTCGTGGTTGCCCTGGTTAACTTGGGTTACCGCTTGAATTGGCGGGCTCTGTAGCGGTAACCGTCGCACATCTCGGGCGGTTACCGTAGTTACCTTTTTCGATCTCAGGATCACCATGCGTTGTTTTTGGGGTGTATTTGCTGAATAGCTCCATTAAGCTCATTGAATTGACAATCAGCCCTATTCAACTTCTTCAAGCCCAATATCTTCAATAATCAACTTGAACTGTTCCAAAGCGGCTTCCAAGTCTTCAATAATTTCCAAGCCGATAACGTCAGGTTCGGGGAGATTGTCGGATTCCTCCAGGCTGTCGTCCTTCAGCCAGAAAATATCCAGACTGGCTTTATCACGGTTAACAAGCTCTTCGTAATCATAAGCGCGCCAGCGGCCTTCCAGATTATCTTCCGACCAGGTCGCTTTGCGGGCAAAACGATTTTCCGGGTTGTATTGGATGACAAACTCTTCCAAATCCTTACGCTTCAACGGATTGGTTTTTAAGGTGAAGTGCTGGTTGGTGCGAAGATCATAAATCCAGAGTTGACGTGTCCGCGGAGTAATGGATGCCGGTTTTTTATCAAAAAACAACACATTCGCTTTAACGCCCTGGGCATAAAATAACCCCGTCGGCAATCTGAGCAAAGTGTGCACATCACAAACTTTTAGCAACTCGCGGCGTACCGTTTCTCCTACTCCGCCTTCAAATAAAACGTTGTCCGGGATCACGACCGCGGCGCGCCCATTTTGTTTAAGCAGGGTTTTAACGTGCTGAACAAAGTTAAGCTGTTTGTTTGACGTGGTCGCACAAAAGTCATCGCGTTCAACAATGTCTTTTTCCTTGCTGACTTTGCCATCCTTGGCAACAACAGTGGTGCTGCTTTTTTTACCGAATGGCGGATTGGTCAGGATAATGTCAAAACGGTCACCGGGATCGGCGGCCAAGGCATCGGCGACGAGTACCGGCAATTGATCCTTGCCGTCCAGATCGGTTTTGCCGGTAATGCCGTGCAGCATCATGTTCATCGCGCACAGTCTTGCGGTACTTTGCACCAGTTCCCAGCCTTTAAAATTATCTTCTTTGAGCCGGCGTTTTTGATCCCGATCCAGGTGCGGGTTATGCCTGGTAATGTAGTCATGTGCCGCCAGCAAAAAACCGCCGGTTCCGCAGGACGGATCACAAACGTTCTCATCCGGTTTGGGTTGGATGACATCGATCAGGGCTTTGATCAATTCACGCGGCGTAAAATATTGCCCGGCCCCGGATTTGGTGTCCTGCGCGTTTTTTTCCAGTAAACCCTCGTAAGCATCGCCTTTTACATCGGCGCTCATGCTCGACCAGTTCTCGTTGTTGATCAGGTTGATGATCAAGCGCCGCAATTTGGAGGGGTCCTGGAATTTATTTTGTGATTTGGCAAAAATCAGCCCTAGCAAACCTTTTTCCTTGCCCAGGTTTTCCAGAACATGGCGGTAATGGTCAAACAGCGCATCGCCGTCTTTTTCAAGCAGACTTTGCCAGTTGTAATTTTCCGGCACCATGCTGGTCTGGTTGTAAGGCGGCTTGCTGCGTTCATCGGCCATTTTAAGAAACAGCAGATAAGTCAATTGCTCGACATAATCTCCGTAACCCATGCCGTCATCACGCAGCACATCACAGTAATTCCAGAGTTTTTGAACGATGTTGGCGGGACTCATTGATTGTCTATCCTTGTCTTGTAGGCTTGTTTGGGGTGATTAAGTTGTCCGGGGTAACGTAGTTCCAGCAATTTTTGTTCTACCATCGGAATGACGTAATGGGTTCTTATAGTTTCCGGGCTTCTGCCCAGTAATGTCGATAATGCACGGAGTTCCAGATAATGTTCGGAGCAAACTTGTAAAATTGTGTTTTTAACCAACTCTCTGTTTGCTTTACCTTTTTCACGCACTGGCGCAGCCAACTCAAGTAATTTCTTATCGTAATGCTCGGAGTTGTTCCCGTAATGCTCGGAGTCATTTTCGTAATGCTCGGAGTTAGGCTCCATTTCAGTAAACAAATCCGGCATTGTTTTGCCAGGCAAGCAATAGCGCATACCCCGCCCATGTCCTGAAGGCACAAGCATTCCTTGCTGCACTAAATATTTTAAACGCTCACCGATTTCGCGCGGATGCTCCTTGCGGTAATGTTTAATATCGACATTGCTAATTTTTTCAAAGCGGTGTGCTAAAACTAAAATCATTCTGTCAAGCTCGGTCAATGAGGTATAAGCCTCGCCGATCAGGACTTTAAGCTCCGTGTCCACTTGTTCCGGTATCATACTCAGGATAGGCAATTCCACTCGGGTCATATCCAAATCCAGTTTTTCTTCAACTAATGGAATCAGCCAGGATTGTTCCTTCCAAGCTCTAAGAATTTTTTGAAAACCGGATCCCGCTTTTTCACCCAATCCAATCATCTGAAACATTTTTTGCAAATTCGGATTACGCGGATCACTCACACCACCTTCAAATAAGCGTTCAATGGGAATTCGCAAACGCCCTGGGTTAGAAAAAATAAACCTATCCTTTTGTTTAATAACAGTAATGGATTTTGAAGATTGATGATCGGCATGAATCAGCGTATTAACCAAGGCTTCTCGCAATGCTTCATGAACATGCGTTTCCCCCAGCCTGACGGATTGATGATCTAATTGAAACGGAATCGCCAGGTTACTGACCAAACGTGGATAAACCCGATAGTAAAAATTAAATAAGTTAGGAACCCAGGTTCCATCCACGGTGATGCGAAAAGTCCACCGAGTTTCAGGATTTGTGCTGAGTTGTTCCTGATAATCCACATGATAACGAGGCACGGCATCCAATAACGCACGCTCCTGACCGAACATCAGCAACCCTGCTAAAGTCAATCCTTCCTGCTGGGTTTTACGGTCACGTTGCCAACCGCCCAGTTTTTCCAACAAACCTTGATTATCCAACGCTAAAAAGGGATGATCCGGCTCTCTTGAAGCAAAGCGGTTGCGATAAGCCTTTAAGGTATCGGAATCCAGATCATCAATCGTGAAATGCTCAAGAATGCTGTAATCCTGCGGCTCGTCACCGGCATCGCGCAGCATTTGCCGCACTTCCGTTTCGGTGCAACGGTAATCGCCTTCATAATTGCGTTTGAAAGTTCCTGTAAGCGGATTACCGTTGATATAAACCGGACGTTGAGTACGCGTGGCTTGAGGGATGCGGATCAATAACAATTGCTTGTCCTGTACCGTTATGATTTGCACATCGTCTTCCTGACACAGCGGCGTGCTAAGTTTTTTGGCGTCGTTATGGCAATCCCAAAAAGCTTTGCGTTGTGCTTCCGGATTTTTGATACCGGCAAGTTGCCATTGGCCGTGTTTTTCCTGCACACCTAAAACCAGATAACCACCTTCGGTATTGGCGAATGACGAAACCGTTCCCCAGATAGATATAGGCAACCCGCCTTCGGCTGATTTGAATTCAATTTCCTGGTCTTCGCCGAGGTCGAGCAGGTTCAACAATTCCGCTTCGGTCATGCGCATTGTGCCTGCTTTATTTTTTCCAGCAACACGCTAGCGGGTTCATCGTCAGGGTCTTGCGGAACCAATCTGCCGCTAAAGGCTTTTTTTAAGATCGATTGGCGCAGCCGCTCGGCACGTTTCAGATTAATGTTGATTTGTTGCTCGACTTCATCGGCGATTGATAGGCGGCGTTCGACTTCTGAGACGATTTGGGTTTGTTCGTCTAAGGTACAAATAGGAATTACCAAACTTTTCAATTCATTTGCATTGATGTTATTAACTCCACTGGTGGATTTTGCTTTATCCTCAATTTGGTTTCTTAAGAAGCTTGAGTAAAAACAGTTTAATAAATACTTACTATTAATATTTTGATACGGCCTAAGCCTTATTAAATAACCTGCATACAAGTATTTTTCTTCTTTTTTTGTAACAAGCGCACATTTGCCGACAATAGAAATACTACCATTAGACCGAATTATTAAAATATCACCTTCATTTAATGAATATGCTTTTATTTCCTCTTCACTAAAAACAGCATATTTCAAATCTGTAACATCGATTGATCCTGCAATAATATTCGGTATTCTTAAAACAGCAATTCCTGGGCTTTCGTATGAGCATTTTTTTGAAGTTCCATATTTTGGCTCATCTATTACGTAATTAACATTCGCCCAAACCCACCCCTCCGGCAATGCTGGCAAGCCCGATACATCCGGCTTAGCAGGTTCTTTGTATTTGTGCTTCCATAGCTCATCCTTAGGCGGCTTGCCTGCGGCCTGCATTTTTTCCAGTTCGGCATGTTCCCAGTGCGCGCGGCGTTCATTTAAGATGCGCTGCAATAGCTGTTCGGCGGGTTCGGTGTAGGGGTGCTGTTTGCGCCATTCGGCAGTCAGCCTGCCTTCCACGGCGGCTTTTAAAACCGAGGCCCGGTATCGCTTCAGGTTGGCCTGGATGCGTTTCAATCCGGCCACCGCTTCATCGAGCCGGGAGAATTGCTTTTCGATTTCGGCTACGATGCGGTGTTGTTCGGGGAGTGGTGCGAGATGAATGGGTAATTGTTTAGCCTTGGCTCCTGATAACTCTAGGAAAGTGGTGCCACTGGCATAACTTTCCGCTAAATCTTTATTACCTTTCAACCACCAATATACATAATCGGACAAAGCGATATTTTTATTATTGATGACAAAACTTTTAAATCCTTGGTTTGTACAAATTTCATTTTTGGCTATCGCCACATACCCAATGGGTGCACGAGAAGTAAATAAGACCGTGCCCGCCAGCATAATACGAGCGGATGATTCTTTTAGTCCTTTTTCTGTAATAAACCGCTTTCCGTGAGAAATATATTTATCTGAGTAACCTGAAAGGTCTGCTGGGGTAATCCAAGGAATTGTACCGTCCTCAAAATTATCCGGTTCTTTCGAGCTTGGTGTGCCGCCTCCTATTACACTGGCAATATCGCCTAAAGTTACAATCAGCCATCCATCCGGCAATCCATTCTCTTGATCCATCATCATTTATTTTCAACCCACACAAACTCGATGTCATCGTTCCCACGCTCTGTGTGGGAACGCATACTGCAACGCTCCCGCGTTGCGTGACGCAGGAGCGTCACCGGCGGCATTCCCACGCCGAAGCGTGGGAACGATAAACCGGTCGAAAACCTGTTCTCTTGATCCGTCATCATTCAATCCCAACCCACCAAAACCCGATTCAATTCATCAATCATCGTCGCATAATCATCTCCAAACGCTTCGTAAAATGCCCCCAGGCCGCCGGCCTGATCGAACGGCGCATAGTCAAAATCCTCCACATCCACCGACAAACTTCCGGCGATATGGTCGCGTATTTTTTCCAGCCAGCCTATTTGCTGCGCGGTAAAGGTTTTGCCCTGATTTTGCTGCTGAGCCAGCCAGCCGTTGAAGTTGGCCCGCACGCGCTCAGGAAAGGGCACCAGTTCATTATCCTGATGCATCGCGAAGCGCACCAGGGATACCAGATCGGTCAGGATATGACGGTTCGAGGCTCCTTTGACTTTGCTTTGTTCCAGCGTGGCGTAGGCCTGCCAGAGTTTATCCTCGGTCAGATGATACGGCGGCTTATTGATATGCTCGGCCAGCTCCTTGATTTCCTTTAACTGCAGACGTGCAGCATAAGGCCGATTAAACAGTATCTGCAAGGCGGTGATTTCGTCTTTGTGTTCTCGGATATAATGCTCAAAGGTTTGCACAAGTCCCAAGGCTTTTTCCCTGGCCGCCTGACTGAAACCGGCTTCCGTCAGTTCGTCCTTGCTGACTGTATCGATGACGATTTCTTCTTTTTTACCCAGCCCGGCCAATAAATGGCGGAGTTCCGCACTCGCAAAGGGCTTGCAAGCTTCGCGCATTAATTCCAGGGCAGTCTGCCGAATGAACTGTTCATCCGGTTGTTCCTGGCCTGCGAGTTGTTGCGCCCGTTCCAGATGCCGGTCCGGATTAATGGAGTCGATCAATTGGCGGCTTAATGTTTTAAGATCAAGCCCACCTGATACCTCCCGGATTTGTTTGGCTTCAGCGGGAATGATGCGGTGCTCCAGCCTTGCCAGTCTTCCGGCCAAACTGGTTAAGGCTTCAGTTTCGGTAGTGCCGAGACCTGCGGCCTGTAACAATTTATCCAAGGGCACATGACGTTGCTGTTCAAGTGTTTTGGAATCGGTTTTAGTGGCTTCGCATACGCCTACGGCATCAATAATAACGAAATGGTCCTTATAGGGGGCATCGGGAGTGACCGCCGTTAAATCGTCGGGGTTAATGATCCGTACACCGCGGCCTTTCATCTGGTCGAAATAGCCGCGAGAATTGACCGGTCGCATAAAAAAAACGATTTCAACCGATTTAATATCGGTGCCGGTAGCGATCATATCCACGGTTACGGCAATGCGCGGCATGGGACTGGTGCGAAAGGCCTTGATCAGCTCTTTGGGATTTTTACCGCTGGTTTTATAGGTGATTTTTTGTACAAACTCGTTGCCCTCATCGAACACTTCCCGCACCATTTCAACAATATTTTCGGCGTGGTTATCGTCTTTGGCAAAGATTAAGGTTTTCGGCACCCAGGTTCTGTGCGGGAAGGTTTCGGGTAAGGCTTTATCACGGAACGTTTGCAGGACTGTGCGAATCTGGTCTTTGGTTGTGACCTCGCGGTCAAGCTGGCCGGCTTGGTAGTTAAAGTCTTCATCCAGTTGTTCCCAGCGTTTTTCGCGAGTTTCACGATGCTGTTTCTGGACGGAATAACCGGCTTCAACGGTACTGCCGTCCCTGGTTATTCTGGTGCGAATATTGTACACATCAAACGGAACATTAACGCCGTCAGCGACGGCTTGATCGTGGCTGTATTCCATCACCAGATTTTGATTGAAGTAACCGAAGGTTTGTTTATTAGGCGTGGCAGTCAAGCCGATAAGGTAGGCATCAAAATACTCTAAAACCTGCGCCCATAGGTTATAAATGGAACGATGGCATTCATCAATCAGAATGATGTCGAAGGTTTCAATCGGAATGGCAGGGTTGTACTCTAAAGGCGGCGGTTTTTTAAAAAGTGCTGCAAGTTCTTCAGTAGATGTTTCGTCTTCGTCTTCAGTCAGTTCTTTACCTTTCAGCATCGAATACATGCGCTGTATCGTGCAGATGCACACCCGGGACGAATCATCCAGGGCATTGGAATTTAAGCGCTGGACTATGTATTCCTCGCTAAATTTAAAGTTGTTGTAGGGCGATTGATATTGCTGAAATTCCTTTAAGGTCTGATCGCCCAGGTTACCTCGATCGACTAAAAACAGCACCCGCTTTGCACCGCCGAACTTGATCAGGCGATAGGCCAGGTTAATGGCGGTAAACGACTTGCCCGAACCGGTTGCCATTTGCACCAGGGCGCGGGGTCTATTGACCGCCAGGGACTGCTCTAAATTTTTGATGGCCTGGATTTGCGCTGGCCACAAGCCGTTTTCCATTAACACTGGAATCTGCTGCATGCGCGCTAAAAAGGTTCTGCCTTGCAGAAAATAGCCTGGAGAATTATCGGCTATTTTGTCTTTAGGGCTATTTAGCCAATTCGCAAGTTGTTCAGGCCGATGGAACGCAAATACATCCCGTGCGCGCGGCTTTGGGTCCAGACCATTGGTGAAGTGGGTTTCAATACCGGTGGATTCATACGCGAAAGGCAAAGGATGCGCCCAGGATGGCAACGCTTCCGGCAGACCTTCGTTATATTGCTTCGATTGAATTTCCACCCCCCTTAAGGTGGTGCCTGCTTTTTTGGCCTCAATCACGCCAGCCGCTTTGCCATCGATATAAAGCAGATAGTCGGCAAAACCGTACCCCGGTTTTAAAGGGAATTCCCGAATGGCGATACCGCGCGCAGCATAAATATTGGTTTTGTCATGATCAAAAATCAGCCAGCCTGCCGCTTCCAATAGCCGATCAATGATTTTCCTTGCCGCGGGTTCTAATGCCATGAAACTATCTGTTAATGAAAATTGCATAATAGCCATCTTCATGTTTTTTACCAAGGAAATTACCGGATTATTTAGAGATTGTTTAATTCCCCGACATAGGATATTAAAGCAGGGAGAGAATACATCACTTGCCGATACAGAAACTGGAAAATATTTTCCCCAGCAAATCATCCGAGCTGAATTGGCCGGTGATTTCGGCAAGGCAATTCTGGGCTTGTCTGAGCTCTTCGGCGACCAGTTCGCCCGCCTGGCTGACTTGCAGTTGAGTCAAGGCATTCTGGACGAACTCATGGCCCTGCCTCAAGGCTTCCAGGTGCCGTCTGCGGGCGATGAAAACGTCATCGGTGGCGTCGGTAAAGCCGACGCTGTGCTTCAGGTGCTGTTTTAGCAAATCCATGCCGTCGCCGGTTTTAACGGACAGGTAGATGGTCGTCCCGCGGTCCATTTCGGTGATCGATGGCGACCTGTCGAGCAGGTCGATTTTATTGTAGACCTCGGTGACCGGGATGTTGGCCGGCAAGGTTTCCAGGATCGGCTCGGCGCCGGCTTCCCTGGCGTCGATCAGCAGCAAGACCCGATCGGCTTTGCCGATCTCTTCGCGGGCCCGGCGGATGCCTTCCTGTTCGATGGCATTGTCGCTGTCTTCCCTGAGTCCAGCGGTATCGATGATATGCAGCGGCATGCCGTCGAGCTGGATGCGTTCCCTGAGCACATCCCGGGTGGTGCCGGCGATATCGGTGACGATCGCGGCTTCATGGCCGGCCAGCGCGTTGAGCAGGCTGGATTTGCCGGCGTTGGGTTTGCCCGCCAGCACGACGGTCATGCCGTCTCGCAATAGCCGGCCCTGCTGCGCGGTAAGCTGTATGCGCTCGAGTTTCTGCAGCAGGCTGACGATGCGGTTTTCGACGACGCCGTCGCTCAAAAAATCGATCTCTTCATCGACAAAATCGATCGCGGCTTCGACATAGATTCTAAGCTCGGTCAGCTCGGCCACCAGTTCGTTGATATGACTGGAAAAGACGCCCTGCATCGATTTCTGCGCGGAGCGCACCGATTGTTCGGTGCTGCTTTCGATCAGGTCGGCAACCGCCTCGGCCTGCGCGAGGTCCAGTTTGTCGTTCAGGAAAGCGCGTTCGGTAAATTCGCCGGGCTTGGCGAGCCTGGCGCCCAGCGCCAGCACCCGGCGCAACAGCATATCCATGACGACCGATCCGCCATGCGCCTGCAGTTCCAGCACGTCTTCGCCGGTATAGGAATGGGGCGCCGGAAAATAAAGGCTGATGCCCGAATCGATCACCGAGTCATCGGCATCTCTGAAGGCGCAATATTGGGCTAATCGGGGAGTTAAGGGTTTGTGCTGGAGCTGCCGGGCGATTTGTAAAACTAATGCGCCCGAAATCCGGATGATGCCGACACCGCCATTTCCCGGCGGTGTGGCAATTGCTGCGATGGTATCAGGAGTGTCGATAAGCACTGCTGAAAACTAGTCGAAAACTAGGGAGTCTGTTCGATTTTCTTTGAAATGTACATTTGCTGGAAAATCGACAGCGTGTTGTTGACCACCCAGTACAACACCAATCCCGCCGGGAAAAACAGAAAGAAAACGGTAAAGATGATCGGGAACATCTTGATGACTTTCGCCTGTACCGGATCAATCGGCGCCGGGTTGAGACTTTGCTGAATTTTCATCGTGACGCCCATGATCAGAGGCAGCACATAAAATGGATCCTGTACCGATAAATCCTGTATCCACAAGGCAAAAGGCGCCTGCCGGAATTCGACGGTTTCGCCCAATACCCAGTATAGGCACATGAACACAGGAATCTGCAGCAATAAGGGCAAACAGCCGCCTAAGGGGTTCACCTGTTCTTTCTTGTACAGCGCCATCATTTCCTGATTGAACCTTGGCCGGTCATCGGCAAATCGCTCCTGCAGTTCTTTCAGACGCGGCTGAACTTTACGCATCTTGGCCATCGACTTGAAACTGGCCTGAGTCAGCGGGAACATCAGCAATTTAATACATAGCGTGACGCCGATGATGGCAATACCCCAGTTGCCGCTGATATTGTGGATCTGATTCAGCAGCCAGTAGATCGGTTTGCCGATAAAGGTCAATACGCTGTAATCGACTGTCAGTTCCAGACCCGGCGCAATTTTTTCCATGACCGGCTGAATTTTGGGACCGGCGAACAAACGCGAGACGAAACGGGCTTCCGAATCGGCGGCAACATTTAATGGTGGAGAATAAGAGCCGATAACAAAACGTCCGTCCTGTAAGGTTTTGGTATAGAAATGATTGTCCTGTTCGGCCGGCGGAATCCATGCCGAGGCAAAATAATGCTGGATGAAAGCTGCCCAGCCGCCTTTGGTGCTGACGTCGAGGTTATCGTCCGCCATATCCTCAAAACTGATTTTCTGGTATTTGTCTTTCTCGGTATAGACGACGCCGCCATTATAAGCCCGCATGCCGCCTGTCAGCATATTGCCCTGATCCGATGTGTCCGGAGCTCTCAATAGCTGGCTGTACTGTCTGCCCGACCACGGCATTCCGGTGCCGTTATGGACTTTTTGTTCCAGCGTTATTTCATAACTGCCGCGCTTAAACGTGAATAATTTGGTAATTTTAAGGCCATTTTCGCCGGTCCAGGTTAACGGGACGGTGATGCTGTCCTGTCCGGGCTGCAAGACGTAGCGGTCTTTGTCACTTGAAAACGAAGTATGATGATCGGCCGCAGCTGCGGAGCCGGCGCCGGCAATCAATCCGCTTTGCGCAACAAACATCTTTTCCTGACTGGCGTTAAATAGGCGCACAGGCGCCCGATTAGGTTCCTTGGCGTCCATCCCAATCAGCTGGCGCATCCGATTAACAAAGGTGTTGCTTTGTTCTACCGGATAATTCAATAAATCAAGATTCCGGATCGTAGCCCCTTGCAGATCGATTTCCAGCGCCAGGGCATCGGTTTGTACGGTGACAACTTTGGCTTCAGGTTGCTTGGCCACCGAAGCGGTTTCCGTTGTTGGCTCTTCGGCTTTTGTTACTGTCTCGGCAGGTTCGCCGGCAGCGGTTGGCAAATCTTCCTTGAAGTTGCCGTTAACCTGACTTTCGATTGCGGCAACTTCCGGTTTGGGGCCGTAATCCTGCTGCCATGCCTGATAGAGCATGAAGACAAGCATTCCAAAAGTAACGATCAGTACAAATCTTATATTATCCATTCTTATTACCAAATTTTTCTGGAACGGGATCAATGCCGCCCGAATGAAACGGGTGGCATCTTAATAATCTTCTGAGAGTAAGATAGGAGCCGATCACGGCGCCATGGCGCTGAAGCGCTTCTATGGAATAACTTGAACAGCTTGGATAGAAGCGACAATGATTCCCAAGCAAGGGACTAATAAAGTATTTGTAAAACTTTATAATTGCTATGAGCATGAAGCGCATCGGGATACCAGCCTGAGCCAATGCCTTTCCAGTGACTTTCTTAATAATTCCAGCGGAGCATCTACAGCTTCCTTGCGTGCCAGAACAACAATATCCATACTCCCTAAACGTTGTTGTTGGATTCTAAAGTTTTCCCGCACAGTTCGTTTAATGACGTTCCTGTTCACTGCCTTTTTTATATTTTTTTTGGCAATCGCCAAGCCCAACCTCGGATGATCGAAATCATTCCTGATGGCTAATAGGGTAAAATACTGGTCACTGGATTTTACAGGGCTGGCAAAAACCTTTTTATAGTCAGCCGGTTTTTTTAACCTTAACTGCGGGGGGAAACCAAAATCGAGTTCTGTCACACAAGGGGAGACTAAACCGTTAATTTGGCGCGTCCTTTGGCTCTGCGAGCGCTTAAAACTTTACGGCCGCCTACAGTCGCCATTCTTGCACGGAATCCGTGGGTTCTGGCGCGTTTGATTTTACTGGGTTGGTATGTTCTTTTCATTGTATTAAAGCCTGATCGTTGAGTGTTAACAAAAACAGATAAAAAAGACTACGGATGATAGAATAAACCGCTTGGCCTGTCAATTCTGTAGCGCATTGTTTTATTCCTGTATAGTATCGGCAATGCCAAATTCCTTTAATATAAAATCAATATCTTAATATCTATCGTAATGAGTTCAATCTGGAATCACTGTCTTGCTAAACTTGAAAATGAAATATCCGGCTCGGACTTCAGTACCTGGATACGGCCTCTGCAGGCGATAGAAAGCGACGGTCAAATAAAATTACTGGCACCTAACCGGTTTGTTTTAGACTGGGTTAAAGAGCATCATTTCGCCAAGATAGAGGAAACCATTCATGAGTTTTCCAATGGCGCACTGAATTTAAATCTGGAGATCGGCTCCAGAAAGTCAGCCGCTCAAACAACTGTTAAATTAACACAACCGGCCGAGGGCAAGAAATCGCAGCCCAATTATCTTAACAAAGCCTTTACCTTCGATAATTTTGTTGAAGGCAAGTCCAATCAGTTAGCCAGAGCCGCATCGATGCAAGTGTCCGAAAATATCGGCAAGGCTTACAATCCTCTGCTGATCTACGGCAGTTCGGGTTTGGGCAAGACCCATATGATGCATGCGATCGGCAATGCCGTTTTACAGAAAAATCCGTCGGCGACGATTGTTTATCTGCATTCCGAAAAGTTTGTCCAGGATATGGTTAAAGCGCTGCAGCAAAATTCCATCAACAGCTTCAAGGATTTTTACCGAGGCGTTGATGTGTTGTTAATCGACGACATTCAATTCTTTGCCGGCAAGGAGCGCTCCCAGGAAGAGTTTTTTCATACCTTTAATACCTTATTGGAAAAGAAGCATCAGGTCGTGTTGACCTGCGACAAATACCCCAAAGAAATCGTCGGACTTGAAGACCGGTTAAAATCAAGATTCGGCTGGGGCCTGCCGGTGTCTATTGAACCTCCCGACATGGAAACCCGGGCCGCCATCTTGATGAAGAAAGCGGCGCTGGTTAATGTGGATCTGCCGCAGGAAGTTGCCTTTTTTATTGCCAAACGGATTCCTTCGAATGTGCGTGACCTGGAAGGCGCCTTACGGCGCGTTATCGCCAATGCCCAGTTTACCGGGCAAAAAATTACCATCGATTTCACCAAGGAAGCGCTGCATGATTTGATATCCCTGCAGGATAAACTAGTCAATATCGACAACATACAAAAAACCGTTGCAGAATATTTTAAAATTCGAATTGCCGATTTATCTTCCAAAAACCGCAGGCAATCCATTACCCGGCCCAGACAGATGGCGATGTGCCTGGCGCGGGAATTAACGTCGTATAGCCTGCCGGAAATTGGCGATGCCTTCGGCGGACGCGACCATACCACCGTCATCAATGCCTGCAAACGGATCAATGAACTGAAGGAGTCCGATTCGAAGATTGCGGAAGATTATTCAAATCTGCTGCGAACGCTGTCTCATTAAAAATTTGAAAACGATTCAATTATGAAATTTATTATCAATAGGGAACTAATTCTGGCGCCTCTTCAACAAATCGTCGGGGTTATTGAAAAAAGGCAGACCATGCCTATTCTGTCGAATGTCTTGATGGTTATTGAGGCCGATCAATTAACGCTGACCGGGACCGATCTGGAAATTCAGATTGTCGCCAAAATCAACCTCGAAACTGCGACACCTGGCGCCATCACCGTCCCCGCAAGAAAATTTCTGGATATTTGCAGACTTTTGCCCAGCGGCGCAGAAATCAGGTTTGAGCAGCAACAGGATAAAGTCAAAATTCTGTCCCAGCGTAGCCGATTCTCGTTGACCTGTTTGCCGGCCGATAACTACCCCGAATTTTCCGAATCTGCGCTTGACAATCAATTTTTTATTAACGCCGGCAAATTTAAAAAAGCGCTGGATAAAACTATATTCTGCATGGCCAATCAGGATGTTCGTTATTACTTGAACGGCTTGCTCCTGCACATTTCCAACGCCAAATTAAAACTGGTCGCGTCCGACGGACACCGCCTGTCCATTTACGAAGATAATCTGGATCAACCTTCAGGCATCGAAGCCAGAATCATCCTGCCTAGAAAAGGCATCATCGAACTGGCCAGATTGCTGGACGACCCCGAGGCCGAATTAAGGGTCAGATTTTCCGGCAATAACATTAAAATTCATATCAAAAATCTGATTTTTTCCGCCAAACTGGTCGACTCAAAATATCCGGATTTCGGCAAGGTTTTTCAGCAGGCTTTTTATAATCCCATCCATATTCAGAGACAACCGCTAAAAGATGCATTAACTCGTGTCGCAATTCTGTCGAACGAAAAATACAAGGGCGTCACGCTGGATATCTCTCCCGATAGCCTGAAAATCAGCACCCACAATCCGGAACACGACGAGGCGGAAGAAGAGCTTGTCATCGAATATACTGGCGAGCCCTTATCCATTTCATTCAACGCGCAATACCTGCTGGATGCCGTTTCGAATCTGGATTCCGAACTTGCCGTTATCACCATCGCAAGTAACGCCAGCAGTTGTTTTATCAACGAACCTGAAGAACTGGCTTATAAATTTATTGTGATGCCTATGAGGCTGTAACTCCTGGCAATGACTTTGTTAAAATTGGATATTTACTCGGTGAGAAATATCCAAAAAACATCGATTACCCCGTCTCCGGCGATCAATTTTATTTACGGAGAAAACGCCAGCGGCAAAAGCGCTTTCATAGAAGCCATCTTTATTTTGGGCCGCGCCAAATCCTTTCGCTCCGCATCTATCAAACCTGTTATCAACTTCATGCAGGATCAGTTAATTGTCTCGGCGCAAACCAGAACGCCGGGCGGCAATTACCAGCATGTAGGCGTTAGGATGGATAGCAAAAGTTTTAGCTGCCGAATTAATCAACAATCCACACAACGACGGGCCAATCTGGCCTACGCATTACCCTTGCAGTTGATTCACCCGAAAAGTTACGAATTGCTCGATGCGGGGCCGCAATTTCGAAGAGAATTTCTGGACTGGGGCGTTTTCAATCACGACCCTGCATTTTTGCATTCCTGGCGAAATTACAAGAAGGCTTTATTGCAAAGAAACAGCCTGCTTAAAAGCAAGCGCACCGACCAAATCAATGTTTGGGATAAGGAACTGGTTAATTACGGTACAATAGTGCATAACTTCCGCCAGAGTTATCTGCAGAAATTAAAACCGGTTTTTATCGAGATTCTTAATAAATTCCTTGCCTTTGACGCGATTGAGCTGAATCTTTTAGCGGGCTGGGATTCTGCCAATGAATTTACCCAGGTTTTAAAGGACGATTTGGCCAGGGATATTCGTTATGGTTTTACCCATAGCGGTCCGCATCGAGCCGATATTCAAATTCTCATTCACGGCAGGTTGGCTAAAGAGATTATTTCACGAGGCCAGTTGAAGTTATTGGTTATCAGTTTGAAATTGGCGCAGGTACAGTTGCTGGCTATTGAGACAGGCCAGGGCGGCTGTATTCTCATTGATGATTTTGCCGCAGAACTGGACGTAAACAACCGCGCCAAATTATTGCGGCAGTTGTCTGATATGAAAACCCAGGTTTTTATAACCGCAACGGAAATCAATGAATTCGGCGATTTATCAACCCTAAACAACTATAAAATGTTCCATGTGGAACATGGCAACATAAAACCAGTTTGATGTTCCACATGGAACATCAATAAAAAATCAGGAAAACAGGAACACACATGAGTAACGGTAACGGTCAAGATAAAACTAAAGATCAGTATGACAGTACAAATATACAAGTATTAAAAGGACTGGATGCAGTAAGAAAGCGTCCGGGAATGTATATAGGCGACACAGACGATGGAACGGGTCTGCATCATATGGTATTTGAGGTGGTAGATAACTCCATCGATGAAGCCTTGGCGGGTTATTGCAAGGAAGTCAGAGTGGTCATTCACACCAATGGTTCGGTTACCGTATCGGACGATGGCCGAGGCATTCCTGTCGATATTCATGAGGAAGAAGGCAAATCAGCTGCGGAAGTGATCATGACCGTGCTGCATGCAGGCGGCAAATTCGACGATAATGCCTATAAGGTATCGGGGGGATTGCATGGCGTCGGCGTGTCCGTGGTCAATGCCTTGTCCGAAGAATTGAATCTGGAAATCCGTAAAAACGGCCGTCTCCATAAGCAAAAATACCTGATGGGCGAGCCTGTCGCGCCGCTGGCGGATGCAGGCCCTGCCGAAGGCACGGGAACGCTGATCAATTTCAAGCCCAGCACCAAAACCTTTACCGACGTCGAATTTCATTACGACATTCTGGCAAAACGGCTCAGAGAATTGTCCTTCCTGAATTCCGGCGTTCGGATCAGCCTCGAAGACGAGCGCACGGACAAACAGGATGTGTTCGAATTTGAAGGCGGAATCTCCGCCTTTGTCGAGCACCTGAATAAAAACAAGACCCCGCTGTTCCCGGAAGTGTTTCATTTTATTGCGGAAAAGGAAGGCGTCACCGTGGAAGTGGCGATGCAATGGAACGATTCTTATCAGGAAAATGTATTCTGCTATACCAATAATATTCCGCAACGCGACGGCGGTAGCCATCTGGCCGGCTTCCGAGGCGCTCTAACCCGGACGGTTAATCAATACATCGAATCCAGCGGCCTGGCAAAAAAAGAAAAGGTTTCGCCAACCGGCGACGACGCCAGAGAAGGCTTGACTGCCGTGTTATCGGTCAAGGTGCCCGATCCGAAATTTTCATCGCAGACCAAGGACAAACTGGTTTCGTCGGAAGTGAAACCGCTGGTCGAATCGACAATGAACGAAAAGTTTCAGGAATATCTGCTGGAAAAACCGCAAATTGCAAAATCGATCGTCTCCAAGATCATCGATGCCGCGCGTGCACGCGAAGCCGCGCGGAAAGCAAGGGAAATGACGCGACGCAAGACCACCCTGGATATTGCCGGGCTGCCCGGAAAGCTGGCGGACTGCCAGGAAAAAGACCCGGCCTTGTCCGAACTGTTCCTGGTGGAAGGGGATTCCGCGGGCGGTTCAGCGAAGCAGGGCCGTGACCGCCGCACCCAGGCTATTCTGCCATTGAAGGGTAAAATCCTCAATGTCGAGAAAGCCCGCTTCGACAAGATGATCTCGTCGGATGAAGTCGGCACCTTGATTACCGCACTGGGCTGCGGCATCGGCAAGGACGAATACAATCTGGCAAAATTACGCTATCACCGCATTATCATCATGACCGACGCGGACGTCGACGGCTCGCACATCAGGACCCTATTGCTGACGTTTTTCTACCGGCAGCTGCCCGAGATCGTCGAAAAGGGCTATATCTACATCGCCCAGCCGCCGCTGTACAAAGTCAAAAAAGGCAAGCAGGAACATTATGTCAAAGACGATGCCGGCTTGAATGAATATCTGATTCAACTCGCATTGGATAAAGCGCTGCTGTTTACCGATGAAACCGCGCCGCCGATTCAAGGCCAGGGCCTGGAAAAACTGGCGAAGGAATACATCGGCGTCGTCAGCACCATCAACCGCTTATCCCGGCGTTACGATGAAATCTTACTGGAACAATTGATGACCATGCCGGTGCTGACCGAGGAAATCAGGCTCGATCAGCAAAAGCTGACGGACTGGCTAGGCAAAATCCAGCAGCAACTGGCTGAGAGCAACCGTAAAGCCTCATTTTCAATCGGACTGGATTACACATCCGGCACCGATTTTTCTGTCAACGTGAACAAGCGGCAGCATGGCAACCATAAACTGTTTGTCCTGCCCGCAAGCTTTTTTACCGGCAAGGATTACTTGAAAATCGCCCAGCATGCCGAACAAACCGCCGGCATGTTCAATGAAAGCTCGTATATGCAATTGGGCGAGAAACAGCAGCATGTCAACAGCTTTAAGGAAGCCTTTGACTGGATGATGAAGGAAATCAAAAAGGGCCAACATATTCAGCGTTACAAAGGCCTCGGCGAAATGAATCCGGAACAGCTCTGGGAAACCACGCTGGACGCCAATAACCGGAGATTGCTCCAGGTCAGAATTGAAGATGCAGTTGCCGCGGATGAAATTTTCACAACCCTGATGGGCGATGTAGTCGAACCGCGCCGGGACTTCATCGTCAGAAATGCGCTGGATGTGGCGAATCTGGATGTGTAGATCCTGTTGTCAGATCTCATAATTTATGAAATGGCGGGTCGGGGGTTGGTGTTGCTGGCAGGCATTAATAGACTGAAATCGACGCCTAAGTTGAAGTTTGTGAATTTATCTTGAATGTCCGGTTTAAATTCCAAAAAGGTCAAATCTGAATTACGATAGGAACCCTGCCGGTGTTACAGTAGGAGAAGATTGATGCCAGAAGCGCGTCAGACAATGAAGAGGCCGGAAATGCTTGTGTTCGCGCGGGTGTTTGCCGTCGGGCTCTTAACAGCAGAGGTCTTCCGCCTTGCTTATTACACAGGGGAAAAATTCGCGCCACTGCTAGTCGACATTGACTGGCGAGCTCGATCGGCCGGGATCGCCGTTGGGTTAGTAGTCTGTCTAGCCTACGTTCTTATGCGTAACGCGCACTCGACAATTGTTCGTCTCATACAAAGCCTTCGCTTCGACTTGCTCTTCATGGCACTCATCGGCGTATGGTCGAATGATTTGATCTCACATTCGCTAGAGGAAATTCACAAGGCCGTCAAAGGAGCAAACCCGTTGTGGGCTCCCTGGTTATTAGGTGCTCTGCTTTTGGTGCTCCTGTCGCCTATATTAAGGACCTGCTGGTCTCGAAGGAAAATGCCTAAGCCTCAGCTCTACTTCCTTTCAGACGATGAAATCGAGACCGAGGAAGAAGACATTTTGCAGAACAAAGGGCAAGCCAAAGATTTCGCGGAAGCTGTATTGGCGAGTGAAGCGCACTCGGGGCTCGTATTTGGCATCGATGGGCCGTGGGGCATAGGTAAGACCAGCTTCGTCAATCTTGCGGAAGAGCATTGGAGGGAGGCTGGGGCCAATTCGGTAATCGTCTTTCGTTTTGAGCCTTTGAGGTACGCTGCTGATCCCGATCTGTCGGAGCGTTTCATCCGAGAACTCTCGACAACCATTCAACGGCAAGTATATGCGCCTGAGTTCCGCCCAGCCGCATCTCGGTATTCACGGATGATTAAGGGTATCTCATTTTTCGGCATTAGGCTGTCAATTGAGCCTTCGAGCGAGACCGTCGACGAACTTCTGGAAGACATTGACGATGTCCTCAAAAAGATTCGCAGGCGCGTCATCGTTGTCATAGACGACTTAGATCGACTTGAAGCCAAGACGGTCAACAATGTCCTATTTACCATCCGGCGGACATTCAAACTGTCCCAGGCCACTTACATCCTGTGTTACGACACTGAAAACCTAGTGAAGGGGAAGGACGAGGGGAGCAATGCACGAGAATTTCTTGAGAAGTTCGTGACGGTGAAATTAAGCTTATTTATTGACAGTTCGACACTCAGAAACTTCCTACGGAAGGATTGGCAACGAAACGAATATCGATCCCTAACAATTCCTTCCGACATCATGTTCAAACATTCCTCACTTCTTGGTGAGATGGCGGAGATATTAGGCGATGACAGGGCCGTCAAATACCTCCCCCTAATTGGCGACATGCGCAAACTGAAGCGCTTCGTTAATGCTGTAATTCTGCTGCAGCTCGAAAAGACAGACTTAGGTAAGACAGATTTCAATCGGCGTGACCTCATCAACCTGATACTTTTACATCTAAACTACCCCGGCCTGTTTCGGCAAATTTATGCCGAGGAAACCGAAGGGCGATCAGGAGTGTTCTCAGTAAAGCGGAACTTTGATGCAGGGGAGGTGAAATTTTCCAACGCGGCTGAATTCGAGCGTGTGGTTGACTGCGTAGAGTCGACAGGTCAGTTTTTGTTAAAGCAGCTTTTCGATGTGAGTGTGCTTGGAATTGACGATACGTTCGATCCTGTAAATGAAAGTGTTCTCAGCTCGCGTGCGTGCTTTAACTCGGAGTCGTTCCGGAATCTTGAAAAATATCTGAAATTAATTGTCAGGATTGTTACGCCGGATCCGCGAGAGACGTTCAAGCTGTACCAAGAAGCAGTCGATCGCATTAAGCAAGGTACTTCAATTGCTTACATCTTCGAAGAGTCTGCCTTCGATCTAAGGGAAGGCGAGTTGGCTCATGATGAGTTTTGGCGCATTCTGGTAAGCCAGTCTTATGATTTCACACGGGCGGTCGCCGAAGATACCATTAATACGCTTGTCGAGTATCTTCCACGATATTCATTTTTGGGCACCGATTATGTTTATCGTGGATTAAGGCAGCGGTCGATCTACTTCCTCATCCGCTTGCTCGACCGTGCAGGCTGG
>CAZMRW010000045.1:10820-33302 GCA_964568805.1 uncultured Methylococcaceae bacterium | reverse complement strand
TGACCTCTATAGCTCTAATTCCGCTCGCTTTATTTAGTTTTGCAAGTTCCTCATATGTGAGCCATGTAATGACTGGCGTATCTTCCGGCTTGGCGCGATATTGGTATTTAACGAGCGCCATTGCCACATCTTCTCCCACAACCTTGTGAACAACCGAGCCTTCCCACGCCCAATTGGGGTCTTTAAACCATTGCTCATGTATTGCAATGGTTTCAGATGGGGTTGTGAAGGCGTGTCCATTTTGAACGATTGTATAGAGGGTGTCGCCTTTTGTGAGGTGCGACTTAAATGCCTCTATATCTCTATTGGCAATGGATTTGAAATGTTCTTGAAGAGCTGCATCAAAATCTGGTTTCATGGGCGCTCCTCCGGTGCAGGCAGTAAGTGTAAAGATGACAAGCGCCGCCAAAGCGAATGCCAATGCGTTTTTAGCGTGATTGCTTGGTGTCATGTCAGATCTCGTACTTATCGCCTAACGTTAAGTAGATACCTTTTTAGGTGTATATTAAATTTTAATTGCAGGTGTAATATGCCACACCGGCAATCCGTTAGGCCGGATGCTATAGCATTTAATTATCGATAGCAAACTTTTATTTAAAATAAAAATATACCTCCAAAACTCCTGGATCAAGTCTGCGACCGTATTCGCGTCAAACACTATAACGTTCGAACCGAACAGCTATGTGCAGTGGATTGAGCGCTATATATTGTTTCGTAGTAACGCAATCCGATAGATATGGGGCGGTGGGACTGAGACTTTTATATTGAATTTGGCGGCGGAAGGTAACGTGTCGGCGGCAGAAATGAATATAGCCTCGGTTCCTGGAACCGAGTTGTACAGCGGCTATTGCGTTATCCGATACTTTTTCAATAGAATGCAAAATCCATCAAGAATCGGCAGGTTTGGCAATTCATGTTGAACCGATAGCTATACAGCAACTTCGATATATTCCACGGAAAAATTGGGCGGCGGTATCTCTTCCCCATCCTGACGCATGCCTTCGATATGAAACTCGATTGCCTCCCGAATATGGACCTCATCTTCCTCGATTGAGGCTCCAGTAGCTACACATCCAGGAAGGTCAGGAACAAATGCAGAAAAGTTTGATTGTGCCTTTTCAATGAGAACAGCATATTTGATAAAATTTTAACTCCAGCCATCATTTTGCAATTTGCGTAGAATATCGGCAACTTTCATTAATGTTGAATATGCTGCCGACAAACAATATTCAATAAAGCTGATTAATATATTTATAGGCAGCATCAATCGACCAACTAAAGAAATAATGTTGCTGATACAATGATGTTTTGATTCTAAACGTGGATCAATTGAATTTGTTCTGACTGGATTGTCTAACTCGCATGTTTTCCCCTAAAGACTTTATCGAAACCGCCGAAGGCCTGTTGTTCGCCGTTGTGGATCCTCGCCTGGAGCAGGACAAGGTGCTGTGTTTTTTGCGTTATGTTAACGAAGACGGCGTTTGGCGCAAGAAGGCGACAGGCGATGCCAACGCTTTGCTAAGTAGAAATCATCCGGATTATCTGCATTATTCGGAGACATTGGATGCGAATTTGCATGCGGTGCATAAAACCCGGATTGTCGGGCACCATCGGCCCAAACATCGTTTTAAACAAATCATGCAGGCAGACCGGCACGATGCGGTCGAAAGCGACTTGTTTTTGCTGGGCGAATTATTGCGGCAACAGGGACTGGATTTGACCGACATTGGGGTGACCGGTTCGCTGTTGATCGGCGTACAGCGGGACAGTTCGGACATCGATCTGGTCTGTTACGGCAGGGATGTGTTTCACCGCTGCCGGGCCATGACCCGCGAACTGATTGAACAAGACCGGCTGCAACCATTGAGCGACAGTGACTGGCGGGAATCCTATCGGCGCCGGGCCTGTTCCCTGAGCTATGACGAATATGTCTGGCATGAACAACGGAAATTCAACAAAGCGATGGTTCGCGGCCGGAAATTCGATTTGAGTCTGATTGAATACAGCGTGGCAAGCCAGTCTGGGAGCTATAAAAAAATCGGTCCGATTACCTTGCTATGCCGTGTCGTCGACGATACCCACGCCTTCGATTACCCGGCGGTGTATCAAATAGACCATGAAACCATCAGTTCTATTGTCTGTTTTACTGCCACCTACGTTGGCCAGGCAGTCACCGGCGAGTTTGTCGAGGTTTCGGGTATGCTGGAGGAGACGGAGCGGGGCGCCCGGCATATCGTGGTTGGTTCCAGCCGGGAGGCGCACGGCGAACATATCAGAGTGCTCGATGCTTAAACGGGACGATTTTTCGGCGGTCATTTTCGATATGGACGGCCTGGTGCTCGATACCGAGAGCACTTTCCGGGTTGCCTGGAATAAAGCAGCCAGGGATATGGAGTTTGATTTTTCGGAAGCATTTTTCAAATCGTTATCGGGCTTGCAGCCGGCGGATGTAGAACGGGCTCTCAGAGAGTATTGCGGCGCCGACTTTGATTTTAATGAATTCAATCGAGCTAGCGCTCAGTGCTGGCGCAGACACGTTCAGGCGAACGGAATAGAAGTCAAGCACGGTTTTTCTTTACTGCTTGAGTTTCTGCTTCGACAAAACGTTCCCTATTGTCTGGCGACCAACAGCGCGGCGGCCAACGCTTATGAATGTCTCGGTCTGGCCGGGCTGAAGGATGTTTTTCCGATAATGATCTCGCGCGAACAGGTTGAAAATGGAAAGCCTGCGCCCGATATTTTTATAAAGGCGGCAGAAACGCTTGGGATTCCCGTCAATCGCTGTCTGGTCCTGGAAGATTCTCCTGTCGGCATCGAAGCGGCGTTCAGGGCGGGAGCCGTGACGGTTTGGATACCGTCGGCGCCGCCGGTCGATCCCATGACGATGGGCTTATGCGATTTGATCTTCGATGATCTGGCGCAATTGCTGGATGCCATTCAGTCCTAATTCACCCCGGCTTTCCCAATCGTGTATAATCGGCAACTCTAAATGCTGACTTTTACAAAATACCTTGCCAGTTCGACATAAAAAAATTTCGGTGGTAGCGCCTGCGCGATTGCATATGGGGTTTATTGACCTGAGCGGCTCCCTGGACCGGCATTTCGGCAGCATCGGAATTGCCCTCAATGAACATGCCACGCGCTTGTCGGTTTCCGAAGCAGCGCAATGCAGTATTTCGGGGCCTTCGGCGCGGCGCGCGCAAAATTGTCTGGCCAGGCTATGCCGTGAACTAAACGTGCCGGATGCGTTGGCCATTACGATTCATAGCGCGGTTCCCGAGCATGTGGGTTTGGGCTCGGGTACGCAAATGGCGCTGGCGATCGGTTCGGCGCTGAATGCCATGTACGATTTGGGGCTTAGCGTGCGGGATATCGCTTCGGTCATGGATAGAGGCTTGCGTTCAGGCATCGGCATCGGTGTGTTCGAACAGGGCGGCCTGGTCGTCGATGGCGGCCGCGGCGAACATACGGTGACGCCGCCGCTGCTGGTGCATATGGATGTTCCGGTCGATTGGCGCTTTATTCTGGTGTTCGATAAACGCGGACAGGGCTTGCATGGACAGCAGGAAATTCAGGCCTTTAGTCAATTGCCGCCGTTTGCCCAGCGGGAAGCGGAGCGACTATGCTATTTATTATTGATGCAGGGCTTGCCCGCCGTCGCCGAGAACGACATCGTCAAATTCGGAGAAGTCATTACCCGCTTGCAACGCCTGGTCGGTGAGCATTTTGCTTCCGTTCAGGGAGGGGTCTATACCAGTCCCGAGGTCGCCATTGCCATGCAATGGCTTACGGACCAGGGCGCCGTGGCAGTAGGCCAAACGTCATGGGGCCCGACCGGATTTTGCGCGGTGCAGGGAGTCGAATGGGCCGAATCCGTCACTTACCGAGCCAGACAGAAATTCGCGCATTTAGACATGCTGAGTTTTATGACGGCCAGCGCCCGCAATCGCGGCGGCGAAGTGATTGTTGAATAGCTTCTATTGATTTTAATGCGCCTTTTGCACAGATCCATCGTGCTCTCTTAGAGTCATGGCTATCTCCGGATATGTTCTTATTATCGCCAATACAGGACGCATGCTGGCTGAGGCTGCCGCCAAAGCCGGCCTGAAACCGCTGGTGATCGATCTTTGCAATGATATCGATACGCGCCGCTATGCCGACGACGTTATTAAAATTCCGACATTATCTAAAACGTATTTGGAACCGGCGCTTGATTATTTTATCGAGAAATATTCAGTCAGGCAGGCCATTTACGGCAGCGGATTTGAAAATCATCCCGAAAGCCTCAATTATCTGAATGATCGCCTGACCATCCTGGGTAATTCGCCGGATACGTTTATCAGATTGCACGATAAAGCCGAATTTTTTTTGGTATTGACTAACTTATCAATTGATTACTCCGAAGTTGCTTTTGCCGCCCCCGACGATGGCGGAATCTGGCTGGTTAAGCCCATGCGAGGACAGGGCGGTCTGGGAATCAGGCGTTACAAGCCTGGAGAACATACGGAGACTTCGGTCTATTGGCAGAAATATCAGCCGGGCAGCGCGCATTCGGTTTTGTTTCTGGCTGACGGGCAACAGGCTCAGATCATCGGTTTTAATAGCCAGTGGACTGTCTGCCTCAATGAAAGCGAGGAATTTGTTTTTGCAGGAGTCATTAATGATGCCGATATTAATGAAGAACAGAAAACCGCGCTAACGGCCTGGATAAACCGTTGTGTAAAGGCTTTTTTACTCAAGGGCTTAAATTCCCTGGATTTCATCAAGACCGGTGATCAATGCCGGGTTTTAGAGATCAATGCCAGGCCTCCCGCCAGTATGCAGCTATATGAAAACGATTTACTGAGCAGGCATATTCTGGCGGTTCAGGGCGTTCTGCTCGATGGTCTGCCGGATAGCACCGGCTATACCGGATATCAAATCGTTTACGCCGAAGAGGATTCAATGATACCCGATCGGTTCGACTGGCCGAAGGCGTGTAGGGATATACCGGAATCGGGAGTTATCTGTCGCAAAGGGCAGCCCATTTGCAGTATCATTTCACACCAAAACGAATCGCGGCAGGTAAGGGACGAGCTCGCGATCATACAGCAACAGATTGTTAATCAATTAAAAAAGGTTCAGCCTCATGGAATATAAAGCAAGTGTTAATAAATTGACCCAGCCCCTGGTGCGGCATCTCATTGCCAATGCCGACAAACTAAGGGTGGCTGTGGAAGCCCTGGATAACGGCTGTACGATTATCGATGCCGGCATTAAGGTTCCGGGAGGGCTTGAGGCAGGCCGGATTATCGCCGAAATCTGTTTAGGCGGCATGGGCACGGTAACGCTCAGTCACAGTCCGTACACGGCTAACTGGCCATTGACGGTCAATGTTCATACCGGCAATCCGGTCCTGGGTTGCCTGGGCAGTCAGTATGCAGGCTGGAGTTTGTCGCACGAGAAATATTACGCGCTGGGATCGGGCCCTGCTCGCGCAATGGCGACCAAGCTGAAGGACGGTAAAGAGGAACCGGTAGAAGAGCTCTATAAAGAGTTGGGCTACCAGGATGAAGCCGATTCGACCGTGCTGGTAATTGAAAACGATGCCATTCCGCCGCTGGCCATCGTCGAAAAAGTGGCTGCCGCCTGTAAAGTCCTTCCCTCGCAATTGACAATCATCGTAACCCCGACGAGCAGCCTTGCCGGCGGCATGCAGGTTGTTGCCCGCGTTCTCGAAGTGGCCATGCACAAGGCTCATGCTCTGCATTTCCCGCTGGAAAATATCGTCGACGGCAGCGGCAGTGCTCCGGTTTGTCCGCCGCATCCGAACTTCGTTAAAGCGATGGGGCGCACCAATGACGCTATTCTGTTCGCAGGGCAAGTGCATCTTTTCGTCAAGGGCAGTGATGAAGCCGCGGAAAAACTTGCGAAAGAATTGCCCAGTTCAACGTCCAAGGATTATGGCAAACCGTTTGCCGATATTTTCAAACAGTACGAATACGATTTCTTCAAGATCGACGCGATGCTGTTCAGCCCGGCCAGCGTGATCGTAACGGCGGTAGAATCGGGCAAGAGTTTCTGCGCCGGCAAACTCGATAATGCGTTACTGGACCAGTCATTCGGCGCATAGAAGAGACGCGTGGGAAGGATAGCCATTTTTACCGACGATCCGGGCTGGCACGGCAGGCAATTGCGTCTGGCTTTCGCCAATCATGGATACAGCAGCGATTTTGTGTCCTTGACCGAGTGCCGCTTTGTGATTGCGCCGAATCAAATTCCGGTTGTTATTCCGGGTTATGAGCAAGCACTCCCCGATGCTGTGTTCGTGCGCGGCGTACCCGGTGGTTCGCTTGAAGAAGTGGTCCTGTATCTGGATATTTTGCATGCATTGAAGCTGATGAATATTCCCGTCTACAATGACGGCCGTGCTATCGAGCGCAGCGTCGATAAGGGCATGACCAGTTTTTTGCTGCGCAATGCCGGTCTGCCCACGCCGGCCACCTGGGTGCTGCGAGACCGCACAGAAGCCTTGAGCATTGCCGAGGCTGAGTTGAAAAAAGGGCATCTGCTGATTAGCAAGCCCTTGTTCGGCTCGCAGGGTGAAGGTATCCGGCGCATTGAAAAAATGACGGATTTGTTCTGGCTGACCGCCAGCCGCGGCGTTTATTATTTGCAGCGCTATGTTCATTGTGCGGGCGCGGGCTTCTCCGACCATCGCGTGTTTATTATTAACGGCCGCGTTGTGGCCGCGATGCGCAGGCGCGGCAAGTCCTGGCTCAATAACGTCGCCCAGGGCGCCAGTTGCGAACTGATCGATCCGGATTCCGAAATGGCCGATCTGGCGGTCAGGGCAACGTCAACGTTGGCGATGGATTACGCCGGCGTCGATATCATGCTCGACAAGGACGGCCATTATACCGTGATCGAAGTCAACAGCATTCCGGCCTGGAAGGGACTCGAAAGCGTTTGCGATGTCACTATTGCGGCTTTGCTGGCAGAAGATTTGCTTGGCCGTCACCTCAACAAAAACTGTCATGACAGGGTCGCCGAAGTTTCATGATCGCTCCGAAGCAACTTGGCGATCTCTATCGTCAAGCCTGTGAAATCGAATTGCAGGCATTCAAACCCGGCAATGTCAGCATCTATGCCGACGGTCATGACATGACCGTAGCCGATTTCAGGCTTAGCGCCGAGGTCAGTGCGGGACCTCTTTGCAATCCCGATCATCCCCTCGGTGAAAAAATATTTTATGCCGTCAAAAGCACGCGCGAGGCGGTAGGCTGTAATACCAATCTGGGCATTTTGCTGCTTTGCGCACCATTGATTCAGGCCGCCGCCGACAAACCGAAAAACCTGACTTTAAGGCAATCGTTGCGCCGGGTGCTTGGCGCTACGACGGTTGCGGATGCCGATTGGGTATTTAAAGCGATCACATTGGCGGCGCCGGGAGGGCTCGGCAGTTCGGACGAGCAGGATGTCGGCGAAAAAGCGACGGTAACTTTACTGGAAGCCATGAATTTAGCCGCGGGAAGAGACCGCATTGCTTTTCAATATAGTACAGATTATCAAGATATTTTCGATTTTTCTATCGATTTGTATTACAATGCTATGGGTAAAAGGATTGGCCGAATTTGGGCGGCTGTAGCGGTTTACGCTGGTCTGTTAATCCGGATTCCCGATAGTCATGTCGAAAGAAAATATGGCGATCGTTACTCCGGATTGATAGCCGCCAGGATGGCTTTGCTTAGCGAGGAGCTTGATAAGGCTGATAGCCCTGAGCAGACGATGCCGTTGCTTTACCAGATAGATCGGGAGTTCAAGTCCAAGGGTATTAATCCTGGCACGACAGCTGATTTAACCGTGGCAACGGTATTTACGGTATTGTTGGAAGATATTATGGGTAACGATACCGATTCATTGAAAGAAGGTAGTTAGGCACATAAGCTGACAATAGTAATATCTAATTAAATTATTTTTTTCAATTTTTCTTCACAGGAGAAAACAAGCATGGCTAAAATCAATAAATTGTGCGTTGGCGAATCTTTGGTGGGTGAGGGCAACGAAGTTGCTCATATCGATCTGCTTATCGGACCGAGAGGTTCAGCTGCTGAAAGCGCTTTTGCAATCGCCTTGACAAACAACAAAGACGGTTTTTCCACTTTGTTGGCGGTGGTTGCTCCTAACCTGATGGTTAAACCCGCAACTGTTTTATTTAATAAAGTAACCATCAAAGGCGCTAAACAAGCTGTTCAAATGTTTGGTCCTGCTCAACGCGGTGTTGCCATGGCTGTTGCAGATTGTGTGGAAGATGGCACCATTCCAGCTGATGAAGCTGATGATTTATTCGTTTCAGTGGGCGTATTTATCCACTGGGCGGCTGAAGACGATGCGAAAATTCAAAAATACAACTACGAAGCAACCAAAGAAGCGCTCAAACGCGCTGTTGCAGGCAGCCCAACCGCTGCTGAAGTAGTTGCAGGAAAAGCAACTGCGAAACATCCGTTCGCTCCTAACTAAGGTTTACCTGAGTCAAGGATGTTAAAAATACCCCGCTTGGCGGGGTATTTTTTTGCCTGAAATTTTTCATTGGCCTGTGATCAGTTCAAAGTATCTGAAGTTCAGCGATATCTTCGCTGTTAAGGACCCCCGAATGCAAGGCGCTGGCGACTAATGACTGTTCAATTCCTATCTTTTTCAAATCGATTAAATCCTGCTTGTTTCTTATGCCGCCGGCGGCTATAAAGTTTTTATCGGGATATCGCCTGCAGAATTCACTGAGCAAGGGAATATCGGGCCCGTTGTAGCTGCCTACTCGAGCCAGCGTCATGATGATAATGGTTTCCGGCCAATAATCCGGATCAAAAAAAAGAGTTTTGGCGCCTAATTCTCCATCCTTCGAGTAATCCAGCGACAAAACAAAGGGCTTCCCGCTGGTTTTGATGGCCTGGATTGTTTCAGGACTAAAAGACTCGCTGCCCATGACCGGCATATGGTTCCCGGGCAGGGCGTCGCTTGCAAATGATTGCCGGAATCCTCGGTCGACCCAGAATACTTTATCGGAGAAAGCCATTGTCACTTCATCGATGAGGCGGTCATGGTTGCCCTGATGGCCAAGCGCGTTTAAATCGGCAATATAGAACGTTTTGAAATCATAAACTGTCATGAAAGCGCGGATCACCTGAAAAATATCAGAAGACCGGCATAATTCGCTATCAATCGGCTGGTACAAATCTCGATTGCCTTGTCTGGCATGTACTACCCTGCCGTTTTTTAAGTCGATGACCGGGATAATATTAATCAATGTGGCGCCTTCAGTCCGTTAATGAATGGCCAAATGATACAATAGCTTCCCTTTTTTTGGTCAACAATAGCCATAACGATGATGCGTGGTCACATTAATTCCTATGATGTCCTCAACAGCTTAGCCGCTTATATCTGATGAAGATTCTGGTATTCGAATATATCGCCGGCGGTGGTTTCAACAAGCATGATTTACCCGAATCACTGGCAAATGAAGGGCGTTTGATGCTGCAGGCTTTGCTCGATAATCTGTCAGTAATCAGCGGCATAGAGATCATCGTGATGCTGGACTGGCGAATAGCCGATTCAATCAATATGCCGGGTATCGCCAGGGCGGTCATCCATCCGGAACATGATAGTCATGAACAATTTATCAAACTGACCGGTCAATGCGATGCAATATGGCCGATCGCGCCGGAATTTGACGGTATACTGCGGTCGCTTTGCCATTCGGTTGAATCGATGGGTAAAGTGCTGCTGAACAGTTCAGCGAATTCAGTTGCGATAACGTCGGACAAATTTAAAACCTATCAACTCCTCAGCCAGCATAAAATTGCTACGGTGCCTACCCGGCTGTTCGACGGAAACTGGGAAAATGAATGCATGATCAAGTCCGTCGACGGCGCAGGCTGCGCAGACAGTTATGTCATCAGGAATCGGGACGAGTTTTCCTTGCTGTCCGCCCGGCTTCAAGGGGCAGGCCGCTATCTCATCCAGCCCCATGTGCAAGGAAAAAAAACCAGCTTGTCCTGTCTGTTTAAACATGGAAGAGCCTGGCTTTTGTGCGTCAATGAGCAGAAATTCAGGATTGTCGATCATCAATACCGGTTATTCGAAATTGAAGTCAACCATCAAACCGACTCAAGCGCCTATCGGGATCTGATTGGACGACTGGCCCAGGCCTTGCCCGGTTTATGGGGTTATGCAGGCATCGATCTGATTGAGACGTCCGATCAAATCCTGGTGCTGGAAATCAATCCCCGCTTGACCACGTCTTTTGTCGGAATAACAAACGCTCTGGGCATCAACGTTGCCGATATGGTTTTGCAACTATTGGAGGGAGACCCGATAATTAATCGGGTGAGGAATCTTCCCGTTACCATCAACATAAATCAGGAATGCAATGAAAGCTAATATTGTCGGATGGGATATCGGCGGCGCTCATATTAAAACATCGGTCATTAATGATAGGGGTGAAGTCCGGACCATCATCCAGGAACCGTGTCCGTTATGGCAGGGCATGAATCGATTACGGAACGCCATAAACCTGATCAAGGAACAATTGCCGGATACCGATTGCCGGCATGCCGTGACCATGACGGGTGAACTGGTCGATTGCTTCGAAAATCGGGATGACGGCGTCAGGCAAATCGTCAAAACCATGATCGAACTGTTGCCGGGGCGGGACATCATGATTTATGCCGGCAGATACGGTTTTCTGAGCGCAACATGCATCAGTGAAAGACATTTTCAAGCCATTGCTTCCGCAAACTGGCTGGCCAGCGCATCCTATGCCGCTCAAAAACTGGGCGACGGGCTTTTTATCGATATCGGCAGCACGACGACAGATATTCTGCTGCTGTCTGATGGGCAGGTGCTTGCGGAAGGCTACACCGATTATCAGCGTCTGATTTCCGGCGAGCTTGTTTATACCGGTATTGTTAGAACCGCGGTGATGGCCGTGGCGCAGACGGCAGTGGATCAGGGCAGGGAAATTGGATTAATGGCCGAATATTTCGCCAATATGGCCGATGTCTACCGAGTAACCGGCGAGCTTGACGAATTGCATGATCAGTCTGATACCGCCGATGGCGCCGAGAAAACCGTGCTTGCCAGTGCCAGGCGACTGTCACGCATGATAGGCTGCGATTTCAACGCAGATGAACTGCCGCGATGGCGGCAATTCGCGGAAAATCTGCGCGCCCGGCAGTTGCATAAAATCCAGAGCGGTTGTGAACAGCAGTTGTCCAGGTGTTGTCTTGCCAAAAGCAGCCCCTTCATCGGCGCCGGAATAGGCCGTTTTCTCGTGCGTCAGCTGGCGCATAATTTAGGTTATGCCTACCTGGACTTTACCGAATTATTTATCGATTGTTCGGGCAAATCCGGCCTGACGGCTTCCGATTGCGCTCCGGCGGTTGCAGTGGCGAGTCTGGCCAGGGAATCACTGATTTGATCGATCGTCAGACCGAACGGTAGCCAATTGATTCCATTAACGGTGAGTCTTCATCCTCTCTCAGGAGAGTCTTGCCGAACCATCTACTCAAGCGTTTTGTCGTGCGATCAATCGAAACTGACTGGAATTTCAAAGCACGTGTCAGCGCACCATTTAATATCATCAAAAAATCCCCGGCAGGGTAAGTCATAGCCTGGTCAAGTCAGAGCAAACAAAATACCATTCTTTTAAACAAAGGGTTGCAGTTTTATTTAATTTAAATGACAGTTGGTATAGTGCTTGCTTGATAGTCTGTTTGTGAAGAATTTTTTGATTGAACCAGATGAAAAATTTTGCAGCATACCAATCCGATAACCGGGCCATAGGAACATAAATTATGACCATACGTGTGGCCATCCATCATAAAACCTCGTATAACTTTGACAGACGGGTATCGCTTTCGCCCCATGTACTTCGGTTACGTCCGGCGGTGCATTGCCGAACGCCCATCAAAAGTTATTCTCTGCGGGTTGAACCCGAAAATCATTTCATCAACTGGCAGCAGGATCCCTTTGGCAACATTCTTGCCAGAGTCGTGTTTCCTGATAAGTGCTGCATGCTCAGCATTGAGGTTGAAGTGATTGCTGATATGGCCGTGATCAATCCCTTCGATTTTTTTGTTGAGGAGTACGCCGAAAAGTACCCTTTTAAATATGATCAGCAAACATTGAAGGAATTGCAGCCTTATCTGGAATTAACCGAAAATGGTGAATTGTTACAGCAGTGGCTGAAAAATCTCGATATCGGCAAGTGCAATATCAACGATTTTCTGGTTAATACGAATCGCAAGGTATTTGATGACATCAGTTACAACATCCGCATGGAAGTGGGGATTCAGAGCTGCGAGGAAACGTTGCAAAAACGGAATGGGTCATGCCGTGATTCTGCCTGGTTGCTGGTGCAGATATTACGCCGGCTGGGGCTGGCGGCGCGTTTTGTTTCGGGTTATCTGGTGCAGCTTTCCGCCGATATCAAATCACTCGACGGCCCCTCGGGGCCCGAACAGGATTTCACCGATTTACATGCATGGACGGAGGTCTATATACCCGGCGCCGGCTGGATAGGGCTGGATCCAACGTCAGGATTGCTTGCCGGAGAAGGCCATATACCGCTCGCTTGTACGCCCGATCCAGCGAGTGCGGCGCCCGTAACCGGCGGCAGTGACAAGTGCGACGTGGCGTTTTCATTCAGCAACAATGTTCAGCGCCTGCATGAAGACCCGCGCGTCACCAAGCCTTATACGGATGAACAATGGCATCACATCGATGTATTGGGCCGGCAGGTCGATCAGCAGTTACATGAAGACGATGTACGGCTAACCATGGGTGGAGAACCTACTTTTGTTTCAGTCGATGATATGGAAGGCGCCGAGTGGAACACGCACGCCGATGGTGCACATAAACGGGAGCGTGCACAAGAATTGACCAGGCGTCTGCATAATGTATTTGCGACGGGAGGCATGCTGCATTACGGACAAGGCAAATGGTATCCGGGAGAAGCGTTGCCGCGCTGGCAATACGGTATTTTCTGGCGTAAGGATGGCGTGCCGGTATGGCGCAATGCCCTGCTATTGGCCGACATCGGCAAAGATTACGGACACACCATTAAGGAGGCAGAGCAATTTATCAGGCAGCTCACTTTGCGCCTGGCTATACATCCCCGCTATATCGTGACGGCTTATGAAGACAGTTTTTATTACCTGTGGCAGGAAGGCACGTTGCCGGATAATGTGAATCCGTTAAAAAGTAATTTAAAGGATTCCATAGAGCGCAAAACACTGGCTAAATTGCTGGATGCCGACCTGGGACAAGCCGCCGGTTTTTCGTTGCCGATCAAATGGAACTGGACTCATCAAAATTGGCAAAGCGGCCCCTGGGATTTTCGCCGCGGCGAGATGTTCCTGATTCCGGGCAATTCTCCGATGGGGATGCGCTTGCCTTTAGCCAGTTTGCCGTGGGTGGTGCCCGACAAACGCGACACCCAGGAAGAGCAAAGCCTGTTTGAAACGCTTCCTGAACTCGGTGATTATTATGGCGAAGTCACCCGGCGCTACAGCTATATTGAGAAAAAAATTAAAGAACATCCCGAACTGACCGAACAGGATTCCGGAGATGATAAAATTAAAGAGGTCGAAGTGCCGCATACCGCGGTTTGCGTTGAAGCCCGCGATGGCCGCCTGCATATTTTTTTACCGCCGCTGTCAGCACTGGAACACTATCTTGAACTTATTGCGGCCGTTGAAGCAACCGCTGAAAATCTGTCCATGCCGGTCGTGCTTGAAGGTTATGAACCGCCGCGCGACTACCGCATAGAGCGGTTGATGGTGACGCCTGATCCGGGGGTTATCGAAGTCAATATTCATCCGTCGAAAACCTGGCAGGAACTGGTGGATAATACCACCCTGTTGTATGAGCAGGCGCATCAGGTCCGCTTGGGCACCGAAAAATTCATGCTGGACGGCCGACATACCGGCACCGGAGGAGGCAATCACATCACGATGGGGGGCGAAACGCCGGTTGACAGCCCGTTATTGCGCCGGCCTGATTTGCTGCGCAGTTTGGTGACCTACTGGCAACACCATCCGGGCCTTTCGTATTTGTTCTCGGGCATGTTTATCGGCCCGACCAGTCAGGCGCCGCGTGTCGATGAGGGTAGAGATGAAAAACTCTATGAACTTGAGATTGCTTTCCAGCAAATGCCTGAAGGCGACGTGGCCGAACCTTGGCTGGTTGACCGTTTGCTGCGTCATTTACTCACCGATATTACCGGTAATACGCATCGTTCCGAGTTTTGTATCGACAAATTGTATTCGCCCGACAGTTCCACAGGCCGGCTGGGAATTCTGGAACTTCGCGCCTTTGAAATGCCGCCCCATTCTCGGATGTCGCTGGTTCAGACATTATTGCTGCGTGCCTTGATCGCCTGGTTCTGGCGTGAGCCCTATAAGCACAATCTGGTGCGCTGGGGGACGGAGCTGCATGACCGGTTTATGTTGCCGCATTATGTCAGTGAAGACATTAAACAGGTGGTTAAAGATCTGCAACGCGCCGGTTACGGGTTTGAACTGGAATGGCTGGATCCGTTCCTGGAATTTCGATTCCCGCGTTATGGCAGCACCTATATAGACGGCATTGAACTGGAAATGCGTTTCGCCATCGAGCCGTGGCATGTGCTGGGTGAAGAAGTCAGCAGTACCGGCACAGCCCGGTATGTCGATTCATCGGTAGAGCGGGTTCAGGTTAAAGTGAGCGGTTTTACCGAAGGGCGTTACATACTGACCTGTAATGGCAGACGATTGCCGCTTCGAAGCACCGGCCGCAAAAGTGAATTTGTCGCCGGTGTGCGCTATCGTGCCTGGCAGCCGCCATCGGCATTGCATCCTACCATCAGTCCGCATGTACCTTTAGTCATCGATGTGATTGATACCTGGAATGGCCATTCCGTAGGCGGTTGTACGTATTATGTCGCTCATCCGGGCGGCCGAAGTTATGATACGTTTCCGGTAAACGGCTATGAAGCCGAAGCCAGACGAATTACGCGTTTTTGGGATTACGGCCACACCCCCGGTGTTATAATACGTCCTCCCTTGATCAGACCGCCGGCAGCTTCTGCTACCGAGCTGCCGACGGAAAAACCATTGGGAGCCGCATTCATCGTTACCGATGCGCCTCCAAGGCCGATGTCGCCGCCTGCGGAAGAGATAAGCGAAGAATATCCTTTAACGCTGGACTTGCGGTATCGTAGCCGGTAGTCTGTGTGTTTCATAAAGTATAGCAATTTTCGCCAGGATCACAGATCGTGCGCGTTGTGATCCTGGCTTCAATAATTATATGTTTTTGTATACGGAGTTGATTTTCCTGGAAAAAAGTCGGAGTCAGGAAATCCGTTTAGTTTACAATGGTATCCATTAAATCTTGAGAGTTACATATGATCGAAAAAATAAAGACGCTGAATCCGGCAATATTGACACTGGACAATGTGAATTACACATTGCCCACCTATGAGGGTATTGAAGGCGATAAAGCGATCGATATTACCAAACTGCGCAGCCAGACCGGATATATCACGCTCGATGACGGCTACGGCAATACCGGTGCCTGTGAAAGCGCGATTACCTATATCGACGGGGAGAAGGGCATACTTCGTTACCGCGGATATCCTATCGAAGAACTGGCGGAAAATTCCCGTTTTACCGAAGTGGCTTATCTGTTGCTGCATGGCGAATTGCCAACCAATGATCAATTGCTGCAATTTTCGACACGTCTGAATGAGTCTTCGATCATTCATGAGGATATGCATCATTTTTTCAACGGTTTTCCCCGCGGTTCGCATCCCATGGGGATTCTTGCCACGATGATCGCGTCATTGTCCACTTTTTATCCGGTGCCTGATCAACTGGATGAAAATACTGAATTACAAATCGTTGCCAACCTGATTTCTCAGGTACGCACCATCGCCGCGTTTTCATACAAGAAATCAATTGGCGAACCGCTGGTTTATCCTTCCTACAAACTGAAGTACGTCCGCAACTTTCTCACCATGATGTTTGCATCCCCCGTTCGCGATTATCAGCTGGATGACGACATTGTGCGCGCCATAGATATGTTTTTGATTCTGCATGCGGATCATGAGCAGAATTGCAGCACATCATCCGTGCGCACTGCAGGTTCCAGTTTGGCGAATGTTTATGCTGTCGCATCCGCCGGAATTTCCGCGCTATGGGGGCCGCGCCACGGCGGCGCAAATCAGGAAGTTATTCAGATGCTTGAACAGATACATGCAGAAGGCGGCGACGGCACAGAATTTATCAACCAGGCAAAGGACAAGAATTCATCCCAGCGGCTCATGGGCTTTGGACACCGGGTCTACAAGAATTTTGATCCACGCGCGACCGTATTAAAAAAGCATTGTGACAAGTTGCTGAATAAACCCGGCATCAATGATCCTTTGCTCGATATCGCAAGACGGCTCGAAGAATTGGCACTCAAGGACGATTATTTCATATCCCGGAAACTCTATCCCAATGTTGATTTTTACTCGGGATTAATTCTTCGCGCTGCCGGGATACCCACCAACATGTTTACGGTATTGTTTGCCATCGGCAGGATGCCGGGATGGCTGGCGCACTGGCGAGAAATGATCCACGGAGAACGCGTGACCATCTATCGTCCCCGGCAAATCTATGTAGGTGAGCCATTACGTCACTATCGGGATATTGATCATCGCAGTTGAGACGTTTAGGCATTCAATCGAACAATGTCGACCCAGGACCCGCATGAGAGTCTGCCAGGTACCGATACCAGGAACAACATGCGCCATGCCGATGACGTTGCCCATGACATAGGCACGCAATATTATGCGACACAACTCGGCACCTACGATGAAATGTATGCGACCGAAAATAAAGTGCTGCCTTATTGGCAGCACTTCATCGGCGCGCTCGAAAGTCTGGGCAGCGAAGAGCTTGAATTCCGCCGCCGGGAAGCGCAGCGACTGTTGCGTGAAAACGGCGTTACCTACAATGTCTATGGCGATTCGCAAAAGCTGATCCGGCCCTGGCGGCTGGATCCTGTTCCGTTGCTGATCAGCAGCGAAGAATGGTCAGTTATTGAAGCCGGACTTAAACAACGGGCTGAATTACTGAATTTGATTCTCAAAGATATCTATGGGGAGCAGACCCTGTTAAAAAAAGGCCTGCTGCCCAGAGAAGTGGTTTATGGGCATGAGGGTTTTTTACACCCCTGCGTCGGCGCCCTGCAAAACCGGCAACGGCAATTAATCATTTATGCGGCAAATCTTGCCCGCGGCCCTGACGGGCGCATGTGGGTTCTCAACGATCGCACCCAGGCGCCTTCCGGATCGGGCTACGCACTGGAAAACCGCACGGTGATGAGGCGGGTTCTTTCCGGTATTTTTCGCGAGACGCAAGTGCGTCGTCTGTCCTTCTTTTTCAAAGCGCTGCGTCAGGGACTCGCCGATATGGCGCCGCACAATAAGGAAGAGCCCCGGATCGTTGTTCTGACGCCCGGGCCGCTTAATGAAACTTATTTCGAACACGCGTATTTAGCCTCGTATCTGGGCTACACCCTGGTTCAGGGTGGCGATTTGACGGTACGCGACGGGCGCTTATGGCTCAAATCGCTGGAGGGTTTGAAATCCGTCGATGTTGTATTACGGCGGGTTGATGATACTTACTGCGATCCGTTGGAGTTGCTGAGCAGTTCAAGGCTGGGTGTTGCAGGGCTTCTGGAAGCGGTCCGGCGCGGCAATGTTGCCATTGCCAATCCCCTGGGTAGCAGTGTTTTGGAAAATCCGGGTTTATTGGCATTTTTACCCAGATTATCCCGTTATTTTTTAAATCAGGAGCTTAAACTGCCCTCGGTTGCAACCTGGTGGTGCGGTCAAAAGCGCGAACGCGACTTCGTACTGCAAAATCTTGACCGCCTGGTCATCAAGCCGATCAATCGAAGTCAGGGAAATCATGCCGTCTTCGGTGGTGAATTGAGTGTCAATGAAAAGGATCAGTTGCGTGCCCGGATCATTGCGAAACCGCATTTATTTATCGGTCAGGAAAAAGTCAGTTTCTCCACGCTGCCGGCATTCATCGACCATCATATCGAACCGCGTAACGCCGTTTTACGCAACTTTGTGGTCACAAGCGGTGATGATTATGTCGTGATGCCGGGCGGGCTGACTCGCGTTGCGCGTCAAAAAGATAATTTCATTGTGTCCAATCAGGCGGGCGGACTGAGCAAAGATACCTGGGTATTGGCGCACTCCCAGGCCAAGCCCGAGATTGAAGAAAAGCCGGTAGATGTATGGGTGCAATCCGGTCCAAATCAGAGGTTCGTAACGTTGGGTTCCGAACCGGCTCCGACCAGCCGTGTCGCCGACAATCTATTTTGGGTGGGGCGGCATCTTGAGCGTATTGAATCATCAACCCGGCTAATGCGGACAGTTCTGTTAAAGTTACGGGACACTCTTGAATTCAACGCTCCCGTTGATAGTCAGTGCCTCAGTGTATTATTGCGTTCTTTAACCCAGGTCACGGGCGCTTATCCCGGTTTTATCAACGATAATGGACAACTCCTGAAACTGCCGCAGGCCGAATTACTGTCCCTGGCCAAGGATGGGCATCGCTCCGGGTCGATAGCCTCGAATATTCAAGCCTTTATTCAGTCTGCATTGAATATTCGCGATATCTGGTCACTGGATACCTGGCGCAGTATCGATAATATTCAACGCCGATGGCAACTTCGAGTTATCAACAATGAAATCAATGTCGAACAATTACAAAATCAGTTGGACGACTTGATCACCGGCATCGTTGCCTTTACCGGTTTGACCAGCGAGAGCATGACGCGTGAGGCCGCCTGGTTAATGCTGGATTGCGGACGCAGACTTGAACGGGCCCTGGCGCTCATCTCGCTACTTCGCTCGACCCTGGTGCAGCGGCATGAAGATGGCTTGCAGAATCAGGTGCTTGAATCCGTCTTGTTTGCAACTGACAGTTTAACCATTTATCAACGGCGTTACCGGTCATTTATTCAGTTGCCGATGGCACTGGAATTGTTATTAATGGATGAGACTCATCCGCGTTCGCTTGCCTTTCAGTTGCACCAATTATCCGGACATATCGATGCATTGCCAAAGGAACGAGGCAACAGCCGGTTAAGCGAGGACGAGTGTTTAATGCTCAAGGCCTATACCGGCTTACGTTTAAGCAATGTACTTGAGTTAACTCAAGTTAATGAAACTGCCGGCATGTATAGCGCTTTGGAGCAACTGTTGTCGACTTCGGCCGGCTTGTTATGGCGGATTGCAGACGTTATCGCCCAGACCTATTTTAGCCACTCACAAACGTTAAGGTTTATAACTCCCAATACTCCCGAGGATGAGCTGTGAGGTACCGCATTACCCACACCACGGTATTTAACTACAGCCAGGCTGTAGGGCTTTGCCAGAATGAAGCCCGATTGCAGCCGCGAGATTTTTGGCGTCAGCAATGCCAATCCAGTCGCTTCGACATTACGCCGATGCCTTCGGACTTTCATGAACGCATCGATTATTTTGGTAACCGCGTCGCCTATTTTGCTATTCAGCAACCGCACACGCAGCTTTCTGTCACGGCAATTAGCGACGTGACGGTATTTCCAAAACAAAATACACCGGATTTGATTAATCAACCCTCATGGGAACTGGTGCGGGGATTATTTCAGGACACTCCACTTCAGGAACAACGGCAATGGCAAACGCAGGACCAAAATTTTGAACTGCAGGATGCACGGCAATATGTTCTTGATTCGCCGATGGCAACGACGACCTGTGAACTTGCCGATTATGCAAAAAATTCATTTTTACCCGGCCGTTCTTTGCTGGATGTCGTTCAGGATTTGATGCAGCGCATCTACACCGATTTTATCTACGATCCGACATTTACCACGATCGCTACGCCATTGTCCGATGTGCTTGCCCATCGCCGGGGTGTCTGTCAGGATTTCGCACACCTGGCCATTGCTTGCCTGCGTTCGTATGGCATTCCGGCTCGCTATATCAGCGGCTATGTGGAAACCTTGCCTGAGCCCGGGCGGCAGCGACTGATTGGGGCGGATGCGTCGCATGCCTGGTTTGCTGTTTATATTCCCGGCACAGGCTGGCTGGAGTTTGATCCCACCAATAATCGGGTGCCTTTCGATCAGCATATTACCTTGGCCTGGGGTCGGGATTATGCCGATGTCACCCCGCTTAAAGGCATCGCTTTCGGCGGCGGGCAGCATACGCTGAGAGTGTCGGTGGATGTGCAGCGGCTTGGATAAAAAGGATCTATCCGCATGAAATTGAGGGTTAGTTGTAATCTTGGACTCCAGATTACTGAAGAGACCGTTTTAATTTTAATGCTGCGCCCTTACCGAGGCAAACAGCAATGGGTTAACCATGAGGTTTATACGATTGAACCCGTTATACCGTTGATGGAAAGTGTCGATAGTTATGGCAATTCGTGTCAGCATCTGGTCGCACCTGTTGGAGATTTTTTGATCCATTCCTCGGCTGAGGTTGTTGTTTCAGATAGAGTTGATGTTGAGCCTGGGGCTTGTTTTGTTGAAATACAGCATCTTCCTGGCGAGGTACTGCCTTTTCTGTTACCCAGCCGTTATTGCGAATCCGACCGGTTTGGAGATATTGCCAGGGAAATAACGTTTGAGGCTCTGCCGGGTTACGATCAGGTCAGTAAAATTACCGATTGGGTTCGGCGATCCATAGACTATTTACCGGGCACCAGTGAATTTCCACTGTCAGCGATTGAAGTGCACCAGCATGGCAATGGCGTCTGCAGAGACCTTGCCCAACTCGCCATAGCGCTCTGCCGTAGCATCAGTATACCTGCGCGACTGGTGGTCGGCTACCTGCATGGTCTGCAACCCATGGATTTGCATGCCTGGTTTGAGGCATATGTCGGGCATAGATGGTATACATTCGATCCCACTCAAAGCGACTTACGGGGCGGCAGAGTCATTATTGCGTTTGGACGCGATGCGGCGGATGTTTCCATATTTCATCAATTCGGTTCAGGCTGTTTACTGAACAGCATGGATATCCAGGTCGATTGTCTGGAATAATGCGAAATACGTCCATGAGATCGCCAACGGGCAATGATTTATCAGGAAGTTTTGTACATTTCTGGATCAGAAAGTTCAAGATAGGCTAGAATACCATCGGTTTTTGTAAAGCTTTTTTATGTTATGACTTATTGTATTGCCGCTTCAATAAACGAAGGACTTATACTGGTTTCCGATTCAAGAACCAATGCCGGCATTGATAATGTCAGCACCCATGGAAAAATGCATGCGTTTGCTACAACCGATGATCGTAAAATTGTTTTACTTTGCGCGGGGAATCTTGCAACGACTCAAGCCGTGCTGGAGCAATTGCACCGCGATAAAATCAAGAACGCCCCGACCAACTTGAATACGGTGGAGTGTTTATCCGAGGCAGCTGCCTATCTAGGGCATGTCAGTCTTGAAAAGCAAAATCAGCATATCCATGCCGAAGGGCAATCGGCCTTCAATCCTTCGGCAAGTTTTATTCTGGCAGGGCAGATCGGCGAGGAGCCGCATGGCGCCTATATGATTTATGCGGAAGGCAACAGCATCACAAGTTCTGCCAATACGCCTTTTTTGCAAATTGGTGAAAGTAAATACGGAAAACCGATACTGGACCGGTTTCTCAAACTGGGCACTTCGATTGACGAGGCGGCGCGTTGCTGTCTGGTATCTATGGATTCCACCATACGCAGTAACGCCAGCGTCGGCCCTCCGGTAGAAATGCTGATATACCGCAAGGACAGCTTTAGTCTTGATGAATATTATTGTTTCGACGACGATGATGATTATCTGCTGCAATTGAGACGCAGTTGGGAAACCAAGTTGCGTGAAGCGATTGCCGCATTACCCGCTTTAAAAAAAGAGACCATACGATCCATGCGGGTTACATTATAGGGCTGATGAGCCATCAGGCTGAAAAAAGCAGTTCATAGGCGTGCGGAAGCCGTTCGTGCTGAGCGTGTTGAGCATGAACGACATCCACTGTTGACATTTTAAAGTTAAGGTTTTATACCGGATTGGAGGCGGGGGCGCAGACCACATAGACCGTGTAATCACCGAGCGCCAATAAACCGCCCAGCGTTCCCCAGGAAGCGCCCCATCCGTTCGCAGCCACATCGAGATCCACGGCTACTACGCCATTAACGGTAGGCGCACTGGTTTGGAGAATTCCTGAAACAATGCCCAAAAGCGCAGGTTGAGTGGCACCGCCGGTAAGAACGGTTTCTCCTGTGTCGCAAGCTACATTAACCAGTTCTCCAGGGTCTAATACATCGAGAAGAGTATTTGTAAATGTAACCGTTCTGACGATGGTGCTCGCTATTGCGCCAGTCGCACCTGTAGCACCTGTAGCACCTGTAGCACCTGTAGCACCTGTAGCACCTGTAG
>CAZMRW010000045.1:0-10720 GCA_964568805.1 uncultured Methylococcaceae bacterium | reverse complement strand
CACCTGTAGCACCTGTAGCACCTGTAGCACCTGTAGCACCTGTAGCACCTGTAGCACCTGTAGCGCCGACTGGACCTTGAGGACCTACAGCACCCGGAATACCGGCCAGGCCTTGTGGACCAACATCACCTTGAGTACCTGTTGTACCAGTCGGGCCTTGAGGACCAGGAGTACCGGCCAGACCTTGTGGCCCCTGTGGACCCGTTGCGCCTTCCGGACCTGCAGGTCCCGTAGCCCCGGCAACGCCCGGAGTTGTCCAGACCACATCCAGCAGCGCTTCATGACCGGTGGTTTTACTTTCTTTGCTGTCAATTTTGATATTCAGTGAATTGGTACCTGTCAAGGCAAAACCGATTGATGGATCTGCTAAATGCGCCGACACATGATCTGTTACGTCTAATTCAATCCAGTGATTTTGACTTGGTGAAGCAGAAGTGCTGCCCAGAATATCGGCTCCAACCGCTGGATGAGTGGTGTTTCCGATGGATAACTCATCCCAATCGGCAGAAACTTCTCGGACTTGCAGCAAACCGCTTGTATTTTTTTTCACTTTGGACACATAAAGCTTTAATGTCGCTTTGGCGATAGTTCCGGTCTGGGGAGTGGATTTATCCAGATTGAATTTAAGGAAGCCGTCTCGTGACCCTGCTACAACTTGCAGCATCGCCTTTTTGCCAAAGTTTTTGGATGAGCCTGAAACGACATAACTGTCGCCGGTCAATGTCGGTCCTGCTAAAGCATCTGTTGAAACGGCTAAAGCGGCCAGTGAACCGATAAGGGTTAATAATGCGGTGCTGTGCCTGTGAAAGCGCCGGCCTGTTGCTGAAATAGTTTTCATGTTAATCTCGTGTGTAATAGTTACCAATGGCTTATGTAATCACTCACCATAACGGCGATGAAAATGAATGAATGGCTCCTGTAAAAAATTCAAAATCACCTGGTTTTTTTTGTTTAAAATAACAATAATAATCATAAGGTTATAGCGTCGTAACAGGGTGTTCCCCCTGAAATTAAGAATAGTTCATTTATATTAGATGTAATACTTAGCTTATATATAAGTTATATTGTGTGAACTGGATCACATTTTTTTTGTTGGCTATTTCAGTTTTAATTTCCTAAAAAGAAATGCTTTTCCAGTACGAATTATTTTGAATTTTATGCAAACGTGCTCAACTCCTCCCGCCATTTTTCTGTTGGGACCCACCGCTTCAGGAAAAACGGCTTTAGCCGTGCATATAGCCAAAGCCATTGGCGGTGAAATCATCAGCGTTGACTCGGCGCTGGTGTATAAAGGCATGGATATCGGAACGGCCAAACCATCCATTGAAGAGCAGGGAGGCATACCGCACCATTTGATCGATATTCTCGATCCATCGGAAACCTTTTCCACCGGCCAGTTTCGAACGCGGGCGCTGGCCTTAATGTCCGAGATTACCAAACGCCGGAACATCCCGATACTGGTTGGCGGCACCATGTTGTACTTTAGCGCACTAAGCAATGGCCTGGCCGTGCTGCCCAATGCGGATCCGGAAATTCGTGCAAAACTCGATTGGGAGTTGGAACATTTGGGCAAAGACGTGTTACATCAACGGCTGGCTAAAATCGACCCTGATTCGGCGCTAAGGATTCATCCCAACGATCCCCAGCGCATCCAGAGAGCGCTTGAGGTCTATGAGATCAGCGGCAGGCCGTTAACCTCTTTTTTCAGGGATGCTGAGGCGCAAGCCCTGCCTTATCGAATCATCAAACTGATTATTGCTCCGGTGGACCGGAAACTATTGCACGACATCATTGCTCAGCGATTCAGGCGTATGCTGGAAGAGGGTTTTGTCGGCGAAGTCGAGGCGCTTTACCGGCGCGGCGATTTGACTGAAAAAATGCCATCGATCAGGGCGGTCGGCTACCGGCAGATTTGGTCGTATTTGCTGGGTGAATACGATTATCAAACGATGACCGAAAAAGGCATCATCGCCACCCGGCAACTGGCTAAACGCCAGTTTACCTGGTTACGCAGGGAATCCGGCGGATTCCTTTATCAGACCGGCCAGCCGGATTTAATAGCAACAGTACTGGCCGATATTAAAAACCATCTTGGCAAAGATCACAGCTAATGCTTTGAGAGCTTGACTCGAAAAATGGGGTCATTTTTTGGCGAATTCTGCGATAATGGTCTATTAAGTGTTGTTCCTCGTAATTACTTTTTTAACTAGTTATGCCTGATTATCTAGGGTTGCGGAATTTACCGGACTTGTTCTTATAATGATTCAAGAAACGATTGTTACCACCCAGAACCGCGAGGGCATGCCCCATATTGCCCCGATGGGCATCCATGCAAAGGGTGATGAACTCATCATCCTGCCGTTTCGTCCGTCAACGACACTCAATAATTTGCTGGAAACCAACACGGCGGTCATTAATTATTGCGACGATGTCAGGGTATTTGCAGGATGCCTGACCGGACGCCGCGATTGGCCATTAAAAATGGCCGAAAAGATCGACGGAAAAGTCTTAAGCTGCACCCTGGCGCATTCTGAGGTCGAAATCATCCGTGTCGAAGAAGACCCGATTCGGCCGAAATTGTTCGCAAAAGTGGTTCACATAGTCAATCATGCGCCTTTTATGGGATTTAACCGGGCTCAATACTCGGTGCTCGAAGCGGCGATTCTGATCAGCCGTTTGAACCGGTTACCGCTTGAGAAAATTGAATCGGAAATTGCTTATTTGCAGATTGGTCTTGAAAAAACCGCCGGGGACAGAGAACTGGAAGCCTGGGACTGGCTGATGGCGGTGATTGACAACTTTAAAGCGGAAGTGGGCGCATGACGGGGATGCTGGCCAGTGTCAACAGCATCGAGGAAGCGGCTCTGGCGTTGACTGCCGAAGTCGATATCATCGATCTTAAACAGCCGGCATCCGGCGCTTTGGGCGCTTTGGATATTGCGCTCGTCAAAGAAATCTGCCGTTATTGCAATGGACGCCGGCCGGTCAGCGCAACCGTGGGCGATTTGCCCATGCATCCGGAACCGGTGTTCAATGCAGTCAGGGCGATGGCCGAAACCGGCGTCGATTATATCAAAATCGGCTTTTTTCCAGGCGGCGACTGGCTGGCGACTGTGCAAACACTGACAACGCTGCCCCGCCGGGATTTGGCATTGATCGCCGTGCTGTTTGCCGATGCCGAACCCGATTTTGCCATCATCGACGTTTTGAAGACTGCCGGCTTCAAAGGCGTCATGCTGGATACGATGAACAAACAAAATGGTTCTTTGACCGGCGTGATGACAACGGCTCGGATTCATCAATTCGTCGTGCAGGTCAAGTCCCGGCATATGCTGTGCGGACTGGCCGGATCGCTGAGATTACAAGACATACCCGATTTGATCGCCTATCGACCTGATTATCTGGGTTTTAGAGGAGCGTTATGTGTTCAAGGGGAGCGAACAGCGCAACTTGATCGGTACTCGATGGCCAGGATTAAACAGGCTATAGACGCTGTTAATGCAGGGCATTCAAGGCATCATATTGCCGATGCCAAGATAGAGGCGGCTCTTTGAAACGACAGTCTATTATTCGTGTGTTTTACATCCAGGTTTTTTTCTCTCTTTCACAATTGAACAGGATCATCACGAGATTAAGGTGAAATAATTCCGTCCGGTGCCTAGTCACTGGACTGGCTAATCTTCAGGACAAAAAATGAAATATTACCGTTTATCATGCCAAGCCGTGACCAGTAGCGTTTTACTGTTGTTGAGTTTATCTCCGCCGTATGCTTTAGCGGAAACCGTTGAAGAGTTAAATGCCTGGACTTACCACAAAGAGTGGGACAAATTGAGTAATCTGAATTACAGCCTGGCGCGCTCGCCAATGCCCAAGCTAGGTCTCTATGACAATCTCAGGCTGGAACTTATATGTAAAGAAAACAAATTGGAAATTGCTGTCGACGCCAAAAGCTTGATTACGTCTCAGGACGAGTCTTTTGATTTTGACTATCAAATTGATAAGAACGACCCGTTATCCATCAAAATGAAAACGTATTCGGATAGCAAACGCCGGGGCTATACCATTGAACAGGTTGAGCGAATTGCCGAAGACTTATTGTCCGGACAATCGGTCTTTATCCGCATTCATACCTTAATCAGCACCGTGTTGTCCGCTGCGATACCTTTGAACGATGCGTCACAGCCGATTCAGCAAGTCCTGGCCGATTGTGGTGTCACCTCACCGGGCAATGGAGAAGCTCGGCCCGCTTACAGTCTGGCTGATTTCGAACGCGACTTTAAAGCACTTTCTCCGGAGCAGCAACGGCAAACGCTGGATAAGATTAAAGAACTTATGGAAGGGATTCGCTGAGTGCAGACCGGTAGATTGGGCTATACATCAGATTAATATCTAACTCGACAATCAGGTTAAAGTCAGTTAAATTGATTTTCATTCCTGAATTTCCAACAACGGAGAGAGCGGCTATGTTGATAAAATCATCCCAATACCTGCTGGTTGTTTTACACGTATTCCTGGCTGCCTGCTCAACAGTCACGGTCACCGCTGACTACGACCATTCGGCGTCATTCGAACACTACCGAACATATACATTAGCACCTTCCAGCGAAAAAATTGCGCTGTCGCCATCAAGCGAAGCAGCACTCCGCGACTCCCTCCGCGTAAATCTTGCGGCACGCAACATTACCGAAGTTTCCAAAGACGCCGATCTTCATGTGGTTCGGCATATTTCCACCAAAGAAAAAGTGGTTGTTTATCAATCGAGAGATTTTACTGATGGCGGAGTGCCCTATGGCTACGGACGCTACGGTTTATGGTCTAGAGACCCGCTCACCTTGCCCGACGTATCGCAATATACCGAAGGAACGCTGATACTGGATTTCGTGGATGCCAAGACTCAGAAATTGGTGTTTCGCGGAATTGGTACCGGTACTGTCGGCGACCCGGAAACCAATGCCGAACGCATTCGGGAAGCTGTAACAAAAATTGTCGAAAAATTTCCCGGAGCCGTTTCTCAAGAGGACGAAAATCATTCAGGGTATTAATTCTTAATTCGATCAATAGGGCAGCAGGCTGCAGCGAGGCAATGTACCCCGCGTCATTCGATTGACGGGGTTCCTATCGTTACTGCTACACAAGCTTAGATATAAACCAGGATAAAGGAAGCGGCAACCAGAACGGCGACCACTGCGGCAATTAGCACGGCGCCGGCGGCCATGTCCTTGGCCGCGCCGATCTCGGGATGCTGTTCCGGATGCAGGCAGTCAGCCAGGGTTTCCAAAGCCGCGTTCATTAATTCGGCCATGAACACCAGACCTATTGTTAATGCGCCGACAGCCCACCAAAGCGGGGCGGGCCGGGTGATTAGCAGAACCGCCAGTACGGAGAAACCTGCCAGGACGTGAAAACGGATGCTGCGTTCCCGGCGGAAGGCCAGGTAAAGTCCCTGAAAGGCAAATGCCAGGCGTTTTAAAAAGGGTTGTCCTTTCATTTCGTTCCTGCTTTGCCTAGCCGAATGAATTGTGCTATGGCTCCGCAGCCCAGCGCCCAGGCGGCTCCGGCTGCCCATCCGGCCAGAACATCGCTCGGCCAGTGGACGCCGAGATAAATCCTGCTCAAGCCGACCAGTACGGTCATGACAAAAGTGATGGTTAAAACATAAAGTTTTAACTTGGTTCCCGGGACCAGGCGCGCGATCAGGGCGCCCAGCGTCAAATAAACGACGGCCGAAATCATGGCGTGGCCGCTGGGAAAACTGGCCGTATATACATACACGCCCTCGGGGCTAAGATTAGGTCGGGGACGGCCGAATCCTTCTTTCAAAATCGTGACGGCCAGGGTCCCTCCCACTGTTGCAGCCAGCATGAAAAGCGAGAGTCGTTTCTGGCCAGCCAGGAAAAGAAACACGACGGTTATCAGTACAAACAGCCCTAGAACGGCGGGACTTCCGAGTGCGGTTATGTCACGCACAAAATCTTCGAACCAGATTGGGCCAAGAGGGTTGGACTTATCTCCGGAAGTTCGAAACCACATCAGTATCGCAGTATCCATCATGTGGGTGTCCCCTTCGAGAACTTCGTCCGCCACCTTGATGAAGATTAACAGGGCCGATGTCGCCGCGGCGGTCAGAGCCAGAACACTGAGCACCAGCCGGTTTCTGAGCAAGGGAACCAATATATCAGGGTATTGTTTGATCAGTGAATCGAAACCATCTCGGTAAAATTTGAATTTCATCGTTGACTCTTGTACGCATTTAAGCGGTAACGCAATGGGAGCATTTTACCAGCAAGGACGAATTCTCATAAGCAGTTAAGTGGGGCGGGTTGGCTGCGATGGATATACGGGTATAATCAGAGTCCTGCCAATCGGTGGGATTGTGATCTGTAAATCATTAAATTCCATGGGCCGGGCATTATTTTTTTTCTTCTTCCGCCCAACAATGGCATGGCTGGGTATCCGGCGTTACCTTTACCATCGTAGACAGTTTGTAATCGTGTCCGGTATCGGTCTGGAGCTCTACCTCCAGTAGAAAAGCCCGGTAGCCGGCTTGGGGTACGGGGATTGACGCTACGGCATGATTGCTGCCTTCCATTAAGTTCAACGTTCGCTCTGCCCAAATATTATCTCGAAAGTCCCGGTCATCGGAATAGGCGCTCCACAGCCTGATAGCGCGGGTATGTTGATTGACATCAACCCGGGCGTTAATCCGGTGCTCGGTCGCTGCCTCGTTGAATCGCCAGGTTATTTTAGGCAATGGTTTTCGGTCCGCGATCAGTTCAAAAAATGCGGCCAGCGTTTTCAGGGCCTCTGCGCCGCCGTTCAGATCATGTCCGGCATTGGTCGTCTGGTAGATCATTTTCGGCTCGGGTAAGTCATTCCAGTAAAAGCGTAAGGAATCCACGGTCCAGTAAGGGTCGTTGGTGCCTAAAAATATCAGCTTAGGCATCGTGAAGCGGCCTCTATAGGCATAAGGATCAACCCAGCTGCGAAGTTGCCGCATCGCGCGGTTGTCCAGTTTCCGGTGCAGATTCAATTCGGTATAGTCTTTTAATTTGGAACTTTGTTCACCATAGATCTGCTTCGACCATTGCAGTTGCTCCTTCATGTTTAACGTATCGATCACCATCGGCGCAATGGCGGCGATCCGTTGGTCAACAGCCGCCGCCAGCCAGGCCGTCCAGCCTCTTTTGGAGGCGCCGCTCACGACAAACCGGTTTAACTGCTGGTTGTACTGTATCTTGGCGATTGCCTGAATGGCATCCATTGCCTTGACCGCGCTTTTAACCATGGGGAAGAGCAGCGGCCAGGTATCATCTCCAGTCTTGATGTATTGATTAAAGGTATAGGCGATCAGCGCATCTTCGCGCCGATCCTGATAAAGCGGCTGATTGGGCACATTCATGACGACCGCGGCAATAGCGCCGCCACGTTCCGCCAGGATTTTCAAGCTATCGATATGCTTTTCGCCATCGCCGTCTCCCGCGATTCTGAAGAATGCAATATCAGGATTGCGGACAGCATGGGGCCTGACAATGACTAAATGATGTTTCCAGCTATGAGCGCGCCAGTTTTGACTGATCAGCTCATAGTGGCCGATGGTTCCCCATGCCGTATTGATAAACTTTGTTGATTGCCAGCGATAGTCGGAATCAGCATTGTCAATATAGTTTTGCAAAGGGTTTCCCCAGGCCAATGGGGCTACAATAAGACAGAAGACGATGCATAAACTTTTTATGCTGATTTGCTGATGAGTAGCCATGGTGTTACCTTTATCTTTCAACGCTCATTGAGGACCTGAATTGTAAGAACACAGCCGATAAATGTCACACACTTTGTCATGGCAAAACAGGATTGCAGGAAGGGACTGTGCCAATAAAAATAGATATCAGTTTATTAGGCTCTCTCTGCTACAATCCGGACTTATCCGGGACTCAAGAAAAGGACGGCATAAAACTATGAATTCCTCAAACGATTCAAAAGACCAACTTCGCAGACAGTTACGAGAAGCGGCGCTCGAATATCACGCGTTTCCGTCTCCCGGCAAAATCAGCGTGACTTCGATCAAGCCATTGACCAACCAGCGCGATCTATCCTTGGCTTATTCGCCGGGAGTCGCCGCGGCCTGTGAGGAAATTGTCGCGGACCCTGCCAATGTTTTTAAATACACTGCGCGAGGCAATCTGGTTGCCGTTATCAGCAATGGCACGGCCGTGCTCGGCCTCGGCAACATCGGGCCCTTGGCGGCCAAGCCGGTCATGGAAGGCAAGGGGGTGCTGTTCAAGAAATTCGCCGGCATTGATGTCTTTGACATTGAGATCAATGAATCTGATCCGGACAAACTATGCGACATTATCGCTTCGCTGGAACCCACTTTCGGAGGCATCAACCTGGAAGATATCAAGGCGCCCGAATGCTTTTATATAGAGCGCAAATTACGCGAACGCATGAACATACCGGTATTCCATGACGATCAGCATGGTACGGCCATCATTGTTGGCGCGGCCATATTGAATGGCCTGAAAATAGTCGGCAAGACTATCAAACAATGCAAGCTGGTCACTTCCGGCGCGGGGGCGGCTGCGTTGGCCTGTCTGGACTTGATGATTGACATGGGATTTCCGATCGAGAACATCTATGTCACCGACCATGCGGGTGTAATCCATAAAGGCCGCATCGAGTCGATCAACGCAGACAAAGCCCGCTTTGCCCAGGAGACCAGCGCCAGGTCACTGGCTGAAGTTATCATAGACGCGGATATATTTTTAGGATTGTCGGCGGGCGGTGTGCTGAAACAGGATATGGTCAGAACGATGGCGGCGCGGCCGATGATATTGGCGCTGGCCAATCCGGCGCCCGAAATTTTGCCTGAAGATGCGAAAGCCGTGCGCGACGATGCGATTATCGCGACCGGCCGCTCCGATTATCCGAATCAGGTCAATAACGTGTTGTGTTTTCCGTATATATTCCGCGGTGCGCTTGATTGCGGCGCCACCACCATTACCCGCGCGATGGAAATTGCCGCCGTCCATGCCATTGCCGAATTGGCAGAGGCTGAACAGTCCGACATTGTCGCCAGCATTTACGGTATCAATGATTTAGCTTTCGGTCCGGAATATCTGATCCCGAAGCCTTTTGATCCGCGCCTGATGACCAAAATTGCCCCGGCGATCGCAACGGCAGCGCAAGAGTCCGGGGTAGCGACGCGTCCGATTCTGGATATGCCGTCTTATATCGAGCGTTTGCAGCAATTCGTATATCACAGCGGCACCTTCATGAGGCCGGTGTTCAAGGTCGCCAGGAATGCGCCCGCCGCAAAGAAACGCATCGTCTTTGCCGAAGGCGAAGAGGAACGCGTTCTGCGTGCCGTACAAATGCTGGTTGATGAACACATCGCTTATCCGACATTGATCGGCCGTCCAGCCGTGTTGCAGCATCGTATCGAAAAATTCGGCTTGCGCATCAAAGCCAATGTTGATTTTGAGATCGTTAATCCGGAATATGACGAGCGCTATCGCGATTTTTGGACGACTTATCTGGAGATGACCAGTCGAAAAGGCGTCACCGAACAATACGCCAAATTGGAAATGCGTCGCCGGCATACCTTGATTGGAGCCATGCTGGTTCATAAAGGTTATGCCGACGGCATGATTTGCGGTACGTTCGGCACCGCTGCCCAGCATTTGCATTATATAGACCAGGTGCTCGGCAGACGCGCGGGCGTTAATGTTTATGCGGCGATGAACGGACTGATTTTGCCGGATCGCCAGATTGTACTGGTCGATACCCACATCAATGCCGATCCAAGCGCAGAGCAGCTAACGGAAATTACGCTGTTGGCGGCGGCCCAGATGCGCCGTTTCGGATTGGTGCCGCGAGTCGCCTTGCTGTCGCATTCCAACTTCGGCACCAGTGACAGCGAATCCGCAAAGAAGATGCGCGCCACCTTGGCGCTTATCCGAAAACAGGCACCGGAACTGGAAATCGAAGGCGAGATACACGGCGATACCGCGCTGGATTACGAATTGCTGAAAAAAACGATGCCGGATTCGAAGTTGAAAGGCAGCGCCAACCTGCTGGTGATGCCCAATATTGACGCCGCCAATATCGCCTACAATCTGCTCAAGACCGCTTCCGGCAACGGTATTGCGATCGGCCCCGTGCTGCTTGGCTGCGCCAGGCCGGTCCACATCCTGACGGCTTCCGCCACGGTGCGTCGAATCGTGAATATGGCGGCATTTTGTGTCGTGGACGCCATTGAAACGGCCTAAATCATAGGTAAAGCTTCGGCAAATACGGTTTTACAGGATGTCGGGTCGGGAACACGGCAGGCTGTGTTTAATTTCTGCTTAAGGTTTTAAATTAATGGCTGTAAGCCAGGATAATAGATACTTTGCTTGCCTGCTCTTTTAAATATACCCCCAAAAATACCCCTGCTTAATCAACGCTGCCCCTTATTTTGGGTATTAACTTACCTGCAAGCGGTTTGATATGTGTTACCAACTTGATAAGTCTGGCACCGTATAGGCGCTGTAGGCGGGGGGACATAAAGAGGTTGTGGCTGAGATTTATTCATGATGTCTGCGCCCATTTGCATCATCTGTAAGCTTTCCGGTGTTGGATTAAATCTTAGACAGCCCGTTAAAAGCAATACTGCCACATACAAAAGTTTCTTCATGCTGCTTTCCCAAAGGGCACAATAAGAATAATGTCATCCGGCTCGGGC
>CAZMRW010000044.1:0-33503 GCA_964568805.1 uncultured Methylococcaceae bacterium | reverse complement strand
CCAACAACTTACCGTTAACTTGTTCGAGAGTCGTGTTCTCGGACAGGCTCCTAGGTGTTGTGAACATTCAGCGTGCTGCGGAAGAGGGACTACGACGCAACGATCCAGTAGAATTTGATCGCCGTAAGGCAGAGGCATATGTTGATGGGGGCGGTAATCCAGCACCCGCCGTTGTTACATTTACTACCAGCATTGCGTGTATGGCAGTTGATGAACTGATTCAGGGTTTGACAGGATTTCGAGGAAATACTGGTATGACCCATAACCGCATTAGGCGATTTGATCATGTCGAGGATCGAGCGATGACATGCCAACCGATCAAATCGTGTCCAGTTTGTGGAAGCGAGGCTGTTTGGGGACGGGGTGATGTGAGTCCATTTCTCGGTGTGATTGGGTGACCAGATGAGACGTTATTTTTCACTCGCATTACGTCGTTTTGGACTACTTAGTTTTGATCTTCTAGTGTCACAAGTCAGCCAATATCCCAGCAATAAGGAAATCCCGCCAGGGGAACTGTGGTTGGTAGTGGATAGTGGCATCAAAAAATGGGCATGCTTGAACTGTCCTGGTGGATGTGGTATTCAGATATCTCTTTCGTTAAATCCTGATCGTCGTCCGCGTTGGACCATCAATCAAGATTTATGGGGGCGTCCAACTGTTTCTCCTTCAATACATCAACAGAAACAGTGCAACTGCCACTTCTGGATTCAAAAAGGATGCATCGTATGGTGTAAATAGCGGATATGCCATCTTTGAGGAGATTCTTTAGCATGTTTTTTATTGCCAACGCACAATGTCCTGGCTTTCCGAAAAATCTCAAGGTTATAAACTATAAAACAGTTTGACATATTACTACATCTATATTCATTAATGACTTATAACGCACAATCAATAACTTTTGATGCTTCTATCGATCTGAAATGCTTATAGTCATAAAATCTTCGATTAAAATCTTCACCGGTTAGTAATTCAGTACAATCCTGGACACTACCTTGATCTGTTAACGTCGTTATTTTCTGCTTGAATTCTGCTAGACGATCGGCACCATATGCATTTGCAAGATACGGATGTAGAGGATTCAAATAGAATCTGGTCTTAATTTTTTCGTCTTTAAGCCACTGAACCAGTTTCTGGAAATCCTCAAACCGACTATCAATCCACGGTGGCGCTTTAACGGGTTTTGCGTCTGCCGGGAACTGTTTGCGAATAAATGCGCCGTGATCTTTCTCAATCTCCTGGTCATAGCGTTCCAGGTAATACTGCCCCGTACCCTCTATGTCGTACCTTACGGACGGCCTGCCACTGATACCTGTTACCAATCGGCTAAACCCATCCGAAAGGCTTGAAGAAAACAAGTAATCAAAAATAACTCGTTGCCGACTTTGGTCTCCGGCTTCTGGATGTAACTGATACGCTGGGCCGTAAGATTTAATATCGGTAAAAGCTATCGGCTCCAGACCGTACACGACGGTTTTGATGATTGTCCTACCTCTTTTCAAACCCTGTAACGTAGCCAGTATTTCATCTGGCCTAGCCGCCAGGAATGCCAGATTATAAAAATGCCTGTCTGGAAAATAGCGATTCACCAAAGCAGGATCCACCAAGCCCATGACCGACGATCCCACGATAAAGGCATCATGCATGGTGTTCAGTGTTTTTCCTGAATCACCGTCTCTGGGCGATTCATCATTAATTTGTCCAATGATCGCTTCGGGTGAGTTCGGTGAAGTTTGTTTGGCCTCATTCAGCAAATACTCAACCTTCAAAAACCGCTCATTGGTTGTCGAGGATGAAAAACGATCACCTATCGAAAATGCGTAATTGAAGATCTGGTATGGATTTACCACCACGTTCCAGACCGGCAATGACCAGGCGACAATGCCGCCAGCTACCAATGCGACTTTCCAAAACGAATCAAAACTGCCAATAGATAAAGCTTTCATGGGATCCTGATAACCAAATACTGGTGAAAAATAATGTGGTGAAAAAGATAAGGTTTTTGAAGTTCGGCTCAAGCTGCTTTGCCGTTTTCTGGGCGTTGACATATTTCAGGCAGATCGCCAACAAAATCGCCCCCTGTACGAATTCGATGCCGGTGATTAATGTGGTTTGGGTACAGGTCTGGCAAAATCCGGATACGACACTGGGGATGGCAAAACCATTGATCCCCAGCATCCCTTTCCAGATGGAAATAGCTTGTGTGACTGATTCTGCACGGAATACCACCCAGGTCACTGTGACCGACAGGAAAGTAATAGCTATGGCCAGCGGCTCGGACATTTTGACCCCCGCTTTCATCCAGAGTCGGTGAAGGCAAATGAACAGCCCATGCAAAACGCCCCAAAGCACGAACGTCCATGCGGCGCCATGCCAGAATCCGCCGATGATCATGGTGACGGCGGCGGCCAATAATCCCCTGGCAAAACCGTTGCGATTACCGCCTAATGGAATATATAGATAATCCCGAAGGAATCTGGACAGCGTCATGTGCCAGCGTTTCCAAAAGTCGGCGATGCTGTTTGCCTGGTAAGGGGAATTAAAGTTCTGTGGCAGGATGATGCCAAACATCAGGCCGATACCGACTGCCATATCCGAATACCCGGAGAAATCGAAATAAACTTGTAAGCCATAGCCTATAGCCGAAACCCAGGATTCAAAAAATTGCAGCACGCTGTTCGCTGCAAATAAGGGATCAACTTTTTCGGCGATGCGGTCGGCAATCACGCTTTTCTTGAACAGGCCGACCGCAAACAGGAACAAGCCTTGCGAAAACTGTCTAGCATCAAAAACAATGCGGCTTCTTAGTTGAGGCATGACATCGGAGTAATGCAGAATCGGACCCGCGATCAAATGCGGGTAGAACGAAATGGAAAACGCAAAGCGGCGCAGGTTGAAATCGCTGACATAACCTTTGTAGCAGTCGACCAGATAAGCAATCACCTGAAAGGTGAAGAACGATATGCCAAGAGGCAATACCAAGTGCAACAGAGAATTCTGACTGCCAGCCAACGCATTCCAGTTTTCAATGAAGAAATCAGCGTATTTGAAATACCCAAGCAAGCCGATGTTGACTATCAATCCTGCGGTCAGAAGCGTTTTCGACTTTGTCTGCGAGATCTTCTGCCCCAGATAGAAATTACCCAGGGCATTCCCTATCAATAGCGGTACATAACGGGTATCCCACCAGCCATAAAAGTAAATGGAACCGATGACAATCAGCCACTGCGCATCTTGCTCGCGTTTCATTCGTTGCAATATCCACCAAGCAGTTATCGAGAATGGCAGAAATAAGTAGATGAATTCAGGTGAGTTAAAGAGCATTTTGCTTTAGCAGGATTAATTTTTGAAAAAAAAATTATGCCAGCGCAAAAAGTGTGCGTCGGGGTAAAAGACGCGCTTTTTCGGCCTCTTTTGGTTTTATTGCGGCGTGAGTGAGTTACCCGAAGTGAAATTCGGCGTCGAATCTGGGCGATAAAAAAACGCAATACTTGTGATGTCTGGGTTTTATGAACTTTTCCACGCATTCCACTTTTGGCTCACATCAGTAGCGGCTCGCGTTTGAAACCGGTCAGGCTCACATTAATTGAAATATGGGATGAGCCCGTTTTCGTCTCATTAAGACCTAGGCTTTTAAGCCGGAATGCCTCAAAAACTAAAACCGTACCCTATTGATACACAAAAGTTGTCTCAATAACGGCGTCTCATATGGTTACACCTATACGATACAATGGATTTACCTGGGAATGAGTAAGGGTTCTTTCGGTCTGTCCGCTTGATCCGACCAGACCAAGCGGGCTTGGCGTTTTGCTTTAGGCGATGGCTTCCAGCCCGTTTTTGGCAACCAGAGAAAGGAGTTTTAAGGATGCACCTTGTGGATGTTTCTCACCGCGCTCCCATTGGCTTACCAAGCCGGTTGTGACATTCAAATGCCGTGCAAAGACGGCTTGACTAGCCCGCTCCCGCTGCCGAAGCGCACGGATTTCTTCCGGTTGCAAGGGCTTGACTGGTGTTAGGCACAGTTCGTCAAATTTACGCAAGGTGCGCTTGTCCATCACCCCTGCTTCATGCAGGCCTTCGGCGGTTTCATGCACAGATGCCATCAAACGGCTACGGTATTGTTTTTTCATCGCAGATCACCTCTATCAATGTTTTGTTTTCCAACGCACGGCACAGTGTAGCGTCGTCATAGTCAAGCATAACCGCCGCCAATTTCCTCAATGCCACCAGTTCGTCATCGTCTATGTTGGCCTGTTCATTCTTTGCAAAGCCATGAACAAAAAACGCCAATATCCCTATGCGAAATAAAATTAGGGTGCGAAATCCTCCCGACTTGCCGCTACCGATGCGGGTGACACGTTGCTTGATAACACCGCCACCTAAATCGGCATCCAGTAATCCCCGTTCGGAGTCCCTGATCGCCTTGCATAGGCTGGCATCGTCTATCCCTGACTTTTTAGCAAATCGTGTGAAGGCCTTATTTTTGAATATCCGCACGCTGTCCTGCTTGCTCGTTGCACTATCTTTAGCGTTAAAATATAACACTTAGTGCTATATATTGCAAAAAAAATTACTCAACTCTAATCCGTCATCTTTGCGGGATCATACTGTTACCTTGATACTGCGATTTCCCTCTATGAGGCGAAATATTGAACCTTCCGGCATTTGCAATTAGTGTGAGCCCATAACAATGGAATGTGAGCCGAAAATAGCGTTAATGCGAGCACGGCTGCTTTCAAACGCGAGCCGTTACACATAGCTGATCCTGAAGTCACCTAAAGGGGGGATGCAAATGTTCAGTAGATTACGAATCTCCTTAACTCTCTTTCTATTTGTTGCTCTTTAGTTTCTGCACGTAGAGACTTCGCCAACTTATTATCGATAACCTCATGGCGGCATTCGTATCGGGCTCGCAGGTAACCGTGTTGGCCACTGATCTTGGTTTGCGTCATGCGGTTCATCGCACATCTATCCATTTCCGCATTTTCCAGCAGGGCAAGACGTTGAGCTTGTGTGCAGCCGGATAATCCGCTCACTACCAGAAATATAAACAACTTGAACACAACAATTCCTCAAGCTTGAGATCTAAAACCTTAATTTCTCACAGGTCAATGAATATGCAAGGGGTAAAAACGTTGTTTTCGTGATTTTTTTGGAAAACTTCACAAGTCGTTCCAGGTAATCAGCCTTCAGCAATATTAAATAAACTATCATCAAATATCCTTCATTTAGACTTTCATTAGGTCATCAAATGCGTCGCTGAATGATTTCTGTTTTGCATCGTCGATGATTATTGGCGCATCCTTTTTAATCGCTGAGATCGGTGTTTCTGGTTTATTTTCCGTAACGGTTTTTATTATTCCGGCTCTTAAGTGATAATCGCCATTTAGTCCTTGCATGGCTAAAGTGCGTAATAATGTCGCTCTGCGCCTTGGCGGCACATCTATCAAATAGCGATACAGATCAGCGTCTGAATCCGACTCTAGTGTCAGGTTAATTCTGATTCTCTCCATATCAAATTAACTCCCTAATTTTTTAACGCGCTCGTTACCCGCCAAATAAAATCCCTTAACATTTGAGTAAAGACCATCATCTGGCACTATAATTTCACGGCCATTTAATAACTCCTCAATAATCGGCCTGTAGCAATCTGCACCACCGCCAACCAAAACGATGACGTCAATATCATCCAGCGAACCTACACTGCTTAAAACCGATTGGATCGCGGTGATAATATAGGCATCCATTTTTTTGATTAAGTGCGAGAAATTGTATTCCTTGCCCTGGATTCGAGCCTTAAATCCATTTCGAATACCTGTATCGACGATATTGACATCTGAAAAGGGTGCCTGGCGATCTTCGCTGATTAAATACGTTAATTTGTCCAAAATCAGTGACATTCCGCCGGGCGTACTACCGCTCCGTTCGTCCTGGAGCTTCAGTCCGCGGCACACCAACCAATCAACAGTGTAATAACCAACGTCAACTGTCAGGCTTTTTAAATCAGTAAGATTATCGGCCTGATTAGTATTCATAAAATAGTTGATAAACCCCCCAATTGGCTGAGGAATAATCCATGCGTCTTTAATATAAATCCGCCTGCCATCGGGATAGATATGCTCCCCTTTTAATCGCTCCGTCATTCTATTTTTGTGTTGGGCAAAAAAATTCACGGGTAAGCCTGAAACCATTAAATCGATTTTTGATTCACCCATGTACGCCAGCGCCCCCCGAAACAAGGCGAGGTGTTGCGGGGTATCAATGTAGTTGTTAAGTAAGGTTCTGCCTCGATCATCGCGGGCAGAGAGGGTGTCAATACTGTCTCGCCCCACCAGATACCGGCTGCCATCACTCTCCACTTCGACTAAGTCCCGTCGAATCATCACCCCGGCGCCCCGATCCAGCCCCGTAAATAATGACGCAATTGAGGGGAAGTGGCTGCATTTGAGCTTAGCGTCGCCCTCTCCGTAGCAGAGTTTCGTGTTTCCATAACCTACATCTATCGAACGAATGATCATAATTTAGCGCCTGTTATTATCTGTTAAATGTTTTTACGACCTCCAAGAGGTTTTTAAAGCGCCCGATAACACCTCATGGCTTCTTAGAAGCCGTGATGATTATTTGTAATTATCCGGTCACGACTGCTAAAGAGTTGTAAAACCGCCCGAGAATGCACCAGAACTTCTCAGAAGTTCTGGTGCATTCCGTCACGAAAAAGCCTAGAACTTCTCGCGATACCTTAGATGTTTTTATGACTTCTGTTCGCTTCTTAGAGCACCCGAGAACATCTTGACAGCATTTTTTTACTTGTGCCGGGGTGAAAGACGGCCAAAAAACGACTCTTTTAATTTTATTTTTAGAGCGCTTGACTCTTTCAGCTGTGTTCTGTCAGAATCATCGGCAATTAATGGGAATGTTGCATGATGCTCTACCCCCAAAAGGCCGGTATGACGTCGGGATAGAAAAGGTCTCTTACCTGGATTGCTCGCTCGCGAGTGGGACGGAACTCCCAGGCCATTGTATATATTGATATTTTTACGGCCAATTTTGGCTAATTTGTTTTAATAGCTCAATTCTGATCGTCCGCGATCGGTCGAGTTCCGTTGCACCCTGTGCGCTATAGCGCTTCTGCGGTGTTTATTTGAACCCGAGATGTCCGGATATCCTCGTGCTCTATGCACACCCTCGTGATCGACCAATGTCTTATCCGATTTTCGCTAATTTCTTGGCGTTCCAAACTAGCACACGATTTACTCCGGTTTTTCCTACCCGGTGGCACTTTTGCCAATCACACTGTTTTTTAATCCCAAAATGTCAACTCGCCCACAGGACAGGCGCTCAACATTTTTTATCCCCAGTCCAACTTTTCAGACAGAATTATCGTGTATCCCCTGTCTTGGTCTATCGCCCCGTAACTGCGGCGACTCCTTATTCGTTTTTTTTAACGCCCCTTAAACAGAGACGTTTTAAGAATCGATTCATTACAGTTTCATAATCAAAGACCTACGCTACCGGCATTCGGGGCAAAAAGTGTCTTTTCAGGAAATTCTCTTTGGACTCCGGCAAAACCATCGTCGTATTTGGACGCTTGGCATGACTGACACACACCGGATAGAAGGAAAAACCACATTATTCTCGTCGCGCAACGAGTAAGAAAATGCGCATTGATCCACCTTTTTACACATGTCCGCCGGGAATTTGTCCCGTGCCTATTCGCTCACCGTCGCGAGAACTGTGTCCGTGTAAAAAGAGGGATTTTGAGCCAGGGCTTTCCTGCTCGCGACTCATAAATTTAGGACAATCCCCGGCTCCACCTCAAAACCGTCTAAACGAGACGTTTTTGGAGTGGGGCTGAAATTCAACCGGGAAACCGGAAGGAACAACCATGCCAAGAATAAACGCCTATGATCTTATATAGCGATGGCCTATGAGCCGCAATTACGGGATCGGTTCCAGAGACATGGCGGCCGCAGGCAGGATGATCATCGCCAGGAAGTTTCACGGTGGTTATCAGTCCAAGTACGACATCGGTCAGCGCTGGGGCTATTTTTCGAAATGGGCGGCAGAACAAGGCGTGAAAAAAATGGAGAACGTCACGCCCGAGATTGTCATACAGTACGGGCAACAACTTCAGCGTGAACTGGATGCCGGCGAACGTAAAAGTTCTTCGGCTCCCAAAAACTACGTTTCTGCGGTGAACACCGTGCTGAAACTCGTGATTGGGGATGAGTGGAAAACCGTTCGTCCAGGCAAAGATTGTGGGATTCAAAAACGCGTGTACATTCCCGTTGAAAGCAAGGCGATGACTGAGGCAACGCACCAAACCGCTCAGCGCGTAGTGGGTGACAGGATATCCTGCCTGCTCGGGCTGCAACGTGCATTTGGCCTGCGTTTTAAAGAATCATGCCTGCTGAACCCGAAGCTGGCACTAAAAGAGGCAGTGAAACAGGGTCGTATAACACTGAAGGCCGGCACAAAAGGAGGCAAGCGCAGGTGTGTCCCCTGTCGTCCGGGTGGAATTACGGCTCTGGAAAATGCTGTTTCCGTTCAGAATGGGAGATCCATGATCCCTAAAAACAGGCTTTACGGGGATTTCCGACGAGAATGCTACGAGCAGGCCAAAATCGCCGGCATATCATTCCATCCGGAACGCCACGCCTACGCCCAGGAAAGATATACGGAAATTACCAGTGCCCCTTCACCAGTCGATGCCGGATGGTCGAGAAAAGAGCGGATTCTGCATCTGTCTATTTATCTGAAGGTTAGCGAGGAAGATGCCAAAATAATCGACCATGATGCCCGTCTGCAAATATCAATTGAACTCGGTCACCATCGCACAGGAATCACCAATGCTTACCTTGGCTAAAAAATCGGAAACCTATTTTAGGGATTATGTGCGTGGCGGCGGTAAGGAAAATAGAAAACGACAGGTTTCGAGGATTGTTGAATTTCTCGATTGGGTCGAGTCGACCGAGAAAGTCATTTCGCTGCACAGTCTGGGTAAACGCCACGTTATTGGTTTCTGGAAAGCCCACCGGCATTTTTCTGATGAAACGGCATATAAATACTGGCTGGGTATTGCTAAGTTATGGCAATGGATTGGCAAGCACGAGGAACCTCCCGCGCCGCATAAAGTCCAAACTTTCCAAAAATCTGTTTTGAATGACACGGTTTTTACGGAAATATCGCCCGCAATCAAATTCGCCCGCGAATCCAAAAATCTGTCCATACCGCAGCTTGCGAATATGACGGGACTTGAAATTAAATTAATAGCTGATATTGAGAACGGAAAAACCGACTTTGTATTTTCTAATCTGTTGAAGATTATGGGGTTTTTAAAAATCTAAATTCTAATTAAAACCTAAAGAACTGAAGTTTCCCAGTTTTTAAAAAACCCACCCTCGTTACTGATGAGGTGCGGATATTTAATGCAGGGTTTGCACCGTTTATAGCAAACCCCACTTTAATTCGTTTTCCTATACACGTCACGAGCGTAAAAACTGGGAAACTTCAGCTAAAGAATAGAAGCCGCACGATTACTCCGAATTGGTCATACGGGTATTTTTAATATGGAACGGGAGTTATGAATGATTGGGGTACTGTTGAACGCAGATATCGAAGGTCTTGAAAAGAATTCTTCATTTGTCGACTAATACTAAATAGCTGGATTTAATTCATCGAATCATCAAAAAACTGCTCTATACTAACCCTATAGAATAATAATCCCGTTCTCTCCCGCTTGGCAGGCATTAGAGGGCGATGAGACCTGAAAAGGTCAATCTCTAAGGAGAATGCCAATGTCGCAAATACCTCAACAAGGCGGAGCGTCCGTGCATGCACGCGGACGAATACTAGCCACTGATCTCGCTTCCCTGATTAATTTTCTGGTGAAAGCTTTTCCACCCGATAAAAACCGTCCAGATCATCCGTTCAGTTGGCCTGTACTCACCTTTGATCCTGCCAAAAAGCGTCTTGGCATCAACACCTACGGAATACTTCGCCGATTTCTCGCTCAAAAAGAAATGCGTGATGCTTTCCGCCAATCGGATACAACAGGTTTTTTGTGTGATCTGGTGAGTCCACCCAAAAACTTCACGGCGAAGATGGGCGGACGGATGTTCAATGACAATATCGCCGGACTTTCACAAAACATTACCAAGTTGAAGCGACTAATAGCTGATGAAATCGACCGTTTGGGAATCGCATCGGAAAATATACTGGTTTCAGATCCGGCATCGGCACTTCAGGAGCTTGCCCAATTGACTGGGATTAAGCATTTCCTTGAAGCATTACCAGCTAAATTGGTGGCAATGGAATTTGCAAAAACAGAGCGGCCCGCCTCGCTACGTGAAAAAGATGTTGCCCGTGTTCTTTCTGCTCTGGAAGAAATTCAAGCTGAAGATTGGCTTGAACGTATGACCAGTAGTATCGCTAATACTCAGTCCCATCGAGATGATGAATTTGATGAGATACAACGCGACAAACTTACTGAAACACTCCGGCAAGACTTTGCCAAAAACGATAGCCAAGTAACCAGATTCCTGAATTTTCTGGAAGACGAGGCCTTGGCACGCGTACGCTTGAGTGTTAGTTTCGCCATTATGAAAGGCCTCGGGGTTCAAGTGGCAAAATCAGAGAAAGCCACTGATAAGGCTTTCGTGAATTACGTTCAGTCTGTTATTGATCTGTTTGCGCATTATGGAACGCCAGAAAGTCCTCATTCAATGCACCTGAATTTATCGCGTGATTATGGACTGGCCGCTGATTTTTCGGTATCACAAGAGCTGGTCAAAGCCATGTTCTACAATTGCCTCCCTGTTTGGTCAGAATGGAATACGCAACTGTTTGAATCCCGCCGCGTTGATCCAATATCGCGTGGTGTCTCAGTTGTACGTGAGGTTAGTTACCGATTCAGAGTGAATGGAAAAGATCCTCGGAACGAGATGTTTCCCGCCTTTGACTCCAGGCTAATGCGCTTACGTGAAGTGCTTCTCGATAATTCAGGCGAAGAGCAATCATCTTCCCGTCTTCGACGAGGTCTATCAGAGGTGGTTTTTCTTTGGCTTGTCCTAAATCCAGCCATTAATTCCTCGAATCTCCCGGAGGAAGCGGAAAAACTGACAGCCAAACTTAACACTGAAGGAAAACCTCAAGTAGAAATGCTTTTACAGGATTTGTCATCCTGGAATGAAATGGTTAAGGGACTGAGCAAAACATTAGTCGATTTGCTGCGCACGAAATCACGGACCGTTATTGCTCATGCCCAACGATCAATTGATGACCTGTATATGGTCGTTCAGCAAGGAGTGGTTGATTGGTCAGCGATTGAACGCTCCAAAGGAAAAGCGCGTGATCCCCTTGTTAAGCCAACCCAAGGACAAAATGAAAACGTAGAATGGTTCAAGCACATCAAAATAGCTCAAAAACCGGATGATGTTTTGGATCCCTTATTTTCCGTTCGTGTCAGGACTGCATTAAACGAAAGAACTCTCGCAATGCGCGAAAATGGCATGGCAACAACCAAGATTGTCCGGCAAGCACCTGAGAAGTTACTTAACATCACATGGATGCCAATACGTGTTGATGAAAAACAAACTCCGGTAAAAGCCAAACCTAGAGCTGAAATTAATCCTGTCTGGCGCATGGGTGCCGGGGTCGATATTTGGTATGAGCCGGAACAATTAAAGCAACGCGATAACCAAAACCCAAAGTATACCGATGAAGATCGTCGGCAGTATCGGGCAGCAGCGGCCACTGCACTTACGATACTGGTGTATGTGGTGCTCCAAATCCTGACTGAAAAGCTTACCAGGGAACACGGTAAATCATTACCGGCATTGATGCTTCGTTTCCAGACTCAGGGGAAAAAAGCATCGGAAAAGGAAGGCGACCATTTGGTGTATGCCGCCTCTCAAGCGATTGAATCGGCCCTAATGCGGGATACGCCGGTGCGTATGCAAGGTCTGGTAACAGAAGGGGATCGACGTTACAAAGACAAAGGCGCAGCCTTCGCGCTATCGGCGGCTTTCCCCTTGGTGGTGGGTACCGGCAACAAACCGGTAATTGATAAAATAGCAGCTGTGATTTATACAACTCGTCCTTGTGACGATCATCCAGATCTTTATGAGTCAGCTGGTTTCTTATTCCGGGCGAAAACCTATCTCGCGGATGCAGTCAATGAACCGCTTGGAGGCTATCGGCTCGCATTTGATCGGATGCAATCTCACATTGTTGAAACGCGCGATGAGTTTAAAAGCCCCAAGCTCATCGTGGAAGAAGTATCCAGACTTCAAGGAATGGGCTATGAACATATCATACTGATTTCAAGCCACTTTGGTAATCGACGTATCAATCGTTCTGCAGAGCGGCATTCTCCTCATACCCAAACCGCTTTTCTTGATGAAGTGGCGATGAAGTTTGCCAATGTCAGCCTCTATATGTTACGTCGTGATGTATTTCCAGCAACCCGTCTTCATACCAGAATGCCTTCTGAGTCGGCATTCGAAGCGGTTCGGATTTCAGATCACGACGAATTCGCAATCGATCATGGGGATGGTATTCTGAAACAACTTATTCCCGTATTTACTTTTGCGACCCTGGCCATTGTTGGAAATGATGATGCGGCAAGGCCTCAGTCGGGTTTTTGCACTTATTTCTGGGATGCCGATTATCAGGTGCGAGACACCGAATGGCGTGAGCGGGTGCGTTTTAACATTCTTGGATCCGGTAACGGAACGAGGGACTGTCTTTTGAATGTTCTTCGTGGATTACATTTTCTGGAGGCAGAAAAGCAACCTGAAGCCGGAGTTTTCAAACCCGTATTGGATCCCTTTGGCTGGATGCAACCCTCGTCAACCGGAAGCGCAGGCGAAATTGTGGTGATTTCCGCCAGCAGGCGCAAAGGTAATGTCTTGCTTTCCCTACCTGCTGTTCTATCTCACGTCACAGAGGCACTCCATAGCGGGAGAGCTTAATGCTGAACCCTATCCAGCAACATTCTCTCTGGGGTCAGGCTTTCGAAATTGCCGTAAAAAGAGGGGTGCTGACTGCGCTGCTTGGCAGCCAGGTTGTTAGAGGTATTCATTTAGGCCTCGATTCCTGGATGGAGCTTGATACTGCCGATGTTTATGGAGTTTTGGCAAAAGAACTCGGGGAAGTTGACCCGAATCTAAAATCTCGAACCCGAGAAACCGCCAGGCATCTTTTTGAGCTTGGGATGGGATTGGGTCAAACGGCTATGCGCGAATATCTGCGTAAGCTAAAAGCTGATCCAGAAGATTACACCATCAAAGCATTATGGTGTCCGCTGCAGTTACCTCGGTTACAAGCTGACTTCGATGTTGAAACCAACAGTGCATTACAGGCATTCTCGGCTGCTTTTGGCTTAACTGGCAAAGTCGATTCCGTTCTAACACAAAAAGGTTATCCAGTCAGAGCTGACTTTCTACTTTGGCTGGAACCTAACCATGTCGCATTAGACAGGGAATTACTTTGCCTGGAGTTTTCTCTCAACGGCTTACCGGAAAGCGCAGATTACACCAAGCCTGATGCTCATCTGGACGAATTGCGACGTTTTGCCTGGTTTATGGCTTCCAGAAGCGTCTTTTCAAGAGTTTGTGCTGAAGTCTCAGGAGAAGGTTTTGTACTTTCGCCACGGATTAAAGAGCACTTGCAGGCTTTTACCAGTCGCGATAAACCTTTGTACAAACTCTGCCAGGCCGCCTCCTATGTCCAAACCACTCTGCGTTGGCTCAGTAGCAAGGGATGTAATGATCGCACCTTCAATGCGCGGGCGTTATCTATAACCCAGAATGGCTTTGAAAGCCTATGTGCCAAGTTCTTTACAAAAGATGCGGCTGACCCAAGAATTGCTCTTATTGAGAATCTTGGTCGAGCCTATCGTGATACTGAAAAGACACCGGACGAGAGCGAAGAAGCGCTGGAAGATCATATTCGCTTTGCATTTGACAGGATTCGGAAAGCGCTGCCAAAAGTTATCAGCAAACAGTTTCTTGAAATGCGCGAGATGCCGGATCCCGGCAATAGTCTGGCATTCAATTTCTCCGAGGAAGTTGAGGGATTTCTCAATCCGATGGCGACAATGTCATGGCAGCAAGCGCTGTCATGGGTAGACTCAGACCAGAATATAGCGGATTTTCTGAGGCTTGAGCCCAAAACTGCCGTATCGGAAGTACTAGCCCAGCGGGTCGAGATCGACCAGGAAATACCGCTACGCGATCTGCACGCCGCCGCTGTTATGGCGGGCATGCGGGCATCAGTGCCGGGTCAACTGACTGTTCTTGGTCTTGAAGGTAATCCGGGCATTGGCAAGACCACAGCGGTCGTGAATTACCTCAAGGAATCCGACGGGGGATTTCTGTTTCTCTATGTCAGTCCACGCGTCATCATTAACGATGACGTCACCGAAAATCTTGCACGGGACAGACAAAGTAAACAGCCAACCGGCATTCTCACCGTCACTACCAACTCGAAGCTGATTGGAGCAGCCAAAGCCTGGTATGAAAAACAAGCTCAGGAAAGCACAGTACCGAAAAGAAAAATTGATAGCGCGGTCGTTGTTGATGGTGTTAAGAATCTTAAGTGTCCTGACAGCAGTACGCTAGTTCTTGCTTCATCCGAAAAAGAAGACCTGGAACTAACTCATATCGGTTCGAGCCATCGAAAATGTGCCGAAACTGAACGGCAAGACCGGATGGAAGACGTTAATCGACCTGGCGTGTTGAAGGTTTTATCAATTACGACCCGTACCCTGCTTGTAGAGAATCCCGACATTAATCAGGTTGTTTTGACAGCGGCTATCCAAGGCTATCGTGAGTTGGGTGGTGATAAAAGTACGCTATCCGCGCTGGATAATCTGTTTAGAAATCAGATCAGTAATCAGGCTGGCAAACAGGAAAGACGGACATTTGCAAAGCGTATATCGACCATCGTCGTTATGGTGGATGAACTAACCGCCGACGGCGCCGGCGCACCGTTTATTCATTCCATCGCGAAGTGGTTGAATCAACAGTTCATCACTCCCTTCGAGCAAGAGCCGCTGTTTCGGGTGATTCTTATCATCTCCGATGCCTCGCTAGGTAATGAGATTGTCCTGGACCGATATCTTAACAGTGGCAAACGTGCCCCGGATAAAGTGCTGGTTTCCAAAAGCTCAGGCAAAAGACCATTTCGGCTGGCTGCCATGCCGGTCAGAATTGGCGGTAGACGTCTTCCGGTTTTGCATATTATGACCAATAGTTATCCGGCATCGAAACTGTCCATAGACTACCGAGTTAGGCTGGATTTAGTAACACCGGGGGAGCTAGCCGACGGAAAAATGCAGACAGTCCGTCAAGCCATTGCCGAGCAACAAGGAGAGGCTGTAATCGGTAATGTCATCCAGGAAATTAAACGCGCACTTGATTCAGGGGCGGACCAGATAATTTTTTTCGCTCAGGACAAAGCCTTTCTTCGTTCGGTTGAAACGGTGTTGGTGACGGGCGAAGACAGTCAGCCATTATTAAGCTCAAACCAAGTGGCTATTCTGGATTCAAGTGTAACCGCTTCCAAGCGCAAGGCATTGATTGCAGATGAGCGTCGGGATACGGTGAAAGTTTTTCTGATGACTTCAAGCGGGGCACGCGGTGTGTCTTTCCCCAAAACCGACTGGATCATTGCCTTGTTACCCCGTTTTGGTATTGAAGCAGCTTTGATGGAAGTCGCCCAGTTGATCTACCGCGGCCGTGGTAAAACCTATACGGCGGATAATGGCAATGTCCAACACGATGGTGATTGGAAAAACCGCCGATTAAGTATGCTACTCCAGGATTTTCTGCCCCAGGAAGATGCGCCAGAGCCTCGGCAATGGCTTAGACAGGTGAGCGACTTGTTGACTTACCTGGTGATGCTCCGGGCAACCATTTATACACGGATTGTCGGTGACGCGGGACTGGATAAGCAAAACCTTGCTATGGTCCCGGTTGGGGGCATTGGCACAGAAGAAATGCTCTCATTGATGAGTACGCAGGTCAGAGCATTTTTGAAGGAAGCTGATATTTTTCTACGGGATTATTCGGCTGATAAAAATCGGCGTGGCTTAGTTGCGAACGCCCAGAAGCACACTCAGCAGTTGTTCTCGAAATTCTCATTAGATGCGACAGCAAAATTCCGTGGTTTTAAAAGTGTAGCCCGAATTGAAGATATTCAACGATTCTCCAAACTCGCTAGTGCCGATAACGCTCCTCTGTTAATTTCACCCAATGAAGACCAGGATAGTTTGCTTCCGGAACATCTCTATTGTATTGGTCCTTTTTGGCTGGAGCATTGGGCTTACCTCGATAAACAAGAACGTTTTAATGTCGAAGGTTGGTCAACCGACGTTGGTCATCAGATCACAAAACTGTTTGGCGAACTGGGATATATTCATCGCGATATCGAGTTACCTTTTAAATTACGACAGTCCGCCGAAGAACTCTACCGAATCCTGGCTCGTGAGAAAGATGAAGCAACCCGTGAATTTTCAACGGTCAAGTCTCTGAAATCACCGTCTACATGGCTTGCTGTGCCATTGGACTATGCACGATTCTGGAAAAAAGATGCCAACGGCCGGATGCCACCTCTTGGCGACGAAGGCGCTTGGCGGGATTCGCTTGCTGGATGCCTGGGGACAACCTGCGAAGTGTTGCCGGTTATTCCGCGCTATGCTGATATTCCATATGCAGTCATTGTTGGAGAACAGGATCCCGCACGCCTGGATTTGGTTTTTGATAACAGATACCTTGCCGCATCAAATGAGCTAAATCTGTTGAATACCATCCTTCTGGCTGATTGATCGAAAAATAGCAGTTGAACAATTTATTTTGCTGTCCGATTAAATTTGCCACATGAATTCTTTTTCCAGGATAACCGCTACCCCCTTGTGGACAGGTTTCTCCTCTAATAAGAAAATGATCAATTCCGCAAAGAGCATTAATTGCTGTAAAGTGCCCCCTAATCAAAGTAAAGCCATCATACTAATCTTTCTTTAGAGTCCTGGGCTACAAGAATGATATATCTGCAAGACTCTACTTTATATCTCGACACCGAATTTCACTTCGGATAACCTACTTTTACCGCAATAAAAAATCAAAATAGGCCGAAAAACCGCGTCTTTCACCACAGCGCAATCATTTTCGGGCGAGCATAATTTTTTTCGAAAAAAGCCTAAAAAACAGACTTTCTGCCTCTTGCATATTGGGCGAATTCAACTCATAAATGCAACACCCAGCAACACTCGGTATTAAGTGAAGCCATTTCATAAAATACTTCGCATGGTGTTTTGTAGTTTAATTTTATTTACTATCCAACTTAGCCTTGGCTGCCATTGTTTCAGTCTTGATCTTTTCTATCGCTGTCCGCAATCGGCTTTGTTCCTCATTCGCCACCTTGGCGATGAGTGCATTGTCTGCATTGGCTTCATTAATCAGACAGGTATTATAGGCATTAGCTTTTTGTTGCCATTCGTTGATCGCCTTGACACTTTGGTTATAGGCATCAACGCTGCTCTGCTCAATAACCGGAACCACGGGTTCAGTACCACAATCACTCGGCGACCAAGCCCCGTTAGTGATAGTCCCCGCCGTACCGACAGAAACGGTGGCGACCATAATTACCGCTGTAATAAAAGTTCTTTGTATCATTTTCAACTCCTCTTATATTTCAGATTTTCAAATAGTTCGGACAACTATTAGTCATGCGACGAGCAAGCATTCATTGCATAACATAACCTCACGCTTTCTCTAAAATGGCATAACAAACCGGCGTCAACACCAGACTGGCGGCCAAACCGAACAATAATCCGGCGGATAAAGACAAGGCCATCGGAATCAAAAACTGAGCCTGCGCGCTGGTTTCCAGCAGAAGCGGCAAGACGCCGGCAAAAGACGTCAAAAATGCCAGCAGAATCGGGCGAAAACGGGAACGGCAAGCTTCCAGGATTAGATTTGAGACGGGCAGTTGTTCATAGGACGATGTCTCGCCGCCCGCTTCGTCCGTCCGGCGTTTCTGAATAAAATCCAGCAACACCAGGCTGTCGTTAACCACAACCCCGCTGGCGGCGGCCATTCCTACCAGGGATTCCATGGATAATGGAAGGCCCATCAACCAATGGGCCAAAATGCCTCCGCACCAGGCAACCGGAGCTGCCAGTAAAAACACAAACGGGATGATATAGGAACGGAAAGGGACAGCAATCAAGGCATAGATGACAACGAGAGCAATCAGGAAATTGCGCGCCAAAGATAATATTACCTCATTCCGTTCCCGGCGTTCTTGGCCGAATTCCACATGCAATTGGGGAAAACGTTTCGACAGAGCAGGCAGGGAATCGCTCTCCAGATCGGTATAGACGGCATTCACATCAGTCATTTGCGAATCAGCCCGTGCCTGCACTTTCAGTACGGAACGGCGGTCGTATCTATCGATACGGGCATGGCTCGGCACAAAATGCACCTCGGCCAACGCGCCGAGCGGCGCGTGGGCGCCCGATGGCAGCTTGATAGGCATGGCTTGCAGGGCATCCGGAGAACGTCGCTCCGCCAAAGGCAAACGCGCCATGATCTTGACTTCCTCGCGCCCGCGCACGAAACGTTGAATCTCCTCGCCGTAATAGGCGCCACGAACCTGTTCGGCAAGGTCTTTGAGCGTCAGGTGAAGTCGTTCGCCCTCGGGTTTCAGGCGTACCCGCAGTTCCGGTTTGCCGGGACTCGAAGAGTCCGTGACATCATAAACACCAGGATAAGCAGCAAGCCGCTGTTTTAACGTCTCTGCGGCCTGGTCGAGCCGGGACGAATCGGTATCGCTCAGATCGATTTCAATATCGTAGGGCAAATCCCCCTGTTTATAGCTAAAATCAATCTTGGCTCGCCCGATATCGCCTATTTTTTTTCGCCACACCTGAACGAAATCATCCATTTTCAGATGTTGTCGAGCATGAGGAGCTATTTCCACCCAGAGACCGGTCCACTCCGGGTGAATCGAGGTTTCCAAATTTATCACGACGCTCGGGCTACCGGGTGGTTGTTCCCGATCCAGCGTGTCGCGCAGTTCGAACAAAGCCCGTTCGGCACGCGTCGCCAGGGTACGCATTTCGCTATAGGGTAAACCGGGCGGCAGAGTCAAAAGGGCCGAAACGCTATCCAGCGTCGCATCGGCTTCCAGGGATAACCGGATGTATCCTCCCGCAACCAACGCTCCGGAAAGCATCAAAAGCGTTACGAATCCGGATAATACGAGATAACGCCAGTGTAACGCCCATTCAAGAAACGGCTGGTAAAGATAAGCGACGAAACGCTTCAGTCCGTGGTTTACCGCATTACGCAACCGCTCCAAATAACCAGGATCAGTTCGTGCGCCCGGTACAATTGCCAAATGAGCCGGCAAAATCAGCAACGCTTCGACTAAGGATAACGCCAGCACCAAAACCATTACCAAACAAATCGGCTGCATCATTCGTCCCGCCCAGCCGGGAAGAAACAGCCCCGGCAAGAAGGCGACCACTGTCGTCAGTACAGCCAGAATTACGGGCTGCGCCATTTCGTGTACGCCGCGAATAACGACATCAAAGTCTTTTACCGGAAAGTTTCTTAAGGTGGGGGCGGCGCTCTCAAGTTTCGTTTCTTCAGCCTGTAGACTGTGAATATTGTCCCCTATAACGATAGCATCGTCGACCAATATCCCCGTGGCCAGCAGAAAACCGAACAGGGACAGCATATTCAGCGAAATATCAAGAAGTGTCATCAACCACAGTGCGCCCAGCACTGAAGTGAGCACACCTAGCGCCGCCCAGACCGCAACACGCGTTGGCAAAAAAACTATTAACACGGCAAAGACCGATAAGAATCCGGACAGTCCGTTTTGCACCAAGGTGTCAAGCCGTTGAGCAAAAGACACCGAAGCATCCCAGGAAGTGGCAAGCTGCAACCCCTCCGGCAACCTCGCCGACCGGTCGGCAACATAAGCTTTCACGCGCTCGGCCACTGCAACAGTGTTATGGCGTGCATAAACTTCCATGCCATAGCCCGGTTGCCCCTGAAAACGCGCTTCCGCCCAATGTTCGGCCAGACCGTCGGTTACAGCAGCCACCTCGCCGAGGCGAAGCTGCTGACCGTCCTGAGTGACTATCAGCGGTAAACGAGCAAGCACTTCGCCATTTTCTATTTTGCCATCGGTTCGCAGCAGTAATTCACCGGCAGGTGATTTGAGGACGCCGCCGGGAAGATCCACCGCTGTTCGACTCACCGCTTCAGCCACTTCCTGAAGCGAAAGCTGCAATTGCCGCAAACGTGCGCTTGAAATCTGCACCGACACTTCATAAGGCGCTTCCGCAGTATAATCGCCGAGCCTGATCACGTCCGGAATACGCAGTAAATCGTCCCGAATCCCTTCGCCTAAACGTTTCAGGGTCAGCTCGTCAGCGGGACCGAACAGGATAACATTGATGACAAAACTGCCCGAGTTCAGTTCTTTAACCTCAATTCGATCCACTGCTTTGGGCAATTGGGAAATCGTCAAGGTACGCATACGGATAGCCGACAACAGGCTTTGCAGATCGTACCCTTCTTGAATGCCGGTACGTACCGTACATTTTCCCTCGATGCTTTCGCTGGTTAGATTCTTGATCCCAGGCAAATCGAATACGGCGCGCTCCAACGGGATACACACGGATTTCTCGACTTCACCAGATCCCGCCCCCGGATAGGGTGCGGTGATCTCGATACCATCCGATACCAAGGACGGCAAGACATCTTTATCGATACGCCACAGGCTGACAATACCGCTAAACCAGATCAGCACCATCAACAAATTGGCCGCAACCGGATTGGCGGCGAACCAGGCGAGCAGACCGGTAGATTGACGTTTTTGAGGCGAATTCATCGACTATCCGCCTTTAGGCTTTCACTCTTTGAATTCTCATCAACCCTGACGGTCATGCCTTCCACCGGCATCTGAAGGCCTGATGTCACAAGTCGGTCACCTGTGTTCAGCCCTTTTTTTACCAGAATTCGATCCGGCTCGTTTCGCAACACATCAAGGCGACGAATGTGCAGTTTGTATCCGGCGTCAATTAGCAGCACTTCCTGACTGGCATTCATTGCAGATTGCGGTAGCACAAACAAGCCGTGCATTGCCTTGCCTTCTATTTCAGCTTGTACAAACAATTTGGAGAGTAGCGGCGGACGATTATCTTTTTTCTGGTACGGTTCCTGAACTTCGGCAACCACATAGAGTACCCCGGTGCTTTCATCCAAGCTGCCTTCGGTGCGCACGATGCGCCCTTCCCAGGTTTGCATCTTGCCTGCAAATTCAGTTGTCAGTATGACTTTGGGGCCGCGTTCCCAAGCCTGTCCTGAACTTTGTCGAAGGGCTGGAGCTTGGGAATGCGATAAGCTGTTGCTTTCCCCTAACGGTAAATCGAGAAAGCCAAGCTGGTCGGTGGACAGCGGCAATCTGATTTCAGCAACATCGGTGGAATAAATCCGGGCGACTTTGTCTCCCGGTTGGATAAATTGGCCCAGGCCGATGTTTTTGGTCTGTAAGCGCCCGGTGAACGGCGCACGCAGTTCGCAACGACTGCGTTTAATCCGGGCTAGCGTTAAATTGGCTTCCGCGGCTTTAAGTTTGGCGCGAGCTTCGGCCAGTTGCGGCTCGCGCATGGCTAGAGCCGAGGGCGCCCCATCACCCAATGCTTGCCATTCATTGCGCGCCTGATCGGCTTGCGCTTCTTCCATCGCCAGTTGGCGCTTGGCTTCGGCGATTTGCGCCTGTGCCTGGACAAGCGCATAGTCATAATCGCGCGGATCGATGGCCACTAATAAATCGTCGCGGTCAAAAAATCCGCCTGCGACAAAACCCGGATGCAGGCGGATAACCTTGCCTGCCACCTCGGGGATTAAATCTATTTCATGCTGCGGCGTGACGATGCCCTGGGAATGAACGGTGAGCCTGAGTGTTTGCGGTTCAACCTGAATAACGGACACCAGAGGCACTTCAGTCTTCGGGGCTTGCGTGACTATCCGTGGACGCAAAGCCATAATAGCCCATGCAGCGCCGATGCTCATCAGCAACAGGATGGCAGGCAAGATGATTTGCAGCCGGTTTTTTTTCAGCATTAAACACCACCGCCCAAGGCCAGATAAAGGTCAATACGATTACTGAGCAGTTGCCGCTGCACCGAAAGATACTCGCTTTGAGCATTCAAGGTGCTGCGGTAGCTGTCCAACAGAGTGAGAATTTCGATTAAACCCTGACGGTACGAATACACCGCGAGTTTACGGCTGGCACGGGTTTGCTCGACAGCCTCCTTGAGCGCCTGTTCCTGCGCCCTAAGCCAAAACTCAGCGGCCAGTGTTTGTTCCACTTCGCGAAAGGCGTTCAGCGCAGCGCTTCGATAATTGTTAAGCGCCTCTACGGTACGCGCCTCGTTCAGGCGAATTTCGCCCTTGAGCCGTCCTCCGGTAAAAATAGGTTGTACCAGACCCGCCGCCACGTTCCAGGCGAGGGCGCGAGGGTCAACCAAATCTGTCAAGTCCGAACTGCTGGTACCACCTCGGGCAGTCAAAGTAATTCTTGGCAATAGCGCTTTTTTCGCGCTTTCAACTCGGGAATCTAGCGCTCGCAGTCGCGTAAAGGCGGCAATCAGATCCGGTCGGCGTTCCAGCAATTCTGACGGCAATCCTGCGGATAGTAGGGCTGGCGGCACGGGTAAATCGGCAGAGACCCGATTAATCACGTTCCTACTAGCAGCCGGATAACGGCCAAGCAAAACTTCCAGCCTGCGCGTAACGATTTGCACCTGATTTTGAGCCTGGGCAAGTTGCGCTTCGGCATTCGCCAAATCGGTCAGCACTAGACGCAAATCCAGGCCGCGAGTCAAGCCCCTTGCAAATCGACCACGCACTAATTCAACAATGGTGCGACGATCCTTGACCGATTGCTCGACAACTTCAACCTGAAAATTTGCCTCGATCAGCTCAAAATAGCTTTGCGCGGTACGGGCTGCCAAAGACAGTTGAGCGCCCTGAAAGTCGGCGGATACGGCTGCTGCTTCTTGTCGAACCGCCTGTTGGGACGCTTTAATCCGGCCCCAGAGGTCAATTTCCCAACTCATGGAGAACAGCGCTTCGAACGCACTAAACCGGCTAGATTCCAAACCAACGTCACGGACCTGGGCATTCTGGTATCCCGGCGTAAAAGATAACTGCGGCAAACGACCTGCGCCCTCAATACCAACCTGTTCGCGCGCTGCATCCACTCGCGCTGCGGCAGCTTTCAGATCGAAATTATTGTTTAGTGCATCGTTTACCAACGCGGTCAAGGCCGGATCAGCAAAAGCGTTTACCCATTCGTCCATGATGTGTGCTGTTGAAGGCTTGGCAGCCGTCCAGTGGCTAGGTATAACGCCATTGGTATTAGCTGCATTTCGTTCTGGCGTGGTAGCGCAACTGGTCGCAATTAATACCAGAGGACAACAAAGCTTGCGTAGGGCTGCTAACATATCGTTATATCGGTCCCACGGTCTCGAATCATCTTTATTCACAAGTGTCTAGGTAATTCGTCATACCCGCCGGGAAGCGGGTATCCAGTGCCATGGATGGTTGGGCTTCAATACATCCATGTAGCCTGGATTCCGGCAATCCCTGCCGGAATGACGGACTTGGGTATAACGATGAGCTGGCCTCATGGGAATGCAGCCCAGCGCGTTCCAGTGTCATGTCATCATCGTTACAGTCCATCAATCTCAATCGCGCTTGATGCGCATCCTAAGAACTATAACGTTTTGGAGTCCTACATATTTTCTATAAGCCATGCAAACTACTGCTCCACCGTCACAAAAGCTATTTTCGCAATCCCCGCATGCTGAACAGTCGCCATCACCTCAGCTACCTTGGCATAAACCACAGCTTGATCGGCGTATAAATGCAAAGCTGCTTCCGGATTTTTCGCCAGTTCATCCTTCAATGCCGTTTCTAATGCAGTGAGATCGGCAAGGGGCAATTTATTGAGGGTAATCATCCCTTGCTCGTCGATACCCAACTGCAACGGCTGCTCTTTCACATCCGCTGTGGTCTCGGCGGTTTTGGGCAGGGTTACATGCACGGATTGCGTCAATAACGGTGCGGTCACCAATAGAATAATCACCAATACCAACATCACATCGACCAGCGGGGTGACGTTGATTTCACTCATAGCTTCTTCGTTATCTGATTGCGGTTTAAAGGCCATGATTATTCCTTACTCGGGCTATCGGATGTGAAAGCGATGTGCATAAAACTGACGACAAAGTTTTCCAAACCGGAGCGCTGTTGTTTGACTAGGCGCAAGAAAAAGTTATAAGCCAGCACCGCCGGTACGGCAACGGCAATACCAATGGCCGTGGCGACCAGGGCGTCACCGATAGGGCCTGCAACGACATCCAGGCTGGTTGACCCGCTTGCGGTGATTTCATGCATTGCGTGCATGATGCCTAACACGGTACCGAACAGCCCGACAAACGGCGCGGTGCTACCGATGCTGGCGAGCATGGTCAGGCCGGTTTCCATGGCCCGTGCTTCTTGCTGCATATGCACGAGTAAAGTTTGCTCCAGCAACTCAGCTGGCACGCCCCGATATTTTAAGTGTTTGTCAGACGACTGTTGGCTGGACAGCAGCCAGGCAAAACCTTTGCTTGCAATTCTTGCTTGCGGGCCTCTGGTGACGGTTTTCGATAATGTTTTGGCGGTTGCTAAATTAGCAGCATCCCAAAACGCGTTGTTAAAACGCCAGTTGTAATAACGGTTCTTGCCAAACTGCCAAAGCTTGAACAGAATCAGTGTCCAGGTCAGTACCGAAAAAGCCAGCAAAGTGTACAAAGTCCCGTCGATGATCAGTTTAGGGGCAATATGGTAGGGCATTCTCTCTTTCCTTTTCTTAATTGTTTAAAGTAAAAATAATGGGTACGATTACCGTACAGGCCACCGCCGTATTGCCTTGTTTGGCGGGAATAAACTTCCATTTCTCCACTGCGGCGACGGCCGACTCGTCCAGTACTTCGTGACCACTGCTGCGGTGTACGGTGACGGCATCGCTAAGTCCGTCGGCAGTCACCCTGACCCGGAGCAACACTTTGCCCTGCCAGCCTCGGCTGCGGGCAATTGTTGGATATTTCGGTTTGGGATTGGTACCGTAATTGGCGTTAAAACTGGCTTCGCTATAAGGCTCTGCATTGCCCTGCGTTCCGCTTGCAGATTTTGCGGCATTGATGCCTTTAGCGGCATCACTACTCGTCTCCGAAGCATCCGCAAACGATTCAGTGAGTGATGGTGCGGGCAGCATTGCATCGCTAACTGTCTCCGGTTTTGGCAGTTTCGCTTGTTTCTGTTTCGCCAGCTTTTTTTTCTTCAATGGCTTTTTAACCAACGGTTTTTTCGGTTGAATCGGCTCAACCAGTTTGGGCGCCGCCGGCGGTGCTGTTGAAGCCTGTTGACCCGGAGCGGAAACCAGGGACACTTCCATCATCAGTGGTTGCGCCAGGGTGATAGGCTCCACCGGTTGCAAGAGCCAAAGCGCTCCCCACAGATGCAACAGCAGTACTAAAATCAATAATAAGCTACCGATCGAGCGCGGGCGCTCCTCGCCGGTTAACGCTTCAAATAATGTTTGTTTTTTACGCATGATTGGGATTGCTGCCACCGGAAAGCGGTTTGTCTGCTTGTTCAGGCCGCCTTCGTGGTTATTGAATAAATACATAGGGACTATCGCTTTCATTTATAGTGTTTGAACGAACATCCAAATTCGATTTTATAAACCTCCTCTCTAGCCCTCTCGGTTATGTAACAACCGATACTCGAACAGCTTCGGCAAAAATGGAACCGATTCGATCGATTTCATCGGCCGTCACAATCAAAGAAGGTAAAAAGCGTACCACGCTGCCTTGGCGTCCTCCCAACTCCACAATTAGCCCCCGCTTCAAACATTCCGCCTGGATGCGACAAGCCAATTTCCGATTGGGCGGATAGACGCCGAGCGCATCCGGTGGGTCAACCGGATTGACTATCTCGATGCCAATCATCAGCCCGCGCCCTCTCACATCGCCGATTTGCGGTTTATCTTTTTGAATATTTCGAAGAATAGCCATTAACCGTTCGCCCATTTCATGCGCATGGAGATCCAGCCGATGCTCTTTTACGTACTGAAGTGTCGCGGTTCCTGCGGCCATGGCGAGCTGGTTGCCGCGAAAGGTGCCTGCATGAGCACCGGGTTGCCAACGATCCAAATCCTTGTGATACACCACGGCGCTCAACGGCAATCCGCCGCCTATCGCTTTCGAGAGAACCAGCACGTCCGGCAGTATTTCCGAGTGTTCGAAAGCATACATGCGTCCAGTCCGCCCGATACAGGTTTGGACTTCATCGATAATCAACGGAATTTCCCGTTCTCGGGTCATGCGACGAATCTCCCGCAACCATTCGTCCGGCGCCGGAATGACGCCTCCCTCTCCTTGTACAATTTCCAAAATCATTGCGGCCGGCGGCGTAATACCGCTGTTGCTGTCATCCAAGAGCCGTTCGATATAGGCTAAAGATGAGCGCCAGCCGACTTCGCCGCCCAAGCTGAAAGGGCAGCGGTAAACATAGGGGAAAGGTAGAAAATGCACATCCGGCATCAAACCGGATACGTGCAGCTTCGGACCGATTTCGCCGGTCAACCCTAATGCACCGTGCGTCATACCGTGGTAAGCGCCGTGAAAAGCCAAGATCGATCGCCGCCCGGTAGCCGTCTTCACCAGTTTAACGGCGGCTTCAATCGCATCGGCGCCGGACGGTCCGCAAAACTGAATGCGGGCCTGATCGGCGAACGCCTTAGGCAAGCTGGAAAATAACGCCTCGACAAACTGGTCTTTAACCGGCGTCGTCAGATCCAGGGTTTGGAAAGGTACGCCATCCGCCAAGGTTCGTCGAATCGCCTCCACGACTACCGGATGATGATGACCTAACGCCAATGCCCCAGCTCCGGCCAGGCAGTCCATATAACGACGGCCATCCATATCTTCAACAAACACACCGTCCGCCCGGCGAATAGCGATAGGAAGACGGCGAGGGTAGCTTCGGGCGTTAGACTCGAACCCAGACTGCCGGTCTAGGTAATAGTCATTGCCCTGCGTTTCAATAACAGCCATTTCTTCGTCGATAACCGGCTGTAATAACGGTCCTCCGTCCAAAACGTAATCAATTTCAGGTTGAATAACTTCTTGCACCATGGCGACATCCCCACATTATTTTTCAATTATTGCCCTTTTGAATTTCCGGGCTCCGTATCCACACTATCAACAAGTTTCGGGTTAGCTCGATAAAGCGTAACTCGACATTTCGAAGCCGACTACCGGCAATCGTTGCGGGTAACTGCGAGCGTTGGATTCATACCCGGCCTGCCGGTTCAGGTAGTAGGCATTGCCCGTCTCTTCGACACCCCGTCCTTCACCATTATCCGTTGCCGACGTAGCTATTCCGCCATCCAAGAAAATCTCATTCAAAGTATGCCCGTTATCGGGCGATAAAATCTTCTTCATCGTGTTACCCTTCCTATATCGAAATTGTCCAATTAGTTTTAGTAGTTCGTTTCATAATTAGCCTTACACTTCATTTTTATTCTCTTCCTTTCTCCTTCACTCGTGAAACGGCCATGCTCGACAGCTTTCCGCATATATCAAGATGATCGATTACTTCCGCCACGCACACATCCAAGTTTTCCCGACCCGTGAAAACCTCTATCTCAGGTTTGAGAGGTGCCTCGTAGGGAGACGAAATACCGGTAAACTCAGGGATTTCCCCTCTCCTCGCTTTTTTATAAAGCCCTTTTGGATCTCGATTCTCACAAACATGTAGCGTCGCATTGCAATAGACCTCGATAAAGTCACCCGGTTGTACCAAGGCACGAACCAGTTCCCGATCCGCCCGAAACGGAGAAATGAAGGCGGTAAGGACAATAATGCCAGCATCCATAAACAGCCTAGCGGTCTCACCGATACGGCGAATATTCTCCTGCCGGTCTTCCGCGCTGAAGCCCAGGTCTGAACATAACCCATGTCGCACATTGTCGCCATCCAACAAATAGGTTCGGCACCCCCTTTGAAAAAGAACTTCTTCCACCCGACAAGCCAAAGTAGACTTTCCGGCTCCGGATAAACCAGTAAGCCACACTATTTGGCCTTTATGGGCGTTCTGCCGCTCCCTATCATTTCGCATCACACATGACTGGTGCCATACCAGTCCTCTACTCGTTGGGGATGTCCTATCAATTTTACCGGCTGTTAAATTATTCATATTACCCTCCTTCATTCTGCTTGGATTGGCCTGAACTTCAGTAGATATTTTGGCTTACCTGCTAAAAGAACCGATGCCGTACCATTCACCCAGTTTTTATGCTGATCCCGATAATGAACTTAACGGCATTGACACATCGCCTTTGAATCCCTGTAGGCTCTCGTGCTTATTTTCCACAACCGCTATCTCAGTGAGCGTTCCATCTTCAATTTTCAAACACCGATCGGCCACATGGAAATAATGGTCATCGTGTGAAATCACCACCACAGTCTTGCCCTTGGCTTTCAGCGCGGGCAATAGTTCCGTGTAGAAAATTTTCTTGAATACCGGATCCTGATCGGCAGCCCATTCATCGAACAGATAAAAAGGCCGATCCTCCAGATAAGCAACTAATAGTGCCAGCCGCTTGCGCTGTCCTTGCGACAAGTCCAGTGTCGAAAATTCACCATTTTCGATCCGGACTTTATGATCCAACTGCAAACGCGCCAAATAAGCACGCGCTTCGGCATCCAGCTCTTTTCCATGAAAACCGAGCAGGCTATCGAACAGATAGAAATCGGAAAAAACAGCCGAGAATTGCTGACGGTAACCTTCCCGATTGGCGTCGGTGACACATTGCTCTCCCAAGCGGATTTCCCCTTGCTCCGGCACATAAAGACCGACCAATAACAACGCCAGCGTAGTCTTACCGCTGCCATTGCCGCCGGTAAGAAAAACCACCTCGCCGGGCTGCAAGGTCAGATCGAGGGGGCCCAAGGTGAAAGGGCGATCCTCGCCTTCCCGTCTGTAACGATGAGTCACACCGGTTAATTTCAAAACAGCCGCCTGAGAAAACGGCAATGAAGATTCCGGTTTTTCGGATTCAGGCTCCCTGGAATCCCAACCCAAAGCCTCGATCTTTTTCAATGCGATATTGCCTCTGGCCAAGACCGGCAGTCCATCCATTAAAGCCGCTAAAGGAGACATCATGTACAGAATGGTCAAACAATAACCGCGCACAATCTCAGGTCTCATCTCCAGACGAATAGACAGTTCGGAAATTTCCAATCCGACAGTCTGCGCCAATCCGACAGCGGCTTCCGGGACGTTCGGCAACAAAAAAAGCACCGCACCGATCAGCAGATAAAACAAGCTGTTGCCCCAATTGCCGGCCAGAATGTAAAAACCGGTACCTTTTAGATAATGTTGTCGATAACCTTTTGCGGCAACTTCCAGACATTCGGATAGAAAAGCATCGCGCCGTGGCTCATGCAGTTTCAGCTCCTTCATCCCTTGCGTCAGGCTGCGAAAGTGCTCATACAAGGCATCGTCGGATTCCCGTGCCATTCTTAGCCTTTGCTGCGCCCGGTTCTCGATCAGCCGAAAACCGCTCACACCCACGACTATCGCGAATAGAACAAGAACCAACAAAATGCCGGACAGCCAGCCCAAATAGAGCAAACAGCCCGCAACAATTGCTGCATCCACACAGAGCATCGGCAACCACCGGAACGCCTCCGCGAAGGTGGCGATATCCTGCGTCAGACAGGCCAGGATTCGCGCTGGTCCAACGGCCTGCAAACGCGGAAAAGACGCCCGTAAAATCTGTCGGCTCAGCTTCAGACGCAGATCGAAAATAACATCCTGCCCAAGGCGCATCAACAAAAAGGTCGAAGTCATCCGGGCCAGTAATAACAATATACACAGCCCGGCAAAAATCCAACCCAGTTGGATCAAAGCATCTTGTTTGCTATCCAAAGCCATGTTAATGACAGCGACCAAGCTGGCGCTGGACAATCCTCCGAGCAAACCGGCGAACACCGACAAAACTAGAAGCCAACCCGAATTGCGCAGTAAAAAGCGAATCATACTTTTACCCATCTTCGGGTTTTGCCAAAATTCCGGCATGGATAAAAAATTACAGACAAGGTCATTCGCATGAATTCATCCCCTCTCTAATCCTGCTTTAACTGCATAGATGCCGGTAAAAGTTCCAGCCGATGAACGCTTGTCCCGGTCTCCAGAGGTAAAACCGTTCCCTCCACCCAAGACTGCTGCTGATCGCCATAATGAGGCGAAAATGGATGACCGGATTGACCGCCGGGCATATGCAGAATGCCATTGCCTTCACGCCCCGGCGACACCACCAGACGTTCACTGGCTCCAGAACCGGACGCATACATGCGTACGCACTGCACACAGCCGGACACAGCATCCTGCGGCATATCCAGCCAGTTCTTCAACAACGGTAACGAAGCCGAAAAAGGATGGGTGATGGTTACCTGATTGAGCACACCCCAGGCCAAACTTTCCAGGGAAACGGCTGAATTGTGCTCCAAAACATTACGCTCTGCCTGAATCAGCAGCCCATGCAAAAACGAATCCCAATCCCGGTAATGGATCTTATCGGGCAGTAATGCCGGTAATTTTGCCTCCAACAATTGCTGTAATGGCTCATCTATCATGGATGAGGAGAAGCGAAATTCCGGATCGTATTTCCGGCATTTCGCCATGAAAGGCGCAATCACAGCATCAAGCAACAGCTTACGAAACTCCACCAGAACAGCGAATCCCACCGAGTCCCGCTCGGCAAAACCGTCCCAGTTTGTTAGGTTCTGTTTAAGCCGTACTTGCGCTTCATCTTTACTCTCATGCAGAACAGATAAAGCCAGCCGTTGATAAAATCGATAAAACTCCACCTTCGTATCCAATTGCAAAGTAAACATATCCCGTTCGGTAAGATTCTTCGCATCAAGAAGACGTTCGGTGATTCGGTAAGCGCGATAACCTTGGTCGAAATCATGACCGATCACATAGGGATAATCGTCACCCAGCATCCTCTGATTGGCGTTAACGATGAAACCAGACGGAGGATTCAACATACGCGGCAGTTCTTTCGGTGAAATATAGCCAGCCCAACCTCGTGAACCATCCGCCCAGGAACGGCTCACCGAACCGTCCAACCCGAAGCGTTTAGGGATTTTGCCGGTGTAAGTCCAGCCGATATTGCCTTGCTTGTCCGCCGCCAATACGTTCAAGGGCGGGCCACCGGCCCGGTTAAATACCCTTTGCGCCTCCATTACATCATTGACTGCATCTAAATCAAGCAGGTGCAGATCGGTGGCATCGGGATCCAGGGCTGCCCAATGCACCGCCACCGGTTTGGAGAGCAAAGCTTTGGGTAGTACAGGTCCCCACTCAGTAGTCTGTACTTTGAACATAAAATCGGCTTCACCCTTAACACGTACCGTTTCCTCGCGTTCGCCGAAACGAACCTTACCTTTTGGAGTGCGATAGCTTTCGGGATCATCAGGATCAAGCTCCAACGACACCAGATCCATGAAATCACCTTCAATATTGGTAAATCCCCAGGCCACTTTACCATTTGAGCCCACTACAATCAGGGGAACTCCAGGCAAAGTGAGACCGGTGAGCCACACATCCTCATAACGAAGTTCGGCCCGATACCAAATATTCGGAACCCGTAGCGACAAATGCATATCGTTAGCCAGAATAGCCCGGCCGTCCCAAGTCTTTGACGGCCCGACCACCCAGCCGTTCGATCCTTTAGGGGGAGGAGCGTCGGTCACCAGACCGACGTAATGTTCAGTACTGCCGTTATTATCCAATAAAGCGGACAGTTCATCCTCAGGGATAGAAGGTAATGGCATTCCAGACGCTTCGCCATTCAATAGCCGGTTAGTGTAACGATCGATGGGTGGCATAAAAAAGCTCATTACCGATTCCGGCAAAGTCACATCCATGATACTGGCCCTGCGTTCCTCGTCACCGGACCAGCCTAAATCCTCCTCCATACCCAGCACCACCAGTAAGCTGTCCTCTGCACGCCAAGCGGAAGGACTATAACCCAACAGCCAAAACTCGGGCGGAAAAATCGTTAAAGAGTCCATAGCCTGATTAACGCCTTCCGCATAAGCTTCCAACACCTGCTTTTGATCTTGCGAAAGACGTTGAACAATAGCGCTCGCCACCTGCTCGAACCCCATCACCCGATGCCGACGGTCGGACTCTTTCAATGTTGGCCCCATCACTTCGGCCAAACGCCCAGACATATGTCGGCGTAACAAATCCATCTGAAACAGCCTGTCACGAGCAGTCAAGAATCCCAAGGCACGGAAGGCATCCTTGCGTGAATTTGCCGACACGGATGGAACTCCTCTATTGTCAAATTCTACAAGTACCCGGGAAGTAAGACCTTGAAGATTATAAATCCCATCAACTAAAGGTAACGAAATGGTTAATATCTGAAAGACAATTAAGGTACAGGCAAAGACAAGAGTGCCTAGGACAAATATCCACTTTCCTAACTGACCTATTCCCGGACATCCAAATACGCTCACTATACAAATTTTCCAAGACATGAGCTTACAAACTAAGCAATATCCGTCCGAAATGTTCGGCCGTTGCTAATTCACCGACTACCTGTATTTTTCCCTCGTTGAAAACATCCATGGGGTTTTCTGTATGATTGAGGATGTTCATAAGAGTTTCTAGGGTTACAACGATCATACATGATACTTCTTCATCCTTTTCCGCGGCTCTGACATTTGGCGTGTTTGGACCGCATATCCACTTACCCCCGTTAGACCCAGTTACCACCAATTTGCACTCTCCATTCAGAGCTGAAAAATCTTTAGATGCTTTTATAAGAAAATGCTCAAGTCCTTCGACTTTCTTATAAAAGAACGTCCCTGAAACATCTAAGGAAGGAGACAAAGCAATTTTCTCACAATATATTTCGTAAAAATTTTCGACTGTCCAATATCCAAGTTTTTCTTGAGTACAGTTAATTCGTGACAAATAGGGTTTATGAATACGCTCATATGGTATTGCAGTGCCTCTACCTATGGTGTCTGATTTGATGCGATTTGTATATTGTGCTTTCTCATCGCCTGGGCCATCGTCGTGGTGTACCTTAAATACGTCCCCCAATATATCCTCGTCCCACTCGACATCTAAAAATGTGAACATTATCTCAAGCACTTTACATGGATTGGTTACAAGATCTTCGTATTTGACCCTCATACATTGGTCAGAATGATCCTCCTCAAATGCCATGATAAGTTCACTCTTTTCAAGCCAATATTCCCCGACTGCAGATAGAATACTAGTTGGGTTAAAGTGGACCCCATTGTCCAGACAAATTATTACTCAGTTTAAGATAGAGCC
>CAZMRW010000043.1:0-33813 GCA_964568805.1 uncultured Methylococcaceae bacterium | reverse complement strand
CCTCTAATCATCAAGTAATGAAAATTAGAGGCGACAACTATCCTGACACAGGGGGCAGCAAACACTGCCCCCTTAAGACAGGCTTAGGCGTTCCCCTTTGGGGTTCAGGCCAATCGGTAGCTGGTAAACTTTAGCGTGTTGTTCTGAACGAGCTGAAATGGGATTACTTCCCAAAAATCCATTTTACGTGACCAATCATATCCTTGATTGAATTTTCTTTTAGTGTTTGCATTAATGCCTTGACATCGAAGGCATGGTGACTTTCATACGCGACGCCATGTTGCGGCATTTCGGCCAGACCGGTTTCCCTGGCATGCTCGATAAAACCGCTATTCTTCCAGAAAAAAGCGCCCGGCATCGTGGTGGGAATCACCAGCACGAAGAATAACGAACGGCCCAAAGCGCTGCTGGTCAGCATCGACAGCAATAACACCAGACCCGCTATCAGTCCAAATGGCTGCGAAACGCCAATGATAGACAGCAAGGTTGCTAGTGACAGGCTGAGTCCCAGCAAGATATTACGAAAAATATACGATTTACCGTATTGTGTCACCTGCCGGTAATAGGACGCCGCGCCTTCATGATTGCTGTGTTGCATCTCATGGGCATGTGCCAGATGGCCAACACCTTCCAGCGCCAGTCCTGCCATCATGATCAAGATCAGTGCATGAAGTAATTCCTGGATACTTTCGGCAGCAAGCGGCAGCATTGCCACGGAAATCGCGGCAATGATCAACGCTCCCAGGCTCAGCATGGAACCGAAAAATGCAGTCCCGGTTTGCCAGTGATTCCAGAACGGCCGAGCTGGAATCCGGTACAATTTATACATGTAGAATAAACCGATTGCACCGCCGGCCACGCCAATTACTGCGAAACCATTCGCCAAAAACCGTGCAGGAGCATTATCGAACATGGCAAAAAAAGCATAGCCCAACAATCCGGTATAAAACGACGAGACGCCGGCGATCTCGCGGCTGACCGGAGACAATCTCAAATTATTGAATCCACGGTAAAAACGATGCGGTTTGCCAAGGTGCATGTTCAATTTGAACAGCCCTGTTGTTGCAATCATCACCAAGGCAATCAGCAATGGCCATTTCAGCCAGGGTTCCTGCAATGCCGCCAGCGATGGCAAGCCAAACCAGGAAGACATCATCATCATGATAAAGGCCCCGACCGTTGCCTGAGTGCATAACGTAAAGATGACATGGGCGCTCTCGTGGCTGGTCAGCAGTTTTTTCAAATTCCAATAGCGTTCCCATCGGTGCTTGTCATCGACAGTCGCATTGAATTTGCCTTTCTCCTCCTCGTCACGCAGATATTTCAGCGGCATCGCATCGGTGCGGGTTACTTCCTTGGGCATTGGACGGGTCTGCTGAAAACGGATATTGGGATGGGTAATATCGGTGGGCGGAAAGCCCGGGATCGCGGTTTTTGCCTGAACCCGGTTTTGCGGAATGTTTTCGATCACCCCGAAATCCAGCGCATTGCCCAGGCAGGCGGCGACGCAGGCCGGTTTCAGATTGACCTCTAGACGATCGACGCACATATTGCATTTGGATACTTCGCCTTTCACCGGATCGAGTTGCGGCGCATTATAAGGACAGACCCAGGTGCAGTAACCGCAACCGAAACAGATATCCGGATCCTGCAGCACCGCGCCGTATTCGGCAAATTTGGTATAGGCGCGCGTCGGACAGCCTTTCAGACAGACCGGATCGTCGCAATGATTGCAGGCCATCGAAATATTAAGGCGCTGATAGGCGGGATAAGTACCGCCTTCGACAAACCCTACCGAACGGTAGGCCAGATGGATAGGTACATCGTTTTTTTCGCTGCATGCCGACTCGCAGGCATGGCAGCCGATGCAGTTGTCGGCATTAAAATAAAAGCCGTGCTGCTTATAGCGATTGGGATTTACCCCGATGCCGGTATCATCGTTGATATTCAGGCTGCTGTTGCGAAGCTCGTTTTTTTTATAGGTCAGGTCAATACTTTTGCCATAGCGGTTCTGTTTTTGCGTCGCCTTATCGTTCAAAAAGGCATATTTGGGCTCGTCGGCTCGTACTTCAACCATTATGATCTCCGATATTAATAGGTGCGCGATTTTTTGTTAATCTCGGCGGCAATTTGCTGATCGACCGGTTCAATTCGGACGGCCTGCTGCTTGAAAGCAGGCTGACGCGAATGCGGATCCAGCAAACCCAGCGTCAGGCGGTTGACGCAATCGAAAAAATGGAACGGGATAAACACCATGTTTTTGGGCACGCGCTGAGTCAGCATCACCATCACGACCGCATCACCCCGCCGCGAGACCGCCCGCACATAGGACTGATGCTGGATGCCCAGGGCATTCGCGGCTTCGGGATTCATCTCCATGAACGGAATCGGGCTGAATTTATTGTTGTTGCCGATCTTTCCGGTCTTGGTTCGGGTGTGCCAATGCTCGACCAGACGGCCGGAATTCAGCCAGAACGGATAGTCGCCATCCGGCACTTCATTGTTATTGATAAACGGCAGCGGAATCAATTTGGCCCTGCCGTCCTTGTAGCGAAAGGATTGAGGCTGAGTATAGAGACGCTGTTCACCATTGGCGCCCTGCTTCGCCTGTTCTTCGGTATAAGGCCATTGTATGCCGCGTTTTTGCTCGATCAGGTCGTGGCTCATGCCGGAAATATCACAAAGACGCCCTTTGGAAAGCTGTTTCATTTCCTCGAACACATCGGCGGGACGTTCCGGAAATTTTATCTTTTGTCCTTGCTCAAAGCGTTTGGAAAGAAGATTGAATATTTCCAGATCCGATTTCGAATCGGCATGAGGGGCTTTGACCTGGCGGGTGATGTTGACACGTCGTTCGGTGTTGGTAAACACGCCTTCCTTTTCTGCCCAGGTCGCCGCAGGCAAAAAGATATGGGCGTACTGATTGGATTCCGCGTCGGCATAACAATCCTGCACGACCAGGCATTCCAGTTTTTTCAGGGTTTTGCGTATTCGAGCGGTGTCGGGCATCGATGTCATCGGATTGGTCGCAACCAGCCACAAGCCCTTGATGTCACCGGCTTCAATCGCAGGGAAAATATCGGTTTCGGTCAGGCCTCGCTGCTTGGGGAAAAATTCAGGATCGATGCCCCAGAATTTAGCAATTTCCTCACGCTCCTCCGGTTTTTCCAGAGCGCGGTAACCGGGCAGGCCGGAACAGGACGACCATTCGCGCGTTCCCATCGCATTGCACTGGCCGGTGATCGACAGACTGGTGCCGCCGGGCTTGCCGATGTTGCCGGTAACCAGATTCAGATTGTTGATGCCGACGACGCCGTCCGAGCCATGGGTGCTCTGGTTGATGCCCATTGTCCAGATACTCATCGCGCGGTCCGCCTTGGCATAATATCTTGCGACTGTCCGGATGGTTTCGGCATCGATGCCGCAAATCATTGATGCAGTCTTGGGATCGTAATTTTGAACTTCTCTGACCAGATCCTCGAAGCCGGTTGTGTTCGTTTCGATATACTCACGATTTTCCAGTCCTTCGGCGAGAATCACATGAATCAGCGCATTTTGCAGCACCACGTCGGTGCCCGGCGTAATCGGCAGATGAATATCGGCGAACTGTGCCAGCATCGTGACTCTTGGATCGACGACGATCAGCGGAAACTTGCGTTTTTCCAGCGCTTCCTTGAGACGCCAGTAAATGATCGGATGCTGCTCCGGCAGATTCGAACCCCAGGCGATCAGGCAGTCGGTATGTTCGAAGTCTTCATAACAGCCCGGCGGGCCGTCCGAGCCGAACGAGCGTTTATAGCCCGATACCGCCGACGCCATGCACAAGGTGGTATTGCCGTCGTAATTGTTGCTGCCGATCACGCCGCGCGCCAGTTTGCCGAGCGTATAAAACTCTTCGGTCAGGAGTTGCCCGGTCGATACGATGGCGAAAGCGTCGCGGCCGTAGGTTGCCTGGATTCGTTTGATTTCCGACGCCATTTTATCCAGCGCCGTATCCCACTCCGCAACCTGGTAGGGCTGGTGTATCGAGTTTCGCAGCAAAGGCTTCTGACCTCGGCCTGATGCTTCAAACACCTGATATTCGAAAATCCCTTTGAGACAAAGTTTGCCGCGATTGACATCGGCGCCGCCGACGCCGCGTGTTGCGACAGGCTTACCGTCGGCATTGCTGCCCACCTCAATCGAACAGCCGGTGGAACAATAGCCGCAGGTTGTATACGTCCATTTAACGACTCCCTTGTCGGCCATCTTGATCGGATTTTTCTGATTACGTCCAAATAGCATGGTTTTCGTCAACTCAAATTGGATTTATAAAGCGATGCACAAAAATCAATGGTCGCCGGCTGGCGTCAATCCGGCAAAAACACGGTGCCCTGGGCGAAAATCACCGCACTGCCGCCGACGCGGATCGCCAATTGCGCTTTACCCTTATGGTCCATTTCTATATTCAATACACTACGGCGGGAATTCACATCACCCCGGTCGACCGAGAACACATGAGTGCCCTTGCGTGTATGCTCAAACGAACAGAGATACGATGCAAACGCCGGCACCGCGCTGCCGACAGGGGGGTCGTTGTCGATGCCGATGTGAGGCCCCATCAGTCTCAGATTAAAATCGGAATCGGGGTATGGGCTTTTCGGGGCGAACAGCAGAATTTCCTGTGCCGCGGTTTGTGGTGCGACCGATCGGCTCCAGGCCGAGTAGTTGAACCGTGCTTTACGTACCGTTTCATATTTCCAGACCGGTACGATCAGATAAGGTATTCCACAGGCTACCAGTCGCGCTGAATATTTGATATGGTCGAGTTCCGATTGCTGAATGGATAAAAAGGTGGCCATTTCTTCATCGGAAGGCGCAAAGCGATCGATGATTGAAGACACTTTACTAGTAAACTGGACAAAAACCGGCTTGCCCTGCTCCGCCGTAATATTGACATCGACCGGTCCTGCATTCTGTTCGAACACCACCGGCGTTACCGGCTCGGCCAATTGAATATCGCCGCACAGTCCAAGCACATAAGCGGTGGCAATAATCGGATGGCCGGCAAAATCGATTTCAGCCTTGGGTGAGAAAATACGTATTTTTCGCGTCGAGCCGGCGCCATCGGGATGGAATACGAATACGGTTTCCCACAAGTTAAGCTCGTTGGCGGTCCTTTGCATCTGTTCATCGCTCATCCCGTCGGCTTGCGGGAATACGGCGATCTGGGCGCCGTTGAAAACCTCACGGGTGAATACGTCGGCAATATAATAGTTATAATTCATCGATCTAGGCTCCAATGCCGATTTTTACCCTGCCGTTATCAATGCGGATGGGATACACAGGTACGGATACTGTTTCATCCTCTACACAGATGCCTGTGTTCAGATTGAAATGCTGTTTATACAAGGGCGAGGCCACCACGGGTTGGCCGTTGATATCGCCGATCATGCCCCGGGACAGCACATTGACGCGACCGAATGGATCGTGATTATTGATGGCGTATACCGTCGATTCCTTGGGCATATAAAAAATCGCCACCTGCTGCCCCTTAACTAACGCGCACACGCCTGAATTGGGCTGCAAATCATCGGCGCTGCATACATCTATCCACTCTGTCATCATGCAACCCCGATCGTTGTTTCGGAGGCGGTTGCCTGTTTTTCATCCAACGGTTCTTCCATCAGTTGAAAATGTTTGCGTTCATCTTCGTTGGCTGGCCGCATTTGCCCGCGTTCTTCGATAAAGACCACGTTGTCATCCGGCCGGTCGCTGTTGATGAAATGACGGAAACGTTTCAGCCTGTTTTCATCCTGGATTGTGGTTTTCCATTCACATTGATAAGTGTCTATGACATATTGCATTTGCTTTTCCAACTGCGCGCACAATCCGAGTTTGTCGTCGATGATGACTGACCTGAGGTAGTCGAGTCCGCCTTCCATGTTCTCCATCCACACCGAGGTTCTCTGTAAGCGGTCGGCCGTACGCACATAAAAGATTAAAAAACGATCGATATATCTGATCAGGGTCTCTTTATCCAGTCCCGTCGCGAACAAGTCGGCATGACGCGGCTTCATGCCGCCATTGCCGCAAACATAGAGATTCCAGCCGTTTTCAGTCGCGATCACGCCGACATCCTTGCCTTGGGCTTCCGCACATTCACGAGTGCAGCCGGAAACGGCGAATTTGAGTTTATGCGGCGAGCGCAGACCCTTGTAACGATTTTCCAATTCTACCGCCAGTCCGACGCTATCATCGATGCCATAGCGGCACCAGGTGCTGCCGACGCAGGATTTAACCGTACGCAGGGACTTGCCGTAGGCATGGCCTGACTCGAAACCCGCATCAATGAGATCTTTCCAGATATGCGGCAGCTGGTCGACGCGCGCACCGAAAAGATCCACGCGCTGGCCGCCGGTAATTTTAGTGTAAAGCTTGTATTTCTTGCCCACCTGCCCCAAGGCAATCAGCATGTCCGGGCTAATTTCTCCACCGGTAATGCGCGGCACGACCGAATAGGTGCCGTCTTTCTGCATGTTGGCGAGAAAGGTATCGTTGGTATCCTGTAATCCGACATGCTCGTTTTTCAGGATATAATCGTTCCAGTAGGAAGCCAGAATCGAACCGACGGCCGGTTTACAGATGTCGCAGCCCCTGCCCTTGCCGTATTTCTCCAGCAGTTCGTCAAAGGTCGTAATTTGTTTAACCATGATCAGGTTGTACAAATCCTGACGGGTATAGGGAAAATGTTCGCAAATATCCTTGCTGACTTCAAAACCGTGTTTCTCGAGTTCCGAGTTCAGTACTGATTTGAGCAGCGCCGCGCACCCGCCGCAGCCGGTAGACGCTTTGGTTTCGGTTTTTAAGGCGCCGATTGTCATACAGCCGGCATCGATCGCTTGGCAAATGTCGCCTTTAGTGACGTTATAGCAGGAACAGATTTGCGCGGAAGAAGGTAAGGCATCCGGACCCAAGCCGACCGATTCGTCGGAACGGCTGGGCAGGATCAGCGCATCGGGATTTTCCGGCAGTTCGATGCCGTTCAGGCAATACTGCAATAAGGTGCCGTATCCGGACGCATCGCCGACCAGCACCGCTCCCAGCAGACGTTTCTTATCATGGCTGACCACCAGGCGTTTGTAGACCTCGCTCGAACCATTCTGATAGGTATAAACCATCGCGCCCTGGGTTTTGGCGTGCGCGTCGCCGATACTGGCGACATCGACGCCGAGCAATTTCAGTTTGGTGCTCATGTCGGCGCCGGTGAAACTGGCCGGTGCCCCGGTCAGATCGGCAACGGCGGTTCGCGCCATCGCATAACCGGGTGCGACCAGGCCGTAGATCATGCCGTTCCAGAGTGCGCATTCGCCGATCGCATAAATATCGGGATCAGACGTAAGGCATTGGTTGTTGATGACGATGCCGCCGCGCGGCCCCACGTTAAGGCCGCAAGCCCGGGCCAATTCATCGCGGGGACGGATGCCGGCGGAAAACAGCACGACATCGGTTTCCAGTTCGGTTCCGTCGGCGAAACACATTTTATGTACCTGCTGGTCGCCATCCTTGATGATGCTGGTATTTTTTCCGGTATGGACGGTGACGTCCAGACTTTCTATTTTATGTCTCAGCATCGCGCCGCCCGCTTCATCGAGTTGTACCGCCATCAGCCGCGGAGCGAATTCAACGACATGCGTTTGCAAACCCAGATCCTTTAAAGCTTTTGCCGCTTCCAGGCCCAGCAGGCCGCCGCCGACGACCACGCCGATCTTGCCGGTTTTAGCGGCTGCCGCCATCGCTTCCAGATCTTCTATGGTGCGGTAAACGAAACATTGTTTCCGGTCATGTCCCGGCACCGGCGGAACGAATGGATAAGAACCTGTCGCCAGAACCAGTTTGTCGTACGCGATCATCAGCCCATTCGCGGACGTCACGGTTTTAGCGTTACGGTCTATCGACTCGGCTTTGTCACCGATATGCACCGTAATGCCGTGCTGCTCAAAAAAACCAGGCTCGACCAGAGACAAATCTTCCGCCGTTTTTCCGGAGAAAAATGACGACAGATGCACTCTATCGTATGCCGCTCTGGGTTCCTCACAAAAAGTCACTATGTTGTAATCGATGTAATTGGGGCTAGTGACCAGATTAGCTAGAAAATTCTGACCTACCATGCCATTTCCAATAACGACGAGTGTTTGTTTTTTACTCACGACCAACCTCAACAATCAAGTTACTACGAACCAATTCATTCCATTGGTTTCAGCAAATTGTGTGCCACTCCTTATAAGCCTCTGACTTTAAAAAAGTCTTTTATTAAGAATGCGGTCAGTACAGTCAATATTTAAATTAATTGCTTTACATTGGTGCAAAAATACTACGCTGGTGCGAGCTATCACACCGAAACAGTGCGTCATCGCACTGAAAAAAGGAATCAGCTTGATGATTCCTTAGTGCACTAATAGATAGACCATCGCCAGATTGAGCACCAGCGAGATGAGGAACAGGGTTTTCCAGACCGCTAACGGGTTGCTCTGCATTAGCGGCAGCGCTTCCTCGGCGCTTAAAAATCTGGGGTTGGGTGTAGTCAGATCGAAGAGAAACTCGGGAATGTCGTCATAGCGAAACTCCGGGATGATCGCTGTCGCTTTTTTTAAGGCGCCATCAATCCAGACAGGCACCATGGGGTTGCAATGAATGCTGGGAACATAACGGAGTTTTTCCAGATTCATTTTATTCGGTTTTTCCGGCATCGGGCGGCCGAAAGGTAAGGCGCCATTAATCAGTTCATAGGTGATCACACCGAGGGAAAACAAATCGGATTTTACCGTGCCGCGCAGTCCCAGATGATATTCCGGCGCCGTATAATTCAATGTTCCCAGGATATTTTCTTCGGTGCCGTGATCCAGCGGAGTAATTTCCGAAATGCCGGCGATTTTTACCGAACCGAAATCGATGATCTTGATCTTTCCAAGCTTATCGAACATGATGTTTTCGGGTTTCAAATCCTGATGCAGCATCTCCATTCGATGAAAGGCACGCAATCCTTTGGCGATCTGCTCAACAATTCGTCTGGCTTCTTTGATGTCTGGTTTCGGATGGTCGTTCATCCATTGCCTCAAGGTTGGCCCTTCAAGATATTCTGTGATGTAGTAAATACAACTTTTTTCCCTGTCGGAGCCTAGAACCTTGAGCACATTTTCATGGGCCATTCGCTTTCCTGCCCACTCTTCATGCAGAAAATGCTCGATGTAATGCGTATCGTCTTCATACAGAATGGATGGCGTTTTTAAAATCACCCGGGTTTCGGTTTTGGTATCGAACGCAAGATAAATCTGGGTGCGTTTGCTGGCGTGCAATTCCCGTTCTATCCGGTAACCGTCGATGATCATTCCGGATGCCAACGGGGGCGGAAATGGCAGGTTCGTGTGACGCCGAAGAATTTCGTCCTCTTTGGCGAGGGGCAGATCGTCGACGCTGATCAATTGACACGTCAGGTTATCATCGCTGTGATTGGCGACCGCCTGGCGAATAATGTTGCCGGCAATCCCGGTTAAATCCGTGCCGTCAAGCAACAGCAATTTCAAAGATTTTTCATCGATAAAATCATGTACCCCGTCGGTTGTCATCAAAAACAGATCCCCCTTGGCAAGGGGGATCGCCTGGTAATCAACTTCCAGTTTGGGTTCTATCCCCATGGCCCGGTTTAGATAATTTTTGTCTTGAGAAACCCAGACCCGGTGATCACGGGTAATCTGCTCAAGGTTTCCATCCCGACAACGGTATATCCTTGAATCTCCGATATGAAATATATGGGCCGTGGTTGATTTGAAAATAATGATGCTTAAGGTGCTGACCATGCCCTTGGTTGATTGGAAGCGGCTCTGGCCCTGGCTGTATAACCAGGAGTTTGTCGCGGAGAGTATCTTTTGCGCCGCGTGTTTAACTGACCAGGTGTCGGGTGTGCTGTAATAATCGTTCAAAAAACTGATTACACAACAATGGCTGGCCTGCTTGCCGCCATCGCTGCCGCTCATGCCGTCAGCGATGGCTGCCGCGATACCTTTGTAATTGAGCTGATGGCCGTTTGGCGTCAACGATCCGAAAAAATCTTCATTATCCGCCTTGACGCCCTTGTCGCTGGCATAACCGATGCTGACTTCGAGTTTTGCTGTAGGCATATAGAAATAATATCGGTAGGAACGAAGTAGGCTAAAGGCTAAAGGCTAAAGGCTAAAGGCTAAAGGCTAAAGGCTAAAGGCTAAAGGCTAAAGGCTAAAGGCTAAAGGCTAATAATTGTAACCTGAATTTTGCTTTGTCAAGCTCTTTTCGCCTTTCGCCTTGTACCTTTCACCTCTTACACATACTCTATCGACAGTATCTCGTATTCGATATTACCGCCCGGCGCCTTGACGATAACAACATCGCCCACTTCTTTACCGATCAAGGCCCGCGCGATGGGCGAACCTATCGAAATCCGGCCTTCCTTGATATTGGCTTCATCTTCGCCGACGATCTGATAAATTACCGTTTTTCCTGATTCAAGTTCTTCTATTTCAACCGTTGCCCCAAACACAACCTTGCCATTCGGATCCAGCCTGGTGACGTCAATAATCTGCGCATTCGATAATTTGGACTCTATCTCGGCGATGCGGCCTTCGGCGAAACTTTGTTGTTCACGCGCGGCATGATATTCGGCGTTTTCTTTCAAATCACCGTGGGCACGAGCGGTCGCAATGGATGCGATAATGCGCGGACGCACCACACTTTTCAATTCTTCCAATTCCGCCCGCAATTTCTCTGCGCCTTTGACGGTTAAAGGTACTTTATTCATCTTTCAATAACTCCGATATTATTTTTTCCATTCCCAACGGGAATTATATTAAATGTCACCCATTCAGGCTTCGATGCAAATCCTGCAAACACACAACATTTCTGGCCTCAAGTTCCCCCAATGCGTAACAGGCTGCCCTGGCGCCGGCCATCGTTGTGTAATAAGTGATGCGATGCTGTAACGCCTCCCTGCGCATCGTAAAGGAATCCGCGATTGCTTTTTTTCCTTCGGTGGTGTTAATGATCAACTGAATCTGGCCGTTTTTGATCATATCAACCGTATTGGGCCTGCCTTCATTGACTTTATAAACCACTTCGCAGGAAATGCCTGCATTTTTAAGAAATTTTGCCGTACCGCCGGTAGCGACGATCTCATATTTTTTTTCCACCAGCATTCTGGCAATATCAGGCAATTTGAGTTTATCGGCATCCCGTATGCTGATCAATACCTTGCCGCTATGATTCAAATTAACGCCGGCCGCACGCTGGGATTTCGCGAATGCTTCGCCAAAAGTTTTACCTACACCCATCACTTCTCCGGTGGACTTCATTTCCGGTCCCAACAAGGGATCGACACCCGGGAATTTGACAAAAGGAAAAACGGCCTCTTTCACCGAATAGTAATCCGGTATCCGCTCCTTGGTGACGCCTTGCTGGGCCAGGGATTGACCGACCATGCAGCGGGCAGCGATTTTGGCCAATGGATAACCGGTCGCTTTTGAGACAAACGGGGCGGTACGCGAGGCCCTGGGATTGACTTCCAGCACGTAAATATCGTCGCCCTGGATAGCAAACTGGGTATTCATCAGCCCTCTCACGCCCAAAGCCTCCGCCATTTTGGCCACCTGCACACGCAATTGATCCTGAATGGCCGGCGCCAGATCGTAGGGCGGCAATGAACACGCCGAGTCGCCCGAATGGATTCCCGCCTGTTCGATATGCTCCATCAAACCGCCAATCAGTACTTGCTCGCCGTCATAAATCGCATCGACATCCATTTCCACCGCATCGTCAAGAAATCGATCCAGCAATACCGGCGAATCATTGGAAACGCTGACCGCCTCTTTCATATAGCGCTGCAGGCCTTCTTCATTGAAGACGATTTCCATGGCTCGGCCGCCCAGCACATAAGAAGGGCGCACCACCAGCGGATAGCCAAGCTCTTTGGCCGCATTCAGGGCCTGATCAACCGAACGGGCGGTCGCATTGGGCGGCTGCTTCAGTTCCAGTCTTTCCAGTAATTTCTGGAAACGCTCCCGGTCCTCCGCCAAATCGATTGAATCGGGCGAAGTACCGATAATAGGAACGCCTGCCGCTTCCAGGGCGCGGGCCAATTTCAATGGCGTTTGACCGCCATATTGAACGATCACGCCCTTGGGTTTTTCGATATGAACGATTTCCAGCACATCTTCCAGCGTTAACGACTCAAAATACAATCGATCGGAAGTATCGAAATCGGTTGAAACGGTTTCAGGATTACAGTTAATCATGATGGTTTCATAGCCGTCTTCGCGCAATGCCAGGGCCGCGTGAACGCAACAATAATCGAATTCGATACCCTGTCCGATACGGTTAGGTCCGCCGCCCAGAATGATGATTTTGTCTTTATCAGACACCCGGGCTTCACATTCTTCTTCATAGGTGGAATACAGATACGCCGTATCCGATGAAAATTCAGCCGCGCACGAATCGATGCGCTTGTAGACCGGACGAATACCCTGTTTATGGCGCACATTGCGCACTTCCATTTCAGAGGTATCCAGCAATTTCGCCAGCCTCAAATCGGAAAAACCTTTGCGCTTGAGTTTAAAGAGTTCGCCCTCTTTCAGCGTCGACAAGGTTTTATTCGATAGCGATTTTTCCGTCACCACCAAATCCTCTACCTGCGCCAGAAACCAGGGATCAATTTTACTGGCTTCATGAACCTCGTCCAGAGTCATGCCGCTACGAAAGGCATCGGCGACATAGCGCAAGCGGTCGGGCCCCGGATGGCGCAGTTCACGCTGAAATTTCTCCGGCATATCCTCTGCATGCAAATCGATGATCTCATCAAGTCCGCTGATGCCGATTTCGAGACCGCGCAAGGCTTTTTGCAGCGACTCCTGAAACGTGCGGCCGATCGCCATCACTTCACCGACCGACTTCATCTGCGTGGTTAGACGATCATCGGCCTGCGGAAATTTTTCAAAGGTGAACCGAGGTACTTTGGTAACGACATAATCGATCGTCGGCTCGAACGATGCCGGCGTCGCGCCGCCGGTGATCTCGTTTTGCAATTCATCCAGGGTGTAACCCACCGCCAGCTTGGCAGCGACCTTGGCAATCGGAAAACCGGTTGCTTTCGACGCTAACGCAGACGAACGCGACACCCGGGGGTTCATTTCGATGACGATCAGGCGTCCGTCGACCGGATTAATCGCCACCTGCACGTTGGAACCGCCGGTATCGACGCCGATTTCGCGCAGCACTGCGACGGCAACGTTGCGTAAAATCTGGTATTCCTTATCGGTCAGGGTTTGCGCCGGCGCCACGGTAATCGAATCGCCGGTATGCACGCCCATCGGATCGAAATTTTCGATCGAACAGACGATGATGCAATTGTCCTTGGAATCGCGCACCACTTCCATTTCGAATTCTTTCCAGCCTAACACCGATTCTTCGATCAGCAGTTCATTGGTGGGCGACAAATCCAGGCCGCGTTCGCAGATTTCGATAAATTCTTCCTTGTTGTAGGCAATGCCGCCGCCGCTGCCGCCCATGGTAAACGAAGGACGAATAATGGTCGGATAGCCCACTTCCTTCTGTGCCGCCATGGCTTCTTCCATCGAATGCGCGGTTTTGGATTTGGCGACTTCAAAACCGATTTTCCGCATCGCCTGGTTAAACAATTCACGGTCTTCGGCTTTATTGATCGCTTCCTTGCTGGCGCCGATCATCTCGACGCCGTATTTTTCAAGGACGCCATGGGCATCGAGCGCCAGCGCGCAGTTCAACGCCGTTTGCCCGCCCATCGTCGGCAACAGCGCGTCAGGCCGCTCTTTTTCGATAATTTTTTCGACCGTCTGCCAGTCAATAGGCTCGATATAAACCGCATCGGCCATATCCGGATCGGTCATGATGGTGGCGGGGTTGGAATTGACCAGGATGACCCGGTAGCCTTCCTCTCGCAGCGCCTTGCAGGCCTGGGTCCCTGAATAATCGAATTCGCAGGCCTGGCCAATCACAATCGGCCCGGCTCCCAGTAATAAAATCGATTTAATGTCGGTTCTTTTTGGCATGGTTTAATTATAGGTACAGGGTTCAAGGTAAAAGATACAGGTTTAAGGGATCACACTCCTTGAACCTGTACCTTGAACCAAAATCATTTATTCATTAATTCGATGAAAGTGTCAAACAATGATTCGACATCATGGGGACCGGGGCTCGCCTCCGGATGTCCCTGAAAACTGAACGCGGGACAATCGGTGAGCGCGATGCCTTGCAGACTGCCGTCGAATAACGAATAAAATGTCGGAATCACGTTATCGGGCAAGCTGTCTTTGTCTACGGCAAAGCCATGGTTTTGGCTGCTGATCATTACCCGGCCCGTGGCCACTTCCTGCACCGGATGATTGGCGCCATGATGGCCGAATTTCATTTTTTCGGTTTTGGCGCCGCTGGCCAAGGCCAGCAGTTGATGACCCAGACAAATTCCGAACACGGGAACCTTCTTTTGCAAAATCGATTTGATTGCCTCGATTGCATAAGTACAGGGTTCCGGATCGCCGGGACCGTTGGACAGAAAAACACCGTCCGGATTCATCGCTAAAACGGTTTCGGCTGGCGTCGTCGCAGGCACCACGGTAATGCGGCAACCCCGGTTGACCAGCAATCTGAGAATATTTCGCTTGATGCCGAAGTCGTAAGCGACCACATGTTTGTTCAGATTTTCGGCCTGGGTATGGCCCTTCTTCAGATGCCAGATGTTTTCAGTCCATTCATAAGGTTTGGAAACTGAAACAACCTTGGCCAGATCCATCCCTTTTAAACCCGGAAAGCTTTCAATCGCTAAGGTTGCCGCATCCATATCTACGGACGCGCCGGCCATGATGCAGCCGCGTTGCGCGCCTTTATCGCGCAGCAAACGGGTTAACTTGCGGGTATCGATTTCGGCAATGGCGACCACATTGTTTTCTTCAAGATACTGCTGCAAGGGTTTTTCGTTCCGCCAGTTGCAGGCCAGAAGCGGCAAATCCCTGACCACCAGACCGCTGGCAAACACCCGGGCCGATTCATTATCTTCACGATTGGTGCCGACATTGCCAATGTGCGGATAGGTTAATGTCACTATTTGACGGGCATAAGACGGATCACTGAGTATTTCCTGATACCCGGTCATCGCGGTATTAAAAACGACTTCACCGACAGAACAGCCGTCTGCACCGATCGATACACCGTTAAATACCGTTCCATCTTCCAATACCAACAAGGCTGGCTTACTCAAACATGTCACCTCTAAATGTGCAAAACGGGATGATTCCTAATGGAGTCATCCCGTTATATAAATTCAAACACCGATAATTTTACAAGATTATAAGGCTTTGGTCATTAGCAATTTTTTTTAATCGTGAAACACATACGAAGCTGATGGACAGTTTCGCATGATAACACCGTCACGCCCATTGGAAATTTCAAACAAGAATTCTATTTCATCAGCTTCGAGAATGGCTGATTGTTCATGGCAAATCGGTCTAACGAATTTTGCTGTCCAAGTTTATGCGATTGTTATGAATTATTTTTTCTTAAATATTCTACAACAAGACTTATCCATGACTCATTGATTAGCCTCTTTGGGCGCCAATGGTTTGAATTTATTTGACGGCATAAGGAAAGGAGCATGACATTGGCGATCAAAGCCTGTTAATGGCTGCTTTTTGCATCACATGACCAAGAAAGGCTGGTTAGTCGGGAAACCGGGCCCGAAAGAGATTAATGCAATAAAAATTTCTTAAGCTTCTTTCAGTTCCCTCCGTTGAAAACGAGCTAAATCTCTTTCTTGTTGAATACGCAACAACCTGGTAAACTCTTTTGCGGACAAGGGACAACTTTTTATAAAGCCCTGATAAATATCGCAATTATGCCCCCGCAAGAATGCAAGTTGTTCCGGCGTTTCTACGCCTTCTGCCAGGACTTTTAATCCCAAGGTACGGCCCATTGCAATTATGGTGGCGGCGATTTCCATGCCGTCTTTACTATGGGGAATATCATCGATAAAGCTTTTATCGATTTTCAGCACATTCAGAGGGAAACTTTTTAAATAGGCCAACGATGAATAGCCAGTGCCGAAATCGTCAATGGCTAACCGAATGCCCTGAATACGCAGGTTGTTGAGAATCTCCGTCGCATTATCCTGATTCTCCATTATTCCGCTTTCGGTTATTTCCAATTCCAGTTGCTCGGCTGGGAAACCGGTTTCGGCCAATACTTTATCGATCAAGCTATTAAGATCGATACGTTTTAATTGGTGCGGAGAAATATTAACCGCCAGGGTCAATGGCGGCAGTCCATAAGCCAGCCAAAACTGGCCCTGGTTACAAGTCTCCCGCAATACCCATTCGCCAATATCGACAATCAGATTCGAATCTTCGGCTACAGGAATAAAGCGGGAAGGTGAAATCAGTCCCTCGATAGGGTCTTGCCAGCGCACCAAGGCTTCGGCGCCGACTATGCGGCCACTTTTAATATCTATTTGGGGTTGATAGAACACGCGCAGCTCTTCTTGTTGAATCGCCCGGCGCAAACGGGTTTCCAGTTCAATACGTTCCCGAGCGGCACTTGTCAAGGATTCAGAAAAATAGGCAAAACAGCCACGCCCTTGGTCTTTCGCCTGATACAAGGCCTTATCGGCATGATCCATGAGTACTTCAGGGCTGTCACCGTGTTGATGATAAAGACTAATGCCAATACTGGCGCCAATCCAGACATCGTTGCTTTGATTCAACGTAAAGGGCTTGCTTAAATCGCTGATAATATCTTCAGCGACTCGTGAAGCATCTTGCGGATCGTTAATGTCTTCTAATAAAACGATGAATTCATCGCCACCTAAACGGGCAACCAGGTCCACATCGCGCAACCGGCTTGTAATTCTTGCAGCGACTTGTTTCAATAGCTCGTCGCCGGCCAGATGCCCCAGGCTGTCGTTGACAGATTTGAAACGATCCAGATCCAGCATTAGCAAGGCCAGACTTTGGCCTGAGCGTCGCTCCATGCTAATGCAGTGATTCAACCTTTCGCGCAACAGCAGACGATTGGGTAGTTGGGTGAGCGGATCATAGAAAGCCCGTCGTTTCATTTCCTCTTCGATCGCTTTACTTTCGGTGATGTCGACATACATACCAACATAATAAATGACCACACCGGCGATATCTTTCACCCCGGTGAGGGTTAACCACGAAGGATAATTCTCGCCATTCTTTCGCTGGCAACGGATTTCCCCCTGCCAGGTTCCGGTACGAGCAACGCTCTCTTGCATTTCAGCGTAAATGGCGTCGTTAGGGTACCCTAAATTGAATAAGCTTATTTTTTGACCTACGGCATCATTGGGCGTGTAACCCGAGGATTCGGTGAAGGCATTGTTGATGCGTAAAATGACATTATTGGCATCGGCAATTATTATCGCTTTCTGTGACCATTCGAAGGCGATGGCGTCTATTTGGCAGTTATTACCCGCCAGAAGAACTAGCCAGACAAGCCCCAGGGATGCCACCGCTGAGCACATAGTTCGAAACGACTGGACGGAAAAGCCAAACGAAGAGAGGAAATTTTCCTGCGTCGGCACATGCGGATCTGTCTGGAAAAGGAGAAAGAATGATACGCTGTAGCAGATGAATACCAATACCAAGATAAGCAGCCAAACCGCGCTGTCGATGGTTGTACGACCTTTCCCTTCTGTTCGTTTGGCGGCGAACAATGCAATACCGGTTAACAGCACAGCCAGGACGCCTAAAAACAGACGCGTGTCTTTCATCTGATCGGCAATTGGCGGCGTCCAGGGCATCAACACTGAAAGCGCCATCACCAGACCCGTAGCGCCAAACACCCAAGGCGCGGACAGGCGAACCGTAAAGAAAAAATTGTTCCAGGTCCGGCGAGCAAACTCAAGCAGGGGCAGATAGGAAGCTATCAACATAAAGCAGCTAAACCGGGTCAACCATTCAACCGGGTTGTTCAGCCTCTGCATTTCAATAAACTCCGCCACCCCGAGCAATATGCTGAATGATGCCAGCAATGACAAATGCGGGGCGAAGTGCCACGTGGTGTTATACTTTGGCAACATAAGGACAATCATGCATAGCATGAAAAAGACCAGGCCGTAGGCCAGGGAGATATAGCCCATAGTCGCGTTATCCGAGAAGCTCAAATCCGCAGTCCTGTAGTAGTTAAACTGTATACATCGAATCACGAGCAAAAAACGGACCAAAGCCGCCATCCTAACGCATGCGCTCTTTACCATTGGCTGAAATGGTTCAGTCGAAGCCTAATATTAATGTCAAGGTGACAATTTATGTCAAATTATGACATTTATTACTATCACTAGGACTTAACATCCGCCGACTAAAAGCCAACAGGATCGAGTAACGGACTGACTCAACTTCCTTTCCGAATATAATGTTCGAACTTGCTGGATTGTATTAAATCCCATCCAGGCAGTGCATTTACGGTTTTTCAAAATCGTTTTCCGATCGACATAGACTTCAAGCTTCGATTGAACAAGGAAAATGAACACTTATCTATGGAACGTGAAAGGGAAAGGAATAAAAAAAACGGAGCCCGAAGGCTCCGTTCGTTTATTCGTTGGATTCGACGCTGATCTTCTTGGGTTTAACCGCTTCCCGTTTGGGAATGATGATTTCCAGTACGCCGTGCTTGGACTTGGCGCTGATAGCCTCGGCATTGGCGGTATCGGGCAGACTGAAACGGCGGTAAAAAGACCCATGCGTCCGCTCGATGCGTTTGTAGCCCTCCTGCTCGGTTGTTGCTTCCGTCTTTTTTTCACCTTTAATGGTCAACACGCCATTTTCCATGCTGACATCGATGTCTTCAGGTTTGACACCAGGTATATCGGCATACAGAACGAATTTGTCATTGTCCTCCTTGATATCGACTGACGGCGCCCATTCCGCGGTTGCAATCGAGCCTTCTTTGGTGCCGCTTTCCTGAGCGCGTTCCAGTTCTTTTTGTAATTGATTCAATAAACCCCAAGGTTGATAGGTATATGCCATAGCAGTCTCCAGATAATGATAAATTGTTAAATGTTGTACTTCGGTTTATCAATAAAATGGGGCGATCAAGAAATTTTTCAAGCAGAGAAATTACAAAAAGTCGAGGCATCATTTCCGATTATTTTTAGAAAGACACTAGAAATATCAGATAAAGACATGCCCCCAAAATGGCAATCCATTTAATCTTATCGAATGAGTCCACAGCATTCCAGTAGGAAATGGCTCTGAATTTATACTCCGAATAAGCATCCAGCAGTTTGTTCGCGCATCGACGGCTAAAAGCAATCAGGACGACTAATATTTGGTAGCCAATATAGATACCGGGGAGCAACATGATGTAAAAAACAATCGTCTGCGTGGTATGCAGGTCGGTATGAAATAAATGTTCAACGAGGTGATCAAGAGATGATTCGATCAGTTCGAACAATAAATGGCCCAGTTCCAGTAATATCTCGAACAGGTGATGCAATAAATCAAATAAAAAATCGATCAGGGAATGGAAAAAATCGAACAGGAATCCAAAAATTTCACCCGGAAAAAGAAATAAGATAACAAGCCCGGCCAGAGCTGATCCAAAATAAATTTTTCGATAAAGGGATGGATTCATCGGTAATCCTGTTCAATCAACCGGAAAGACTACAATCGCTCCATGGCAGCTTCTGCTGTTAATCTATTATCCAAGCCATGCCCTGGCGTTTCTGAACATCCTCATCCAGGGGCCATAATCACCCCAATCATCAGGATGCCACGAATTTTGTACTGTCCTGAAACAACGTTCAGGATGTGGCATCATGATGGTAAAGCGGCCGTCCGTGGTCGTAAGTCCAGTAATTCCTAATGGCGAACCGTTCGGATTGGCCGGAAAATCGGTTGTTCTCGCACCATAATTGTCAACATAGCACAATGACACCGCCTGACCTTCCAGGGCAACTAAAGGATCCGCCAAAAATTCGGCGCGTCCTTCTCCATGCGCGACAGCGACAGTCAATCTTGAGCCTTCCATGCCGGCGAACAGAATCGATGGCGATTTTTGCACTTCCACTATGGCCACCCGGGCTTCGAATTGTTCCGACGTATTGCGCATAAAACGCGGCCACAGTTCTGAGCCGGGAATGATATCCTTGAGTCCCGACATCATCTGACATCCGTTGCAGACGCCTAATCCAAAGGTGTCTTGCCGCTGAAAAAACTCAGCAAACTGATCGCGGGCGCGCGCGTTGAACAAGATTGATTTTGACCAGCCGCCGCCCGCCCCCAGGACATCGCCGTATGAAAAGCCTCCGCACGCTACCAGCCCGGTAAAATCGGACAGACTCACCCGGCCGTTAATAATATCGCTCATATGCACGTCGATACTGGTGAATCCGGCGCGGTCGAAAGCTGCCGCCATTTCGACATGGCCATTGACGCCCTGCTCTCTCAGAATTGCAATTCTGGGTTTAGCCTTATCAATAAAGGGAGCCGTAATATTATCATTGACATCGAATGTCAGTTTTATATTCAGCCCCGGATCATTATCATCCTGAATGCGCTCGAATTGCTGCAGCGCACAATCCGGATTATCGCGCAACGCCTGCATCCGGTAACTGAGTTCGGACCAAGTGGACTGCATTGTCTTCCGGCTGGACTGATAAATCAGTTTGTCTTGATAAGACACGGTCAATTGCTGTTCATCGACGATGTAGCCGATGACATGGGCGCAATCCGTAAGGCCGGCCCGCCTCAAGGTTTTCATGACAGCCTCGCAGTCATTTTGACCGACTTGCAGCACAGCTCCCAGTTCTTCATTGAACAAGACTGACAAAGGATCGTCACCCAGATCATCCAGCGTCAGGACGGCGCCTTTTCTTCCGGCAAACATCATTTCCGCGACAGTGGCCAACAGTCCGCCGTCGGAACGGTCATGATAAGCCAGGAGCTTATCCTGGCGATTTAAGGATTGAATCGAATTATAAAAGGCTTTCAATAAACCGGGATTATCCAGGTCCGGGCAGTCGTCGCCCAGCTGTTTGTAGACCTGAGCCAGCACCGAGCCGCCCAATCGGTTTCTGCCAGCGCCGAGATCGATCAAAATCAGCACACTGCCCTCTTCATCCTGTTTTAACTGCGGCGTCAGGGTTTTACTGATATCGACTACCGGAGCGAATGCCGTAATAATCAACGATAATGGTGCCGTCATGGTATTTTCCCCGGACTCATCCTGCCAGACCGATTTCATCGACAACGAATCCTTGCCTACCGGTATGGCAATCCCCAGTTCCGGACATAATTCCATGCCGACGGCTTTTACCGTATCGAACAAGGCGGCATCTTCACCTTCGAAGCCGGCTGCGGCCATCCAGTTGGCTGACAGTTTGATGTCCTGCAAGGATTCCACCCTGGCCGCCGCCAGATTGGTAATGGCCTCGCCGATGGCCATGCGCCCCGATGCGGGCGCATCGATGACCGCAATCGGGGCTCTCTCGCCCATCGCCATGGCTTCGCCGGTCATGGCATAAAAACCGGAGGCCGTGACCGCCACATCGGCCACCGGCACCTGCCAGGGCCCGATCATTTGGTCTCTTGCCACCAGACCGGTAACCGAACGGTCGCCGATATGAATCAGAAAGCTTTTATCGGCAACGGAGGGAAACGACAAAACCCGCTTGACCGCATCGCGAAGATCAATATTGCTGAAATCGAGGGGAGCTAATTTGGCTTTTTTACGCTGAACCGTACGCTGCATTTTCGGCGGCTTGCCGAACAGGATCGACATCGGAATATCCACCGGCTTGTCGCCCAACAGCGCATCGTTCAGCAGTAAATGCTCTGACTCGGTGGCTTCACCGATGACGGCATACAGGCAGTGTTCGCGTTCGCAAAAAGACCTGAACAGTTCCAGTGATTCCGGCTTAATGGCGACGACATAGCGTTCCTGAGCCTCGTTGCACCAGATTTGCATCGGCGACATGCCCCTATCGGCATTTTGCACCTGGCGCAATTCAAAGCGCCCGCCGCGCCCGCAGTCGTGAATAATCTCGGGCACGGCATTGGACAAACCGCCCGCGCCGATATCGTGAATGGACACAATCGGCGTCTCGCTGCCCAGGGCATTGCAATGATTGATCACTTCCTGACAGCGTCGTTCCATTTCCGGATTTTCGCGCTGAACCGACGCAAAATCCAGATCCTCGGACCCTTCTCCCGATGCCAGCGAAGAAGCCGCGCCTCCGCCCAGACCGATCAGCATAGCGGGACCACCCAGGATTATGATCAACGAACCTGCCGGAATCGCCTGCTTTTTGACCAGCATCGGCCGGATATTTCCCATGCCGCCTGCAATCATGATGGGTTTGTGATAACCCAGAAATCGTTTGCCATTGCTCCCCGGCGCCGGCTGTTCAAAACTGCGGAAATACCCTGCGATATTCGGCCGTCCGAATTCATTATTGAATGCCGAGCCGCCGATTGGCCCTTCAAGCATAATATCCAGAGCCGAGGCGATGCGGGACGGTTTGCCGTTATCGTCTTCCCACGGCTGCAGGAATCCGGGAATTTTCAAATGCGATACGGAAAAACCGGTCAAGCCGGCTTTAGGCGTTGACCCTCGCCCGGTAGCGCCTTCATCCCGGATCTCGCCGCCGGAACCGGTTGCAGCTCCGGGATGCGGCGAAATGGCGGTAGGGTGATTATGCGTTTCGACCTTCATCAATAAATGCGCATCTTCGTCAACATAGCCATATTCGCCGGTCAATGGCTGACGAATAAACACCGATGCGGCCGAACCTTTAACGACGGACGCATTATCGCTATAAGCCGACAAGATGCCTTCCGGGCTTTTTTCAGAGGTATTGCGAATCATGCGGAATAAGGATATGCCCTGCTCTACGCCGTCGATCGTCCAGTCGGCGTTAAAAATCTTGTGACGGCAATGTTCGGAATTGGCCTGGGCAAACATCATCAGCTCCACGTCGGTGGGATTCCTGCCCAGTTCCTGAAAACTCCGGGTCAGATAGTCGATTTCATCATCCGATAAAGCCATGCCTAAATCCGAATTGGCCTTCACCAGGGCCTCGCGTCCTTGTTCGATAACCTTAATCCTGAGCAGGGATTTGGGTTCGTGATGACCAAACAAGTCCGGTTCGGTTTCACCCATGACCACGGTCTGGGTCATTCGGTCATGCACCAGGGCCACCAACGGTTGCCGAACAGATTCCGTTAGCGGCACAGCCGCGTCGATACGGTATTCGATTCCGCGCTCGATACGGATGACTTGAGATAATCCGCAGCGGTTCGCAATCTCCGTCGCTTTGCTGGACCAGGGTGAAATGGTGCCCGGGCGGGGGACGACCAATACGCGCTCGCTTCCGCCGCTAACCGCAGATGCCGCCGGACCGTAAGCCAGTAATTGATTTAATATATCCTGCTTGATATCGTTCAATTCATCGGCAATATCGATAAAATGTATATAACGCGCTGAAATCGATTTAATAGACGAATCGACGGTTTGCAGCCTGTCCAACAGTTTTTTGATGCGAAAGTCGGAGAGAGCGGAAGTTCCTGGGATAATTAACATGAGACGGTAGCGGTAATTATGAGTAAATACTGGCTAATGAAACCGGCTTAGGCCGGCTCAAGGCATTGATTAAAATAGCATTCCAAAAAGGAACGCCGAAACAGGCGAGCATCGTTACGGGATAGCCGATTGCTATTTTCTCTGGTCAGCCTTAAGGGTTGTTTGTATCAGCTTGAGCAATCGTAAGCCTGCTCCATTCACCACCGGCTTCCCGTCCTGGTCGAGAACGGCGACATCTGTTTGATGGTTATTGCCTACGCATTTCAGTATGTAGCGTTTTTCATTGGTATTAAATCCTCCGAAAATAAACACCGCTTCATCCCATAAGGAGCCGTCCTCGACCCGCTTCTCGTCCGGATCGTACTGCACCTCATACGAAGCCTCGTCCTGATTCCGGCTGATGACTTCTATCGATTTACGGCTCAATGCTTTGCCGACCATGCGCCAGGCGATGATGGTATCTGCTGCGATACGCAAACGGCTTTCGCCATCGTCATAAACGACCAGTTTGACCGAAATATCGTCGTTTTTCTGAGTTTGCTGCTTAGCCGGCTGCTCTATAGGGGCTGCTTCTGCTATAGTTCCTGAGTCTTCTGGCGCTTGTTCAACGGCTGCTGGTTCATGCTCTGAAGGTGGACCGGCTTCTGAGTCTTCTGCCGCCGGTTCGGTCGTTTGGGTTACAGACTCGGACTGGACTTGCTCAACGGCTGCCGGTTCAGATTCCGCGGGCGAATCGGCATTGGCATCCGGAGTTGCATCAGCCTGCATGGTATCGGTTTTGCCGGTCTCGATTGCCGGCGCTGCGGGAGCCTCGGCTTGTTTCAAAACGGAATTGTCGCTCAGATCTGACGGTAGCACCAGCGGTTTAATTTCAGTCGTAAACTGATAATCCTTCTCCTTATCGGGAAATAAACCTTTTATATAGCTGCAGGCTGATACATTGATCAGCGCAGCGGCAATAATAATAAGCGAGCCAATGTTTAATTTCATCATGCCTCAAATCACGTCTGCCTGACGCATCGCATCGCGCACGGCATCATAACAGTCAGGCGTCAACCAGGTTAACGGAAGCCGGATACCTTTTTTCATCAAGCCCATTTCTGCTAACGCCCATTTTACCGGGATAGGGTTGGATTGTATAAACAGTGTTTTATGCAAAGCCGCCAATTTTTCATCAATGAGCAAGGCCTTCTTACGATCACCCGCCATCGCCGCGGCAATCATTTGATGCACCAGACGGGGTGCGACATTGCCAGTCACAGTAATGCTGCCGTTTCCGCCTAACAGGCAAAATTCGCGACTGCTTGCATCATCGCCGGTATAAAGAGCAAAATCATCGCCCGTCAAATCCCGGATTTGCTTGACCCGGGTCAGATCGCCAGTCGCTTCTTTAACGCCGACAATATTGTTTAACCGAGACAATCGGCCTACGGTTTCCGGCAGCATATCGCAGGCAGTCCGGCCCGGCACATTATATAAAATCTGGGGAATATCGACTGCATCGTTGATGGCTTTATAGTGCAGATATAAACCTTCCTGGGTCGGTTTATTGTAATAGGGTGTCACTATCAGGCATGCGTCCGCACCGAGTTCCTTAGCTTTTCGAGTCAACGCCACTGCCTCGGTCGTCGAGTTGGCGCCGGTGCCTGCAATCACGGGAATTCTGCCTTTTGCATAGTCGATCACGGACCTGATGACATTGCAATGTTCTTCTTCGTCCAGCGTCGCCGACTCCCCTGTCGTGCCAACTGCGACGATAGCATCGGTTCCCTCGGCAATATGAAATTCGATTAATTTTCGAAGGCTTTCCTTATCCACCGCTCCTGTGTCATCCATCGGTGTGACTAATGCTACGATACTACCTTGAATCATGAACTCTCTCGAACAGAATTAATACTTTTATGAAGGTGATCATTATACCAAGCAAATACTTAAAAAAGGTAAAAAGCCGCCAGCAACCCAAACAAATGCCATTATATGTCAGAGAGCGCACAAGCATAATCAAGTTTTAAAGACCCAGTCAGCGAAAAATTGAAAATCGCACATAACAATAACAGTAATATCAGGAATTATAAGTTTCATAAGCTAATTTCTTTACTCTGTGTTACTATGTTCTGTTAAATAATCTCCCAAGCGCACAAGACTGCGCCTTTCATCTTTTACAAGGTAACAAATCCATGTCCCATGATGTTTCAACATTACCCTCTTTCCGTGACTTAGCGCTGATTGATCCGGTGCTAACAGCGCTGAACGATGTCGGTTATGAAACACCCTCCCCTATTCAGGCTCAAGTCATCCCGCTCATGATGCAGGGTAAGGACGTGCTCGGACAGGCTCAAACAGGAACCGGTAAAACTGCGGCTTTCGCCTTGCCCATTTTATCGCGCATCGATCTTAAACAAAAAGACCCGCAAGTGCTGGTACTGGCGCCGACCCGTGAACTGGCCATTCAGGTCGCCGAAGCATTTCAGCGTTATGCCTCGCATTTAAAAGGCTTCCACGTCCTGCCCATCTACGGTGGACAGGATTATAGCTCGCAGTTGCGGCAACTGAGCCGTGGCGCCCATGTCGTCGTCGGCACGCCCGGGCGGGTAATGGATCATATGCGCAAGGGCACCCTTAAATTGGGCAACCTGAGCGTCCTGGTTCTTGATGAAGCGGATGAAATGCTGCGCATGGGTTTTATCGACGATGTCGAATGGATACTCGAGCAAACTCCTGAAGGTCGGCAGACTGCCTTATTTTCCGCGACCATGCCGGCACCTATCAGGAAAATAGCCCAGGAATACCTCAATAAACCTGAACAAATCACGATAAAAGTCACCACGGCCTCGGCGGAAAATATACGTCAGCGCTTTTGGATGGTGAGCGGCGTCCATAAACTGGATGCCTTGACCCGTATTCTGGAAGCTGAAACCTTCGACGGCATGATTATCTTCGTCAGAACCAAAACGGCAACGGTGGAACTGGCCGAAAAACTGGAAGCGCGCGGATTTTCTGCCGCCGCGATCAATGGCGATATGTCGCAGGCGCTCAGAGAACGCGCCATCGCCAACCTGAAATCCGGCAAACTGGATATTCTGATCGCCACCGATGTTGCCGCCCGCGGTCTGGACGTAGACCGGATTACCCATGTTGTAAACTACGATATTCCCTACGATACCGAATCCTATATCCATCGCATCGGACGTACCGGACGCGCCGGGCGCACCGGCGATGCCATTTTGTTTATCGCGCCGAGAGAACGAAAATTACTGGGTAATATCGAAAAAGCCACCAAGCAAAAAGTCGAAGAAATGGGCTTGCCCTCAACCGAGGTCATTAACAACAAGCGCATCGCTCGTTTCAAACAAAATATTACCGATATCCTGGCTGCGGAAGAACTGAGTTTTTTCAGTCAACTGATCGAGCAATACCAGCAGGAGCATAATGTCAGCGCGCTCGAAATCGCTTCGGCGCTGGCCAAACTGGTGCAAGGAGAGACGCCGCTGTTAATGCAGAATCTGCCGAAAAAAGCCAGAGAACCCAAGGAAGACAGGTTATCGCGGGAAGATCGGCCCGTCCGGGAACGCAAACCCAGACGCAGTTTTGCTCCGGACATTGAAATGGAGTTATTCCGTATCGAAGTCGGCCACGTCCACGGCGTCAAACCAGGCAACATTGTCGGCGCTATAGCCAATGAAACGGGAATTGATGGCGACCACATCGCCCGCATCAAAATTGAAGACGATTACAGCACCGTTGAACTGCCAGCCGGCATGCCAAAAGAGTTGTTGCAGGAATTAAAAAAAATCAGGGTGGCCGGCCAACAGCTCAATATTTCAAGAATGGACGAACACGCTCAAAAGTCCGGTAAAGACGAGGCGGCTAAAAAACTGGCGAAAAGCAAAAAACGAATGGGGTCTACATCGAGACGCGCCAAACAATAATACCCCGAACAATCCTGTTTTGTTATAGCGCCTAGACAGCGCTGATCGAAGCCAGCTGCTCAATAGCTTGATAAACCTAACGTATGAACCGCATTTGCCTTTGAACCATGAGGTTCATACGATCCTTGTACGCCCTCTCACCGATCTGTTTTAGCCAAACCTGATAGTCACCTTCGATACTGATCAGCGATAAACAACAGGTTATTTTTTAGATTCATTTTGTTGATTTCTATTGCCGACTTCTTTTTAACAAATCCCAGATCCAACGCACATTGGATTTCGGTTCCGATAAAAGCAAGGTAATCGCAATCTGCTCAACGGAAGCCAAAAGGCAGATAACCGAAGCTATTCGAAACGGCCAAACGGGGCCGGCCAAAAACAAGACATACAAAGTCAATCCCATCGATGCCGCAGCGAGCTTGACTCCCCACGTATGGTAACTGGTTAATTGCCCGAATTTGCAAAACCCGATAATGGGAGGCAACAGAAAGCTGACGACAATGAAGATCACAAAGAGCAATTCACGCCTGACAATTTCAGGCCATAACCACCAGCAGCCGATGGAAATCGTTGAATAATTGACAATATCGGCCCAACTGTCGAGTCTGGCACCGAATTCGGTTACCTGATGGGTCATGCGTGCAACAAACCCGTCCAGAACATCGGTCAAAAATGCCACCGCCAACAGGGCCATAAAGGCGAATCCCTGACCCTTCCATGCCAGCCACAGCAATACCGGTGCAGCGATAAACCGGAAGCCGGTGAGTAAATTTGGCAGAGTCAACCTAGGTTGTTCTGATTCGATTTTGACCGTCATAAAGAAAAAGAGGCAGCCAGCGGCGCATGATCGGAAAGCATGTGCCAGGGTGAATGGGACAATCGTTCACAGTTTACAGGCGTCAAGCCGCGAAAATAAATCCGGTCCATCGGTAAAATCGGCAACCACGACGGAAAGGTTCGCGCATACCCACCATGGGTCACATGAAAAACTTCCTGCAAGCCCAGATGATCATGAAAATAACGTTCCGCCCTGCCCAGCCAATCGTTGAAATCGCCGGCGATGATCAAAGGAGCGTCTTTCGGCGTATGGCTTTCGATCCGTTCGCACAAGCGTCTCAATTGCATGTGCCGTTCCTTGACGGTCAATCCGAAATGAATACAAACGATATGCACTTCCGGGCCGTTTTGAGGAAACTGAATGACCCCATGCAATAAACTGCGACTGGCCCACGGATAGGGAGACACGTTGATATTTTCCCAACTGGTAAACGGAAATCGGCTCAGGATGGCATTGCCATGATGTCCAGCCTTATAGACAGCATTTTTTCCGTAAATATAGAACGGCCAAAGGCCCTCGGCAATAAACTCGAACTGGGAAAGTTCCGGCCAGTCCTTGATTATTTTTTCATGCTGGCGATGCTCTCCCTGCATCTCCTGAAGAAACAGCAAGTCGGCATCGGCTCCCGCCAGAGCATCTCGAATCTGGTGCAGAACAAAGCGGCGATTGCCGGCATTAAAGCCCTTATGGATGTTATAGGTTAATACGCGCAATCCTTTATCTTTCATTTCAACATGACCAGTCAATTGATTACGGTAAGATCATAAACTTAATGACATGCTCTGTCCAAGAAATCGATAGTTTATAACCGATATTACGGCAATCCGCAGGTATGCAGCAAAAATCGATGGCGCTGAATCGTTGCTATCAGTCAAGTGGTGCATTGTCTGCTCCATCAGGATAATGTTCAACCATCAACTAATAAGGTCGTTTTCGGATATGCAGTCTATAGAGCAGCGGAGACACATACTCTTCAATCAGCAAAAAGCCGAACGCAACTAGCATAATATCTATCCAGCCCAGTCCTAAAGCCTCTTTTAACAGTGACGTGGGCAATAACGATTCAGGGATTGTATCGACTCCCCTGGCTCGACTGCTCTCGGAAAAGTTCAGGCGCCGCTTTAAGAAACTTGACGATAAATCCCCCATCATAGCCAATAGAGCGAACCAGGCGCCGGTTATGCTTTCCATTCCTAATAACTTGGCGGCCAGAGCAGTCAATCCTAGAGAGATCAACAATCCTCGCCATGTTTTTGCGGCGCCAAACAACGGACGCCCGTCGCCAAGCTTAAGTCCCGCGTCTATAGGGTTTGCATAATATTGCTGAAAGAGCAGGTCGGCCACGACCGGTGCGCCATTAGCAATAACAAGCAGCATTAGCGCCCGATACAAACAGTCCAAACAAACGATGGCTTCCAACATCAACAAACTTATGCAATTTTAAATTTACTTTATTTATCCTAACTTTATTTTACGAAAAATAAAAACGTTTTAAATCAGGCGATGCATTCCCTATAAAATAGTGGCTCATAAAAGGACTGACCTGTTACGATGAGATTAGTTTATTTTTAAGCCCTTTTGATGAGTCTAGTCAATAATCCCGTTAACATAATCTGTCACCAGGTTAGAATAGCCAACAAATGAAAACACTGCTTTAAGGAATATTCATGCCTAAGCCCATCACTCCTTTACTTGCGGCCGATACATTGATTGAATTGATTGATTTGCCCGGACGGCCATTCATCCTGATAGAGCGCGCCTTTCCGCCTTTCGGCTGGGCCATTCCCGGCGGATTTGTAGATGTCGGTGAGACCGTGGAACAGGCCGCGGTACGCGAGGCAAAAGAAGAAGTCAGTCTCGATGTCAAGTTATTGGCCTTACTCGGCATTTACTCCGAACCCACACGCGACCCCCGCAATCATACCGTAACCGCGGTCTATCTGGCTGAAGCCAGCGGCATGCCGAAAGCGGCTGACGATGCCAAAGTATGCGGGATTTTTACCTTTGACACGCTTCCGCCCAAACTGGCATTCGACCACGCTCAAGTGCTGAAGGATTATCAAAATTATCGCATGAACGGACACGTTGCACCGCTTCGGCTGTGACGCCAATCTGCACGTTCGTTTAGACCCTTTTTCCAGTTTTATGACAACAAGATTATTTGCCGCCTCTCAGTCCCCAAAGGCGACATTATCGAACAAATCTTTTCTGACCGATAAACACCCTGTTCGATACGCAGCTGCTGATTTTGCAGTCTTTAATTAACGCGGTCCCGATAATTATAATAATCAAACACCGGTTGCGTATAATGTTCTCTCGAATGAGCATGGGCAATTGTCATCGACAATAAGCCGGCTCTCAGAACGATGATTGTTTAGTTTTTCATGATTAAACTCCTGTGCTGTTGTGGCACTAAACTATCCTCGGAGCACTGAATTTTTAACTGAATAAAATACAACATGCCAGGAATCCACTCATGTCGATAGCGCCCCCGGTGCAGCCTAAAATTTATACTGTCAGCCAGCTTAATCGTGAAACCAGCCTGCTTCTCAGCGAACATTTCCTGACGATACGGGTTGAAGGTGAAATATCCAATCTAAGCACACCCTCTTCCGGACATCTTTATTTTTCGTTGAAAGACGCGAATGCCCAAATCCGTTGCGCGATGTTTAGAAATCAGCAACGAAGACTGGTCTTTAAGCCTGAAAACGGCAAACAGGTGATAGTCAAGGCGGAAGTCAGCTTGTACGAACCCAGAGGTGACTACCAGCTTATCGTCGAGTCACTCGAAGAATCAGGATACGGGGCTCTGCAAAGAGCTTTCGATACATTGAAGCTCAAATTGTCAAAAGAAGGTTTGTTTGAACTAGCCCACAAAAAGAGTCTTCCCACCCTGCCCAAAGCCATCGGCATTATCACCACCCCGACCGGTGCAGCGATCAGGGACATACTGAGCGTATTAAAACGGCGTTTTGCCGCGATACCGGTCATTATTTATCCTGCGTCGGTGCAGGGGGAAAATGCAAAATATGAACTGGCCAAGGCAATCGCCGCCGCCAATCAGCATCAACAATGCGACGTGATTATCCTGGCCCGCGGCGGCGGCTCACTGGAAGACCTTTGGGCTTTCAATGAGGAATTGGTCGCCAGGGCAATCTTTGACAGCAGCATTCCGATCATATCGGGGGTTGGCCACGAAACGGATGTCACCATCGCCGATTTTGCCGCCGATTTCAGAGCCGCAACGCCTAGCGCCGCGGCGGAACACGCAAGCCCGGACCAGCAGCAATGGCTGTCCCGCTATCAGCACCTGGAGGCACGGTTAGAGCAGCAACTGTATCGCAGAATCAGACAAAAACAACAGTCGTTAGACTGGTTGAACAAAAGACTGCAGCAGCAACATCCCGGCCAACAGCTGGCCCGGATCGGCGGGCGTCTTGATGAGCTTGCCATAAGACTTAAGCAGGCGACACAACAAAGGCTTCGCCATCAGAAGAGTATATTGGAGACGAAAACCGCGACATTTTGGCGTTTCAACCCGGAAATAGCCATCCACAGACATAAACAGAAACAAGTCTATTTACGGGACAAATTGCAGTCGGCAATTCAGCGTAAACTGGAGACTGTAAAGCAACGCCTGTTAAACTCCAGCCAAACCCTGAATGCCGTCAGCCCGTTGGCGACCCTTAACCGAGGCTATGGGTTGGCCATCCGCCTGCCTGATGCCGCCATCATCCGGTCGACCGAACAACTGGCGATAGGCGATATGGTTCAAACCCGCGTTGCCGAAGGCCGCTTCATCAGTCAGGTTAAAAGCCTAGAAAAAGTCTGACTATTTTCTCCAGAATTCCGGAACAAATAAAATGATGATGGAAAATATCTGCACCCGGCCCAAAAGCATCGCAAAACTGCATACTGCTGTTTGAAAATCGGTCAGGCTGGCGTAATTGGTCGCAGGGCCGACCTGATTGAGACCGGGGCCGGCGTTGTTAAAACAGGCGATCACGGCACTCAAGGCGGTCACAAAATCCAATCCGCTTAACAATAAGGTAAAAACCAGGATGACAATACAGATGAAATAGAGAAAAATAAATCCGGTAACCGACGCAACGATATCCGGATTAATGACTTTATCGCCGATTTTCAATGACTTCACCGCATTGGGATGAATAAATTTGAACATTTCCAGGCGCGCCTGTTTGATCAAAATGATTGTTCTTATCATGCGGATGCCGCCGCCGGTGGAACCCGAAGAGGCCGACAGGCAACATAAAAACAGCATCCACATCGGCACGAATATCGGCCATTGGTTAAAATCCTGCGTCGCAAAACCGCAATCGGTGGCGATCGTCACCAGATTAAAGGTCGCATGACGCAATGCGGTAAAAAAATCAGGATAAGTGCCCGCCTGCCACAAGACCGCTGCCGCGAGTACGCAGCTGCCCAGCACCAGAATTAATAAACTGCGCGCTTCCATGTCGACCGTGTAAGGCTTAAATGAAAGTTTCCGTATTGCGACAAAGTGGGTTGCAAAATTGATCGCCGCCAGCAACTGAAAAACGGTCAGCACGATTTCGATCGGCAACGAATCAAAAAAACCGACACTGCTATCATGAGTCGAAAATCCACTCAAACTCATCGCCGCAAAAGCATGGCAGATCGCATCGAACCAGCCCATCCCGGCCAGCTTCAAGGCAATGATGCAGGCTATCGAGATGCCGCCATAAACCATCCAGAGAGCTTTCGCCGATTGCGCGATTCGGGGCGGCAGATCGGACTCCTTGACCGCCCCCGGCGTTTCGGCGATATACAACTGCATGCCGCCGATGCCCAAAATCGGCAAGATGGCGACCGCGAAGATAATGATACCCATGCCTGCAATCCAGCACAGTTCATGCCGCCACAGGTTGATCGACATTGGCAACAGATCGATGCCTGACAAAACCGTTGCGCCGGTCGTGGTAAGGCCGGAAGTAACTTCGAAATAGGCATCGACAAAACTCAACGCGGGAAAATAATACAATAAAGGTAAGGTGCAGAATACCGGGGTTACCGACCAGGTAATGGCCACCAATAAAAATCCGGTTTGCCTTGACACCTTTTTCGGCATATGCAACGTTGAAAAAAACATCAAGGCGCCCATAAACAGGGTAATTAACGTCGCCTCGAAGAAAGCTTTAGTCGCGCCGTCGTGTGAAATTTGGGATGTCAACAGACAAGTCGACATTAAACCGCTAAAGCCCATGGTGACCAGGCCGAAAATATGGATGATGGTAAGAAAGGGATTCATGAATGCGTTTGGATTAGATACATGAACTGCAGACCGGAAGACACAGAACCAGTTAATTGCAGGATAAAAAAGACAGTTACGGCATTCGAAGCAGATTGCACAAAAATCAGAAAAAAGAGAATACAACCATT
>CAZMRW010000042.1:0-33884 GCA_964568805.1 uncultured Methylococcaceae bacterium | reverse complement strand
AATAGTTAATTTTAATTGTGCATTTGATTTTCACTCAATAAACTTCAAAACATTGCCGGTCGCATGGAATATAAAGATTATTACAAAATAATGGGGCTTGCCAAGGATGCATCGCCGGAGGAGATAAAACGGGCCTATCGAAAGCTGGCCAGAAAATATCATCCCGATGTCAGCAAGGAACCGAATGCAGAGGCCAAATTCAAGGAATTGGGCGAAGCCTATGAAGTGCTTAAAGATCCCAAAAAGCGCACAGCCTACGACCAGATTGGCCGTAATTGGCAGGAAGGCCAGACTTTCACCCCGCCGCCGGACTGGCGCAGGAATTTTGACTCCGGCGGTGGATTCGCCGGCGCACATGGTTCGGGGTTCAGCGATTTTTTTGAAGCGCTGTTCGGCGGCGGTTTTGGCCAAAACCAGGAAGGCTCCATCTACCGAGAGTTTCACAGCCATGGCACAGACCAGCATGCCAGGATTCAGATTGGACTGGAGGACGCCTATAAGGGTGGCGAGCATTTGATCTCGCTCAATATGCCGGAAATCGACGCACACGGCCAGATGATATCCAAGGTGCGCACGCTTAACATCAAAATACCCAAAGGCATTAAATCCGGGCAGCGCATACGTTTGGCGGGGCAGGGCATGCCGAGAGTGAAAGGAGGCAGCAACGGCGATTTGTATCTGGAAATTGAATTCAGACCGCACCGTCTGTTTCATGCGAAAGGTTCCGACATTTATGTCGAATTGCCGGTAACGCCATGGGAAGCCGCTTTGGGCGCAAGCATTTCGGTGCCGACGCTGGGCGGCACAGTGGAACTTAAAATTCCTGCGGGATCTCAAACGGGCAAACAGCTTCGTTTAAAAGGCAGAGGTTTGCCCGGCAATCCGGCCGGCGATCAATATGTGACATTGAAAATTGTTATTCCTCCGGCGGAGACGGAAGCGGCCAAAAAAATATATGAGCAAATGGCTAAAACGATGCCCATGAATCCGCGTAGAAATATGGGAGTATGAAGATGGCAAAGGAAATAGTGGTGATATCCGGCACCGTACTGGATGAAACGATACGCTTTACCTTGGTCGAGCTATGTCAGTGCGCCAAGGTCAAGCCGGAGCATGTCATTGAAATGGTTGATGAAGGCGTATTGGAACCTCAAGGAGAATCCATTCACAATTGGCTTTTTGATACGAAGGCGTTGAAGCGTCTGCAGACAGCCATCCGATTGCAGCAAGATCTTGGCATAAATCTTCCCGGCAGCGCCCTGGTTCTGGATCTGCTGGAAGAGATGGAAAACCTGCGACAGCAACAGCGCAGTTAGGTTGGGATGGAGTGGAGCTTGCGAATTCTAACATTGAGGTGTTTGGGTTTTCTGGGATTCCGCTCGCAACATTACAGTCTACAGATTGTTGTTTTTAGGCGCTTATCATTCCTCTTAATACACTTTTGAACAAGTCGCCCCATGTCAGCCAACCCATGTTTTTAGCTATGGACTCAATAGGCGGAGTGTCTAGTCCTATAAGTGATTCTCTCAGAGGTTTTAAGCTATTATTCCTTCCAAATTTGTAGTAATTGAACAGCCACGCGCTTTTCCATTTATCGTCAAAGCCATTTTTTGATGGAGCCAGAGCAACAGACTTGGTTTTTCTTTTCGTCAGTTTGTCCAGTGGCGCAATGTCGAGGAAGATAAAAAAGAATTCTCGTGTATCCCGTAAGGGCGAATCAAGACCAATTCTTAGTTTTCTTGCAATCTGATCATGAGGCTTTTCCGGAAGAGATGCCATGCTCACCGAGCTATATAATTTAGCCTCAATGAATATCAGTTTGCCCGAAAGTTCAATACTCGCGTCAACTTCAGTGGATTCATTTGAAGATAGCCCTGTGTATTGTTTGCCAATATGAATTTGAATTTGATTTTCATGCAACTGGCTATCTTTAAATGATAAGTTGCTTTTACCCTGATAGGCATCCTCAAATATCTCATCCAGCACCGTGATTTTCTTGGACACAGGAAGGTTTCTCGGGAGATCGAAACAAGACCAAGTTAATGCGTCTTCGCTATTGGAACTGAAACCATTTTTCCACTTATGCCGCATCCCGTTATAATCTTGACTGAGGAATTCTTTCAAAGCTTGTTCACGCCCAGGAAGAATGGCATGGTTACGTTTAAAATCTTGATAGATCATTCTTTACTCCTTCAACCGACCTGTTGTTTTGATTAAATCGAGTATAGACCAATAACTGAAATGAATTACACACAAAATTCGGGCTGGGCATAGCTTGTGAATCCCGGCGCAAGTGGCTTTAATTGTTGGAATTGCGCTAAGCTTTATCCCAGTCTTCGGCACTTCCATTGCTACACTACTTGAGCCCGCAAATATTATCGTCAAAACCCTTTTCAACTAATGCCTGAAAAAATGTTGCCACTTCATTGCAAATCAAGCTTATTTTCGGGAAAATGCAAAGTTACCCTGTATATGGGTGGGTAAACGCATCGTTTTTACTACGTTTTCAGATAAATGATTTACTACACAACGGCACACGAACCATGGCTTTAGGCATTTCAACGGAATCCAGAAATATCCAGCTGATGGACACCACCCTGCGGGACGGCGAACAAACCCAGGGCGTCTCGTTCACGCCGGCCGAGAAAGTCAATATCGCCAAGGCCCTGCTGCAATCGCTCAGGGTTGACCGGATTGAAGTGGCATCGGCCCGGGTTTCGCAGGGTGAAAAAGAAGCAGTCACCAATATTAACCAATGGGCCAGACAGGAAGGGTTCGTAGGCCGTGTCGAAGTTCTCGGATTTGTCGATCACACCCGCAGCGTCGACTGGATCCTGGAAACCGGAGGCAGCGTGATCAATCTTCTGACCAAAGGCAGCGAAAAGCATTGCCGCGAACAACTGGGCAAAACGCTGGAACAGCACACCGCTGATATTCTGCAAACCGTCGACTATGCGCTGGGCAAGGGACTGAAAGTCAATGTCTACCTGGAAGACTGGTCGAACGGTTATCAAAACAGTCCCGAATACGTTTACGCGTTGATGAACAGTTTGAAGGGTACCGGCATCAGCCATTTCATGCTGCCCGATACGCTGGGCGTGATGTCGCCCGACGAAATCTTCGACAGTTTTAGCGATATGTGCCGCCGTTATCCGGCGCTGCAATTCGACTTCCATCCCCATAACGACTATGGCCTTGCGACCGCCAATGTCATGGCCGCCGTTCGAGCGGGCGTCAACTCGATCCATTGCACGGTGAACTGCCTGGGCGAGCGCGCCGGCAATGCCTCGCTGGCCGAAGTGTCGGTGGTGTTGCGCGATAAAATGAACATGCAGCTATCGATCGATGAGACTCATATCGTCCGCATCAGCAATATGGTCGAAAACTTTTCCGGCAAACGCGTCGCGGCCAATGCGCCGATCGTCGGTTCCGATGTGTTTACCCAAACCGCCGGCATTCATGCCGACGGCGATCAAAAAGGCGGCCTGTACAAGACCAGGCTGAGCCCGGAGCGGTTTTCGAGGACGCGAAGCTATGCCCTGGGCAAGATGAGCGGCAAAGCGTCATTGAAGAAAAATCTGGAATTGCTGGAAATGGATTTGTCTGAGGAAAACCAGAAGAAAGTGTTGGCCCGCATCGTCAGCCTCGGCGATTCCAAGCAGACCATCACCACCGAAGACCTGCCGTTCATCATCGCCGATGTGCTGGAAAGCAAGAATTACGAACATATCAAGCTGCTCAACTGCTCCATCACCAGTGGATTGCATCTCGAGTCGACCGCCAGTATCCGGGTCGATGTGAAAGGAACGAAACATGTCGTTTCGGGAGCCGGCAACGGCGGTTTCGACGCCTTTATCGACGCCATGAACAAGGCGATGAAAGCCCACCATTATACAGTCCCTGCGCTGGCCGATTTCGAAGTCAGGATACCCAAAGGAGGCCATACCGATGCCCTGACCGAGTGCGTGATCACCTGGAACTGCGGCAGTGAACTGCGCAAAACCCGCGGCGTGCATGCCAATCAGGTATTCGCAGCCGTCATGGCGACGCTGAAAATCATCAATATGCAGTTGCATGAGATGGCTCAGAATACGGCCTGAATAAAGGTACTTTGATTATTCATCAGCAAGATAGGCTGCGGCGCTAAGGCCCAATCCATGTGCTTTAGGGAGGGACTCTGACATACCGTACAGTTTGAAATGATAGCTCTCAGCCAGCGTTCATGTTTGCAGGCGAAAAGCGTTGTAATTCCCAATACACTCGCGTTAAAATCCCTTGAACCTGCTTCATCTCCGTTTTTTTCTTTCGAAGTTCCTCAACCCTAAAGAGAACGATCCATGCTGGCGACCAAGCGCTACGAATACTTACCCTTCGATCAAATCGAATTCCACCATTCGCTGACCAATCACCGGGATCTGGACCGAGCCAAGGTTTCGCACCTCGAGAAAGATATTGTCACCAACGGCTTGCTGGAACCGCTGGTGGTGTGGGAACGCAACGGAAAGGAATACTATCTGGTGGGCGGTTTTCATCGCATGGAGGCGATTCAGGGCATCCGCCGGTCAAATCCCGGCTATTTCGACCGGGTCGATGTACGGATTGTTACCGGCGATCCGGACGAAATCAAGGCGCTGAATCTCAAGCTGAATTCCGATCGCGTCGACACACGTATAACCGATTATTTCCAGACCGTCATCTATCTCAACAATGCCAATTGGTCCAAAGACCGCATCGCCGAATTCTTCGATAAAAGCGTCAGCTGGATCGACGATATTATTCGTTACGCTCCGCTGACTACGGAATCGATGCGCGAGAAACTGGCCAGCGGAGAACTGTCCTGGACCAGGGCGCGGGAAATTCTTCAGAAAAGCTTAAAGGCGCCGGCCGGAAGCGAAAAGGAGATTATCGAAAACGAACTTTCGCAGCCGGTTCGGCCCGTCGCGAAGCCGTTACCGCTCCCGACGACCATCAAACGACTGTCGAAAACGCTGAACTCAGACTCCAAGCGCACCTTCAAGGTCAATACCCATGACCTTTACGCACTACTCGTTACCTTGCATGGGAAAAACGTCGAGCAGGAACATATCGAACGGGTTCGCAAGGCATTCCCGATATTGTGGGACGATGATTAAGCGCGGCGAGACGAATTACTGCAGAAAGAACAATTAGGAACAATTAGGGTCTTAGTTTGATAGGTAAGTCTTACTCTATATCCTATTCTGATTAACCGAAGGTGATGCAATGCCTTACCAAAGCATATCCGACCTGCCCGATTCGGTAAAAGATCATCTGCCCACGCATGCCCAGGTAATCTACAAGGAAGCTTACAACAATGCCTGGGAACAATACGCCGACCCGGACAAACGGCGCGGTGATGCCTCGCGGGAAGAAGTGGCTCACAAAGTTGCGTGGGCAGCTGGCAAGGTAAAATATGAGAAAAAAGGCGACCACTGGGAACCCAAAAACAGCTAGTAAAATCAAAGGCCGCTTTTAAAAATAATGAAAATTGGCAGGTCCGCAGTTATTTCTGCAGTCCCTCCGGAGGCTGGTTATCTCAAACGTTAGAAGATTCATGCTTCATAGCTTATGGCGAGCACTACGATATGGAAAAAGAACGAAAAATTGCACTGCTCATCGATTGTGATAATGTCAGCCATAAAGCAATCGATGGCGTCTTAAATGAACTTGCGAAATATGGTGTTGTAAACATTCGCAAAGCTTACGGAAATTGGAAAAGCCCTAATCTACAAGGCTGGGAAGAAAAGCTGCATCCGTTTGCCATTGTCCCTGTTCAACAGTTTGCCTATACATCCGGTAAAAATGCCACCGATGCGGCGATGATTATCGATGCCATGGATTTGCTCTATAGCCATGAATTGGATGCATTTGCATTGATGACGAGCGACAGCGATTTCACGCCTCTGGTGATGAGAATTTTAACCAACGGTCTCAAAGTTTACGGTTTCGGCGAGAAAAAAACGCCGTTGCCCTTTATCAAGGCGTGCTCTCAATTTATTTTCACTGAAAATCTGATTGAAGAGGAGTCATCGGGCGAAGAGGAAAAAACCGAAACGAGTAACCTGGGCGGTAGAAAATTATCCCGCAACGAATTGAGGCAGGATTCCTGGCTGGTTAAATTATTGCGAACGGCAGTCGAACAAACCATAGAGGATGACGGATGGGCGCATTTGGGGCAGGTAGGACAATATATTTCAAACAATACGTCGTTTTCACCGGTGAATTACGGATATAAAAAACTGAGCGAGATCATCCGGGTCAGCGATTTATTCAAAATAGAAATGCGGAAAAATAACTCCGTGATGTATATTAGGGATGAACGAAAATAATTTGAAAGAAAACCGTTTTTTATCAGATATCCGGGGCAGGGTTTGCCAAATCGGATAAATCCTCACCATTTAACGCTGAAACAAGAGCTATGGAAATTGAAGGCAACCACACTGAGCGAGGTGATTCCATGTATTACATTGTTGAAACCGATAAATCATTCAGCCAAGCATCGACCGATCTTGAAGCGGCGGTTAAGCATCATGGCTTCGGGGTGCTGCATATCCACGACCTGGGTGCCTCGCTTCGCAGCAAAGGCATTGCATTTGATGAAGAGTGCAGGGTCTTTGAAGTCTGTAATCCGGGACAGGCGGCAAAAGTTTTGTCGACTGATATGCGCCTGAACATGGCGCTGCCGTGCCGTATTTCGGTCTTTACCGAGAAAGGTAAAACGAAGATCGGCCTCATTAAGCCGGTGCAAATGCTTTCGGCGCTATCCCAGGATGCAGCGTTAGTCCAAGTTGCCAAAGAGGTCGAGGCAAAGACCATCCAGATGGTCGATATGGCGAAATGAATACGGCCGCCTTTGAGGTTCCCTCCGGTTAACCCCGGAGCATCGGTCATGGCGAACGTTAGACTGCACTGCCATCGTGTTTATTGAGATAATGACATTTTCTACTTAAACAAAACCGTTGGTTTTTCTACCGAGCAGCAAAAGAAGAAAATATGACCACACTTACCAAACGATTTCTTATCGTGATAGGTTGTGTCGTGGTCGCCATAGCGGCTGGTCTCTTGATCGAAGTGCTTCTCAGCCACCAATACGGTTCGCACTTTGGTCATACCCAAAGAGGACATTTGGCCGGATGGATTGGTTTTGCTGTCATTCTGACCGTGTTCGGTTACTCGGTAAAAAAGCATTATGGCCGAAAGGCAGGCTGGCCAAGAGGCTGGTTTCGGGTTCATCAAGCGGCTGGTATTGCCGGGCCGGTGTTGATTTTGATTCACGCCGGTCCGCATTTTCATGCCCTGGTTCCCATACTCGCGTTATTGGCAATGGGGGCTGTCGTGGTGAGTGGGTTGATTGGCGTGGCGGTTCATCGAAAGGCGCTTGGTTTATTGAATTCAAGGCGCAGCGAACTGCTCCGCCAGGGACTTTCCCAAGAGGATGCCGAAGATCGGATTTATGATTTAGCTTCGGCCGAGGAGACCTTCAGGATTTGGCAGATTATCCATACGCCCATGGTGGCGATATTTTTAATGCTGGTGATAGCCCACATCGCCGGCGCCATGTATTTTGGGGGATGGTAAATGCGTTTTTTGCCCCTGCCTCGTGGTACCGTTCCAACAGTAATAATATCCATCACTCTTCTGCTTGCCTGGCTGGTTTGGGGGTCATTGACATATCCGGGAGTGCTTTGGGCACCCGGCGATTTAAGCCGGTTCCATGCGGACATTTCAGCCTGCGGCGACTGTCATCAGCCCTTTAAAGGGGCTACAACAGACAAATGTGTCTCATGCCATGATGAAAAACGCTTTGCAGCCGGATCAAAACCCGATGTATCCGAATTTCATCGGAAAACGATACACGAGAGAACATCATGTACCGGATGCCACACCGAGCATCGCGGCGCGTTAGCGCAAATAACCGTCGGCGCGATGATCAATCCGCATGGAGAATTCATATTCCGCGCCACCCGCACTCATTCCTGCACGGCGTGTCACGATTTCAATGGCGATAATAAATCACACTCCTTTTTGCTCGACAATCCGATCGTCAGACATCTGATGGAAGAAGGGGAGGGTGCGCATCGACCGGGCAAAATGGTGAATTGTTTGATGTGTCATATCGGTGGCCGCCTGGAAATCGAAGAGGATGACGATGACTGACGATTTGCGTAATCAGGGTGATCAACGCGGACGGCATAATCTGTAGAAGCGACTCCCTGGGTGGGGGGTATTCAACCCGCTCCCATGTTTTGGTCTAATTTGGCGTAGGGTTGAAACGTTCGGGACGGGTTTGCAAACCCCGTCCCGCCTAAGGAATTTGGACAAAGTAAATGTCAATATAACCTGGTTTCCATTCGACCCTGATTCTTGAAAAGAATTTTCCCCCTTTTCCAGGCACCGAGTCGATGTCGATTCGTTGAATTGCAATGGCTCGCTGCCTGGCTTGGTAATCCCCCTGTTTCAAACCGCCATCACCCTTTGCACAAACCAAAATCCGCCTGTGGCAATGGTGGCGAGGATGCCGAGATAGACCGTTCGCCGGGCATATATCGCATTGCGGGCGGCGAGGGCCATCAGGGCGGGGGTTACGATGAAAACAATGCAGGCTTGTCCGATTTCCACGCCGACGTTGAACGAGGCCAGGGATAAACCCAGGGCGCCTTCGGGCAGGCCGAAATCGGCCAGCACGCCGGCGAAGCCAAAGCCGTGGATCAGCCCGAAGGCGAAGGCCAAGGCGACGCGGTGGTCGCGGCTGCTGCGCAGCTTAGCGTACAGGGTTTCCACTCCGACCAGGACGATACTCAGCGCGATGGCCGGCTCCACGAGCGCCGGTGAAATATTGACCAGTTTCAGCGTGGCCAGCGCCAGGGTCACGCTGTGGGCAGCGGTAAATGCGGTAATGATTTTCAGCAGCCGCAGGAGGCTACCGCCTGGCAGCAGCAAGCCGATGATGAACAGGATATGATCCGGGCCGATAAAAATATGGTGGATCCCTTGCGCGATAAACTCGCGTGCGACTTCAATCTTGCCCTGGATGCTGCCGCTGTAATAGGTGGCGTTGCGGTTGGTTTTATCGAGCAGGTTCTGATGCCGAATCTCGCCGTTTTCATAAATGTTAAGGTAGGTCTCGTGCGGAGGATCATAAGGAAATAGCGGACTTAAAACCTCGACTTTGCCGGCGGGCCTAGAAAGCGGCACGGCCCAGTCGAAGGACAGGGAGCGCCGGTTGGCGACGATTTGGAAGGATTGCCATTGAAAATGCATCGGCTCGCCGTTGATTTTAACCAGCACGTGAGAGTCGAGCACTTTGTGCAGGATGGCCAGATTCTGCTCGGCGAAGGCCGGGTCAAGCAGGCGTTCGGGTTTTTCGAGCCCGCCTTCGTGGGCGAGATCGACCATGTGGGCCAACACTTTGCCGTGGACGCGGTCCGGCTCCAGGCGAATGTCGAGGTGGCTGTACGGCTCGGAATGAGCGAAGACTTGGGAGACTCCCAAGCCGAAAATGGCCAGCGCGATCCGGACATAAAAAAGAATATGGCCGGCTTTCATTTTTTAGGCACTCGCGCAAACGTCAACGAAGCCCAGCGGCTTTCCCAGTCCGCCGCTTGTTTGTCCGCGCTCGGCTGCATATGGACGGCACTGAGCAGCCATTCGCCCTGCCCGTCGATCTGCAACACTGCGACGCCGTCCTTGCCGGTGCGCGCCTGGGCGACCGGCTGAACGGGATCCCGAGCCATCTGGTCTCTCGGAAGTCCGCCGTTGGCCAGCGGCTGGTTCCAGGCTTTCACCAAGATGTCTTCGATCGGCTGCGCATTGTAAAGCACCAGCACTGTTAGCTCGCCGGATGCCAGCGGGTCGCTTCGGGGAATGATTTCCAGCGGCATCCCGAACGGTTTCTGGAGGCGCGAGCCGTCGCTGCCCGCGATCCACGTTTTTGCGCAGCGCAAATAGCGCTCGCGGCCCGGCCCGGCGGCGGTACCTAGGGCTTCCCGCGCTTTCAGCGGGCCTTCCAGCCCTTCTTTGCGCAGGTATTCGTCGAATTTGTCGGGCGGCAGTTCCACGGGCACAAAATTTGTCTCGAAGGCCACGACGATGCCGCCCTCGTCTTCCACGGTCAAGTGCGCGAGGTCCAGATCGCCGTTGATGGCCTTGGATTTGACGTCCTTGCGGTTTTTGGCCTGAACCTCCAGACGGACGGTGCGGGTCGTCGCAAAGGGCCTAATTTCCCCTTTGAAATCGGAGCCGACATAAGCTTGCACCGCGAGCGTTTGCCCGACGGGGGTGTTGTAAGACGAGGGAGCGAGCCAGTATTCGTGTGCGGCGCCCCCCTTCGGCGCGAAGAGACTGGCAATGAGCAAGGACAAGTTTGCAAACGAGCGCATGTTAAGTGGTGTTATGCGGATCGCGTCTGATGTGAATTCGGCCAATTGACGGCAGGGCTATCTTCCGGTCAAGGAAGAAAACCCCGCACGATGCCGCTTTGGCTATGATAGGTTGCGCAACAGCAATAAATCGCCCGTCTACTTAACCAGCGGTTTTAGCTGTAATCGGGAGCCCGGCACCACGATTTCGTTAAATTTGTCGCGCTCCAGTTGACATTGTTGTTGAATCTCATCCATCGAAATCTGCTTGCTCCAAGGTTCGCCGAGGTAAGGCATCGAATTCGACAGCGGCTTGTCCGGGTAGGCCCGGCGCGGTTGGCAGGGATCGGCGAAGCTGGCGATCTCCCACAATTGGCATTCGCCAAGGCCCTCGATACAGGTGTTTCTGACCACGTCGTCGCCCGGCACGTTGCCGTTCGGATAGCCTATGGGCCGGTCCAGGTTCAAAATCATCACGTCGGGAATGTCGCTGTCATAATGGCGAATCTGAAAGATTTGCTGAATGCGTGTGGACAGCTCGCGATTGATGAAATCTTTGACCTGTTTGTTCAATACGGACTTCAACAGCGATTGCTCCATCATGTTTTTGTTGCGCTCTTCGACGATCGCCGGGACGTGCTTGCTGGGCGGCAAGGTATTCAGGATATCCAGTCTGGGTTGTTGGGTCCGGCCGGCGCGGCCTACGTGATCGAACTGGGTGCCGTTGCTTCTGTGCGCCGTCGCCCACATCACGAAATTCCTCGGCTTGTCCGCAAACGAGGAAAGCGGAATGCTGGCAATCATCGCGACGGTGTTTTTGTTGTTGAACGCGGGAAAGATGAACGGGTCGTCGAACAGCCCCGCCTGGTATTGGATGCTGCCCGGATTGCTTAAACCGGTGACCACGGGTTCCGACTGGAAATCGATCCGGCTCGTGCTCACCCCACCCTTGGGGTCTTTTTTGATGCGGAAAGTAATCGACGCGTCCGGTGCGATGTTCGGCCAGGCTTCTGGCGCTATGCTGCCGCCAAACCGTTGAAGCTGAGTCGGATCGTCGAAAGTCGCCGGCGTGTGGGTGTCGAAATTGACCTTGTAAATCGTGTCCTTCATTCCTGCAGCGACGTCGTCCGGGACATCGATAAGCGCTCTGCCCACGTTGATCATCACGACCAGACGGTCGCCGTCGGCGAATGCATACAGACCATTGAGGCCAATCAGCCCGTCATCCAAACCTTTTAATTTTATGGGAGGAACGGGGTCGGCATGGTCAGAAGCCCGTGCCCATGGAAAAATACAGGTGAAAGCAAAAAACGCCGCCAAAAACACCATCTTGGCGGAGAAAAGTCGATTGAGGCTGTGCATTTTCATATAATCGTCCTTTTACAGCTAGTTTATTTAATACCGACATGTCTAACGGAAATTGGACGGTTTTAAGCGCCATTTTCACGCTCTTGACGTTAACACCGTGCTGCCAGTTTGTCAACTGTCCGGGTTTGTTCCATTAGTCGCTGTGTTTGTTAAGATCGGCGCCACGAAATCCCGGATTCCGCAAGCTACATCCGGGCTACTCGCTGTCATAAAGAGATCACACCGTATAAAAGTGAGGAAATTGATTCGTGATTTTCTTATGAAAGGATATTACCAAATAATCGACTATTTATTTGATTAGAGGGCTACCAGTTCGGGTGATATGATCAAACGAAAAAACATGTTCCTTCGGTGATTCAATACACCGCCCAACCAAACGAAAAGGAAACTGAATGCCACCCCCTCCAACCTCGACACGTCCATCACAAATCGGACATTTTGCCGAATAAACCATCAGGCGCAACTCTCGAATTGTATTGCCTGTTTTTGGATCAGTACCGATTCTTTTTAATTCCAATTGAACATTTGTTTCTTTTAGAGGAGTCATCCAATCAGGAGCCATAACGATTCTATTCCACGTCACTCGGTATAACGGTGATGATAATACTAACCAACCCAACCATAGCGAAACAATTAGTGAAGTCAGCCATTTAACAGTCGATATTACAGTGAATAGTCCAGACAGCAACACCAAACCAATGGAAGTCAAAATGAATAATATGAAAACTAATCCGGGCAATAGGTACGCGTATTTTCGCCAACTCAGCAAAGTAAAGCCATTAATCCATCGAGCCCAACGAGGAATATTAGCTAAAGATTCTTGCACGTAATGTACTCCTCCTTCGGGACAGGGATACTGTTTGGATTCTGTTTTTTCTTGCTCATTAAATGGTCTGGCGATTAAGTGATAGTACGAAAAATTACCTTTGCCACCTGTTGATTCCTCTTTGCCGATCCATGGGTAGAATTCGATATTTTGCTGTTTCGAAAAATCCTGAAGATGGCTCTTCCTATTTTCGATTTCCTCTTCTAATTTATGCCAATTAGCTCGAACCCACTCAGAATCATCTTGTTTAGTTTTTTTTGAAAATCCAATCTCAAATATCTTTTCCCGTATTTCTTTTGGGTTAAACCGTATATCTTCTAATTCCAATCCACTTTCGGCACGTTCTAGCGTTAATGCAGCTAAAGCCCTTAATAGTGTTATAGGCAAGTTGTTTCTTTTAGGGTCTTTTAACTTGCTGATTTCCTGATAAAAATCCCGTATCAAATTTGCTGATTTCACCAATCGTTCTATTTCTGGACTCTTAATTTGTACTGCTGTATCCATTGATTTACCCCGTAATCACCCCTTAAGTCCCCTGTTTTCGGCTAACTGCCGAGCCTATTCTGACCTCAACAAACAATTTTTTTGTGAGGTCAATATGAAAAACAATAGTAGTAGAAATCAGGTCAAATTACCGTTCGGATTGAGAAATAATGAACTGGTCCATATCAGTGAAGTACCATCGGGCTTAGCTTGCGGATGTTACTGTGCCGTCTGTCAAGCTAGACTTGAAGCAAAAAAAGGTCCCAAAAACGCCCATCATTTTGCTCATTACCAAGCTGAACAATGTGAATATGCTATCGAAACAGCATTGCATTTAGCTGCCAAAAAAATATTAGAAAAATCTGCCCAACTATCTTTACCGGAATTGACCATTCACGAACAGGTTTACGGTGAAATATGTGGCCAATCGATAACTAAATCAGGTTCGGCTATTGTCTGCGAGGCACATGTTGTACTTATTGAAGATGTTGTTTTGGAAAAATCATTAAACAACATTATTCCGGATGTGATCGCGACTATTGATGGAAAACCCCTGATTATTGAAATTGGGGTCACTCATTTTGTCGATCAGCGCAAGGAAAACAAAATACATAATCTTAAAATTTCAAGTATTGAAATTGATCTTTCAGATATTGATAGAGATGCCGATTTAGAGTCTATCCGTTCAGTTGTTGTCGATTCTATAGATCATAAAGTCTGGCTTTTTCATCGTGAGACAGAAAAGGTTAGGTCGGAGGTTAGATCAAAACTTGAAACAGAATTGCAAATCGAGCTTGAACAAATTTACCAGAAAGAACAAGAACGTCAGCGACAAGAAAATGAGTTTCACCGGCTCAAACAAAAAAAATTAGAAATGGAGCGACAATCTGCTCAGCCTTCTGTGCGCTTGCTGGAAAGACACCTCAAAGACATCAATAGTCAACGCTCAAAATATGTTCAGTCATTTCCATGGTTACCCATTTGGAAACGGGCGTCAACCAATATGGGTATTTCACCTCAAACCTTACCAGATTTTCTCCATCATTCTGTAAAAGGCGAGGATATATTTGCCTGCGATCGAAGAGCATGGCAAGCAGGTTTGTTTTCAACATTTATTTATAAAAAATTTCAAAAATATGATAATCCATACCCCATCTCTATTAATCGAATGTATCAATGGAGTCAAAACAATGTTCCCTTAAATCGATTCGCATTGGCACTTTGGTCAAAAAAAGAATTTGTTGAGCCAACGGTTTTAAATAAGTTGCAAGACTTTAATCTTTATAGCGCCATTTGGAAATTTACCAAACATTTAGAGCGCGAAGGATTTATCGAACATCTTTATGACGATAAGTACATAATTATTAAAGATAGGTTCCCGGTTAAAAATTCATATGAACACCATGAAACATCAATTCTGATGAAGGATAACGAGGTGGCTTTTAATAACCTTTCAGAAGATGAACGGGAACGATTTCAAGAACGAGCTGGGATACTTGAGTTTTGTGGTGGTTTTACAAGAAATGAAGCCGAACGATTAGCCTATGGTGCACTATTCAACCATTGAGACTTTCACTTTTAGCTGTTTTACGATGCTGATTAATTGTCATTATTTTCTTCCGACTAATATATCCGTCTGGGGTGCGACTTGCCGTGGGTGAAATCGTGATGCTTGTCCATAACCGAAATATCAGGTGGCATAAATGGTCTTCAAAGTTGAACAAAAGACCAAATATTTTGACCGAAACTCATGAATAAACCGTCGAGCATTTATCAACGGGTTGGGTTACGCAATGGGGCGTTTTATACTCCGGCATGACCTACTGCCGCAAATCCTTGACTACCCTCACGACTTCATTATCGCCGGCGATCGCTTCGATGCTGAAGCCGAGTTTTTTAACGAACGAGAGCATGGGTTTGTTGATGGTCAGCACTTCGCCTTCAAAAAACGAAACGCCTTTGTATTTGGCGGTCCGCATCAGGGTTTTCATCAGCCGGGTGCCGACGCCCAAGCCCTGGCAATCATCGGAGACGACCAGGGCGAACTCTACTGAATGCCCGTCAGGGTTCATGATATAACGGCCCACGCCGAATTCTTTGGGCGTCGTGTTATTTTCGGATACGGCAATGAAAGCCATTTCACGATCGTAATCGATCTGGGTGAAGCGGACGATCATTTCCGGCGTTAATTCCTGCAGCGATTGCATGAAACGGAAATATTTAGTGCGTTCGGATAAACGATGCACAAAATCCTTTTCCAAGTCGGCATCTTCGGGGCGAATCGGCCGGATGGTTATACTGTCGCCGCTTGATAATTGATAATGCTCGGTTAATTCATGGGGATAGGGGTGAATCGCCATGTGGGCGTAAGGCATGAGCTGAGGCGATAGCTGCGCCTGGATGCGGGCGTCAACCGCCATGACGCCGTGTTCATCGACAATCAGGGGATTGATATCGAGTTCAAGAATCTCCGGCAATTCGCTGACCATGCTCGAGATATTGAGCAGCACATCAACCAGGGCTTTCTTGTTGGCCGGAGGTAACTGACGGAAAGCCGCCAGATATTTTGCCGCTCTGGATTTGGCAATGATCTGTTCGATCATGTAGGCGTTGAGCGGGGGCAGGGCAACGGCCTTATCCTGCAGTATTTCCACCAGGGTCCCGCCCAGTCCGAAGCTGATGGCCGGGCCGAACACGGGGTCTCTGACGACGCCGATCATGATCTCTCGGCCGCTGGGCGAACGGTACATCGGCTCGACTGTCATGCCGACTTCGTTAATTTCCGGATGTTTCCGTTTTATATCAGCTTCCATTTCGGCAAAATATTTGGAGATATCGTGAACGCTGAAGATATTGAGTCTGACCCCGCCGATATCGGATTTATGGCTGAATTCGGCCATATTGACTTTCAAAACCACCGGAAAGCCCAGGGATTCGGCGGCAATCATGGCGTCCTTGGCAGTGGACACCTTGATGGTTTGCGTGACCGGAATGTGAAATGCCGCCAGAATCGATTTGGACTCCTGCGTGGTTAACAGTTGGCGGCCTTCCGACAATACCCGTTCGATAATCAAGCGCGCCCCGTTGACGTCGGGAGATGCCAGTTCATCCGTAGGGGAGGGTATTTGTTTCAACAGAATCTGGTTACGGTTATATTTAGCCAGAAAAGAAAATGCATCGACCGCGACTTCGGGTGTATTAAAGTGAGCGACTTTACTGCTATCAAAAAGATTCCTGCCTTGCTGCACTCTGGATCCGCCTGTCCATGAGGCTAAAACGGGTTTTTGGCTTGTTTTCGCGCCTTCAATAATGAGCCGCGCAGTCTCGGTCGGATCGGTCATCGCCTGAGGCGTCAGAATCACCAGCACGCCGTCGATATGGTCATCGGCGAGGCAGATTTCCAGCGCCTGCCGGTAACGTTCGGAGGTTGCATCGCCCAGGATGTCGACCGGATTGGCGTGCGACCAGTGCGGCGGCAAGACCTGATTTAACGCGTCGATGCTGACAGGGCTCAATTCGGCCATTTGTATCCCGACATCTTCGGCGCGGTCGGTGCTCATGACGCCAGGGCCGCCGGCATTGGTGATAATCGCCAGACGATCCTGTTTGACGACATAATTATTCGCCAGAACGCGGGCGGCGGAAAACAATTCGGCGATGCTGTAGACTCTGACGACGCCGGCGCGCTCGATGGCGGCATCGAAGACATTGTCGCCGCCGACCAGAGCGCCGGTGTGGGACATGGCGGCTTTGCTGCCCGCTTCATGACGGCCGGATTTTATCAGAATAACCGGTTTTAAACGGGCTGCCGCTTTAAGTCCGCTCAAAAAGCGGCGAGCATCGCGTATGCCTTCCACATACATGAGGATACCGGTGGTTTTGGCATCCATCGCCAGGTAATCGAGCACTTCGCCAAAATCGATATCGGCGGCGGCCCCCATTGATACGACGGTCGAGAAGCCGATATCATTCGATTTGGCCCAGTCCAGGATGGCGGTGCACACGGCTCCCGATTGCGATAACAGCGCCAGATTGCCGCCTTTCACCACACCGTCGCCGAAGGTCGCATTCAGATATCCGCTGGGACGAATAATGCCCAGGCAGTTGGGACCGATGATGCGGATACTGTAACGATGGGCGATATCCAGTACCTCCTGTTGCAGGCGTTTACCTTCGGCGCCTAATTCGCCAAAGCCGGCACTGATGATGATGATCGAGCTGACGCCTTTTTCTCCGCATTGGCGGACAATGACGGGCACTGTCGGCGCCGGCGTGGCGATGACAACCAGGTCCAGATCTTCGGGGATGGCGTTCAGATCGGGATAGACTTTAAAACCGGACAGGATTTGATGTTTGGGATTGACCGGATAAAGTCCGCCCTTGAAGCCCGCTTCTTGCATGTTAAGCAGCAGGCGATAGCCAACACTCTCTTTACGATCGGAGGCGCCGACAAGAGCGACTGATTTGGGCGTAAAAAAGCGGCTTAGATAATGTGGCCCCATAGTGCTCCGGATGTTAGTAATGAAAAATAGCCATAAATTTGGATTTTCAGATAAGCTGCAAAGACAAGTGTTACAAAGTGACACTAAAGCAGCTTAATTATATCTGTCTTGCATTTTTTTGACCTTATTCAGACAATGAATAAAGCAATTTGTAGTCAACCAGCCGATTACGTTGCCGGTTGTTTGTCCGGGTCGCGCTGACTCTCAGTGCCAGCGTTGATGTTGGCCACCCCGAATGGGATATGAACCATCGGTATATCTCCGCCTTTATATTCCAAGTGGCTTTTCTGGTCGTCAAAAAACATATGCGGTTTTAGTACGGAGAGAATTCTGTCTTTCTTCATGCCGCCCAGAAAAAAAGTTTCATTGGCACTGACGCCCCAGCTTTCCAGTGTGGTGACGACACGTTCGTGAGCAGGCGCATTGCGGGCCGTTATGATGGCGGTTCTGAGGACTCGCCGGTAATTCCTGTCATGTTCAACGGCGCTATCTTCCAGTTTTTGCAGAATGGACAATTTTGTGAATAGATTCGCCAACGGGCCGGGATTGTGCGGAATATGGGATTTGTCATGTTCATGCCGGTGAAATCCCTCCAGTTGGCCGTGACGGTAAACAGCTTCGGCTTCGTCATCGGCGATGACGCCATCAAAATCGAAAGCGACCCGCAGTTCAATGTCATCAGGATCGTCGAACACTACGGTTGGCAACACCGTACCGGCCGGGAAACCGGCCGCTATGGCTTTTTGAACATCCTCTTCATTGGCCGAAAGAAACAGGGAGGCGTTGAAGGCCGGAATATAGGCATAAGGCGATTTTCCCTCGGTAAACGCCGCCCTGGATATCGTTAATTCATGGTGCCGGATCGAACGAAACACACGCCTGCCAGTGGTGGCCGAGTTTCTTGACAAGAGCACCACTTCCACCGGTTGTTGTTTCGGAAAGCGCTCGTTAATGTTCAGAAAACGGCGTATAAACGGAAACGCCACACCTTTTTGCAGAACCACATTGAGCTGGTCTTCCTGATATTCTTTATATGCCTTTGGACCGTGTTCCCGAAAGACGAGATCCGATTCCGCCAAATCGAACAGGGCGCTCGAAGAGACGGCAATGACAAGTTTTTTATCTATGGGATAGGCCATTGACTTCCGCCATATATCGACACTATTGCACTCTCTACCTCGGCAGTCGGCGAGATAGAGAGCACGGCTATTTGACCTGCGATGGTAAAATCATGCCGGTTCTTCAATCGGTTCGTCAACCTTACCCAGATTTTTTATTTTTTCCAGGACCTCTTCGGCATGCCCTTCAGGCGTTACGCCGTACATGACATCTGCAAGCAAACCTTCTTTGTCGATGATAAACGTGGATCTTAAAATGGCCATGCTTTTAACGCCATTTTTTTCTCTTTCTCGCCAGACGCCATAGCTTTCGCAGAGTTCGCCTTTAGTGTCGGCCAGTAATTCGACTTTTAAATCATATTTTTTGATAAAGTCGACATGGCATTCGCAGTTGTCTTTGCTGACCCCGATAACGACGGTATCCAATTTGGCAAACTCATCGGCAAGCTTGGTAAAATCGTTTGCTTCTATCGTGCAACCGGGCGTATCGTCCTTGGGATAAAAATATAAAACAATATTTTTTTCACCGGCATAATCTGTCAAGCTGACCAACTGATTATTTTGGTTTCTTGATCTGAACATGGGTGCAATCTGGTTTTTTTCTAACATCAAACACTCCTCGTCATTATTATTTATTATCGTTGTAAGCGGTAACACCGTGGATAATCAATCAGTGTCGACTGAATGATAATCAGCTGATCCGAGAAAGTCCAGTGCAGCGCTAATTTAAAAATCGACTTGATTGAATTATAAATTAATTATATTTTTCAATATATTATCAAATCCTTGATAAATCGGGAATTGACGTGGTCATAGTCATGATCTTTTGCGGCATATCCGTATGATGGTATGGATCGATCTTGATGGCATGACTCATCCGGGCCAGTTCGTTGACGTGATCTTTTTAAACGCCTGAATGTCGTTAAAGAAAAGTGCGCGGTGAAGCTAGGCCGGCTATATAATAAAGCTGCTTGGCAATGGCGTTTGCCTAACAATTTTGAAAAACTTTACCTTATAAGAAATGTCGATGAACTTGAAACTGGAAAAAATAAACGGCTTTAGTGTTCTTTTCATCCAGGAGGAAAGAATTGATGCGCATAATTCCGGTGCATTAAAGGAATTTATACTGCATTTAATAGAGCAGGGTGAAGTCAATATTGTTGTTCAGCTGGAAAAGGTGCGCTTTATAGACAGTTCCGGCCTGGGCGCTTTGCTATCAGGGCATAAAAATGCGGCGGCCAAGTCGGGAAAGCTTGCGTTGGCGTGCTGCAAGCAGCAGGTTTTATCCATGTTCGAGTTAACCCGTTTAAACAGAATCTTTGAAATATACGCTGATTTAAATGAGGTTTTTGATAACGAGAATTAAAGGTGGTGTATGTGTAATTCAGTGATTCAGGTAGATGTAATCATTCCGACACAGACCAAATATCTGAATTTAATCGGAAGTATCGGTGAACATATCGCGAAGGAACTGGAGGATTTTTCCGGCGATCGCGAAGCTCTGGCTTACCATCTAAATTTGGTGTTGACCGAGGCGACCGCAAACGCAATCCGACATGCCACAGACAACGATCCTAAAGACAGCGTCAGAATTACCATTTACATCACAGAAAATGAATTAAATATCAAGGTGTATGATCACGGCCAGGGCTTTGATCTGGAAACGGTGCCCATTCCTGATTTCGACCATCCGAAAGAAGGGGGCATGGGTTTATTCCTGATCCGCACTTTGATGGATACGGTCCGTTATACGCGGGAGGAAAACTGCAATATTCTGGAAATCATCAAATACCTGAAATGAAATTGCTACATGGATCGTCATGATAATACCGAATTATCAACAAACAGCAGGGCACTCTTTTGGACATGTCTACTAAAACCTGGCTGGCGTCCCTGCAGCGGTTGACAGATAGGGCATTGGGCAATAAAGCCGGACGCCAGTTGCAGAAAAAATACCGGCCGCTGTTTACGGATTTCTATCAAAATCTGGTATCGCCGCGTTACGCCCTAAAAGACATGCTGCAACTCGAGCGGATCGCCGTTGCCAACTGTCAACGTGTCAGCTTGCTGAATCCGTGCCAGAACGTTGAACATTACCGTTTGCATTTTTACAGCCAACAGGAACGTTTTCTCGATGAATACATACCGGTTCTGGAAAATATGCATTTAAGGGTGATGGATCAGGTGCAATTTACTGTCACTGTCAACAGTGAAGTCCTGTATATAAAAAGTTTTACCATAAAAGCACAGAAAAGCCATGGCGTCGTTTTCACTCGATTTAAAAAGCGGATGCTGGAGGCAATCCAGGCGATCATGGATGAACGGGTGGAAAATGACGCGCTCAACAAACTGATCATCCTGACCGGTATGGAATGGCAGGCAGTCGATGCTCTCAGGGCCTACCGGAATTACTATCTGCAACTGGAACTGCATACAACCAGAGCCAGTATTCATCATGCCTTGATCCATAATCCGGATGTCTCGCTTTGTCTGTTCAGATATTTCGAGGCGCGTTTTCGGCCGAATTCCGATTGGGATGATCCGGTTATCAGAGAAGAGCAGGCTCTGTTTCCATTGCGGTTGCAGTTGCTGGATAGCATGGCGTCGGTTTCCGATATTAATGATGACCGGATTTTGCGCACCTTTTTTAACCTCATCGATGCCACGATGCGTTGTAATTTTCATATGCGCCGTAGCCGGGAGGACTATTTTATTGCTTTTAAAATCAATAGTCTGGGCGTTATCGATATGCCCGTCCCCAAGCCTCAATACGAAATTTACGTGCATGCTGTCGATATGGAAGGCATTCACCTTCGCGCCGGTAAAGTCTCCCGCGGCGGCATTCGTTGGTCCGATCGTCCTGATGATTTCAGAACTGAAATTCTGGACTTGATGCAGACCCAGATCAGTAAAAATGCGTTGATTATCCCCACCGGGGCCAAGGGCGGTTTTGTCGTAAAAGGAAACAGTTTGAACCTCTCGTTTAAGGAGTCCGGAAAAAAAGCTTATATTGTCCTTATCAAAGGACTGCTTGATTTGACTGACAACTACAGCGGCGATCAAGTCGTTCGTCCCCAACATCTCGTCGCTTTTGATGACACCGATCCTTATCTGGTGGTTGCGGCCGATAAAGGCACTGCACAGTTTTCCGATATTGCCAATTCGATTTCCGAGAACTATCAGTTCTGGCTGGGCGATGCGTTTGCCAGCGGCGGTTCGCGCGGCTACAACCATAAAGCATTGGGTATAACCGCGCGCGGCGCCTGGGAATGTGTAAAACGTCATTTCCGGGAATCGGGCAAGGATATCCAGAATGAAGCCTTCACTGTCGTAGGTATTGGCAGTATGGATGGCGACGTGTTTGGAAATGGCATGTTGTTGTCCCGCTCCATACGGTTAAAGGCGGCTTTCAGCGGACAGCATATTTTTATCGATCCGAATCCGGCCGATCATGAAGGACCCTTTAACGAACGCAAACGATTGTTCGAGTTGCCGGGTTCCAGTTGGAACGATTATGATCGAACCCTGATTTCAAAGGGGGGCGGTGTTTATTTACGCTCGGCCAAGGATATTCCGATGTCTCCCGAGTTGAAAAAATGGTTAGGTATACGCTACAAATCACTGGATGGAGAATCCCTGATCCGTTATCTGCTGACTGCGCCGGTGGAGTTATTATGGCTGGGCGGTATCGGTACTTATGTCAAAGCCAGCACCGAAAAACATGAAGATGTCGGCGATAGAACGAATGACAACGTTCGGGTGGATGCCGTTAATTTGGGCGCCAAGGTCGTCGGTGAAGGCGCCAATTTGGGCTTTACCCAAAAAGCGCGCATCGAATTCAGTTTACTTGCAGGCAGGATCAATACCGATGCAATCGATAATTCGGCCGGCGTCGATACGTCTGATCATGAAGTCAATTTAAAAATCCTGCTGACCGGTTTGCAAAAGAAAAACATTATTGCCGACTATCAACAGCTCTTTATCAGTATGACTGACGCAGTAAGCCGGCTGGTATTGGCCGATAATTATGCTCAGAGCCTATGTTTATCATTGGAACAGCTTCGTTGCCCGGCAAATCCGGCGGATTTTTTGCAGTTGGCTGAACGTCTGGAAGCTGCCGGTTGTTTCGATAGAAGCGTTGAATCATTTCCGCAAGCGAAAGAACTTCTATCCCGCTCCGGACAAACACTCACTCGGCCAGAGCTTGCGGTGTTGATGGCTGCCGGTAAAATGTTCCTGACCCAGTTGATTCAGGAGCAGTCTTCTTGGCTCCAGGAAGAGTGTTGCGGCTGTTATTTACAGGCCTATTTTCCGGAGCAGATCATTGAACAGTTTAAGGGGCATCTCTCCGGACATCCTCTCGCCGATGAAATTAAAGCGACGATTGTCAGCAATAAAATCATTAATCAGGCAGGATGCAGCTTTTTAAACCTCGATATCAATGGCGATAATCCAAATAAACTCGATCATGTGATGTGTTATCTGACTTTTGATCGGGTACTGAATGGTGATTCGTTACGGGCAAGCATTTATGCTCTGGATAATAAAATTCCCGCGGAAAAACAATATGAATTGCTGATACAGCTTGAAAACACACTGGCAGGATTCTGCCGCTGGGCTTTACTGCATGGCAAGTCCATTAGGCCGAATGAGGAGACTGTCAACTGCTACATACGTTATTTAAAAGACTATGAGCAGTATTTCAGGGAACATGATTGTATCGAAAATGACCAGGTTAAAGAACGGCTGGCTGACTATCTACAATCAGAGATACCGGTGGAACTCGCACAAACAATGGTATTTTTTGCCAGTCTGGATGATTTTCCGTTCATCATTGCATTGTCTTCTGAAACAGCAGAGGATTTCGTCACCATCTTGAAGTTGTTCAATGAAATCACGGCCTTTCTGGAATTGGACAAGATCTATGAACGATTGGCCAATTTAACCGGCCATGATTACTGGGAACGTAAAGTAGCGATTAGCCTGCAAGAAGACATGAAAAATATGATTGGCCATTTGATCAAGAACATCCTCTCGAGACAAATTGCTTCTTGTACGGACTATTTCGGTTTGCTGTCGGAACAGTGGAAAATAACTCGGTACCGGCGTGTTTATCAGGACATAGCCAGCATTATACCGGTTAACCTGTTCCCCTATCTGGTTTTGTCAAAAGAATTGGAGAGGTTGTGTGTAGCGCCAACGGATTCGTCGCAGATCAGTAATTTAGACAGGCATAGCCAAAGTCAGCCGTGATGAAGCGCAACTGAAGTCCTGCGGAAAAGCCGCTTTCGTTTCCGGACTTCGTTACACCGCATCAGGCAATTTGTCAGACCGAACAGAAATATTCGAAAATCATCGGTTAGTATTGGAGATTCTTCGATCTTGCAGCAATTTTACTCGGTTGCATCGGTCAATTTTGCACTCAGTTGGGCTGACCATTTACCGAAATAGGTACCGATAACGAATGAAACCGAAATGACCAGTAATGGATTGCTGAATGAAACACTAAGTAATGTATCCTGAGTCAGTTTGTCCGGAGTTTGCAGCAGATAGGCAAACGTTGACGAATAACCGAAGACACTGGCGGGTATGGCTGCAAGCTGAGGAATCCTGGCCCCCAGACACATCACTACAACCGCAACGGTAACGGTAATTGCTGCCATAGCCGGAAATCCCAGCACGGCCGTGGGGGGGATGTTTGTGAGAAGAATCGCGGTTAACCAGGCCATGATCACGCCGAAAATCCCGCAAACAATCGTATTTTTTAATGCGGCCTCGTCAGCACCCAAGGCAAAATAAGCTGCCCAGGCAATAGTCGCCGCCCAAATGAAAAAAAAGCCGCTTAAAGGCCCTACCGCCAGAAAAGTTGCCACCCCGGCCAGACCGCCGATGCTTAATGAAAGTGCTGTTAATTTGTCCATATTAATTCCCCGAAAATGTGACCTCATTGATTATGATAAATTAGAATTCATAGTGAGGCGATTCTATGTAAACTAATATTTGTTAGGATTTAAACAGCCATTTCTCAAATCCGCTTCAACACTTAGGAAATCAGGCGTAAGTCAGCAGGATGTTTTAAGTGCGAAACCTGGGTGATGCTAACAGATATTTCAATCGAGATAAACAAAGCGATTACGCTAAATCCGCCGGTTGGCTGATACCTGCAGATTCATTCCTTGGAAATGCTGAATGGTGTCAAAAACTTTTTTGTCTTTGCTTTGCCAACCGGAGCTTCCGGCCTCTATGCGCTCATTAATTGTCAGTGGGTTTCGGAATTAAAATACAATTCCATATGATTGACGGCGGCAGTAGCATTGATCAGTTTATTAAGCCGGCACGAGAGATTTTCTTTTCCGCGCCGAATATTGACAAACTCTCCCGTAGAAAAATCGCTGGTATTGTAAATAATACTGTCCGCCTGCTTTAATGCCGGGATTCCGGGAAGCAGAATAGCCGAATAAATTTGTTGTTTCCGCTCCGGCCTGAACATGCGAACTGCTTCTGACTCAAAGCCGATAATCTCGATGCCGAGAAAAACGTCTTCGCGTGTGGGTCTGATGATTCTTCGAATCAATCCGACCTCGACCCTATCGCCTTTTGCAGTAGGCAGGGCAAAGATATCGCCGATTCTAACCTTTATATCCAGGGATTTCCAACTACCCAGAAACCCTTGGGCGCTGCTATCGATGATTTGAAATTCTCCGGTAGGAATCGTTTCGACCAGATTATTTTTTTCAATTTCGATCGGATTCCAAACTTTACTGTTGCTTGAAAGTTCCCTGCTAACTTTTATAATCTTTAAGATACTGGAATCATCTGATTTTTTTGTCTTGAGTTGGGTTTCCAGTTGCTGTATCGATTCTTCGCCGATGGGCACCAGATCGAGATCAGGCGCCTCCCATTTTCCGGCAAATCGTGGGTCCCGTTTCGGTTTTTGATTCAATGGCTCCTTACTGACGTTATTCAATTTGTACAAATAACTTGCCACCTGATTAAAGCCGACAATGCCGGTAATACTGAAATGCTCTTTTTTCCTGTTAAATTTTCTTTTTTGCGTGTGCCCGAGTGATTTGATGGCTCGCTGAAAAAATGAGTGGTTGATCGATTTTAATGCGGAATACCGGGAGGATTCCTGTTGTAAAAATTGATGAAGATTCTTCGCGGCTGGCAACGGCGAAATAAAGCGGTCATCAGCGTCAATTTTTCGGGGTGGAGCCAATAATTCATGAGGCCGCAGATCCTGATTTAGATTAAAGACACATAAATTTTGAATTGAATCGTCCTTACAGTCTGTTTTTATGTCGACCTCGGTTAACATGTCTTTTAACGCCGAATAAATAGCTTTCATTTCCCTTGGTCTGTATTGTCCAGTATCCGATAATTCAAATATCAGGATATGTTTAAAGGTGGAGTTAATGGTGCGTTCTCCAGCCTCTGTTTTGATCGCCAAGAGCCCTGCATCTTCAGCCATATTGTAAATTTGATAACAATTGAGCCAAAAACCTTCGTCGGGCTTCATATAAACCTTCGCCTGATTTAACAAAGCCTTGCCAAGAGCCTGTAAAGACAGGTAAAAGGCCATTGCTTTTTCCAGCCGATTGTCCGAACTGTGCCGCTCTAATAATTTTCGTCCAAGGGAAGCCCAATTTTCTGCCAGGCTGGTATAAATGAGAGTGACAAGATCGGCTTTTATCTGTTCTTCTGGTTCCAGAGGGAATCCGGCATCCAGATAGGTTTTTTCAAGTTGTTCGACAATGCTATCCAGTTCGCTGCTGATTTGAGTTAAAAAACTAAAGAGCTGCTGCCTGGTTATATTAATCGTTTTAAATGCTTGCAGGACGCCAAGCAGGTGCTTGCAGGAGTCGACGTTGTGTTCTACCGACAGTTCGTGTAGCCAGTTTATGAGGGCCTGTTCAGTCAGTTCAAAAGAAATTTTAAACTCATTATTCATTGGAGTATCTCCAGGCTCAAATTTTTCGCTTTATTTCTTATAATGATCTGAAATGATCCAACATGCGGTATGCGAAGGATTTTGGAAATCAATAAGATAAGAAATATAGCAGTTATTGTCAGTTGATCCTAATCAATATAACGATCTCCTCAAAGCCCACATAGCCAGTGCAAATACGGTTAAACTTGGAGCAACCGAGATAAGCGCCGGGTTCAGTTCGTAGATCAATCCCATATGGCTGACAATTCTGTCGACGATATTAAAGCCCATTCCGATGACCACCCCAATCATCATGCGGCCTCCGACACTTACTCCCCGTTTGATGCCGATAACGAAAGGAGCCGAAACCAGCAGCATCACGAAAGTTATAAAGGGGTTAACCAACCGGCCCCAAAATGCCATTTCAAAAACCTGGGATTTTTGATGATTTTCCTTTAAAAAATCGATATAAAGGGCTAGGTCGACTAACGATAGATTATCCGGGCTGACGACGGCAATTTTCAGAATATCCGGCGCAATCGACGAGTTTAGTATCTGCTCTGTTTGAGAATTCGCAGTAACTTGTTCTATCGAAATTTCGGAAGTCTTGATATTAAGCATTTTCCATTGCCGATTGCCTAAGTAGAGGGCTTGTTCGGCATGCACTATATCCTGTAAACGGTGTTTGTCATCCAGTTCATAGATACTAATATTGGCCAGCTTTCCATCGTCTTCTATTTTGCGGACATTGATAAATTTTTTGCCCTCGCGCAGCCAGATGCCATAGCGGGTATGCTTTAATACATCCTGATGTTTTGCGGTGACTTTAATAAGTTGCGCCTTCCGTTCGGTCAACGGTGCGACAAATTCACCGACTCCGATTGATATCAAAACCAGGATCGCTCCTGCAACCATCACCGCGATGATGATTCTGGGAACAGAAAGACCCGAAGCCTGCATGGCGATCAGTTCACGATTATTGCCCATGGCTCCCAGGATAAACAAGCTCCCCAACAGGGCCGAAGAAGGCACCAACTCATAAAAAACACGGGGCGATGTCAAAGCGAGATAATAAAAAATTTCTTTTAAACCATAATCGCCTTCGCCCAACGATTTGAGCTCATCGCTGAACGTAAACAAATTAAAGAGGGTCAGTATGAAAATAATGGCAATGAACGAACCCTTCAAGATTTCCCTGACAATATATCCGGTTAATACATTCACTTTGCCACCTTTGCCCTGATTTTCATAGTCAGCCACTTAAATCCATACAATCTTGCCAGTAACGTCAGGCCGATTAACAACATTAAGAAATTGACGCCAAATCCGCCTTGCCAGGACGTAATCGTTTCTTTGACCACCCAGGCCTCACTGGTGCGAATAAGATTGCCATAGCTAAAATAAATCAGGAAGCCTACCAGCATATTGCCATAGACACCCCCTCGTGGCGAAATCTGCGCAAGAGGAACTGCGAGAAAACATAACAAAAGAATTCCGAAAGGAATGGAAAAACGGCGTTGCAACTCCGCCTTATCGTGCGTAAATTTGGACTTCCAAAGCGCAACGGTTGTCATCGCCGCCCGATTAAATTGAACCGCCAATTCTTTTTCTTCCAGTCTTACCGCATATTCATCGAATTGTTCGATCACATAATTCAATTCACCCGGTCGTCCCTGAATACGCTCGCCATCATAAAAAATGACATAGCGCCCGTCAGCCAGGTTTTCAAACCGCGCGGAATTCGCATTAATGATGCCGAGATTCTTTTTCTTTTTATGTTGCACGAAAACCTTTAGCATCGTGTTGTTTTTGGTTATTTTTTCAACATAAAAAACCAGGTCCCCCTGACTGTATTCACTAAACTTGCCTTCGGCGACGCCCCTGATATCGGCGGACTGTTCGTCCTGCGACATTAATTGGCCCATTCTGTCTTCCGCCCAGGGCGCAACATAAAAAGACAGTCCGGCAGCCAGAATGCTGATAGGAAAAACCAGCAGGAATACCGCTCGATAAACGGTCCAGGAACTCCCCCCCGCAGAAGAAACAGCAGACATTTCCTGGTCTCTGTACATTCGGCCCAGTACCATCAGAATGGTCATGAAGAGGGCGGCGGGCAAAAAATCTACGCTGGCGACAATGGTTTTCAAGCCCAAAATTTTCATTAGGGTTTCATTGGATACCTGGCCTTCAATTGCCTGGTCAAGAACCTTGATAAATTTTCTGCTGACGATGATAACCACAATAACCGACCAAACCGACATCAGAGTCTTCAGGATGTCCACCGTTATCATTTTATCGAGGACAGATATTAATTGCCTCCGTCCTATCTTATAGCCCTTAGACCAATCTGCTTCCAAGCTTCCACCCTCACCAATCAAATTCGAAATAAATATTGTATAATTGTTTAACTATCTTGCCGCAACTTACTGCGGATGATTCAGGAAATTCATTCCACACACAGCAACCGGATAAAAAGTTATGGACTATTCTATAGAAAGTGCGCCATTAGAAAAACTTCAATGTGATTGTATTATTGTCGGCGTTTATCAGGATGGCCAGTTGAGTCATTCGGCAACCGTTCTCAATACAAGTACAAACGGATTTATAACTAAAATTATCAGCCGGGGCGATTTAAGCGGAAGCAATGGCGAAACCGTACTGATCAACGCCGTTCCTGACAGTCAGATTGAACGTGTCCTGCTGGTCGGTCTGGGCAAAAAAGAGCCCTTATCGGCTAAAAATTACCGCAAAGCACTGGCTGCGGCGGTCAACAGTTTTAAAAAGACGCCGATTAAATCTGTGGTCTGTTGTCTTGCAGAAACCGACGTGATCAACTGCAACTGGCAATGGAAAAGCCGGCAAATCGTTGAAGTTTTCAGCGATGCCGTATATCAGTTTACGCAATTGAAATCGGACAAGGAAACGGAAAGCAAGTTGCAAAAAACGGCCATATTTGTTCCCGAAAGCGAATTTGCCGTAGCGCAAACCGGACTGACGCAAGGGCAGGCGATTGCCGCGGGCGTTGATTTAACCAAACTGCTGGCCGATTTGCCGGGCAATATCTGTACTCCCTCGTATCTGGCCGAACAGGCGATTGAACTGGGTAAAAAATACAGCAGCTTGAGTATTAATGTCCTCGAAGAAGAGGATATGACGGCTTTAGGCATGGGATCTTTATTGTCAGTTTCGCGTGGGAGCCGGCAGCCGGCCAAATTGATCACGCTTGAATATTCCGGCGGCGACCAAAACAGCAAGCCGGTCGTCCTGATCGGCAAGGGTCTGACTTTCGATGCCGGCGGCATTTCATTAAAGCCTGGCCTGGGCATGGATGAAATGAAATACGACATGTGCGGCGGCGCGGCGGTGCTTGGCACCTTGCAGGCGGCGGCGCAAATGCGGTTGCCTCTGAATATCGTCGGCCTGATTCCCGCATCGGAAAACCTGCCGGACGGCGACGCCAACAAACCCGGCGATATCGTCACCAGCATGTCCGGAAAAACTATCGAAGTGCTGAACACCGATGCCGAGGGCCGTTTGATCCTTTGCGATACACTCACCTATGCGGAACGATACAGCCCCGACGTGGTTATCGATCTGGCTACGCTCACCGGCGCCTGTCTGGTCGCGTTAGGTCGCGTGCCCAGCGGCTTGCTCGGCAATGATGACTTGCTGTGCAATGATCTTATCGCCGCCGGCGAAATTGCCAGCGACAGCCTCTGGCGCTTGCCGCTGTGGGAAGAATATCAGGAACTGCTCAAATCCAATTTCGCCGATCTGGCCAATATCGGGGGGAAGGATGCCGGCACGATTACTGCGGCCTGTTTCCTGTCGCGTTTTGCCGAAAACTTCCGTTGGGCGCATCTGGATATAGCCGGCACCGCCTGGCGCACCGGCCCTACCAAGGGCGCTACGGGCCGTCCGGTGCCGCTATTATGCCAATATCTGCTGAATCGGGCCCATGTTGCCTAAATGCCCGAGATAAGCTTTTATGTTCTGGCGTCATCATCGATGCAGGAACGTTATCTGTTTGCCTGCAAGCTGATAGAAAAAGCCTATCGGAGCGGACACTATTGTTATGTGCTGACCGACTCGGAAGAGCAGACCCGGATCATCGATGAACTGCTCTGGACCTTCCGGGCCGGAAGTTTCATACCGCATCAGCCTTATAATGGACAGGTGCCCGAGATGAATAAAGTCATCCTGATCGGTTCGCTCGATCCGCCCGAATCCTGGTGGAAAACGATAATCAACCTGTCGTCGCGCTGCCCCACTGATTTCGAACGGGCCGGGCGTATTCTGGAAATACTGAATGATAGTGAAGAAACCAAAGCACTAGGCAGAGATCGGTATCGGCAGTATCAGCAGGCAGAAATAACGCCGACTACCCACAAAATTAGCCTGGCATGATCACTAGAGATAATCTAAATATGGAATCATTATAGGGAAATCTCCCCAAGAAGTGCCGCCTTAGTAGGGAATGGGCGGAACTGCATCAGGATGAATTAATCGAAATGTGGGATACCCAAAATTTTCACAGTATTTCCCCTTTGGAGTAAAGTTAATGAAACTGAAACATTTTGAACACCTTGATGCTTACCGATTTGTGTTGACCTTTGAAAATGGATTGGTAAAAGAAGCTGACTTACAGGACTTAATCGGCCATCATGTTTCAGTGGAAGCATTAAATACGGCCCGTATAGACCCTGAATGGGGATGCCTCGAATTAAATGGGGGTAGCGTCGATATTGAGCCTAAAACTTTGTATCGGTTTGCTACGGGCGGTCATTTCAAAGAGGTTGCATAAAGGAAAAAGAATATGATTTTTCAAGGGCCGAACAGGGCAAATTTTATGTGCCCATTGAAGACATTCATCTACCTGTTTATTGGGACAAGGACATTATGCAACCCCTTAATGAAAACCCGTTTATAGATCATTTACCTAAATTACAAGTCATCAGGAATCACCATGCAAGTACAACTTCAACCTGAATTCGATGAGATACTACAACCCTTGGGGAGTCATGCGCTGGAATTTTTCCTGGCCGCCAGCTTGTACCATGCCAGAAAAATCAGCTTTGCGAGTGCAGCGCATATGGCCGGGCTGGACTTTGAGGCGTTTAAAACCCGTTTATCCGAACATTTTGAACAAGGTTATGTCATTGCAGATGAATGCGTTTTGGAAGATATGCGCACGATAGAAAACCTCTGAGCCGTGAAAATTGTACTTAATACCAGTCCTATCATCTTTCTCGGCAAAATCGACAGTCTTCACTTATTGCCCGATTGCATTGATGACATCTATGCACCGCAAGCTGTTGTTGATGAGTTGCGTGATTTCGCTGCGCCAAACTTTATAAAAGTATGCTCTCTATCTGATATTGGTGCCGCATTCGTTCAAGGCGCTCTTGGGCAATTACATCAAGGGGAGTTGGAAGCAATGGTTCTGGCTAAAGAATTATCGGCTGATTTTGCCGTTCTGGATGATTTGCTGGCAAGGCGGAAAGCACAACGTTTAGAGGTGAACGTTATCGGCACGCTGGGCCTTTTGCTCTTGTTTCAAAAGCGCGGCTTGTTGTCCGGTGACCAGGTCTGGCAAAAAGTAACTTTGTTGACACAACTGCATGGCTTATATTTGTCACAAAATATTCTCCATCAGATTCGAATAAAAATTCTGGCTGATCGAACAGAATAATAAGAAAAAAAATTTGAGATTCAATACTAAACTAGAGCGAATACATACTATACATGGAAAAAACATACTCCCCTCATTCAATCGAACAACGCTGGTATCAAACCTGGGAAGAAAACGGCTATTTCGCCGCCAAGTCCGATGGCGAATCGTATTGCATCATGATTCCGCCGCCTAACGTCACCGGCAGTCTGCATATGGGGCATGCGTTTCAGGATACCATCATGGATGCCCTGATCCGTTATCACCGGATGAAGGGATATAGCACGTTATGGCAGGCTGGGACCGACCATGCCGGCATCGCCACGCAGATGGTTGTCGAACGCCTCTGCAACGCCGAAGGCAAGACTCGTCATGATTACGGCCGCGACGCGTTTATTGATAAAGTATGGCAATGGAAGGAAGAAGCCGGCGGCAAGATCACGCGGCAACTACGTCGCATGGGCTCCTCGCTGGACTGGAACCGGGAGCGGTTCACGATGGACGAGGGCATGTCCGATGCGGTGCAGGAAGTGTTTATCCGGCTCTATGAAGAAGGGCTTATTTACCGCGGCAAGCGTCTGGTCAATTGGGATCCCGTGCTGCACACGGCAGTTTCGGATCTGGAAGTCTTGTCCGAAGAAGAAAATGGTTCGATGTGGCACATTCGCTACCCGCTGTCGAATGGTCAGGGGCATTTGATCGTCGCGACCACCCGTCCCGAAACACTGCTCGGCGACGCCGCCGTGGCGATTCATTCCGGAGACGAGCGCTACAAGCATCTGCTTGGCGAATTTCTGGAGTTGCCGTTGACAGGCCGCAGGATACCGATTATCGCCGACGACTATGTCGATCCCGAATTCGGTACCGGCTGCGTCAAGATAACTCCAGCTCATGATTTTAACGATTACGACGTCTGGACGCGCCATCGGAATAGCGCGATCATTCAGGATTTGCCACACGGCGGTTTGATCAATATATTGACCATTAATGCCAGTCTCGCCGGCGATGACCTGATTCCGGAAAAATATCGTGGCCTGGACCGCTTCGAGGCGCGCAAACAGATCGTCGCCGATCTGGAAGCACAAGGCTTGCTCGAAAAAATCGCCGATCATAAACTGATGGTGCCGCGCGGCGACCGCACCGGCGCGGTGATCGAACCGTTTTTGACCGATCAGTGGTATGTAAAAGTAGCGCCGCTGGCGCAACCGGCGATCGAAGCGGTCGAAAAGGGCGACATCAAGTTTGTTCCCGATAACTGGAAAAACACTTATTTCGAATGGATGCGCAACATCCAGGACTGGTGCATTTCCCGGCAAATCTGGTGGGGACACCGGATTCCGGCCTGGTATGACGATGCCGGCAATACCTATGTCGGCACCTCGGAACAGGCCATTCGTGAAAAACATCATTTTTCGGCGGACTATCCTTTGCGTCAGGATGAAGACGTGCTCGATACCTGGTTTTCGTCGGCGTTATGGCCGTTTTCGACCTTGGGCTGGCCGGAGTCCACGCCGGAACTGGCGCGGCACTATCCGACCAGTGTGCTGGTGACCGGCTTCGACATCATTTTCTTCTGGGTCGCCCGGATGATCATGATGGGGCTGAAGTTC